>JADLCY010000001.1:0-600000 GCA_020846935.1 Gemmatimonadaceae bacterium
CCCGTAGGTGTGGCGTTAAGGGGGGGGGGGGGGGGGGGGAAAACTAAACGCGCGGCCCCGGGGGGGGCCCCGCTTCGTTGTCGAGCGATCCGTGCGTCCTTCGCGAGCGTCCATCTGTGCATTCCTTCCGTCGGCCCGGTCCAGCGTCCGCTCGTCTGTTCCTCATCCCTTGCGCGGGGGTTTGCCCTCCGCGCGAGTGGGTCAGGCCGCGAAGCTGCTCAGCGCGCGCCCGACGTCGCCTTCGCGGAGGCGCTTGAGGGCGCGGTCCCGGAGCTGGCGAACCCGTTCGCGGGTGACGCCGAGCATGGAGCCGATTTCTTCGAGCGTGTGTTCGCGCCCGCCTTCGAGGCCGAAGTAGAGGCGCAGGACCTTGGCGTCGCGCGGCGGGAGCGTGGAGAGGGCGAGTTCGATTTCGTCGGTGAGGAAGCGGTTCATGGCTTCCTCTTCGGTGTCGGGCATCTCATCGGCGACAAAGCGTTCGATGAGGGCGCGATCGCCTTCGGGGTCCATGGGCGCATCGAGGCGCACGTCGCCGGTGTTGAGGGCGGCGAGCGACTGGACGACGTCGACGGAGAGGCCGGTGAGCTGGGAGAGCTCCTCGGGAGAGGGTTCGCGCCGGAGCTTTTGGCGGAGGATCTCCGAGGCCTTGATGATGCGCGAGAGGTCGGCCGTGCGATTGAGGGGGACGCGCACGGTGCGGCCCTGGCGCGCGAGGGAGGACAGGATGGCCTGTCGGATCCACCACACGGCGTAGGAGATGAACTTGACGCCCTGGTCCGGGTCGAACTTTCTCGCCGCGGTGAGCAGGCCGACATTGCCCTCGCCGATCAGGTCGATGAGAGGGAGCCCACGATTCTGGTATTTCTTGGCGACGGAGATGACAAAGCGGAGGTTGCGCTTGACGAGTTCCTGCAGGGCATCCTGGTCGCCGGCGCGGATCTTCCGGGCGAGTTCGATTTCTTCCTGGCCCTTGAGGAGCGGGTAGGTGCTGACCTCATAGAGGTACTGGTCCAGGATATCACGCTCCGGCTCACTCGGCGCGATCCCCTGGGGGGTCGTGCGTCGGCGTCGGCGCTTGACTTCGGTCATTGTGCAAGGTCCTCGAGGACGCTGATGTGTAGTTGGGAATCCTGCGGCGCGGGGGGAAGTTTCCGCGCGTGCTGCAGTGCGCTGGAGGCACCAGATTCGGGCACTCGTCAGGCAGCAAATGGGTGCAGCGAAAGTCGAGTCAAGATACTGGTAGCACGCGATTTCGCCAGAGTGATTTTCTTGACTTCGACACTACCCCCGGATACCATTCCCGGTTCCTGATCCGGGCCTTGGCCGGGGTCTGGATGGGGGGCGTAGCTCAGTTGGGAGAGCGCTTGAATGGCATTCAAGAGGTCAGGGGTTCGATTCCCCTCGCCTCCATGGCCGGCGGGGGATGTGAAGGGGAGCCGGTAGCGGTCTCATCAGCCCCTCACACAGCAGCAGACGCGGGAATAGCTCAGTTGGTAGAGCACAACCTTGCCAAGGTTGGGGTCGCGGGTTCGAGTCCCGTTTCCCGCTCTCAAGGGCGGGTGGGCGGGTGAGTGAGCAGGTGGCTGGTCGATCGGCTCGGAGAGTCGGCGGCCCATCCTGATCCGCTCACCGGCCCACCCGCCTCAAGTTCCGGGCGGTTAGCTCAGTTGGTTAGAGCGCCACGTTGACATCGTGGAGGTCACAAGTTCGAGTCTTGTACCGCCCACTGGGACACGCTCAAGTAGTTGCAGGGCAAGAAGTTGGTGTGCGCTCGTAGCTCAATTGGATAGAGCATCTGACTACGGATCAGAAGGTTGGGAGTTCGAGTCTCTCCGAGCGCGTCCACAATCAGTCTTTACCGATTCGGGGCGTAGCTTAGCCCGGTAGAGCGCCTGCTTCGGGAGCAGGAGGTCGGAGGTTCAAATCCTCTCGCCCCGACTATAGAGAAGGCAAACGCCGACGGACCCAGTCCGGCGGCGTTTTGCGTTGGACGCTTTTCTGGAAGAGGCTCCCATTCTTCGCTCTCGCTTTGCCACCGACGCGCGCCGGCGCAGGTGTTGCCTCCCGTTCGTTGGCGCGCCTTCCACGGGGTGCTTCGATTGAGACCGGCCGCGGCGCCCCTCGAGACGCCGCGCGGCCCACTCTGGGTATCGAGGCCGGCGAAGGTGGCCGCCGCAGTGGCATTTGGTCGGGTCCTCCCCTTACCCTTCCGCACTCCTGCGCCCTTAGCTCAATCGGATAGAGCGTCTGACTTCGGATCAGAAGGTTGGGGGTTCGAGTCCCTCAGGGCGCGTTGGCCGGGCGAGAACTACCCGGTCGCTTTCGCGTTGCTCGCCACGATCTCATCGGCAACGGCCTGCCGGTCCTCGCGCTGACGGAGCGTAGCGTTGGGGTCCCAGGGTGCCCGGTGCAGCAGCGCCGGCACCTGCTCGCCCATGATCTCCGACATGGCGGGGTGCAGGATGCTCACGAGGCGTGCAACGCGGGTCTCCATGTCGCTGAGCACGGCCGAGGCGTAGGCGAGCTGCTGGCTGGTGATGTCCTGGAACTGCATGTGGCCCATGAGCGCGAAGAGTTCGTCGCGCATGCCGTTCCGAATCACCGGGCCGCGCGTGGACTCGTCCGGCGCGCCGGCGAGCCCATCGAGCTCGTCGACCATCGACGAGCAGCGCTCGAGCCCATCGAGGATGTCGGTCGCGGCCACCTCGGTGGCGGCGGACACTTCCCGCAGTTTGTCGTGGGTCTGCTGAAGCCGGTCGACCGATGAGCGCTGGAGCGCGCCGCGGCTCTCACGGAGGCCCTCGAGGACGCGATGCAGTTCGCCGTAGCCCTGCACGACGAGGGCAACGAAGTCCGTGAGATCGGCGGGCGGCCTGGGCGCATTCGACACGGGTTCCGCCACGCTCCCGGGCTCTCCGGTCATGTCGAGCAGGGCGGAGTCGACGAGGCGAAGGGCGGCCTCGGAGTCGTACAGGCGCTCGCGCGTTGGGTGGCTCATGGTTACGCCGCCGCGGACTGTCCGGCCAGCACGGCGTCGACCTTTTCCTTGAGCACCTGCGGCGTGAAGGGCTTCACGATGTAGGTGTTCACCCCGGCCTGGATCGCCGCCATGATGTCTTCGCGTACGCTGCGCGTGGTGACCATGAGGATCGGCGTGGTGACACCATTCGCACGCAGCGCCTTGGCGAACTCCAGGCCGGACATGTTGGGCATGTTCCAGTCGGTGATGATGAACTGAATGGATGCGTCGCAGCGATCGAGCGCCTCCTTCCCATCCGCGGCCTCGACACACTCGGTGTAGCCGATGCGCTGCAGTGAGTTCACGAGGATCCGGCGCATCGTGGCGGAATCGTCAACGACCAGGAACTTCATGATGGGCGCTCGAGGAATCGCTTACGCGTCGCCGCGATCGAGGATGCGCCGGGCGACATCGGCCACGACGGCATCAGCATTGTAGGCACCTTCGAGGACGCGCCGGCGGATCTGGGCGAGGCGGTCGGCCGCATCGGTCGCCACAGGATGAACACGGGCGGCGCGTGCACGGCCGGCATCCGATATCTCGACGCGATCGAGGCGCTCCACCGCTGACGGTGCCTTCTTGCACCCCTCGCCGACGGGCAGGATGTGCGGCGCCCCCGGCTCGCGCGGACGCTCGGGTCGAACCGGCCCCTGGTTCCCGTTGTTCACTTTCATGGGATTCCTCCTCTGTCTTCAGTATCGGCAGGAAACGGGCCTGAGTTGAGGTGACCGACGGGGTGCGCCGGGGACACAGCGCCTTCCCGACAAACGGTCAGAGCTACCGTTTGGCGTCCACGGTGCTCGGAGCCGCCGGGCCCCTGGGGGAGCGTTCGCGGCGCTGCCGGAGCAGTTCCTGGAGCACGCCGGCTCCCAACACGGGCGCGATGGCGGCCATGGGGGCGTGCTGACCGTCGAGTCGCTGGAGTCCGGCTACCGCGCTGGCGACGAGATCCTGCACTTCTTCAGAGGTCAGTTCGACCTGCCCCTCGGCGGCCTCGAGATCCCGGCGGAGCGTGCGCAGGACTTCGGCCAGCATCGCGGTGTCGCGGTCCGGCGTCGCGTCCGGCTCGGAGGGCCAGCGCGGGGGCATGCCTAACGGGTTTCGTCGAGCCCGAGGGCGTGGCGGGCTTCGGCCGGCCGGGCGTGGTACGCCTTGCCGGCCTCGGCGTCACGGCGAAGCAGGTCGAGCTGGCGTCCGATGTCACCGCGCAGGTCTGCAGCGCGTTGCAGCAGTGCGCCGTTGAGCGTGGCGGCGTGGCGAACGACGCGCTCAACGGGCGCGAGGATGGCGTCCGCGTCGGCCCGCTGCCCGCGCGGCATGACGCGGCGCAACGCGGACACGTGTCCGGCCACGGTCGCGAAGCGCGCCGAGACCAGGTCGCGCGCGTCGAGCGCGGTGGCAAGCGCGCCGTCGTTGCTCTCCACGCACGCCTGCAGCCCGGCCTCGGAGAGCGCGATGAAACGCTCGGCGAGCGTATGAAGCTCGGTGGCGGCGCGCTGCAGCGACGTCATGACACCGCGCGCGACGTCACGGGCGTCGCCAGGGTCATCGCCTCGGCAAAGGCGGCGCGCAGGTCGGTGACCATGGCGCTGATGGCGTCGAGGCGCTCGACCTTCGGCTTGACCCCAAGCACCGACAGCTCCGAGAGCCAGAACGTGTAGAGTGACGCAAGATTGCCGGCGATCTCGCCGCCCTTTTCGCGATCGAGCGTGACGAGCAGCTCGGTCACGCCGGCGCGCGCACGATCGAGCGCCTCGCTGCGCGCGCTGCCGTCGACGTCACCGGCCCGGAGCCTGGCACGCGCCAGGTTCACGAGCACGTGGTCGTAGATGATGAGGACGAGCTGTCCCGGCGACGCGGAAGCGACTTCGGCTTCGCGATAGCGGGATCCCTGCCTGGCAACCGCGGCGTACGACATGGTGGCTCGCTCGTGGGCGGACGACTAGTTGTTGGCCTGAGCCTGCATCGAGGTGATGAAGCTCGAGAGCGCCGATCCCTGCTGCTGAATGCGGCTGATCGCCCGTTCCATCTCGACGAACTGCTTGACGAGGGCCTGTCGACGACGGTCGAGCGACTGCTGGACAGTATCGGCACGGACCTGCAGATCCGTGATGTTCCGGTCGAGCGCGTCGCGCTGGGCCGTGATCGGGCCGTTGGCATCGATGACGAGATCCGCGGCGTTGCCGAGCATGCCGCCGACGCCAAGGGTGAAGGCGATGTCGCCGACCGCGCCGGTGGTCGTTCCGGTCCACGTCACCGCGAGGCCTTCGGTCACACCGCCCTGATTGCCGGTGAGCACCTGGCCGGATCCGGTGGCCGCGAGCCCGCCGATGGTTCCGGCCACGTCGGTCCCGGCGAAGGGGCCTGCCGCGATCCCCAACTGTCCCGTGCTGTCTGCTCCTCCGGCCGTGTATGCCACGGTGAAGGTGGCGCCACTCCCGTAGCGGGCGCCGGTGAGCACGAGGTCATTCCCGCTCTTCGACGCCGTCACCGCCATCTTGTTGCTGGTGAAGAGCGTGTTGAGCCTGGTGACGATGGTGTCGATGGTGTCGCCGTTGGCGAGCGACACGTTGCCGGTGACGCCGCTCGACGAATCGGTGATGGTCAGCGTGTCAGCCGTGCCGTCATCGACATAGGTGCCTGAGAAACCGGCGCCGGTCGCGACGGCGGTGGTCGCCGCCTGCGTGATGTCGACGGCGTAGGTTCCGGGGATGCTCTTCGCGGTCGACACGAAGTAGCTGAGCGATCCGTTGGTCGTGGCGCCACCGGTCGTGAACAGCGTCACGACGTCGGAGAAGCTGGACTGGAGCGCCTTGGTGAGGGCGTCGGTGTCGAGCCTGAGCGTGCCGTCGGATTGCAGGGCGAGCCCGGCGTTGCCGGCGCGCTTGAAGGCACCGGTCAGGCCGGCGACGTCGTTGAGCAGCTGTCCGGTGAGCGAACCGAGCGAGCCGCGCAGGGTCGCGTTGAGGCGAAGCGGCGCCTTCTCCTTCGACTGCTCGGTGCGGAACTTGAGGAGTTCGTTGTAGGCCGTCGCGACTTCACCGAGCGTCTTGGCCACCGCGGCCGTGTCGCGGTCGACGGTGATGCTGGTGACGGTGCCGACTTCGGCCTGCTGCAGCGCGAGAGTGAGACCGGCGACGGCGTCGGTGATGGTGTTGCTGGCTCGCTGGATGACAACACCGTCGATGCGAGCCTGAGCATCGGTGCCCTTCACGACCTCACGCTGACGGCCCACGGTGGACGTGAGCTGGCGGCCCAGGTTGACGATGCTGGAATCGGCGGCCCGTGTCCCGGTGATGGTGAGCGCGAGCTGCGAGTCACCAGCGGCGCTGTCGGTGAGGACGATCTTCCCGTTCACGATGGAGGCCGTCGCCGAGCGCGTGCCGGCCCCAAAGCCGGACGTGGCGTCGTTGATACGATTGACCAGCGTCTGCATGGTGTCGCCGGCGCCCACGGTGAGGCTCATGGCAACGGCGCTGCCGTCGCCGCGCTTCCCGCCGATGCTGATGGTGTCGCCGCTGACGAATCCCAGCGGGTTGCCCGCGACACGCAGATCCGAAAGGAGCGTCGACGCGACGGCGTTGGCACCGCCTGCGTCGGTGTAGGTGTTTTCGCTGGTGATGACCTGGGTCACGCCCGAGCGGCCACCCTTCATCAGGCCGAGGACTTCGAGCGTGCGCTGTCCGTCGACGGTCGACGCGGAAACGGTGTCGCTGGTGACGAGTCGGTGGTCAGTCTTGCCATTGACGGTCTCCGACACGACGCTGGCATTGCCACCAGCCGCCATGATACGCGCGGCAATGGCCGAGAGCGAGTCGACGGAGAGGTCCACCGTGATGACCCGTCCACCGATCTCGATGGTGCTCGGCGGCGGGAACGAGACGCCGAGCATGGTGGCGATGGCCGCGGTCGCGGATGAGACGCGGTAGCTCTGGACGCCACCGTCTGCGCCGATATTGAGTGACTTGGTGCTGTCCACCACGCCCAGGGCCTGCAGCGTGCCGCTGGTGTCGTCGACCAACTCGATCCCGCGGGCGCCGGTGGCGTCGGCGCTGAGCACGAGACGGTGTTCGGCACCACCGGTACTGAGCACGCTGGCGGTGACGCCGGTTGCGTTGGTGCCGGTATTGAGCGCGCTGATCTTGTCACGCACCATCGACAGTGTATCGGTGGCGACGACGGTGACCTTCTGCCCGTTGACCGAGAACTCCCCGGTGATGCCGAGCGCGGTGGTGGCGCTCGCGACGATGTTGCCGCTCAGCTTGTTGGCGCGCGCGAGGTCGAGCACCTCCACCGCATAGGTGCCGGGGCTGGCGCCGACCGACGCGCTGGAGGTGAGCAGCGTGCGCCCGGTGCTCGCCGACGTGCCGCCACTCGTGCTGAACTTCGCAAAGGCGGCGCTGTCGCGCACGGCACGGACCGCGTCGCGGAACCTGGTGACGAGACCCTGATAGCTGCTCCACGCATCGACGCGCGACTTGGCGAGCGCCTGGCGCGCGGTGACCGGGTCCAGCCGCCGCTGCTTTTCGATGGCCATGATCTGGTCGACCATGTCGCGCCACTGAAAGCCGCTGGAGAGTCCGCTGAATGAGCCGATGGGGTCCGACATGGGTCCTCCTTGCCCGAAGCCCCGAAGCCGGCAGGTGCGCCGACTCCGGGGGTTTCGTCCTGCCTCCCGCCGATGGTGACGGGAGGTTCGCGTGCGGTGGTGCGCTTACCCGCGGAGCAGCGTGAGCACGTTCTGGCCAGCGGCGTTCGCCTGGGCGAGCATCGCGGTACCGGCCTGCTGCAGGATCTGGTTCTTCGAGAAGGTCGTCATCTCCGCCGCCATGTCGAGGTCACGGATCGTGCTCTCGGCGGCCGAGAAGTTCTGCACCGAGGTGCGGACGTTTTCCGTGGCGATCTCGATACGGCTCTGGAGCGCACCGATGACACCGATGGCGACGTTGGCGTTGGTGATGGCCGTGTCGATCTGCGAGAGCGCGGTCTGCGCGTTCGCCAGGGTCGTCGGGTCCGCGGTGACCGACAGGCTTGCCGACGTCAGGTTGAGCTGCGAGCCCGTGATGGTGATCGCGTCATTGCCGGAGTACTGGCCCGACGCGGACACGAGGAACGTACCCGAGCCGCCACCGACGGTGACGTTGCCCGCCAGGGTGGCCGCACCGACGGCCGACGTCGTGTCGACGGTGATACCGAGCGAGGTGAAGTTGAGCGTCTGCTTGGTCGCCGCCGTGACGCCGAGGGTCTGCGACACCGACCCGTTGGAGAGCGTGACGACGCTACCGCCTGACGACAGCGTGTAGGCACCCGTCGACGCGCCCGACAGCTTGATGTCGTAGACGCCGGTGGTGGTGGCCAGCGCGGTCGAAGCGCTGTCGATCGTCGCGCCGAAGGCACCGTTGAGCAGCGTGTTGCCCTGGAACTTCACGGTGGCGACGGTACGGTCGATTTCGTTGCGGAGCGCCTGGTACTCGTTGGTGATGCGGGCGCGGCCGGCCGAGTCGACGCTGTCCGACGCCGCCTGGGCGGCGAGTTCCTTCATGCGCTCGAGCATCTTCTGGATCGTGCCCGTCGCGCCTTCGGCGATACCCAGCACCGAGTTCGCCTGCTCCGAGTTGCGGGCCGCCTGGCCGAGCGCACGGATGTCCGCGCGAAGGACGTTGGCGATACCCAGACCGGCAGCGTCGTCTGCAGCACGAGTGATGCGGAAGCCCGAGGACAGCTTGGCCATGGACTTCGAGACATCATCGTTCACGCGGGTGAGGTTCCCGTGGGCGCGCAGCGCGCTGACGTTCGTGTTGATCCTCATGATGGTGCTCCTTGGGTGTTGGGTCGGGGAATCCGTTCCCCGTCGAGCGCCGGGCGTTAGTGCCGGTGCCCTCCACGAGCCTGTATCGGACGGTGGCGGCCGGGACTTTAGCGGTCCCCGTGCGCGCGTTGCCTCGGCGGCCGATGTGTGCGCTGCATCACGCGGCGACCGCCGGCGCTTCGGGGTGACGGAACAGGAGGTTGAACACCGAGTTCGTCTCGGGCGTCTGGTCGGGCGTGATGCGCTGCACGAACGTGCGACCGGGCTGGAAGAGGTATGTCTCGTAGCCCTGGTCGGTCATGACGCCGCGCAGCAGGCGCTCGCTCGCGCCCATCGACTCCAGACCAAAGCGATTGACCTCGGCGATCACGAATGGCACATGGTGCCGCCTGAGGAGTTGGCGCGCGCCGACGAGGATCGCGAACTCGGCGCCTTCCGCGTCGATCTTGATCGCGCGGAGCCGGCTCATGTCACGCTCCGCGAAGAACTGGTCGAGGGACGTGACGAAGACCTTGCGGGTGCGCGGCGGTCCCTGGCGCGACTGTTCATTGAAGGGGTGTCGGCCCACTTCCCAGAGCGCGTGGCCCCCATCGTTGTCGGCGTTCACGAAGAACTCGGCGATGGCCGGCGTGGCGCCGACCGCCATGTGGATCGGGCGCACGTTGGTGGCGCCGTTCACCTCGATGTGCTCGAGGAGGTCGGCAAAGTTGTTCGCGTCCGGCTCGAACGAGAACACGGTGCCGGTCGGGCCCACGAGGTGCGAGGCCAGCATCGAGAAGTAGCCGACGTGCGCGCCGATGTCGATGAACGTGTCGCCCGGCTGCAGGATCGCGCCGATGAAGTTGCTGGTCTCGGATTCGTAGAGGCGCCCTTCCGCGAAGTCATTGAGCATGAAGCGCTGACTCATCTGAGTGGCATCGAGCAGGTAGGTCAGCTTGTGCTGTCCACCGGGTGCGGTGAGCGTGAAGGAGAACTCGGTCTTCATTGGATGAGTGGACGGATGGGCGGTGGGACGAGCGTTCGGATGCGGGTCAGCACAGGGGCGTCAGCGCATCGAGCAAGGCGCCGACCTGATGGTGCCAGGTCCAGCGGGTCATGGCGTCGGCGCCGCGGGCGGCAAGAGCGCACATCGCGGCACGGTCCGTGTAGGCCGTCTCGAGGGCAGCGACGACTTCGTCCACATCGGACTCGCCCCAGCCCTCGATGCCGTCGAAGTACCTCGTCGGCCTCGGCGGTTGCAGCTGCGTGGTCAGCGGCTGGCAGCCCCCCGTGGCCACGAGGTCGAGGTGGCCCGTGTTCGCCGCGAGGATCGTGGGCACGCCGGCGGCCATGCATTCCATGGCCACGAGGTTCGTGCCGCCTTCGGCGCGATTGGGGAACAGCGCCACGTCGGCCTCTCGCACGAGCTGACCCATGACCGCATTCGGCTGTCGTCCGACGTCGATCACGTTCATGGCCGGTACGCCGTTGCGGGCGAGCCATGGCACGAGGTCGAGGCGATCGCCGTTGAGCTGTGGCAGTCCTTCCACGTGGCCGGCGAGGTCGAGGTCGCCGATCAGCTGCGGCCACGCGTTGTGCCACGCAGCGACGAGGAGGGCGTCCGGGTGCGTGGCCACAAAGCGCCGAAAGGCGGCCACTACGATGTCCTGCCCCTTGCGGTATTCGAGCTTGCCGCCGGAGAACACCACGAATCGGTCGGCAAAGAGTCCGCTGCGCGGCGCCGGGTGAAAGATCGAGGGATCGATCCCCTGTGGTACGGTGACCACGTGGGCGATCCCGTTGGCAGCGAGGACCTCGGCGTTCCAGGTGGAGCCGGCGACCAGGAGGTCGAAGCGGGAGGCGATGGCGTCGGCGTCCGTGCCAAGCACCGTGTCCTCGAAGAACACCACACCGGCGCGGCGTGCGGCAGGTGCGACGAAGCTGTCGGCGCCGGCGAGGCGATTGCCTAACGCGCACAGGACGAGGTCCGGCGCGGCCGGCGCTGCCGGCGCGAACAGGGGCGCGAGGCGTGCCGCCACCAGGGGCGACACCTCCATCGGCCCCACGGCGCGCACGACCGGAGTCGCCCGACCATCCTTGAGCAGTTCGAGCGCGAGGTTGGTGCCATAGATGCCCCAGCCCGTATCGCTGCGCAGCTCCCAGTCGATCCCAACGGTCGGCGACCCGACATCCGGAACGGCGGCTGGCGCGGGAACGTGAGCCGTCTCGGGCACCTCCTGATGCGGAACCTCGCCCGCGGTGAGCGCCGCGAGCACCATCGGGCTCATGGCGACCAGCGCGCCGCTACCGCCGTCGGTCCATGGGTCCAGCGTGACCTCGCCGTCGACCGTCGAGAGCGCAAAGACGTGCATGCCCTGCTCCATGAACTCACGCACACCCGCGACGCTCGATGTCGTGTCGCACACGACCACGTCGGCGATGGCCGCGCCCGCGGCGAACAGCGCGCGAAGCGTGCCCACGTCGGTGTCAGCGAGCCGCACCACGAGCCGCCCGTCGGCGGGGAGCGCCGTCGCGGCACTCACCGACGAGTACGCCGACCATCGCGCGGCCGGCGCCCTGCGGGAGACCATGGCACCGATGCGCGCGGTCGCTCCATGCTCGCCAACGATCCGCAGCGAGCACACCGACGACGCTGCCACGTCGACACTCACGAGGCCGAGCCCCGGGGCAGCGTCCACGAGAGCGTCGCCCGGCTGGAGCAGGTCGACCAGGAACGCGCGCACCTCGGCATGGGCCGCACGCCCGGTGAGTTCGGCCTCGTATTCGGCGAACATGCGCTCGTCGGCGAGTTCAGCCAGGGGAACCCACACGTCGAACGGCCGGCCGTCGCGCACGTGCGTCGAGGTAACCGTGACGATGTCGATGGGGGCAGCGGCGGCTGCAGCCGCCGGCACACGCTCCGTCGCCACCTTCGCGAGTTCGCGCTCCACCTCGGCGAACACCGAGGCCCAGTCGCGAGGTGTCGGTTGCCTGAAGAGCCGCATGGAGGGATACCACGGCGAGTCCGTGCGATCGAGCATCCAGCGGAAGTCCGGCACGTGAGGCAAGAGCAGCCAGGTCGGGACGCCGAGCGCCCCGGCGAGGTGCGCCACCGACGTGTCGACGGTGATCACGAGGTCGAGCGCCTGGATCGCGGCTGCCGTGTCCCTGAAGTCGACGAGCCCCGGTGCGAGATCTTCGATGGTACGACCGGGCAGCTGGGCGAGTTGCCGTTCGGGCTCGGCGCCCTTCTGCAACGAGAAGAAGGCGGTGCCTGGAACCCGCGCGAGGTCAGCGAAGGCGGTCAGTGGCGCCGAGCGCAGGAAGTCGCGCGCATGACCCGGATTCCCTGCCCAGACGATGCCGACCTTGAGTCGATCCGGCGGTGCGGCGACGAGCGCTGACGTCGCGCGCGGCTCCACATCGAGATACGGGATGTCCGCGGGGACGGTCTCGATGGTGGTGCCGACGAGGCCGGGCAGCGACATGAGGTTGGCGTGGACATCGTATCTGGGCAGCGCGGCGCCACGCGCGACCACCGCGTCCACCCCGCGTGCGGCCGCGAGCAGTGGCACGATGGGGAACGGCGCTTCCACCACGACGCGGCCGGCGCCGCGGTCCTTGAGCACGGGCGCGTAGCGAACGAACTGGATCGCGTCGCCAATCCCCTGCTCGGAGTGCAGAAGGATCGTGCGGCCGTCGAGCGGATCGCCCTGCCATGCATTCGGGCCGTAGTCGCCGTGATCGAACACCACGGACTGGAGGCGCTTGCGCCATTCGAACTGCGGCCAGCCGCGTACGAAGTCGCCCTGGAGGAGCCACAGGAGGGCGAGGTTCCAGTTCGCGTTGCGATTCTCCGGATCCGTCGATCGCACGCGTTCGTACAACGCCTCGGCCTCGGCGAAGTTGCCGGACTCCATGGCGACGTTGGCGAGCAGGTTCCAGGACTCGGCGTAGCCGGGATCGGCGTCGATGGCGCGCTGGGCCCAATGTCGCACGCGGTCATGTTCGCCGGTGCGCTCGAAGACCGAGGCGAAGTTTGCGAGGATCGCCGCGTTGTCGGGGGCGACGGTGATCGCCCGTTCGAACGCGCGCGTGGCGTCGTCGTAGCGGCGCGCTTCCTTGAGCACGACGCCGAGGTTGCTGAGGGCATTCAGGTGCGATGGATCGAGCTCGACGGCGCGTGCGAGCGAGCGGATCGCCTCGGCCTCCTCGCGCATCCCGCGCAGCGCGATGCCGCGATTGCTCCAGACGTCCGCGTCGTCGGGCGAGAGGGCGATCGCGCGATCGAACGCGGCGACCGCATCGGGAAAGCGGAACAGCTCGATCAGCGTGTTGCCGTGATTGTTGTGCCACCCGGCGCGCCCGGGTTCGAGCGCGGTGGCGCGTTCGAAGCATCGATTGGCCTCGTCGTGGTCGCCGCCTTCGGCGAGGAGGATGCCCAGGTTGTTGAGGGCCTCGCCGTAGTCGGGCTCGACGCTGGTCGCGCGCCGAAAGAGCGCTTCGGCTTCGGCGCGTTGGCCACGCGCGGCGAGGATGGCGCCGAGGTTATTGGCCGCGGCGGTATGCGAGGGGTCGTCGTCGAGCGCCTGGCGATAGAGGTCGGCGGCGACCGCAGTGTGACCGGCGAGGTGCTGCTGCACCGCCCGGTCGAAAGCCGCGTCGCTGGTCCGCGGCGAGTGGGCGGTCTTTGTCATGCTAGAGCGCGAAGGCTTCGCGCATGCTGAATCCGTCGTCGGTGCGAATCGACTGATGCGCCTGGCCGAGTCGGGCGTTGAAGAGCAGGGGCGCGTGCAGGTTGGCGGTGCACGGCTGTCCGGCCTCGCCCATGGTCACGATCGAGAGGACGAGGATGTCTTCACCGCTGCCGGTGCCGAGGCGTGCCTTGTCGGCGTCGCCGAGTTCCAGGTGATAGTGCGGGAAGACGGGGAACGGATCGACGAGCAGGAAGACGAGCGCCGAGTGTTCGACCGACTGGAGCCAGAAGAGCCCCTCGCGCGGTGTGGGGAGGAGCGCAAAGCGGCGCGCCTCGGGAAAGCCGTAGAGTCCCTCGCTGAACTCGACGACCTGGTCGCTCGGCACCGGGAGCGTGCCGAGCAGTTCGGAGTGCACGGGAAGGACGGAGGGTTCCACGGTGCTCGCGGTCATCGGAGGTACTCGGTGAGGTTCATGCCCATGACGCGTGAGGTGGCGAGCATGGCGGCCTGGTAGGCGGTCTGGCGGCTCACGAGGTCGGAGACGGCCTTCTCGAGGTCGGCCTCCTGCAGGTTGGACTTGAAGGTGCGGAGCGAGGTGTCGAGGGCGCGCAGGTTGGACGTGGCCACTTCGAGCTGCGCCGCCTGGGTGCCTGACTCGCCGATGAGGACCTGGACGTTGGCGTGGCCCGCGTCGAGGGCAAAGATCGACTGCCGGATCGCCGGGGCGTCATCATTGCCTAACGCGGTGGACACCTGGTCGATCGCCGCCAGAACGCCGGTGGTGAGGAAGACGTCGGTGGCGTTGTGCGTGGCGCGCACGTACATGCCTGACGAAATCTCGGCGCGTCGGAAGCCCGTGGGCGGCGTGGTCGTGAACGGCGGGGTGGTCGTCTGGAGCGGTGCGACGTTGCTCTGGTCACCGCCAAAGAGGAACTCGCCCTCATGCACCTGGTTGGCCAGTTGGAGGGCCTGCTGCATCAGGTGGTCGACTTCGGCCTTGGCAATGAGGCGGGTCTGCGCGCTGGCGGTCGACGTACCCTGACTCACGGCGAGTTCCTTGACGCGCTCGAGGATCTGCGTGAGCGAGTTGAGCGACTGTTCCTCGACCGCGATGCGGGCCGATGCCGAGTTGATGTTGCGCTGGTACTGATCGATCGCACGGAGCGAAGCGCCGGAACTGACGATGCTGCTTGCGGCCGACGGATCGTCGCTCGCGACTTCGACGCGGAGCCCACTCGTGACGCGCTGCTGGGCGTCGTCCATCGCGCGGAGCGACTTCTGAAGTGCGTGGAGCGAGTTGCCGGTCGTGATGTGGTTGGTGATGCGCATGCACCCGTCCGAGGAGGAAGGATCGCCGGCAGGGCGGAAGAAGTTGCCTATCCCGTCCGTGGGGCGTCTCCTCGGCAGTATCGGCGGGGTTTTTCGGTCCTGAACCCTCGGCACCCTTTTCCGCACGGCACCGCGAATGGCGACGATCCTGTACGTGGACGACGAACCCTCGGTCGGCCTGGTCCTCGAGGACACGCTGACGCAGGCCGGGCACCGGGCAATCGGAGCCCAGCACGTCGTCGAAGCCCTGCAGGTTCTGTCGAGGGAGACGATCGACCTGATCATCTCCGACTATCGGATGCCCGGGCTGACGGGGCTGGAGTTTCTGAACCTGCTCCAGCGCGAGGGCTATGACATTCCGCTGATCATGGTGACCGGCTACGCATCCATTGAGCACGCGGTGTCGGCGATCAAGGCCGGGGCAATCGACTACATCACCAAGCCGATTCGCACCCAGCAGCTGGAGCTGGCGGTTGAGCAGGCGCTGGAGTACGTGCGGCTGCGTCGCGAGAACGAATCACTCCGTCGGGAGGTGATGGAGTTCCGCAACGAGAGGGCGATCGTGGGCGAAGCGCCCGCGATCCGCCGGATCCAGCAGACCATCGCGATGGTGGCGCCGACGCGTGCGACCGTGCTGCTGCAGGGGGAGAGCGGCACGGGCAAGGAGTTGTTTGCCCGCGCGATCCACGATCAGAGCGATCGCCGTGACAAGCCGTTCATCAAGCTGAACTGCGCCGCGCTGCCGGAGGGCCTGATCGAAAGCGCGCTGTTCGGCCACGAGCGTGGAGCGTTCACCGGCGCGGTGAAGCGCGTGGAGGGGGCATTCGAGCGCGCGAACGGCGGGACACTGCTGCTCGACGAGATCTCGGAAATGAAGCTCGAGCTGCAGGCGAAGCTGCTGCGAGTGCTGCAGGAGCAGGAGTTCGAGCGCGTGGGCGGCACGAACCCGATCCGCGTGGACGTGCGCGTGATTGCGACCACCAACCGGCATCTGGCCGACTATGCCGCGGCGGGTGCCTTCCGCCAGGACCTCTACTATAGACTGAGCGTGGTGCCGGTCGAGATCCCTGCCCTGCGGGAGCGCCCGGACGATATCCCGATGTTGGCCTATCGCTTTGCGCTGCGGACGGCGGCGGACGTGGGCAAGGAGGTCACGGGGATTGCGCCAGACGCGCTGCAGATGCTGCAGAGTTATCCCTGGCCCGGGAACGTTCGGGAGTTGCAGCACGCGGTGGAGCGTGCGGTGATCCTGACGCACGACAAGACGCTGCAGGCGCACCTGTTCGACCAGCAGCGTCAGGGGAGTCTGCAGTCGCTGGTGCAGCAGGTGATGCAGCGCGCGACGCCGACGACGCTGGCCGCGCTGAACTTCGGGCCGAGCCAGCCGCCGGACGGGATCGTGCTGGCCACGTTGAATGTGGACGAGGCGGAGCGTGCGCTGATCAAGCGGGCGCTGGAGATGACGGGCGGCAATCGCACGCGCACGGCGGAGCTGTTAGGCATCTCGGTGCGGACGTTGCGGAACAAGCTGAACGGGCCGCAGCGTGCGGAGGCGGCGGTCGAGTCATAGCGTTCGCGCCCGAGGGGGCCGACCGTCGAGCCGAGCAGGCCTCCGATCAGGATGCCGGCCAGGCGTCCACGCGCGCACAAGGCACGCCCTCCACGCAGACCGTGGCCCCCCGTCCGCACGCACATCGGGCCCTTCTGCGCCGCGGCATCGGGCGACGATCCCGACCGGCGACTTGCCCCCGGACCGGCGAACTCGCACGTTCGGGCCTGTCCCTACACCCGCGCGCATGTCCGAGCTGGTCGTGCTTCACAAGTATCACAGCGAAGTCGAGGCCCAGGTAGCGGCCGCGATTCTCGAAGCGAGCGGCATCCCCGCGCGCGTGCTGGCTGACACCGCAGGTGGAGCCTTGCCCAGTTTGTCCCTGCTGTTTCCGGCGCGCCTGCTGGTGCGCGTCGAGGATGAGGCGGCGGCACGGGAGGCGTTGAAGGCTTCCGAGCAAGCCGCGGACGCGGAGCCGGACGAAGGCACGTGAAGCCGCCCGCTGGCGTGTGAGCGGGCCCTGCACCACACCACGAGCCACCAGGGAACCCGCGGGCTCCCGTGGACATCTCCCTCGCGTGGCGGGGCAACTCCGTCCTCACGATGTCCGGCAATCTCTTCCGCCCGGAAGAACGTGCGCGCCGTGAGGCCCGCCTGACGAGAGGCGAACTCCGACGCATTCGCACGTACTGACCGCACACGCAAGCCGCACGAACGCAATGAGTTGAGCGACCGTACACGACGCCTCGCCTGCCGGGGCGTTCGTCGTTTTCGGCGTGCTCGTCGCGTGGTCCGCGCATTGCCCTAGCACGGGGTGTCGTCGTGCGTTCGTTCGCTCCCCCTGTCCTCCCATCCATGCTCTACGGCTTCTTTGGTCGCGTGTCTGCAGCGCCCCAGATGCGGGATGCGCTCGATGCGAGTGCGATGCGTCGGGATGCAATCGCCCAGCGCGTGGCCACGGCCTCGCTGCAAGGCCAGGGCGGGTTCGCGCTGCCGGAGCCCGGTGGTTCGACCGGCGTTGACCTGGAGGCGGAGATGACCGCGCTCGCCGACGAACAGATCCGGTACGAGACCACGGCCAAGCTCCTGGAGCGCACGTACTCCAAGCTGCGCCTCGCCATCCGGGAGCGCTGATGTCGACGATCAAGTTGCTGCCGCTCCTGACCAACTCGATGGAGCAGGGTCCGCGCCCGCCCTTCGCCCGTCCGCTGGACATATCCAAGAGCGGCATGTCCGTGCAGCGCCTCCGCATGGAGGTCGCGGCGAACAACATCGCGAATGTCGAGACGACGCGCACGGAGGCTGGTGGCCCTTATCGCCGACGCGTCGTGCGCCTCGAAGAGGCGATGCGCGATGGCGGCGTCCCGCAGTTCCCGCCCCTGCCCCTCGATCCGGCCAACCCGGCACCGGTCCCGAGTGGCGTCGATGGCCGCGAAGGGGTACAGGCGGTCGCCATCGAAGAGGATCCGAGCGAGGGACCGCTGGTCTACAACCCGGGCCACCCCGACGCCGACAGCGCCGGCTACGTGCGGATGCCGAACGTGCGCGTGACCGACGAGCTGGTGGACATCATGGAAGCAAAGCGCATCTACGAAGCCAATGCCACGGTGTTCCAGGCGGCCAAGCAGATGCTGCGTCGCGCGCTGGACATCTGAGGTGGCGGGCACCTGGCGCGCGCCGAGTGGCATCGATGACGCCACCGCTGACCAGCGGTCGCGTCATCCCGAGCACGAGTCCTCAATCACGAGTCGATTGCGATGAGCATCAACGGAGTTCGCGGGCCCTACGGCACGATCCCCCAACGACCGGCTGCGCCATCCTCGGCGGGCCAGGCGGAGTCGGCGCGCGCGAAGCCGCTCGCTCGGCCCGCGCCGGCAGGCGCACCCGCGGGTCCGCAGGCTGCGCCGTCGGTCTCCGTCGCACCTCCGCCCGGCACCGACCCTGAGCTGTGGACGGTGCTCACGCCTGACGAGCGATCGTACTTCGCCAAGCTTGGCGCCATGGGCCCGCTCACCTACGGCCGCGTACTGAGCGGCCAGATGCAGCCGCCGCAGCCCTCGGTTCGGGGCGGTCGCCTCGACGTCAAGGCCTGAGCCGTGAGCGACCCCATTGGAGCCGCGTCGAGACTGGGCGCCGGTGCGGCTCGGCCGCTCGGCGTCGACGGGCCGAAGACGTTCACGTTCGAGATCCTCAGGCCCGAAGGCGCGCCGAGCGCCGGCGCTGGCTCCTTTGGCGACACGATCAGTGGCTTCGTGAACCAGGTCTCCTCCCTGGAGAACGCCGCCGGTTCGCTGCGCGATCGCTACCTCGCCGGTGAGCAGGTGGAGATCCACCAGGTCACCGCCGCCGCCGAAGAAGCGGGCATCGCGCTCGACCTGATGGTCGAGCTGCGCAACAAGGTGCTCGAGGCCTACCGCACTCTCGTCAACCTCCAGTAGCCCAGGACCCGTCCGTTCATGTTCGAGTCGTTGAATCCGCTGTTCGATCGCCTTGGCGGCGTCCGTCGCGCGATGACGCTGGGCGTCGGCGTCCTGGCCATCGGCCTGATCGTCGTCGTGTCGCGCTGGGCGACGCGCCCGGCGCTGGTGCCGGTGGTGGCCGGCGTTCCCCTCGAGCAGGTGGACGGCGTGACTCGGCGTCTCACACAGGAAGGCGTCACGTGGGAACTGGGCCGCGGCGGCACCGACGTCATGGTCAAGGAGATCGACCTCGCGCGCGCGCGCGTCGCGCTGGCCAAAGACGGCATGCCGTCGGCGGGCCGCCCCGGCATGGAGATCTTCGACAAGCCGGCCTACGCGATGACCGATTTCACGCAGCGCATCAACTATCGTCGCGCGCTCGAGGGTGAACTGGAGCGCACGATCGGCCAGATGCGCGGCATCGCCGGGGCGCAGGTTCACCTGGCCATCCACGAGACCTCGACGTTCCGACGGAGCGACACGCCGTCCGAAGCGAGCGTGGTGCTTCGCCTGCGGAGCAACGAGGAACCCTCGCCGGACGTCGTGCGCGGTATCGCGCAGATGGTGGCGTCGAGCGTGGACGGCCTCGACGCCGAACACGTGACGGTGAATGACGATGCGGGTCGCCTGTTGTCGCGGCCCGTCGATGCCTCCGCCACGGGGCTGTCGAGCCGCCAGCTGGAACTGCAGCGGGAGATCGAGGAGCACTTTCGCACGAAGGCCGCCGAGATGGTGAATCAGGTCGTCGGCACCGGCAACGGCAAGGTGGCCGTGACGGCCTCCGTGAACTTCGATCGCCTGGAGCGGACCACGCAGACCGTGGACCCCGAACGCCAGGTGACGGCGACGGAACAGAAGGCCGAAATCGTGCCGGGTGCGCAGGGTGGTGCGGGCTCGACCAACCAGGCGATCCAGTATGAAAACAGTCGCAGCACGGAATCGTTTGCCCAGGCGGTGGGCAGCGTGCAGCGCCTCAACGTGTCCGTGCTCGTGAATGACCGGCTGATCGGGACCGGAGACTCGGCGCGCTCGGAGCCACGCAGCGTGGCCGAGCTGGCCCGCCTCGACACGCTGGTTCGCAGCGCCGTGGGATACGACTCCACGCGCGGCGATCGGATCACCGTGGTCTCCGTACCGTTCGCGCGCCCTGAAGTGGTCGCCGAGCCCGCACCGCCGGCGCCGACGCTCATCGAGCGTGTCCAGGTGAATCAGGGACTGATTCTGAACTCCGGTGCGCTGGTGTTTGCGTTCGTCATCGGCTTCATGGCGCTGCGGTCGATGCGTGCGCCGGCCAACGCGACCGCGCTCGCGGCAGCAACTGGCGCCGCCGCCCTGCCCACGGGCGCCGGGTACGCGCCCGCGGCGATCGCGGCACCGGAGCGGTTCGACTACGCGGCCCTGCCCAGCGGGCCTGAGGTCCACGACGGCCCGCGCAGCATGACGATGACTCCCGAGCTTGCCGCCCTGCAGGCCAATCAGGAGACGAAGCATCGCGTCGCGACGACCGTCGATCAGCAACCCGAGGTGGCAGCGAAGCTGATCCGCGCGTGGATGAAGGAGGCCTGAGGTGGGAACCGCGTTAGCCCCCCGCAGCACGGGGATCGACGTCAACGATCCGGGCACCATGGCCGGCCGCCACAAAGCGGCCATCCTCTGCCTGGCGCTTGGCACGGACACGGCCGCCAAGATCACGCAGAAGCTCACGCCGGACGAGGTGGACGCGCTGTCGTTCGAGATCGCGCGCGTGGAACAGATCTCGCCCGACGTCGTCGACGCGGTGCTGGACGAGTGGCTGACGCGCATTCGCGTAGCCGATTCGCTGGCCTCGGGCGGCATCGACGCCGCGCGCGAGATCCTCGAGAAGGCGTTCGGCTCGCGCAAGGCGACGCAGGTGCTGGAGCGCATCCAGGGCCAGCTGCAGAACACGATCGGGCTCCATCGCTTGCGCAACGCCGACGCGCAGCAGCTCGGTCAGATGCTGGCCGGCGAGCACCCGCAGACGATCGCGCTGATCCTCTCGCACCTGGAGCCGCAACACACGGCGAACATCCTCAAGGAGATCGACACGACCATCGGGTCGGAGGTCGTGTTCCGGATGGCGCGCATGGAGAAGGTCTCGCCCGAGCTGATCATGCTGATCGAGCGGACGCTCAGCGCGGACGCCGACCTGACGAACACCGCGGGCATGAGTGCCTCGGGCGGACCGGCCGCCGTGGCCTCGGTGCTCAACTACGTTGCCGCCTCGCTGGAGAAGGTGCTGCTCGACGGCGTCGCGACGGTGGACCAGGCGCTCTGCGACCAGATCAAGAACCTGATGTTCGTGTTCGAGGATCTGAGCGGGCTCGATAGCCGCGCGCTGCAGCGCCTGCTGCGCGACGTGGACTCGAAGGAGCTCGCGCTCGCCCTCAAGGCCGCGAGCGTGGATCTCAAGGGCAAGATCACCGGGGCCATGTCGCAGCGCGCCGTGCAGGCGCTGAACGACGAGATGGAGATGATGGGCCCGGTGCGCATGAAGGACGTGGAGTCGGCCCAGGCGAACATCGTCGCGATGGTGCGCAAGCTCGAGGAAGCCGGCGAGATCGTGCTGAGTGCCGGAGACGACGATGTGGTGCTCTGACATGACGCTTCCTTCGCGCCCTGTTCCGCCGACTCCGGTGCCCGCGTCATGGGCACTGGAGGAGCTCGACCCCGAGGCCGCCGCATCGGTCGTGTTCCGCGAGTCGTCAGGCGTGCCGAGCCTCGATATCGACGCCATCACACGCGAGGCCTACGAACGTGGGCTCGAGGACGGCCGCCGAGCGGGCGCCGCGGCGGAGGGTCAGCGGCTGCAGCCCACGCTGCAGGCGCTCGATCGCGCGCTCGCCTCGCTGCGGGACGAATCCGACAAGTGGATCGCCAACGCGCAGGAGAACGTCAGTGCGATCGCGATCGCGGTGGCGCGACAGGTGATTGGCCACGAGGTACAGGCCGACGCACTCACGATCGACGCACTCGTCAGGCAGGCGCTTGCCGAGTTTCCGCTGGAGCACGCGGTGGTCGTGCGGCTGCACCCGGCCGACCTCACGATGATCACCGCGGCGCGCGTCGGCACCGGCATGAACGCCCCTTCGATGGAACGCACCGAGGTACAGTGGCTTCCAGACCCGCGCGTGACGCGAGGCGGGTGCGTGGTCGAGGGCCGCGACCGGATCGTGGACGGCCGCGTCGACATGGCGCTCGAGCGCCTCTACCGCCGCCTGACGCTGACCGATGCCTGAGACCCTGATCGAGCGCCTCGCCGGCACGCCGCGGTTTGCCAGCTATGGCCGGGTGACGCGGGTGGTCGGACTCGTGATCGAGGCCGTTGGCCTCGACGTCGGCGTCGGCGAGCTGTGCCGCATCAGCAGCCTCACCTCGGATCATTCGGTGCTCGCCGAAGTCGTGGGTTTCCACGAGCGGGGCGTGCTGCTCATGCCGCTGGGCGACCTCTCCGGCCTGCACCCGGGCAGCAGCGTGCTGCCCCTGGGTCGCAGCTTTGGTGTGGACGTCGGCCCGGACATGCTCGGCCGCGTCCTCAACGGCCTTGGTCACCCGATCGATGGCAAGGGCAAACTCGAGACCCGGGAGCGCGTGCCGCTCGCGGGCGAGCCGCCGCACCCGCTCGAACGCCAGACCATCGATGCACCGCTGACCACGAGCGTGCGCGCGATCGACGGGCTGTTGACGCTCGGGCGCGGTCAGCGCGTCGGCATCTTCGCCGGATCCGGCGTCGGCAAGTCGACGCTGCTCGGCATGATCGCCCGCCAGGCCACGGCGGACGTGAACGTGATCGCTCTGCTCGGCGAGCGGGGCCGCGAGGTGCGCGAGTTCATCGATCACGCGCTGGGGCCCGAAGGCCTCGCCCGCACCGTTCTCATCGTGGCAACGGGGGATCAGGCCGCGCTGGTGCGCGCTCGCGGCGCGCTCGTCGCCACCTCGATCGCCGAGTACTTCCGCGATCAGGGCAAGCAGGTGCTCCTGATGGTCGACTCGATCACGCGTGTGGCGATGGCCTGGCGCGAGATCGGCCTCGCCGTCGGTGAGCCACCCACGACGAAGGGCTACCCGCCGTCGGTGTTCGCCAATCTTCCGCGGCTCCTCGAGCGCGCGGGCAACGGATCAAAGGGCGGCATCACCGGCATCTATACGGTGCTGGTGGACGGCGACGACTTCAACGAACCCGTCGCCGACGCGTCGCGCTCCATCCTGGACGGCCACATCGTGCTCACGCGACGCCTGGCGAGCGCGGGCCACTTTCCCGCCATCGACATCCTGGAGAGCAAGAGCCGCGTGCGCGACCAGATCATCGACGAGCCGCAGCGGCAGTCGGCGGGCACGCTCATGCGGCTCGAGGCCGCGTACCGCGAGAAGGAGGACCTCATTCTCGTCGGCGCATACCAGAAGGGCAGCGATCCCATGGTCGACCAGGCCATGCGGTCGCGCGAGCGTTCGCTCGCGTTCCTTCAGCAGCGTCCCGACGAAGTCACCGGCTTCCGGGAGACTCGGCAGTCGCTCCTCACCATGTTTCCGCCGCGCACGGACAGCGGCACACAGGCGGCCTGATGTTCAAGTTCCCGTTGCAGCGCCTGCTCGCGCTCAAGGCCCGAAAGGAACAGGAGATGGCGCGCCAGCTCGCCGTCGCCCGCCTCGAGGTGCGTGTCGAAGAGGAGCGGCGCGATGCCCTGGCCAACCTGCAGAATGCCGGTACGGAGCAGGTGGCCGCCGGCACGGAGTCGGCGCTGTCGGTCGGTGAGTTGGTGAACATGCGGCATGCCCTTGCGCAGGTGGAGGAACACCTGGCCGTCGCCGAGGAGCGGACCGACGCCGCACGCCAGGTGGAGGCGGAGAAGAACCAGGCCCTCTCCAGTGCTGTGCAGGACCGCCAGATGCTCGATCGCCTGCGCGACCGCCGGCTCGAACAGCACAAGGCCGCTGAATCACAGGGGGACCGCGCCGCGATGGACGCCATTGGCCTGACGCGCTTCAACGCCACGCGCTCCGGTGAACACCAGACCACCAACGAATAGCCCATGATCAAGCTCATCATCTTTGCCGTCCTCGGTCTGGCTGTCGGTCTCGGCGGCGGCGCCGCGGCGTCGGTCATGAAGGCGCGCAAGGCGTTCGGTGCATGGGAGGCCGCCCGCGCACAAGTCGTCGCCGACTCCATCCTGAAGGCCGCCGAACACGAGGCGAGCGATGTCGTCGTCACCGCGGGTCACGGTGACTCTGCAGCGACGGACAGCGCGGGCTCTCACGCGGCAGCGCCGGCGCCTTCACCAGCGCCTGAGCCATCCTCAAAGACGAAGCACGCCGCTCCGTCCGCGCCGGCGTCGCATGCACCCGAGCCCTCGGCCAGGACTCCGACCTCCAAGGCCGTCGAGACGGTGGTCTCCGGTGGCGCGACCGCGCGTCCAAAGCCGATTCCCGTTCCCCCAGGGCCCGTCGACGTTGCTGCGAACGTGTTGACCGAGAAGGTGTCGCGGATCTTTGGTGCGATGCCGGCCAAGGACGCAGCGCGGGTCCTCGAACAACTCGAAGACGCCGACGTGAAGGCGATTCTCACCGGACTCTCGGACAAGCAGGCGGCAGGCATCATGCAGCACCTGCCAGCCAACCGGGCGGCCGCGATCAGCAAGCTCGTCCTGCGCGGAGGTGCCAGGTGACGATGCCCATCGTTCCACAGATCGTGACGCCCGAGACGGCGTCACACGACAACGCGTCGCCGTCGTCCACCGATCCCAGCACGGCCGCGACCGAGTTCCGTGCGGCGCTGGCCACGGCACTCGGTGAGCCGCGCGCGACGGGCCGCCGTCAACGCTCGGCCAAGGCCGCAGAAGGCGGAGAGGAAGGCCGTCGCTCGTCAGGCAGGGCCGCGCCTCCGGGCTCGCGATCGCTGAGCGCCACGCCCTCCGCTGCGGGGAGCCCAGCGGAGTCCGGCGCGCGGGATGCGCTCGCGATGGCGCAGGGCAGCATGACACCCCTGCCTGCCGCTGCGTCCGATCGACCTGGTCTCGCGGCCGAGGGATCGGGCGCCGAACCGGGGATCGTGAACGCTGATACCGGCGGTGTGCGGCACGCAGGGCGCCAGACGGTGCGCGAGCGCGCCGCATCACTCGCCGAAGAGGGCGGGTCGTCATCCGAAGTTCGGGTTGCTGGCGACGCCGAGTCCGCCGAGCCCGCGCCGGGCGTGCCGGAATTCAGTCCGATCGATCTCCTGACCTTCCTTGTACCGGGCGCTGCGGTCGCACCTGCCAACAGGAGGTCTGCAGCCGGAGGCGCGCATGACGCGCTCGACTCCGGTGGGGCGGCGAGCATCGAGGGAGACGCGGGAGCCGGTGAGCCGACACGTGTGACGTCGGCGCGCGACGTCACGCCGGCGCCAACGCCAACGGTCGGCTCGCCCCTCGATCCGCGACGCATTCCCTCGATCGGTGCGTTGCTGCCGGAAGCTGGCGAGGTGCGCGAACCCACACGCGGCGAGCATCGACTGCTCCCTGAGTTCGGCGATCGACTGGGCCGCGTGATCGAGCGGATGCAGCGCGAGTTCGGGTACACGATCGAAGTCGTGGAGACCGTGCGCACGCAGGAGCGCCAGGACGCGCTCTTTGCCCAGGGCCGCACGCGCCCCGGGCCCGTCGTCACGTGGACGCGCAGCTCCAATCACACACAGGGACTCGCGGCCGACGTGACGGTGAATGGCGGATGGACCGATCGTGCGGGCTTCGAGCGTCTTGCGCGCATTGCGCGCGAAGAAGGGCTGCGCACGCTGTGGCCTCGCGATCCGGGGCACATCGAGCTGGTCACGCCGGCGACGGGTGATGAACGCGTCGCACACACGGGCGTGGCGCGAACACGGGGCGCGCGCGGCGAAGCGCTCATGGTGCCGCGGCCCGCGTCGCCCGTCGCCGCAGAAGTCGTGGCCGTGCCCGCATCGACCGACGGCGCTGTGATCCTCCCGCACGCGCCGCACGACGAAGGCGAGGCGCGCATCCTGCCGTTCACGCCACCTCGTGCGGTCGAGCCTCGGCATGGGCGTGACTCGCAGCCTGCGGCCGGGTCATCGCCGGAAGGCGGCCCCCGACTCGCCACGGTGGCGCGCGTGGCCGACGTCGCACGCGTGGCGGAAGTCGCACGTGTGGCCGAGGTGACGCGCGTCGCGGCCAGCGCCGGGGCGACCGCGCCCGTCGTCGACGCCGCGGCTCCGACGCCCCCGCACGAGCGTCGCACTGTCGCCGCGGCCACGAATACTCCAGCGATTGAAAGCAGCTCGGCTGGCAGGGTGGCGCCGTCGATCGAGCCGGTGATGGCTGGCGCCGGACGCGAGCCTGGGCGAGGCGGCGCGGACAGGGAGCGGCGCGACGGTCGCGAGGGACAGCGCGCGGCGATCGATGCCATTCGCGAGGCTGACTCGGCGCTGCTGCGCGCCGCGATGGGAGGGGAGACAACCGGGGACCGCCGCGGCAGTGAGGCCACCGCACCGGTGGCCGGCATGGAACGGACGGACGCGGCCGAGCGCATTGCGCGCGTGCTGCGCGTGCAGGAGTCGATGGCGGAGCGGCCGATGTCGTCGGTGCTCCTGCGGCTCGACCATCCGGAAGGCGGCGAAGACCGCATCCGGGTGGACCTGCGCGGCTCGACGGTGGGTGCGACGCTCGACATCCGGGATGCGGCAGCCGCCGACAACCTGCGTGCGCATGCCTCGGAACTGCAGGCGCAGCTGGGACGGCATGGACTGGACGGGGAGGCGATCGCGGTCCGCACGATGACGCGTGGCAGTGAGTCCGCGCTCAACGTGGCGGGCGCCGCGGCCGCCGAGCGCGAAGGGATTCGTGCGGGGCAATCAGGGAACACGGGCAACAGTGGCACGAACCAGGGGTCGCGTGACCCCCGCGCCCCGTGGCGCGAGGACGCGCAGTCCCGACAGGACCAACCGCCGTCGCGCCAGAAGCGCGACCAGAGGGGGCAACGCTGATGACCAGTCCGGTGAACTCCACCTCGCTCGCAGGGCAGCTCGTCAACCAGGCGAATGCCGGCGGGCCCGCAGGTGGCAAGATGGGGAAGAACGAGTTCCTCAAGCTGCTCACGACGCAGCTGCGTTACCAGGATCCGCTGGACCCGATGGACGGCAAGGACATGGCGGCCGACCTCGCCCAGTTCTCCGGCCTGGAGCAGCTGCTGAACATCAACGAGCAGCTGGAGGCGCAGCAGGGGCAGTATGACGCGCTCGCCCTGACCGTCGCCAACGGGCAGGCGATGAACACGATCGGCAAGACGGTGATGGTGGCCGGGGACAAGGTGCTGCTCGCGAAGGACGCGAACGGCGACATGGTGGGGTCGGTGACGGCGGACATCACCACGCAGGGCAACGCGACGCTGAAGTTGTATGACAAGTCCGGCAAGGAGGTCGGATCGCGGTCGTTAGGCTACCTGGGGACTGGACAGCAGACCTTCGACATCGGCGCGGCCGCGGCGAAGGTGGGCGTGGAAGGCGCCTATGCGTACAGGATCACGGTGGTCGACGCGGCCAGCGGCAAGGACGTGCCGCAGAAGACGTACACCGTCGGGAAGATCGACGGCATCTCCTACGGCGAGGACGGCAAGGCGGCGCTGACGATGGGCCCGCTCACGATCGAGTTCGCAGCGATCGTCCGCATCCTCTCCACCTGACCTCCACTCCAGCACGAGGACTTTTCACCCATGATGCGATCGCTGTTCTCCGGTGTGTCCGGACTGCGCAACCACCAGGTGCGCATGGACGTCATCGGCAACAACATCTCCAACGTCAACACCGTCGCCTTCAAGTCGGGGCGCGTGACGTTCAAGGAAGGCTTTACCCAGTTGCTGCAGGGCGCCTCGCGCCCGCCCGGTGACCTGGGCGGCATCAACCCGATCCAGGTCGGACTCGGCATGCAGATCGGATCGGTGGACATGATGTTCAACCAGGGCAACCTGGAAACCACCGGCCTGGCGACCGACCTCGCGATCCAGGGCGACGCCTTCTTCGTGGTGAAGAAGGGCACGCAGAACTACTACACGCGCTCGGGCAACTTCCAGCTCGACGCGAGCGGCAATCTCGTGTCGCCGACCAACGGGTTCGTGGTGCAGGGCAAGATGGCAGACAACGGGGTCTTCCTCGACGGGATCCGCGACATCGTGCTCCCCGTGGGGCAGAAGACGGCGGCCAAGGCCACCACCTCGACGTCGCTCGCCGGCAACCTCAACGCGGCCGCGCCGGTGTTCACCGGCACGTTCGACGCCGTGGGTCGTGCGGACCCGCAGAACAAGAACTCCTGGACCGAAACGGCGATCACGATCTATGACTCGCTCGGCAACCAGCACGACCTCAAGCTGCAGTTCTGGAAGACGGCGGCCGACACGTGGTCGTGGCAGGTGGATGGCACCAACCTCCCCACCGGTTTCACGCCGCCGAACAGCACGCCGCAGACGCTGACCTTCGGCACCACCGGCCTGCTCACGACCGTGGCGCCGACCGACCCGCCGCTGATCACGTTCCAGCCGCCGGGCGCGGACCTCGTCTCGGTGACGCTCGACCTCGGCGGTGGCGGTGTGAACGGCATCACGTCGTTTGCCGGCACCAGCACCGCCGTGCTCAAGGACCAGAACGGCTACGAAGCGGGCCAGCTCGAGAACTTCTCGATCGACCGCACGGGCCTCATCACCGGTTCGTTCACGAACGGCACGAACGTCACGCTCGCGCAGATAGTGCTCGCCGACTTCAACAACCCCGGCGGCCTGCTCCGCGTCGGTGACAACATGTACGGCGTGTCGGGCAACTCGGGCGGCGCGGTGCTGGGTTACGCGCTGGAAGGCATCCAGTCGACGCTCACCAGCGGCGCGCTCGAAATGTCGAACGTCGACCTCGCCCAGGAGTTCACGAACATGATCGTGACGCAGCGTGGCTTCCAGGCCAACAGCCGCGTGATCACGAACTCCGACGAGATGCTGCAGGAGCTGGTGAACCTGAAGCGGTAACGGGTGACCGGTGGATGGTGAGCCGTGCCTGAGGCTCGTCACTCACCGGTTGACTGTCGCCTCGCCTGCCTGACGAATCGTCCGCCTCCCTCGGGGGCGGACGATTCGTGCGATGAAGAGCCTGCACCCCCAGCGCACCTCCCGCGAATGCCGCGGCGCTCCCTTCGCGCCCCCGGAGCGCACTGGATCTGTTGCGGTTCCGCGCCGGCCTCTGGACGGCGGCCACTCGGCGGAGCGATCATCACCGCGTGCACGACCCGCTCCTCCCACGCTCCCCATCGCGGGAGGAGTGGCTCACGCTCGAGCCATTCCTCGACGAGGCCATGGGACGACCGTGGACGGAAGCGCGCGAGATCCTGCGTGCGCCCGCCAACGGAGATGCCGCACTGCTCGCCTGGCTCGAGCGGTTCATCGCCGGCGCCGCCAACGACGCCTTGCCGATCGAGCTCTCCCCTGCCCTCGTGGCCGACGCGCTCGCCGGCGACGATCGCGCGACCACGCTCGACACGCGGGTGGGTGCGTGGCGCCTCGTGCGTGAACTGGGACGCGGCGGCATGGGCGCCGTGTTCCTCGCCGAGCGCTCGGACGGACAGTTCGAGCAGCAAGTTGCGATCAAGGTCGTGCATCGCGGCCTGGCCGCCGCCGAGGCGCGGCAGCGCTTCCTGCGCGAGCGGCAGATCCTGGCGCGCCTCGATCACCCCAACATCGCGCACCTCGTGGACGGCGGCCTCACCGACGACGGCGAGCCGTGGTTCGCGATGGAGTACATCGACGGCGCGCCGCTCGACACCTGGTGCGACGATCGCCGCGCCGACGTCACGCAACGCCTTCAGCTCTTTCTTGCCGTGTGCGACGCGGTGCAGTTCGCGCACCAGAAGCTGGTGATCCATCGCGACCTCAAGCCGTCGAACATCTTTGTCACGTCGGCCGGGCAGGTCAAGCTGCTGGACTTCGGCATCGCGCGGCTGACCGAGGGCGAAGACGACGGTGTCACGCGCACGGGCTTGCGCGCGTTCACCCCGGAGTACGCCGCACCGGAACAGTGGCGTGGCGAGCCGGTGACGACGTCGAGCGATGTGTACTCGCTGGGCGTGGTGCTGTACGAACTGCTCAGTGGCGCACGACCGCACCAGCTGCGAGGCCGACCGGAGACCGACTGGCCGCGCATCGTGCTCGAGGGAGCCATCACGCCACCGTCGAGAGCCGTGACGCCAACCGGCGCCGTCGCACGCGCGCTGTCCGTGGAGGGACTCGCGCGCCGGCTGCGCGACGACCTCGAGACGATCGTGCTGGCGGCGCTGCGCACCGAGGGAAGCCGCCGGTATCGCACGGTGGAGCAGCTGGCCGACGATGTGCGCCGGCACCTCGCCGGCCATCCCATCAGCGCGCGACCCGACACATGGCGGTATCGCACCGGCAAGTTTCTCCGACGCAATACCGTGGCGGCGACGGCGGCAGCGCTGGTCACGCTGAGCGTCATCGGTGGCAGCGCCGGCATCGTGTGGCAGTCGCGTCGTGTGGCACAGAGCGCCGCGCGTGCCACCGCGGCGCGCCAGTTCCTCGCGGGCGTGTTTCAGGAGTCCGACCCCTCCAACGCACGCGGCGACAGCCTCACGGCCGGCGAGATGCTCGACCGCGCCACGGCGCGCCTCGACGCCCGATTCGCCGACCAGCCCGACACGAGATTCGACCTGCTGCTCGCGCTCGGGGAGATCTATCGCAACCTGGGTCGCTTGCCGACGGCCGACACGCTGCTGCAGCGAGCCGTCCTGCTGGCCGACAGTGTCGACGACGGCGCGGACGACGCCCGCGCGCGAGCCCTCGTCATGCACGCGACCGTGCGCCTCGCGCTGGGCGAACTGCCGTCCGCGGATTCCCTCGCCAGACGCGGCATTGCGGTGCTGCGCTCGTCAGGCGCGCGTGACACGGCGGTCGCCCAGGCCTGGAACATCCTCGGCAGCATCCAGCGGCTCGCCTTCAACTATCCCTCCGCAGACTCGGCGTTTCGCGAAGCGATCGCCCTCGCCGAACGTGGACACGCCGACTCGGCGGTTTTGTCGACGTTCTGGAACGACTACGGCGTCCTGCTCATCGATGCCGGACATTATCGGAGTGCCGACACCGCCATTCGCAGGGCGACCGCGTTCGAGAGCGCCCGGGTACCGGCCAACGATCCCGGGCACGTCGTGATGGTGATGAACCAGGGACTGATCCTCGACGCGCTGGGCCTGAAGGACTCGGCCGCCGTCATTCAGCGTGAGGTTCTGCGGCTCCAGCGCATGACCTATCCCGATGGCCACGAGCGTGTCGCCGAGGCGATGAACCTGGTGGCCTTCAACCTCATGGACCACGGCGAGTTCGCCGCGGCCGACTCGATGTTCCGCGCGACCATCGAAATGCTCACGCGACTCCGGGGTCCGGACTACGTCCCCGTGCTGATCGGGCGGAACAACCTGGCGCGCACGCACCTCCTCGCGGGATACGCTGGCCGAGCCGAGGTCGAGTTCCGGCAGATCCACCGTGATGCACGCCGAGTGTTGGGCGACGAGCATGGATACGTATCGCAGCCGCTGCACTGGCTCGGGCGCGCCCTGCTCGCGCAGGGGCGCACGCAGGAAGCGAAGCGCATGCTCGACTCGGCGCTGCACGTGGCGCGGCGCTCGTTGCCGCCGGAGCACGAACGCTTCGCGGACCTCCTCGCCGCGCTCGCAGCCGCGGCACTGGCGCTCGGTGAAAAGGCGGAAGCGGACTCCATGGCGAAGGTGGCGCTGGCCCATCGGGAGGCGCACCTGGGGCGTGCATCGGTCGAAGCAACGGAGCCCCTGCTGATCATGGCGCGCGTGCGTGCCGCGCTGGGCCAGCGCGCGGCCGCCGACTCAATGTATGTGGAAGCGCTGGCGACGCTGGAGTCGAAGCCCTGGGTCGCGTGGCGCGCTGCGCCGGTCCGCCGCGAGTTCGACGCCTGGCGCGCGAAACGTTAGGCGCCCAGCTCGGCGGCGAGCCAGCCCCGGGCCCTGAGCCAATCGCGCCGGACGGTGCGCTCCGACGTGCCTAACGCCATCGCCGTTTCGAGGTCGGTCATGCCGCCGAAGAACCGGCACTCGACGACCTGGACGAGCCGCGGGTCGATCGCCGAGAGGCGCGTGAGGGCGTCGTCGAGCGGGAGCAGATCGTCTGCGGCGTCGCCGGCCGGGAGCCCGAGCGCGTCGTCGAGCGTGACGCGCCGTCGCAGACCCCCGCGCTTGTCGGCCTTGCGGGCGCGGGCGTAGTCCAGGAGCACACGACGCATGGCCACCGAGGCCGCCGCCAGGAACCGCGCCCGGTTCTCCTCGGGCAGCTCCGGCACGTTCACGAGCCGCAGGTACGCCTCGTGGACCAGGGCCGTGGTGGAGAGCGTGTGCCCCGCCTGCTCGTTGCGCAGATGCCGCCGGGCGATCTCGCGCAGCTGGTCGTAGACCAGGGGGACGAGCCGCTCGACGACCGGCGCGGAGGGATCCGTGGAGAGAACGAGCGCGGTGATGTCCTGCACGGGGGCGGGAAGGTCGGTGGACGGCAGAATGACCGAGCCGTGGGGAGACGTCGTCCGCTGTGCGATGCACGTCGCGGGCCAGCTGATCCCTGTGGCCGGATTCTCGGGTCGATCACGCCTTCGGGGAAGGCCCGCCAGGCGCATTCGGAGGTGCGTTGGCCGGGTTGCCGCACCGATTTCGCCTCTCCTTTGGACCATCGAACCCGGAGCTCTGATGTACGCCGTGACCCTGCTGGCGTCGACGCTTGCCGCGACGCACACCGTGATGCCGAGAGAATGCGCCGCCTGCGGCGTTTACGCGGGACCCAACGCGCATCACGTCATCGATCCCTACCTCCGGCGCGCGGACATCTGGCCGGAGTTCGAGGGCGCCACCTGCCAGTTCGAAGTCGCGCGCGGCGCGTTCGTGAAGCTGTCGCCGGCTGCGTGCACGAGTGAAGCGCGCTATCGGGCCGGACGCGCCCTGATCGCCGGGAGGGTCTGAGCCATGCGGCAGCTTGCTCGATCTTCGGCGATCGTCGCTGTTGGCCTTCTCGGCGCCTGTTCACTCGATACGGTTGCGGCGCCGAGCCGCGCGTTGGTTCCCATGGACGCCAATGCCGACGTGAGCGCCGCGGCCACCACATGGGAAGTGAACCTGCTGCCTCTGCTTCCCGGCGGCACGTGGTCGCACGCGACGGCGATCAATGAGGGCGGCGTGGTGGTCGGCTATGGCAACGTGGCCGGCGGCGCGGTTCACGCGTTCAGGTATGCGAACGGTGTGCTCACGGATATCGGGACGCAGGCAGGGTATCGGAACACCCGCGCGCACGGCATCAACAAGAACGGTTCGATCGTCGGTGTGGCCACACTCACCAAGCGCGGGCGCGTGAACACCGCCGTGATGTGGGACGCAGCTGGCGTCGTTGGTCCGCTGCCAGGGACGGACACGGTGGGTGCATCCGTCGCCTACGCCATCAACGACGGGAACACGGTGGTCGGGTCGTTCCGGAACGCCCGCGGCGACCGCCATGCATCGCGCTGGGCCAAGGGCAAGCTCGAGGATCTGAACCCGTGGTTCCAACCCGGTCTGCACAGCGACGCGCGCGCGATCAACAACGCGGGCGTGATCGTCGGGTTCGGGGACTTCCACACGACGTTCTCGCTGTACTCCGGGGCGCGATGGGACGCCGCCAAGACCTTCACGCCGATCTATCCGCTCAACAACGGTGTGATCTACGCGGACTCGAACCGGGTTTACGACATCAACAACAACGGCGACTGGATCGGCTGGAGCAGCTATCCAACCAACGCGGTGCCGTCGACGATTCACAGCTCACTCCAGCCAGAGTACCTGAGCGGGATGGTGGGTGCGCACGAGGTCGCGCTGAGTGACAAGGGCCGCATGGTGGCCACGACGCTGCTCAATTCGCGAAAGCGCGCCGTCACGAGCACCTGGTACGTCGGCGGACCGACGAGTCCCGACCGGTTGCCGCTGCTGCCACAGTTCTCGGTCAGCCAGGCGACGGACGTGAACACGTGTGGTCGCGTGGTTGGCATCATGCAGCCGGCGAACCAGCCAGCAGCCCGCCGGGCGGTGGTGTGGGCTCGTTATGTGGTGGTTCGCGGGGTCAGGCGCTACCCGTGCGACTAGGCTCCCACTCGGTTCGAGATCACGCGGCGCTTCTCCACGCGGGTCCGCGGCTTCGTGGTCGCGTGAGGGAAGTGGTCGGTCGACGCGTGGCCATCACCAGACCTGCGGCATCCGTTCAACCACAGCTCAACATGCTTACACCACTTCTACTGACATCGGCGCTCGATGATGACACACACCGCGAGGCCAGGCACATGATCACGACTGGATTGGCTGTCTTAGCCCTCCACCTCACACACACCGCGAAGCCGCGCACTTGCGCATGGTGCGGCGTCTATGCCGGGCCGAACGTGAGCCGCGTGCTCGATGCGTACCTGCTCAAGCCGGACATCTGGCCAGAGTTCTCGGCGCCGACGTGCCAGTTCGAGGTCGCGCACGGGGTGTTCGTGACCCTCTCGCGCGCGGCGTGTGCGAGCGAAGCCAGGTATCGGGCAGGGCGCGCCGTCGCACGACGGGGCTGAACGGCCAGGAGCTGGCCCGCTCAACGTTGCTCTCGGTGGGTGGGACCACCGGGCGCGGCAAGCCCTGACCCCCCGCGCCAGGGGGCCGCGGTCGCCTCACCAGATCCCGCGCCTAACACCCCGGGTCCCAGATCGCGGGTTGTGCCGTGTAGGGATGCCCCGGGAAGCCCCACGCCGTGCCGACCACGACCCCGCACGTGTTGATTCCGTACCCGTAGGTCGCCCGCCATGCAAAGCCGAACACCACGGTGGGCAGCGGAAGGAACGTCACATTGCCTCCGCGATCGGCCACGAAGGCGCCCGTGTTCTGCGGCCAGCCCGTCGACGCCGCCACGGCGTCCCCCGTCGCCACCCCGCGCGCGTTCACGCCCCAGGCCATCGATGACGCGCCCGTGAGAAAGAAGCCAGCGTGATCCGGATTGCCAAACGATGCCGTGCTTCCCGTGCTGCCAACGATGCCGAAGCCGGAGTCGATGTCGTTGCCAAAGATCCCGCCGTTGACCGCGCGTGGCGTCCACCCGCTCCCGTTCCACTGCCAGACGACCGACTGCCACCCGGCGGGCCCATCCGACGTGCCAAGGATGATCCAGTCGGCGTTGATGGCGACGGCGCTCGTGTTCCGCCCGCCGGGCAGCGGCGGCAGGAACCATAGCGGTTTGCCGGTCACCCCGCTGACATCCCACGCATACGCATAGCTGCGACCCCGGCGTTCGATCTGGCCGACGGCGATCCCGGCGTCGTTGATTTCGTGTGCGACGCCGACGTGCGGCAAAAGGATCGGGTTCAGTCCGACGCGAGGCCAATAGGCTGGTCGGGCCACTGGTGCGGCCACGGATCCAAAGATGACCGAGCCGACGATGCCACCTCGGCCGTTCACGCCGTTGGCGCGCGAGGCGTAGCCCGGCGCCGTCGTCAGCTGAACCACGGTGCCGTGCAGCGGCATCGCGATTGCGGTGTCGTTCATGAAGCCGACGATCAGGTTCGCGTCGCTGATATCGCTGAAGTAGCCCTCACCCGCGATCGTGATCGGCTTGTATTGACCTGCTGGGTACACGCTGCTCGCCGTCGTCGCCTCGGAGATCACTCTCGGGGGTGGCGCCGTCGCGGCGTCGGGCCGGCAAGCGCCCATGAGGAGTACCAGTACTGGCCCGATCGCCCGCTGCTGTCCCATGCGTCACTCCTGTTGTTGCCTTCCTGCTCAACGGACGCACGGGTCGATGTTTCTCAGCGGGTGGCGCGCCAGGTGGTTTCGCTCGAGCATGCCGCCCGGGTGAGCGTGACGAACGATCCGCGCGCCACCTCGAACTGGCAGGTCGCGGGGTCGAACTCGGGCCAGATGTCGGGCCGGCGCAGGTAGGGGTCGATCACGCGCGTGACGTTGGGACCGGAGTACACTCCGCAATGGGGGCAATCGCGTGGGCGAAGTGGGGGTGCGGCCACGGTGGTGGACACGAAGAGCACGACGGCGAACATCAGGCCTCCGGGTGGGGTTGCTGGAGAGGCGCGCTCTGACGTGCGTTCCGGCCACGTCGAGCCGTGCGTCCGCGCTACACGGCCTGCGAAAGAGCCGCGCGCCGCCGTTTGGCCCAGGTCGTCAGCCTCTGAACGACACGCCGGTCGGACGCCACCAGTCACCAAGGATGCCACTCCCTCCGCCACCGCCGCACCTGTGGATGTGTTGAGTCGGTGAGCGGCGACACGGCCGGTGCGACGTGGCGACCGGACGTGCACGCTCATCGTGACTTGCGTGTTCTCGCCCGATGCGGATGAAACTCCGCTGCGCGATGGTGTCGTAGTCCGCTGATGTCGACCTGTGCCCTTCTGCCGATGCCCGTCTCATCATTGCCCACCCGTGCGCTCCGCATCACGGGTGCGCTGCTCTTCCTCGCCATCGCCCTGCCCGCCACGGCCCAGGCCCAGGCCACCGTTCAGCTGTCGGGCTACATCCGACACGCCGAAAGCCGCGACGTGGTGCGCTATGCCATCCTTGCCGCAGACGGGGACAGCGCCCGCGGACAAAGCAACACGGACGGATTCTACTTCCTGAACCTGACACCCGGCGAGCACCGCATTCGCGTGCGCGCGGTGGGCTTTGCCCCTCTCGACACCAGCATCACGCTCACCGCCTCGTCCACGCGGGACTTCTTCCTCGTGCCGCGCGTCGTCGAACTGCAGCGCGTGCAGGTGGCCGCCGACGAGCAGAAGTCGGATATCGATCCAACGACCGCCGAGATGAGCGTCGCGCGGCTCGACCTGCAGACGATTCGCCAGGCTCCCGCCGCCCTGGGAGAGGTGGACCCGCTGCGCAGCATCACGCTCCTGCCCGGCGTGTCACGATCGAGCGACTTCTCGACGGCCTTCAGCGTGCGCGGCGGCAGCAGCGACCAGAACCTGATCCTCCTCGACGAAGCGACGATCTACAACCCGGCGCACGTGCTCGGCTTCCTCAGCGTGTTCAATGCCGACGCGGTGGCCGACATGACGCTGCACAAAGGCGCGATCCCACCGCGTTTCGGTGGGCGGTTGTCGTCGGTGCTCGATGCGCGCCAGCGCGAAGGCAACGCCTCCGACTTCGGCGGAACGGCGTCCATCGGACTCCTCTCGAGCCGGCTCCTGCTCGAAGGCCCCCTCAAGGGCACCCGGGGCTCGTTCCTGATCGCCGCCCGCCGCTCCTACGCCGACGTCTTTCTCAAGCTGTCGCCGGACAGCTCGGTGCGCGACACCAGGGCCTGGTTCTACGACCTCAACGCCAAGGCCAATGTACCGTTAGGCAGCACGGGCACGCTGATGGCCTCGGGCTACGCCGGCCGCGACCTGCTCAGCCCGTCGAAAGACTTTGCCGCCGGCTGGGGCAACGTGTCCGGCACGCTGCGCTGGAATCAGATTTTCCGCTCCCGCCTCTTCTCCAAAGCGTCCTACACACTCGGGAGCTACGACTACCTGCTGGGGTTCACGTTCCTCGACTCTCGGGTGGACTGGACGTCGCGCATCACGAGTCAGGAACTGCGGCTCGAGGAGTCCTGGCACTTTTCCGAACGGAACATCCTGGAGTTTGGCTTCGAGGGCGCCACGCATGCCATGCGTCCCGGCGACCTTGTGCCCCGCGACACCTCGGCGGTGCAGGCCGTTCGCGTCACCACGCGGCACGGACGATCGGGCGCCGTCTACCTGGGGCACGTGGTCGACATCGGACCGAGCGTCACGCTCGCCTACGGCACCCGATACTCCCATTTCGCGCGCGTGGGCCCCGGCACGACCTATCGGTATCCCGGTGACAAGCCGGTCGTGTGGAACGATGCGCTGCATCGCTACGAGCCGGTTCTCCCGATCGACAGCACTCGCACGTCGTCTGGCGTCATAGCCGATGCCGGCGGCCTGGAGCCTCGGGTGTCGCTACGCGTTGGGATCACGCCCGTCACGTCGATCAAGGCCAGCTACGCGCGCACCCGCCAGTACCTCCTGCTGGCCACGCGCACCAACGCGCCAACACCGCTCGACGCGTGGGAGCCCATGGGTCCCTACACTCGCCCGCAGCGCGCCGACCAGGTGGCGCTCGGGTACCAGGCGACCTTGCGCGACGGCGGCTACGAGTTTTCCGCCGAGTCGTACTTCAAGCGGTCGTACAACGTGCTGGACTTCGTGGAGGGGTCCGACCCCATCCTGAACCCGCAGATCGAGACGGTGCTGCTGCAGGGAGTTGGACGGGCCTATGGGCTCGAACTGTTCCTGCGCAAGCAGGTCGGCGACCTTACGGGATGGGTGTCGTACGCGCTGAGCCGCGCCGAGACCCGGTTCAGGGCCGGCCAGGACGCCGGCATCAACGATGGTGCATGGCTGCGTGCGCCCACCGACAAGCTCCACGACCTCGCGATCGTTGCCGTGCGACCCGTGTGGAAGCGCTGGACCCTCGGCAGCACGTTCACACTCGCCAGCGGGCTGCCGGCGACGTATCCGGTCTCGCGCTACGTGGTGGACGGGTACGTCATCCCCGACTACGGGCCACGCAACAGTGCGCGCTTGCCCATGTACCATCGCCTCGACCTGAGCCTCACGCGCTCGGGCCGTCGCAACGAGCTGCAGTTCGGCGTGTTCAACGCGTACAACCGGTTCAACGCACAGAGCATGACGTTCCGCCAGGCCGAGTCCGATCCGCTCCGCACGGAGGCCGTGCAGTTCTCGGTGTTCGGCATCGTGCCGAGCATCTCGTACACTTTCAAGTTTTAGGGTCCCGGCATGAAGCGACTTCTCCTGGCCCTGGTGCCCGCGCTGACGGCGTGCGAACGGGTGGTGGACGTCGACGTGGATGAGGGTCCGCGTCGCCTGGTGGTCGAGGCACGGCTCGAGCGTATTCTCGGCAATGTGACGGGTCAGCAGGCGATCCGCCTGAGCACCACGGGTTCGTACTTCTCGGGAACGCTGCCGCCGGCGGCCACCGGCGCAACCGTGAGGGTGACCGACGACCGAGGCCAAACCACGACGTTCAGCGAGTCGAACGTACCGGGCACGTACCAAACGAGCGCTCTCGTCGTCACGCGCGATCGCATGTACACGCTGCGCATCAACTGGGAGGGGCAGCGGTACGAGGGCGTGGAACGCACGATGACCGTGAGTGTGATCGACTCCCTGTACTTCGCGGCACCCAAACCGGGTCGCTTCTCCGGCGAAGACGGCGTGCGTGCGACGATCGACACGCGCGATCCGGCGGGCGAGAAGAACTTCTACCTCTGGGACCAGTTCGTGGACGGCCGCCGGATGCTTGGCCCCGACTCGACGTTCAAGATGCGCATCATCGCGCCGGACGACGCGGTCGATGGAAAGCCGGTGCTCGGTTTTCAGCCGTTCGAAGGCATCGGCATCGCGGTGGGCTCGAGCGTCCTCGTGCGCCAGGTGGGTATCTCGGAGGCCACCTATCGATACTACTTCGCCTTGTCCGACCAGGTTGGCGCGGACGGATCGGCGTTCTCGGTTCCCCCGGCGAGCGTTCGCGGCAATGTCGCCAACCTGACAAACCCTCTGCAACCGGCGCTGGGATACTTCTACGTCAGCGAGGTGGCCGAGGCGCGGGGGGTGCGGGCGCGTTGATCGTCGCGGTGGCAGCGCCCTGAATCGTGTCGAACGGCGTCGCGATGACCCGCGGTAGGCGCACCGTGGGTACGCTGTCGATCTGCATTGCACGCGCTCGTGCCGAGAACGCTTCGCCATTGGACGAGGCGGAGCGTATGGTGCGGTCCCGCGTCCAGGCGGCCGGCTGACCGGCAATCGCGTCCCCATCGACCTCGGCAATTCGTGCCGCCGCGCCGCCGTTGCCGGGTGGCTCCCCGCGCCATGGGAACCGCCTAACGGCCCCGCAACCCGCTGTGACTCCGTGCGTTAGGTCGCACACCGCACCCTCGCGACCTCCCCCAACGACATGGCCCGCGGCCTGCCTTTCCCATGACCGGGCGAATTGCGCCCAGCTCACCCGGTCTGGCCCACCATGTCCGACGCACCAGAAGCAGCACCCGAAGCCACCGACGTCCCCAAGGCGAAGAAGCCGCCCAAAGGCGCCGTCCTGATCGGCGCCCTCGTCGGCGGCCTGGTCATCGGCGTCGCCGGCGGCCTCTTCGCCGTTGGTCCGATGGTCGCGAAAAGCTCCGGCTACGTCGTCACCGCCGACACCACGCACGCAGAAGGCGAAGGTGAAGCCGCCGACGGTGAACACGGCGCAGCGGCCGCCGCAGGGGAACACGCGCCGGAAGGCGAAGGCGGCGGCGGAGCGCCCAACCTGCACCTGATCGACAACCTCGTGCTCAACCCGGCGGGCTCGAACGGCACCCGCTTCCTCATGATCGCGGCCGCGATCGAGTTCAAGGATGCGGCGCTGGTCGAGTCGTTCAAGAGTCGCGACGCCGAAGTGCGCGACATCGTGCTGCGCGTGATGGGCGCCAAGTCGGTGGATCAGCTCTCCGACATGTCGATGCGCGACTCCCTGCGTCGCGAACTCGCCGACTCGCTCACGAACCTCGTGCCCAAGGCGCAGCGCAAGCAGGCGATCCGCAGCGTGTTCTTCCCGCAGTTCGTCATCCAGTAAGGCGCCCGTGTCATCCGAGTCCCTCTCGCAGAACGAGATCGACGCGCTCCTCGGGAGCGCCAGCAGCGGCGCGGCACCAGCGGGTGAGCCCGACGTCGCAACCACGCGTGGCGGCACGGCTGGCGGCGAGTCGCAGGTCTACGACTTCCGCCGCCCGCACCGGATCTCCAAGGAAAAACTGCGCTCGCTCGAAGCCGTCTACGAGCGATTCGCCAAGTCGGTCGAGGGCTGGTTGCTCGGCCGAGTACGCGGCGGCGTTCAGCTGCAACTGCAGAGCGTCGAACACTTCAGCTTTGGCGAGTTCACGCTCTCGCTGCCCACGCCGTGTGCCTCGTACACCTTCGAGATCGGCGAGACGGGCCAGCACGGCGTCATCGACTTTGGCCACGAGTTCGCCTACTTCCTGGTCGATCGACTGTTTGGGGGCAGCGGTACACCGGCGGTCCCGGGCCGCAGCCTCACGCCGATCGAACGCATGGCGGTGCGCGTCGTGGCCGAGCGCATGTTGGGCGTGCTGAGCGAAGTCTGGTCCGACTGGCTCAAGCTCGATCTCGAACTCGTGGGCTTCGAGTCGATTCCCGAGATTCTGCGCGTAGCGAACCGCGAAGATCCGATGCTCGTGGCCAGTGTCGAGGTCACAGCCGCCGAGACGAGCAGCCTGGTGCTGGTGTGCCTGCCGTTCGCGGTGCTGGAGGACTTCTTTGCCCACGGCAACGAATCGCGCGTGGCCACGCAGGGATCGCCCGTCGAGCGCGACGCGAACCGTCAGCTGGCCGAGCATTCGCTGCGCGGCGCACGCACCTGGGTCTCGGCGCGCCTGCCGACCTTCCAGCTCTCGATGCGCGACCTGCTCGGGCTCTCGGTGGGCGGCGTGCTACAGACGGGCATTCAACGCACCGCCGAACTCGACGTGTTCGTCGGCTCGCAGCGCCGCTTTCGCGCGTCGCCGGGCCGCATGGGTCCGTCGCTCGCCGTTCGCCTTACCGACGGCCTCCAGTCCGCCCCGGAGGCCGATGCCATTCCGCTCACCCGACTCAAGCCATGACTTCAGGCGCTGCGCAGGAACCCATGGACGCCTCCTTCGAGGAGTTGCAGGCAGCCCTCGCCGGTGGCGGTGAAGTGCCGTTAGGCCTGCTCCTCGATCTCACGCTGCCGGTCTCGATCGAACTGGGCCGCACGTCGATGACGGTGCAGGACGTGCTGCGCCTGGGGCGTGGCTCGGTCATCCAGCTCGAACGCCTCGCGGGCGAACCGATCGACATCTTCGTTGGCGACCGTCGCTTCGCCGAGGGCGAGGTGGTGGTGCTCGGCGAACACTTCGGTGTGCGGCTCACGCGCATCCTCTCCAGGAAGGGCCCGGCGGAGGCCGCGGCGTGACCTTCAGCGCGTTCGTCGGCGTCTGCCTGACGCTTGCGTTCGTTCTCGGGCTGGTCGCGATCACCATGCGACTGCTGCGCCGCGTGTCGATGAGCACTCCGGCGGGTCGCCGGTCGTCGCGCATCACGCTCGACGTCGTCCAGCGTATCCCGCTCGGCCCGCGTCAGGGCATTGCCGTCGTGAAGATCGGCGAACAGCTGGTGGCGGTGAGTGTGGGCGAAGGGGGCGTCAGGCCGATCCTCGAGATCGAGACCACGGCCGACGAAGCGGCCACCGAGGCCGTTGTTCCAACCGTCGTCGACGCACAGGGGTTCGCGCCCGCGCTGCTCTCGCGCTTGCGCCAGGCGGGCCTCCCGCTCCTGCTCGCCGCCGCGGTGCTCGGCGCGCTCCCGCATCCTTCGTTCGCGCAGCAGACGACGGCGGCGACGCAGTCGACTGGGGCGACGCAAACGTCGGCCGCGCGCGCAGGCGCGGGCCAGCAGTCATCGCCGCCCGCGCGCGCATCGACACGGCCGACCGTCGCACAGCCGGCCACCGTGCCGCTCCCCCAGGCGCCGGGCACCACCTCGCTCGATCGCGCGCTCGGCCAGGCCCTGCCGTCGCTCGACCTCAACCTCGCGAAGGACGGCGACGGCAACGGACTCCGCATGAGCGGGTCGGTCGGCATCGTCATCATGCTCGGGCTGCTCACGCTGCTGCCCTCGCTGATCCTGATGATGACGAGCTTCACGCGCATCCTGATCGTGCTGAACTTCGTCAAGCAGGCCCTTGGCACGCAGAACTCGCCGCCCGGACAGCTGGTGGCCGCGCTCGCGCTCATTCTCACCGGCTTCGTGATGGCGCCCACCGTCGACGAGGTCAACACGAAGGCCATCACCCCATGGTTGGACGGGCGCATCGAGCAGGGGGCCATGATGAAGGAAGCGATCGGGCCGATGCGCGAGTTCATGCTGCGTCAGGTGCGCGAACGCGACCTCGCGACGTTCGTCGAGCTCTCCAACTCACGACCGACCGGGCCGGAAGACGTTTCCACGGTGGTCCTGATGTCGGCGTTCGTCACCAGCGAACTGCGCACGGCGTTTCAGCTGGGCTTCGTGCTGTTCCTCCCCTTCATCGTCATCGACGTCGTCGTGTCGAGCGTGCTGATGAGCATGGGCATGTTCATGCTCCCGCCGGCGATGATCTCGCTGCCATTCAAGCTGCTGCTCTTCGTGCTGGTCGACGGATGGTCGCTGCTGATCCAGAGCCTCGTGCAGGGGTTCCGATGACCCACACCCTCGTCACGGACCTCGCGCGCAACGCGATGATGGTCACTGCGCTCGTGGCAGCGCCGCTGCTCGCAGTCGCGCTGCTGATCGGACTCCTCGTGAGCGTCTTCCAGACCGTCACGCAGATCCAGGAGCAGACGCTCTCCTTCGTCCCCAAGTTGATCGGCGTCGGGCTGACGCTGGTGGTGGCGCTGCCATGGATGCTGCAGCTGCTCGTGGAGTACACCACGCAGCTCCTTCGCTCGCTCCCGGCCCTGGTGCAATGAACACGGCTCCGGCCTTCGACGTGTTTGCGCCCGGAGCGCTTCCGATGCTCGTGCTCTTTGGCTCGCGCGTGTCCGGCCTCATGCTCGTCGCCCCGGTGTTCGCGGCGCGCACCATTCCGCCAAAGACCCGTGCGGGCATCCTGATCGTGCTGGTGGTCCTGATGATGCCGGTGGTGGCGGCCACGTCGGCACCGGTCCAGGCCACGCCCGCGTCGGTGTTGAGTGAGGCGCTCGTTGGCTTCACCATCGGACTCGGCGCCGCGCTCCTCGTTGGCGCGGCCGAACTGGCCGGAGAACTGCTCGCGATCCAGATCGGCCTCCAGGGCAGTGCCATCGTCGACCCGCTGTCGCTGCAGCAGAGCACGGCCCTCGGCCAGTTCATGCAGCTCTTTGCCATTGCCCTGCTGCTCTCGCTCAATGCGCACGTCGTGATGCTCGATGCGCTGCGGGCGAGCGTCGACCTCATCCCGGTCGGTGGTGCGCACCGGCTGCAGGACGGCCTTGGCGCCATGCTGCAGATGGCCGGCGCGCTCTTCGTCATCGGGCTCCGCTTCGCCGCGCCGGTGATCGCGGTCGTGCTGATGGTGAACGTCGCGCTCGCAGTGCTGAGCCGCGCCGCGCCGCAGCTCAACATCCTGTCGCTCGCGTTTCCGATCCAGATCCTCGCCGGCCTCGCCGCGCTGATCGCCCTCATCCCGATCCTTGGTTCGTGGTTCCTCGGATGGGAAACCACCTACGCCGACCTCATCGGGCGGGCGCTGACGCCGTTCCATGCCGGGGGCCGCTAGATGGCGCTGAGCGACCAGGAGAAGACCGAGGCACCAACCCAGCGACGGCGGGATGAGGCAAAGAAGGAAGGCCGCATCCCGCGCAGTCCCGAGCTAACGACATCGTTCGTGCTGCTCGGCAGTGCGTTGCTGCTCAACCTCGCGGCGCCGATGGGGCACGCGATGGTGGGCATCTTTGGCGACGGGCTGCGTGCCATGGCCGCGCTCCCCAACGGGACCGACTCGGCAATCAACCTGCTGCGCGCCACGGGCGTGCGTACACTGCTAGTCGTCGGTGGCTGGGGCGCGGCCCTGATGGCCATGGGACTTGCGATCGCCGCTCCGCAGGCACGCGGCGTGTTCTCGCTCAAGCCCCTCACGCCCGACTTCGCGCGGCTCGACCCGTCAAAGAACGTGAGTCGCGTGGTGGGCACCCAGTCGCTGGCAAACCTCGTGACCTCGCTGGCCAAGCTCGGACTCGTGTCTCTGGTGGTGTACAAAGCGCTGGGCGCCTCGTGGCACGACATGATGGCGCTTTCGCAGCAGTCGAGCTTTGGCTTCGTGATGGTGACGAAGACCTACGTCGTGAAGCTGCTGATGACGGCTGGGCTGGCCTATCTCGTGCTCGCCGCCGCCGACTACGCGTGGCAGCTCTGGCGCCACGAGCAGCAGCTCAAGATGAGCCGCGACGAGATCCGCGAGGAGATGAAGCAGTCCGAGGGCGATCCCCTCGTGAAGCAGCGCATGCGGTCGTTCGCCCGGGCGATCGCGCGCCGGCAGATGATGCGCAACGTGCCGAAAGCGGACGTGGTAGTCACGAACCCGACGCACATCGCCGTGGCCCTGCAGTACGACCCCGACAAGGCGCCGGCCCCGATCGTCCTGGCGATGGGCCAGCGGAAGGTGGCGGAGAAGATCAAGAAGATCGCGCGTGAGTCCGGCGTCCCCTGCATCGAGAACAAGCCGATCGCCCGTGCGCTGCTGGCCGGCGCGCGCGTCGGCCAGCTCATCCCGGCCGACCTCTACATCGCGGTTGCTGAGATCCTCGCCTTCGTGATCCGCCGTCGCCTCGTGCGCGGCAAGGCGCTCGGGGAGTTGGTCGCATGAGCACCGCTGTCCGCCCGCTGCCCGGCGTCGAAGGCGCCGCGCGCCGCAACGCCGAGGTCGGCCTCGCGATGGCGGTGGTGTTCGTCATCGCGCTGCTCATCGTCCCGCTTCCGGCGTTCCTGCTCGACCTCTTCCTGGCCACGAGCATCGGCCTCTCGCTCGTCGTGCTGCTCACGGCGATGCAGACGCAGGACGCACTGGAGTTCTCGTCGTTCCCCGCCCTGTTGCTCCTGCTCACGCTCTTCCGGCTCGCGCTCAACGTGGCGAGCACGAGACTCATCCTCGGGCAGGGCCACGCCGGCGAAGTGATCCAGGCCTTCGGGCAGTTCGTCATCGGCGGCAACTACGCCGTGGGCCTCGTGCTGTTCCTGATCCTGATCGGCATCAACTTCATCGTGATCACCAAGGGCGCGGGGCGCGTGGCCGAAGTGGCGGCGCGCTTCACGCTCGACGCGATGCCGGGCAAGCAGATGGCGATCGACGCGGACCTGTCGGCCGGCATCATCGACGACGCCGAGGCACGCCGCCGCCGCGAGGAGGTCGCTCGTCAGGCCGACTTCTACGGCGCCATGGACGGCGCGTCCAAGTTCGTGAAGGGCGACGCGATCGCCGCGCTGCTCATTACCGGCATCAACATCGTCGGCGGCATCTTCATCGCCGTCGTCCAGAAGAACCTCGGCCTCGCCGACGCGGCCACGAAGTACACCATCCTCACGGTCGGCGAGGGGCTCGTCGCGCAGATCCCTGCGCTGATCGTCTCGACGGCCGCTGGTATCGTGGTGACGCGCGCGTCGGGCCAGACGCAGATGGGCACGCAGCTCGCCGGTCAGCTCGCGGCCAACCCCCGGGCGCTCTGGATCGCGGCGGCGGTCGTGGGGTCGTTCGGCCTCGTCCCCGGGCTTCCCAAGCTGCCGTTCCTCACGCTGGGCGCGCTCATGGCCTTCGTCGCGCGCGGCGCCTCGGCGGCCGAGGTCCGACGCAACGAGGCCAGGGCGATCGCGCAGCTGCCACCGCCGCCGGAAGCCGCGGCGCCGGATCCCGTGCGTGACCTGCTGCAGCTCGATCCCATTGAACTCGAAGTGGGCTACGCCCTCATCCCGCTCATCGACGAGCGCCAGGGCGGTGACCTGCTCGAACGCATTCAGCTGCTGCGCAAGCAGGCCGCGCTCGAGGTGGGCATCCTCATCCCGCCCATCCGCGTCCGCGACGACATCCGCCTGCCGGCCAACGAATACGTCATCAAGCTGCGCGGCGCCGAGATCGCGCGCGCCGAGGTGATGCCACGCTTTCAGCTCGCCCTCGATACGGGGGGTGTTTCGTATTCCATCGAGGGCATCGAGACGATCGACCCGGCCTTTGGCCTGACGGCTCGCTGGATTGCCGCCGCGCGCCGCGTCGAGGCGGAGTCGTACGGATATGTGGTCGTGGAGCCCACAACCGTGATCGCCACGCACTTGATGGAGTCGCTCAAGGCCAACGCAGCCGAGCTGCTCGGGCGGCAGGACGTGCAGCAAATGGTGGAGACGCTCAAGCAGACCCATCCCGCGCTCGTCGACGACCTCATTCCCGCACGGATCTCGCTCGGCCTGTTACACCGCGTGCTGCAGCGCCTGTTGAGGGAACGGCTCCCGATCCGCGACCTCGTCACCGTGCTCGAAGCCATGGGTGACGGCATCGAACACTCCAAGGACGCCGAAGTGCTCACCGAACACGTGCGCCGCGCGATGGCCAATGCGATCGCCCGCATGTTTGCCGACGAGACCGGCGCGGTGCGCGGCATCTCGCTCGGTCCCCGGATGGAGGGCGCGCTCATGCAGCTCTTCTCGCCACGGACTGCGCAGCCCGGAGCCACACCGCTCACGCCGGACTCGCTGGCCGCCTTGCTGCGCGAACTCAACCTGCTGGCGACCACCTACGCGATGGAGGGTCGCATGCCTCCGCTCATCGTCCCGCCGTCTCTCCGCGTTGGCATCCGCCGCTTGGTGGAGCCCGTGCTGGGCGCCCTGCCCGTGATCTCGCTCGCCGAATTGCCGCCGGCCGTGAAGCTCAACTCCGTAGCCACCTGGGAGCTGCCGTATGCTGCTTGACACCTTCACCGGAAGCGACCTTCGCATCGTCTTCGACGAGGCGCGTCGCGCGCTTGGCGAAGACGTGCTGGTGCTGCGCACCGCGATCAATCGCGAAGGCCGCCGCACGCGCGTCGAACTGGTCGCCGCATCGGCCGCCGCGATCCAGGACCTGCGACAGCGCCTCGACCCTCCCCCGCCGATCTTTCCGCGCGAAAAGGGCGGGCGTGGCACGAGTGGCCCGTTCGTCCTTGCCCTCGTCGGGCCCACCGGCGCCGGTAAGACCACCACGGCGGCCAAGCTCGCGCTGCACCCCCGCGCGTTTGGCGCGCGAAGGGTCGGTCTGCTCACGCTCGACACGTTCCGCGTCGGCGCCATCGAGCAGATCGCCCAGTACGCCGAGGTGACCAGCCTTCCGCTCGAGGTCGTGTACGACGTGCGCGAGATGCCCGGCGCGCTCAAGCGCCTCGATGCGTGCGACGTCGTGATCATCGACACGCCGGGGCGGAGCCCGCGCGCGAAGGACGCCAACGTGCAGTGGCAATCCATGCTGCGCGCGGCCGCGCCCGACGAGGTGCACCTCGTCGTGCCGGCTTCGCTGCGCAGCGACATGATCCCGACGCTCATGACGGCGATGGCCGCGTGCCGGCCAACGCACGCGTGCCTCACCAAGTTCGACGAGCTGTACGACGACAAGGCGATCGCCGACGTGGCGACCCGGCTCGAACTGCCGATCCGCTGGGTGACGAGCGGCCAGACGGTCCCCGACGACCTGCACGCAGCGAAGGGCGCGATCCTGAGCGCGCTCGGTCTGCCCATGACCACCCGCCGAGGTGCCGCGGCATGAGGACGCCCGCCGACGCTCGCCCGCTTCCGTCGCCCGCCGGTCGCCATGCGGCCGCGGGGCCACCGGTCGTGGCGATCGGCGCCGGCAAAGGCGGCGTAGGTACATCGACCGTGGCGGCCCTCTTTGCGGCCACCGTGGCCGCTGATGGCACCCGGGTGCTCCTCATCGATGCGTCGCAGCACTTTGGCGGGCTCGCCGCGATGCTCGGCATCGAACCGCAGGTGACGCTTGCCGACGTGCGCGGAGGCCGTCGCGGTATTCACGAACTCGCGATCGCGGTGTCGCCAATGCTGTCGCTCGTCTGCGCCGGCCAGGTCCCGGAAGGCGTCACCGTCACCGAGCACCAGCTGCTTCTGCGGCGCCTCGTCGATCTCTACCAGTCGTTCGGCCTCGTCGTGATCGACGCCGGAGCCAGCGCGGCATCGCTGCGCAACGCCATCCGCTGCGGGGCCACGCGCGTCCTCGCGGTGACGGCGCACGATCGCATCGCCCTCATCGCCACGTACGCGCTGGTCAAGCTGCTGCACGAACAGGCGCCTGACGTGCGTGTCGACGTCCTGGCCAACCGCGTCGACGCGAACGCGGCCGACCGTCTGCACGAGTACCTCAATGGCGCGTCGGTGCGCTTTCTCTCCCGCACGGTCCCGTTTGCCGGTCTGATCCCCGACGATCCGGGATTCGAGAAGGTGATCGCCGCGGGGCTCGGCACCGATGAAGCGGCGAGCGGATCACCCGCCGCCCTGGCCGTGCGCGACATCGGCGCCCGGCTCCTCGCCGACGCCGCCGCTCCACCGTTCCTCCGCCTCGTGAAAGGATGACACCCATGGCGACCGACCATCTGTGGCGAGCCTTCGCCGACGGCGATGTGCAGGCCAGGGACCTCCTGCTGCAGGAGAACCTGAGCCTCGTGCATCATGTGGCCCGCCAGCTGTCGCGAGCCCTCGCGGCACCGGCGGACTTCGACGAACTCGTCTCGTGCGGCACGATCGGGCTCATGAACGCGCTGCAGGCATTCGATGCGACGCGTGGCCTCGCGTTCAGCACGTTCGCCGTGCCGCGCATTCGCGGCGCGATCCTCGACGAGTTGCGCCGACAGGATCACGTCCCGCGCTCCATCCGCCGCAAGACGCGGGAGATCGCGCAGGCGCGCGAAACGCTCACGCGCATATTCGCTCGCCCCACCACCGACCACGAACTCGCCGAACACCTCGGCGTCGACCTGCCGACCCTCTGGCGATGGCAGGCCGAAACCGAGAGTGCGGTCCACGTGTCGATCGACCACTCGGGCACCGACCAGGAGGCGTCCGGTGGGGTGCCGCCGGACCTCATCGCCGCCGAGCCGGAGTCGACTGTCGAAGACGAGATTTCGCGCGAACAGGAGCGCGAGATCCTCAAGGCCGCACTGCTGAAGCTCAAGGAGCAGGAGCGCATCGTACTCACGCTCTACTACTTCGAGGAGCTCAGGCTCCACGAGATCGCCGAGGTCCTGGACCTCACGGAATCGCGCGTCTCCCAGATCCGCACCAAGGCGCTGGGGAAGCTTCGCACCGAGCTCGCCCACTTTCGCACTCCCGCCTGACGATGCCTACCCTCATCCGAATCTTCGAACTCGTGACAGCCGATGCGCTCAGCATGGCTGCCGCCGGTGCCCTCGCGCTCGGCGTCATTGGCCTGTTGCTGGTGGTGTCGTGGCCATCGAGCGATGCGCCCTCGCGCGCAGGGATCTCCGCGACCCGATCCATGACGGCGCGCTCGCTCGCCGCCGCAGGCACGCCTGCACTCGAGATTGCGCGCCGCACCGGACTGTCGCGGGACGCCCTGGCCCTGGTGCTTGGGGGCAAGGTGGCCCGGCAGAACTCGCCGCAACCGGCACGCTTTTCCCTCTTCAGGCGATTCAAGCGCGCGCCTGGTCACGCGCTCGGAGGTCGTCAAGTCGCTGCCTGACAACGACTTGCCACAGTGAAGCGGGCGCGAGGGCAACCGGCACACCGGTTGCCCTTTGTGTTTGTAGCACGTTCCCGTCGCCAGGAGCCGCCGATGAAAACAGATGGCATTGCCAGCGCTGCTGCAGCGCTCCGCTACTGGGAGCGGCGGCAGGAGATCGCGGCCAACAACCTGGCCAACGTGAACACGACCGGCTTCAAGGCCGAACTTGGCTACGCTCGGCTCACCGGAGACACTCCCGCGATGGCGGCGTCTACCGACTGGCGGGAAGGGCCGCTCACGCCGACCGGCAATCCGCTCGACCTCGCGCTCCGCGGCCATCAGTTCTTCGTGGTCACGACACCGTCAGGCGAGCGGTTCACCCGCGGCGGAGCGTCGACGATCGACCCGCAGGGCTACCTCGCCGATGCCGACGGCAGCCGCCTGGCCGGAGAAAAGGGCCCGATCCGCGTTGGCGGGAGCGACGTCTCGATCGACCGCACGGGCCGCGTGGCCGTCGATGGCGTGTGGATCGACCGTTTGCGCATCGAGACCGTCGCCCCAAACACGACGCTGCAGCACGAGGCAGGCACGCGCTGGATCCCCGACGCCACACGCACCGCGGTCGCCCTCGACGCACGTGACGTGCGTCAGGGACACCTCGAAGGCAGCAACGTGAACTCCATCGACTCCATGGTCGACATGATCACCATCCAGCGGAACTTTGCGTTCGCGCAGAAGGCCCTGTCGACCCTCGATGACATCCGCGCCACCATCTCCAACCAGCTTGGCAAGCCGACGGGATGAATGACCAGCGCGGCTGACCGCGTGCGCGCGTGAAACGCGCCCGCTGCACCCGCTGACTCGCTCGTCCCTCCTCACACCCGCTCCGTATGAACCCCGCGCTCCGTACCGCCGCCACCGGCATGATGGCCCAGCAGCTCCGCACCGAGGTGATCTCCAACAACCTCGCCAACGTCAACACGACGGGGTTCAAGCGGAGCCGCGCGCACTTCGAGGACCTGCTGTATCAGACGGTGCAGAATCCGTCGGTCATCGGCACGCCGGACAGCAACACCAACCCGGCCATCCAGGTCGGCCGAGGCACACACCTCTCCTCGGTGCAGCGATTGCACGCGCAGGGTGCCGTGGAGCAGACGAGTTCTCCGCTCGACATCGCGATCGACGGCGACGGATTCTTCCAGGTGCAGATGGCCAATGGCCAGGTGGGCTACACGCGCGACGGCAGCTTCAGCATCTCCGACACCGGCACGCTGGTGACCTCGGGAGGGCTGGTCGTGGTACCGGGCATCAAGTTCCCCACCGACGGCTCGAACATTTCGATCTCCCCCACCGGCGTGGTCTCGGTGCAGGTCGGCAACGATACGAGCAAGGTGCAGGAACTCGGCCGGATCGAGATCGCACGTTTCATGAATCCGGCCGGCCTCTCATCCGCCGGGCAGAACCTCTACACCGAGACCCCGGCGTCAGGGGCCGCGATCAGCGGCTTTCCGCAGGACGAGGGGATGGGTCGGCTCCTCCAGGGCCATCTCGAGAGCAGCAACGTGGAGATCGTGCAGGAGATGGTCGACATGATCACGTCCATGCGCGCCTACGAGATCAACTCCAAGGCGATCAAGAACGCCGAGGAGATGATGCAGGTCGCCAACAACATGGTGCGTTAGGCAGATGCCGGCGCCGCGCGTGCTCGTCGCCTTCGCCCTCGCGGCGGTCCCGATGATGGGGTCGCACGCGCAGGGCGCCGCGCCCAGCGAGCAGGTCGTTGCCGTGGCCACGCGCCGCCTGGCCCGCGGCACGGTTCTCACCACCGCGGACTTCACGATCACGCGCGCGATGGTTCGTGGCGTCGACTCGCTGGCGCGCGCCGGCTGGGTCACGCGCCGAGTCATCGAGGCCGGCGAAGTGCTCCGACGCCCTGCCGTGGCTCCGCGCCCCATGGTGGTCGCCGGTCAGCCCGTGCTCTTCGTGATGGAAGAACCAGGCCTCCGCCTCACGCTGGATGGACGCGCCGTGGGCGCCGGGGAACTCGGCGATCAGGTCGCCGTCCGCCTGGGCGCCAACCGCACGGTCGAAGGTACGGTCACCGGAGCCGGCGAAGTGACGCGCTCCGTTCCCCCGAGGATCCAATGATTCACCACTGCGATGTCATCGCAACGCCGCGTCGCGTGACGGTCATCCCGACCGTTCCGGCCGCAGAGCCCGCACCAAAGGTTCCGCGCCTGGCGATCGCCGCCGCGGCCGTCGTGGCGCTGCTCGTACTCGGTGCCGCCCAACTGGGCGCGCAGGCCGCCGCGCGACCCGACTCGGCGAAGGCCGCACCGGCCGCGCGCAACCTCAACTGGACGTCGGACCGCCGCACGTTCGCCGTCGGCGATGTCATCCAGGTGCTGGTGGACGAATACGCGCTCGCGCAGGCGACCAAGGACAACACGAACAGTGCATCGCGGAGCCGCCAGCTTGGCGTGCAGGTCGAGCCGCCGTCGCTGCCGGGCTCCGGGGCCGCGATCGGCGACGTCGCCGGCAGCGTGCAGACCGGAGATGCCGGTGCCTCCATGCAGCGCGGCAACGCCACCCGCAACACGCGCTACGTGGGCCAGCTCGCGGTACGCGTGGTCGCCGTGACGCCCGAAGGGCTCCTGCAGGTGAAGGGCACCAAGATGATCGACGTGGACAAGAACAAGGCGACACTGACCCTGTCCGGCTTCCTCCGCCCCATCGACGTCGGTTCGCGCGACGCTGTGGGCTCCGAGGCCATCGCCGACGCCCAGATCTCCTACAGCGCGAAGGGCTCGCTGGGCAAACCGAAGAACGGGCTCGTCGGCAAACTCATCGGACTCTTCTGGCCGTGACGCACCCCGCCCCCCTCCGTTCCCCCCTCCGCATCGCGCTGGCCATCGGGCTGGCGCACGCGGCGTTTTGTGTCGATGCGGCCCGGGCCCAGGCCGTCCCCATCCGTGACCTCGTCGTCGACCATCAGGCGGTGCCGGTAAGGCTCGTCGGATACGGCATCGTCACCGGCCTCTCCGGTACGGGCGACAATGCCTTCGCCGGCCGCGGGTCGCAACACACCGTGCAGAGTGTCGCGAACCTCCTGCGCCGCTTTGACATCATCGTCCCGCCGGAACTGCTGCGCACGCGGAATGTCGCGGCGGTGCTCGTCACCGCCGAGGCCTCGCCGTATCTGAGGCCGGGCGGACGGTTCGACGTGCAGGTGAGCTCGGTCGGCGATGCGCGATCGCTGCGTGGTGGCGTCCTGTGGATGACGCCGCTCGTCGCCGAAGCCGGCGGCAAGGCGATGGCGACCGCACAGGGCGAACTGCTCGTCGATGACACCGACGTCGCACGCCGACGCGTCGGCTTCGCCGCGGCGAGCGCAAAGCTCGCCAACGGTGGCCTGCTCGAAGTGGACCTGCCACGCCCGCAGTTCACGGCGTCGAGCACGCTCATCCTGCGCCAACCCGACATCGGCGTCGCCGCACGCATGGCCGCCGTGATCGACTCGGTGATGGGCAAAGAGACCGCCAGGGTTGAAGACCCGGGCGCGGTCACCTTGACCCTCGGCGACAGCGCCGGTGGACCGGCCGCGGCGCTCGCACGCATCCGTGACCTCAAGGTCGAGATTCAGCGCGTCGCGCGCATCGTGATCGACCAGCGCTCCGGGACCGTCGTCGCCGGCGGCGACCTCACGCTGGGGCCCGGGATGGTTTCCGTGGGAGGCCTCGCGCTCTCGATCGGTGCAGCCTCCGCCGATACTTCGACGCAGGGGCCGCCAGGTCAGGTCCGCGTGCCGACCGGTGCGACGGTCCAGCAGCTGGCTGCCGCGCTGCACGCCGTGAGAACACCACCGCAACAGGTGGCGCTCGTCTTCGAAGCCCTGCGCAACGTCGGGGCGCTCTCCGCTGAGGTGATTGCCCGATGAACCCGATTGGCAGGGACGCAGGGCCCATCACGCCCGCGGGTGACGATCGCCGCCTGCGCGAGGCCGCGCGCGCACTCGAGGGCGTGTTCGTGGCGCAGTTGTTCAAGGCCATGCGCGAGACCGTTCCGCAGGACGGCGCGCTCTCGGGCGGCGCCGGCGAAGAGATGTTCAGCAGCATGCTCGATGAGCGCATGGCCGACCTCGTGCCGACGCAATGGAACAGCGACCTCGGTGACGCGCTCCTCAGGCAGTTCCGCACCCGCCTCGCCCCGACCCAGGGCGCCGACCCGTCCGCACCGTGAACGCGATCGTCCATCCCCCGACGCCGCTCACGCCGGCACAGCAGGCACAGCGGACGACGTTCGTCAACGGACTCACCGATGCGCTCCGCAGCGAACGTCGCCTGATCGATGAGCTGGTGACCGCGATGCACCAACAGCGAGAGGCCGTGGCCGCCGACGACCTCGCGTCGATCGACGACTCGGTCTTTGCCGTGCAGCGCATCCTCCTCACGCTCGGCGAGGCGCGCAAGCGTCGTCGAACGCTCAACGAGCGCCTCGGCCAGCCCGGGGACCTGCCCTTGCGCGACCTCATCGCCGCGCTCGGCCCCTCGGCAACCGAAGAGCTGCGGGTCGCGCGCGATGACCTTCAGGTCGCTGCCCAGCGCCTGGCGCGTGACGTGGCGACCAACCGCCAGATCCTGCGCGAGGCGCTGGCGACGGGCGAAGAGACCGTGCGGTCGCTCGCAGGCGCGGCGGCACCGCGCGTGGGCTATGGGGAGAAGGTCGGCGCCAACACCGGTGCGCAGCACGCGTCGTACCTCGTGAACCGGCGGGCCTAGTGTCGACCTTCGGCAGCATCCTCAGCATCGCGCGCGGCGCGATCGCGTCGCACCAGGCCGCGATCCAGACCACGTCGCACAACCTCGCCAATGCCGAAACCGAGGGGTTCTCGCGGCAGCGCGTGGAGCTGGTGCCGTCCACACCGCAACGATTCCCCTTCTACAGCATCGGGACCGGCGTGTCCATCTCGGACATCGTCCGGTATCGCGATCAGCTGCTGGACAACACGTACCGCCGGGAGGTCGGAAACAGCGAGGCCTTTTCGCTGCGACGCGACCTGATGTCCGAGATCGAGTCGGTGCTCGGCGAGCCAAGCGACACCGGACTCGCCGCCACGCTCGACGAGTTCTGGAATGCGTGGGCCGACCTGTCGAACAATCCCGGCAACGGCGCCGCCCAGGGTGTCGTTCGCCAGCGCGGTGCGCAGGCGGCGTACATGCTCAATACGTTCGCCACCCAGTTGGCGGACCTGGGCAACCGCACGCGTTCGCGCATGTCCGACACCGTCGACCAGATCAACGGGCTCGCCCAGCAGGTGGCCACGCTGAATCGCCAGATCACGGCCGCCGAGGTGGGGGGTCAGCAGGCGCCCGACCTGCGCGACCAGCGCGATCGCCTGGCCGACCAGCTCGCAAAGCTCACCGGCGCCCGCACGGAGCCGCAGGCCAACGGGACGGTGGGGGTGCACCTCGGGACGATGATGCTCGTCGACGCGGCAAACGCGCGTACCCTCGAAGCACGCGGCGGCACGCAGGTCTCGCTCGGCATGAAGGGCGATCCTGATCCGCTGGTGGGTGTGACCGGCCCCCTCGCGGCGATGGTCGACTTCATCAACACCGATCTGCCCTCCGTCACCGGACGCCTCGACCAGCTCGCCCGGGCGCTCGTGAACGGAGTGAACGAATACCACATGAGCGGGTGGACCGCCGCCGGTGACGCGTTAGGCAATTCCAACTGGGTGCCGGCCAACGGACCGACCGGCTCGCGCGTCGCCTTCTTCGATCCGGCGTTCGTGAGCGCCGGCACCATCCGACTGTCCTCGGCAGTAGTGGCGAATGCCGCCGTGATCGCCTCGGGCGACGTGCAGAACGCGCCGGGGAACAATACCATCGCGCTTGCGGTCGCTGCCCTTCGCAACGACACCGGCGTGGACGCGCTGCGCACGCGCATGGGTGCAGCGTTCGCCACGCAGGTCGGCCTCGCCACCGACACGTCGTACCTCGACCACTACACCCAGGTCGTCACCGATGTCGGGGTCTCGGTCGACGAGTCCGGCAACCAGTTCGCCATCTACGACACGCTCGCGCGCCAGGCCGATACGCGCCGAGCGTCGGTGAGCGGCGTCTCCATCGACGAGGAGCTGACGCTCCTCATGCGGCACCAGCAGGCCTACGCGGCGGCCGCGAAGCTCGTGAAGGCAGCCGACGAGATGGCGCAGGTCATCCTGGGGATGGTCTAGCGATGCTCATCCTCAGTCGGAAACCCGGTGACGCGGTCCTCATCGCGGGCGGGATTCGCATCGTCGTGCTGGCCTCCGACCGGCGCGGCGTTCGCATCGGCATCGAGGCGCCGCCGCACGTGAACATCGTGCGCGAGGAAATCGTGGCACAGGTGGCGGACGCCAACCGCAGCGCCACGGCTGGCGCGGACGCGAGGGCGCTGGTCGGCGGCGTCAAGTCCACCGGGTAATGCCCTCTCACGCGAGACGCACCCGCCGATACTCCATGCAGCGCTCACTCCTGACCTTCGCCTGATCCCGGCCGTCTCGTGTTTCAGATCATCGGACTCGTCGTGGTGCTTGGCTCCGTCATCGCGGGCTACACCATGCACCACGGAAAGCTGGGCGTCCTCTGGCAGCCCACCGAATTCATCATCATCGGTGGCGCTGGGCTTGGCTCGTTCATCATGGCCAACCCGCCGAGTGTGCTCAAGGCGTCGATTGCCGCGTCCGTCGCGCTGCTCAAGCCCAACCCGTTCACCCGGAAGGCGTATGGCGAGCTGCTGCAGGCGCTCTTCGAGGTGTTCCAGACCGCCCGCAAGGACGGACTGATCGCGCTCGAGGCGCACATCGAAGACCCGAAACAGAGCGCGATCTTCTCGAAGTACCCCGGCTTCCTGCACCATCACCACGCCGTGGTGTTTCTCTGCGATACGCTCAAGGTGCTCCTCACGGGCGCGGTGGAGGATCACCACCTCGCCGAGATTCTCGACCTCGACCTCGAGCGCCTCCACGAAGAGGAGCATCAGGTGCCCAACGCGATCACGCAGGTGAGCGACGCCATGCCGGGCTTCGGCATCGTCGCCGCGGTGCTCGGCGTCGTGATCACCATGGGCTCGATCGGGGGCGCGGCCTCGGAAATCGGCAACAAGGTGGCCGCCGCGCTCGTCGGCACGTTCCTCGGCATCCTGCTCTCGTACGGCATGATCGGCCCGTTCGCCAAGGCGATCGAGGCCCGCCAGCGCGCCGAGGGCGCGTACATGTCGTGCATCCGGACCGCGCTGCTCTCGTTCGCCCGCGGCGATGCGCCGATGACCTGCGTGGAGTTCGCGCGGCGCAACATCGAGCCCGTCGATCGGCCAAGCTTTGCCGAACTCGAAGGGTTGACCCGAAGGAAGGCAGCGTAGCGTGGCCAAGGGCGGCAGCAAGGTCGTCATCGTCAAGAAGGTGAAGAAGGGCGGCCACGGACACCACGGCGGCTCGTGGAAGGTCGCCTACGCCGACTTCGTGACGGCGATGATGGCCTTCTTCATGGTGATGTGGATCCTCGGCATGGACGAGAACACGCGGAAGGCCATCGAGGGGTACTTCTCCAATCCCATCGGCTTCAAGAAGGGCTACTCGTCAGGCTCGAGCCCCCTCGCGTCCGGCTCGTCGCCCGCGTCGGTGCAGCAGCAGGCCATGCAGATCGCCCTGCGGTCGCTCCAGCAGCGCCGCTTCGAGGAAATCAAGGCGATGCTGGCCACGCGCGTGGACTCGCTCGCTGCGCGCGGCGCGTTCCGTTCGAAGGTCGAGATCACTCTGACCAATGCCGGGCTGCGCATCGAGCTGATCGAGAACCAGCAGGGCAACACCTTCTTCGACTTCGGCTCATCGCGCATGAAGCCCCAGGGTGAGCTGGCGCTGAAAGTGGTGGCCGAGGAGCTGGTCGGGATGGAGAATCCACTGGTCATCGAGGGGCACACCGATGCCGCGCAATACACGCGACCCGACTACAGCAACTGGGAACTGTCGAGCGAACGGGCCAACGCGGCACGACGGTTTCTCGAGCGCGTGGGGATTCCGAGGTCCCGCATCGTCGAGGTGAACGGCCTGGCGGACACGCAGCCCAAGTACCCGCTCGATCCCATGAATCCGTCCAACCGGCGTATCTCGATTCTGCTGCCCTACATCACGGCGCCGCAGCCGGCGACGCTCGAAGCGCTCAAGGAGCGGCTGGGGACGGCTGCCGGCGGCTGAGCAGCGCACGATTTGCCGCTCCTGCTGGTGATGTCGTCATGCGCCAACGCACCGCATGAATCGCGGTGGCATTGGTCGCATCAGCGGACGCACACAGTGACCGTCCACGTTGGCCCAGTTCGCGCCGCGTGCCGTCTTGCCGGCGAAACGAGACCGAGGCCGCCGCTACCGACAACGCTCGCGCCAGGCCTCTTGCTCGGCGTGACTCGTCCAGAGCGCCGCGAGATCCCACTGCCCGTCGCTTTGAACCTCGCAGTCCCGCGGCACGAGCGCCTCGGCATCCGCGGCTCGGCGCGACGGCGATGACCAACGCCGGCTTCGTCATCGAGAGATGCGAATCGGATCGATTCGATATGGGCTGGAACGTTTTGTTATAGCGCCAGAAGCTTGCTATATTCTCGTAACTCGTTGCCTGTGAAGTAGTTGCATGGGCGTCTTGAAATGGTGCCGGTCTTGCCAAGGAGATGATGCGTGGCCACGCAAACTCTCGTTCATCCTCCTTCTCCCAAGACCCCTCGACCAATGCGTATCAACCTGATCGCTCCCCTCGCGCTGTTCGCCGCGCTCATCCTGTCCGCCTGCGCCGACAGCCCTGTTTCGCCCCTCACCGACGACGTGACCGCAGCGGCCTCAAAGGGCTCCGACAACTCCGGTTCCGCGACATCGGCCGGCCGCATCCGCGTCTTCGCGCAGTTGACGGCACCCACGAGCGCGCCGTACGTGAGCGCCAGGGGCAAGGCCAAGTGGGACTCGCGCAACAACAACACGAAGCGCGAGTTCGAGATCGAAGCGGAGCACCTCCCCGCGGGCCTCGTCGTCGAGTTCTACCTTGCCGGAGCCAGCCTTGGCAAGGCGACCACCAACACGTTCGGCAAGGCGCAGTTGAACTTCAGCACCCAGCTCGGTCAGCCGGTACCGATTTCGGTCTCGGGTGCGACGGCCGAAGTGAAGACCGCGGCAGGTGTCGTCATCGTCAGGGGCGCGTTCGCCAGGTAGTGGACAGCAGGTCATCGACCCGGTCGCGCAGGGCGCACGCACTTCGTGTCGTCCTGCGCGATCGGGATTCTACCGAGGAGAAGATCGTATGCGTTTCCGCCATGCCGCCGTGCTGGCTCTGGTCGCCGTGGTCACCATCGTCGCGGGGTGCGCGGATGCCGCAGTCGACCCCCAGGCGCCGCTAACGCCGACCGCGCGCGATACGAGCCTGCTGGTGAACTCGCTGTCGCCCGCCCCCGGCGCGCCTGCCATCGCGAATCCCGTGGTCGCGTTCTACGCGAAGGCGGGCGACAGCCGCCAGGCCTTCATGTACTACCGCTCGCGTCCGGGTCGATCCGACTCCACAGTCTTCATCCGGTTCCGCGTCTCGAAAGGATCGTTGCTCAGCCGTCCAAACGGGACACCGTTCGTGGATGGTGACTCGATCCTCATCACGATGACCCTGATCGATCCTGCCAGGCTCATCGTCCGGTTCGAGCCGTCCGGTCTGCGTTTCGCGCCGCTGGATCCGGCGGACATCAAGTTCAACTTTCGCGAGACCAACGACGACCGCAATGGCGACGGGGTCGTCGACGGCACTGACGCGACGTACACGTCGCTGCTCTCGATCTGGAAGCGCGAGAACGTCTCGGCGCCGTGGCTGAAGCAGAGCAGCGTCCTCGCTCCGGCGCTTCATGAGATCGAGGCCGACGTCACCGGCTTCACCGACTACATCATCGCCTGGTGACCAGATGGCGAGTGCTGCGAGTGCGGAAGGCTCAACGGACGGCGGGGCGCCGGCCATGACACCGGCCACGTTGCTGGTGCATGGCATCAGTGACTCTTTCGGCGAGCTCTGGCCCCGGATCGCGGCGGAAGTCGGGCTCGGGTACGCACACACACGCACCGCTCCCAGGGGCGTCGATCCCACGCGCACCGTCGTCCTCCTCGCGGCCGGCGGCGAAGAGACGGCGCTCGCGCGTGCCGCGCGCGAACTCCGGGCCGACGGGGAGGTCACGTTCGCCGCCGTCGCCGCCGAAGCTGGCCATCGCCTCGCGGCGTCGGTGCTGCGTGCCGGGGCCGATCAGCTCTTCGTCATCCCCGAAGACCTCGACCTGCTGCGCGCATGGATCAAGGATGCGTCCGAACGCCTGCTCTTCCACGAGCATCGACGCTCCTTCGCGGCGACCGAGACCCGAAAGTACACGTTCGAAGGCATCCTCGGCGCCAGCGGCTCGCTCGCCGCCGCGCTGGAGCGCGTGGCCAAGGTGATCCCGCACAGCAACGTCACGGTGCTGGTCACGGGGGAAACCGGCACCGGCAAGGAACTCATTGCCCGCGCGATCCACTACAACGGACCGCGCCGGGAAATGCCGTTTGTCGACATCAACTGCGCGGCGCTGCCCGAACACCTGCTCGAGAGCGATCTGTTCGGCCACGAGAAGGGCGCGTTCACCGACGCGTCGGCCACCAAGCCTGGGCTCTTTGAGATGGCGCAGGGCGGGTCGATCTTCCTGGACGAAGTCGGCCACCTCGCGCTCCCCCTGCAAGGGAAGTTGCTGCGTGCGCTGCAGGAGCGGAGCATCCGCCGCGTTGGCGGTGTGCGGAACATCCCGATCGACGTGCGGGTCATTGCCGCAACGCACGTGAACCTCGAGGCCGCCGTGCGCGCTGGCGAGTTCCGCGAGGATCTCTACTATCGGCTCAACGTCCTGCCCGTCGCGCTGCCGCCTCTGCGCGATCGGCACGAGGACATCATCCCGCTCGCGCGACTGTTCCTCGCCCGGTTCGCGTCCGAGTACGGGGTTCCGCGACCGGAGCTGAGTCCGCGCGCTGCCAGCGCGCTGCGCCACCGAGCATGGCCCGGCAACATCCGCGAGCTGCGAAACGTCATCGAACGCACGATCCTCCTCGCGGACAAGGCAGTGCTCGAGCCCGAGGACTTCGAGTTCGAGACGATGGGCAACGACCGGCGGCTCACGGCCACGCAGCCACCCATCGCCCTCGCCGACATCATCCGCGATGCCGTGCGTGAGGCACTCGAACGCTGCGGCGGCAACAAGAGCGAAGCCGCGCGTCGGCTCGGCATCTCACGCCCGCGGCTGGTTCGTCTCCTCGAAGGAGACCACGATGCCTGACGGGTCGAGCGAGCTCCGGGAGGTGCGCGTGCAGGCGCAGCGACTCGCCGATGCCGGTGCCTGGACCGACGCGGGTGCGCTGCTGCTCGCGCACCGGGACGGGGTGCGCGCGTATCCGGACACTGCGGCCCTGCTTGCCGAATCCCTGGTCCGCACCGGGCGCGCGCGCGAGGCCCGCGAATGGCTCGCGCTCGTGCTGCCATCCATCGAGGTGAGTGACGACAGAGCGAGCCTGCGACGCGCGACGGTGCTCAATGGCGCCGCGCACTTCGTGCTCGGGGAGCTCGACGTCGCCCGCGCCGGGTTCAACGACGCCATGGAGCTCGCTCGCGTCGACGGCGACGACGCGCTGGTCGCCCGCGCCATGAACAACCTCGGCGCGATTGCCAACATCGAAGGGGATCGCACCGGGGCTCTGGCACTCTACAACCTCGCCATCTCGGCGCACCAGCGCACGGGCAACACGCGCGGGCTCGCGGAGTGCTTCCACAACATGGCGATCACGTACCGCGATCTTGGTCGCTTGCGTGAGGCTGACGAACTCGAGCTGCGCAGCATCGAGTTCGGGCGCGATGCCGGGCAGCCGTTGATCGTCTCCATTGCGCGGTTGGGACGCGCTGAACTCGCGCTGCGACGCGGCGATCCCACCTTTGCCGAAGCCACGGCGAGACATGCCGCCGTCGCATTCGCCGCCGCGGGCGACGTCGTGCGCGAGGCGGAGGCGCACCGGCTGGCGGGCCTGGCCTGTACCATGAGCGGCAACTTCGCCGAAGCCCGCACCTTGCTCGACTTCGCCGTGGAGCGCTCGCAGCTCCATGGAGCCGTCCTGCACCAGGCCGAGTCCCTGCGCGCGCGCGCGGAACTCGCGGCGGCGGCAGGTGACACCAGCGCCGCCCTCACGGACGCCCGCAGAGCGCTCGTGTTGTTCGACCAACTCCGGGCAGCCGATGAATGCGAGGCGCTCCGCCGATGGATCGCCGCTACTGACGCCGCCGCTCCACCTCCGGCGTCCCCCTGACGGCGCCGCGCGCGTCGCCTAACGCGGCGCGTCTATGGGAGGGCGTCGTGTCGCGGGCAGACATCGGCGGCCGGTTCGCCGCGGGGTGATGAGCCGATGTGGAAGGTCGTCTCGGGATCGCCCGCGATCACGCGGCGGCCAGTCGCTCCTTCGACCACTCGACGGCCACCAGGTACAGTTCCCCGAGCTGACGCGGATCCATGCCGATGGCATCGGACTCGGCGTGCACGACGTCCCAACGCCCCTGCTCCCACGCCTCCAGCAGCGAGAGCACGCCCGCATACGGCCCCGACCGCACCAGCAGCGCGCGACGAATCTCGGGCGCGAGATCGATGCGCTCGAGCAACTCGCTGAGCGGCGTCCGCAACAGCGCATCGAGCAGCGAAAACAGCCCAACCATGAACAGCGACTCGGCGCCTCGGCGATCGCCCGACCGCCGACCGATCAGCTCCGCCAGGTGCGCGCGCGTGAGCGCCGTACGCACCAGTTCCACGTCGGTCCCGCCACGAGCAGCGATCGACGAGACCAGCAACAGCGACAGCCACTTGTGCAGCTCGCCACGCCCCACCATCCGCACGGCGTGCCGGATCGACTCGATGCCCTGCCCTCCCATCGATGCAGAGTTCACCGTCCGGAGCAACTTGACGGTCAGCGAGACGTCGCCGCGGAAGGCGTCTTCCAGCTGCGCATCACTGGATTCGGCATTTCGGAGCAGGTTCATCAGCTGCAGGATCGTGACGTGGCCGGCGGCCAGCTCGCGACGCGACAGCAGCTCGGGTCGCTGGTAGTAATAGCCCTGGAAGAGCCTGAACCCCATGCTCCGACACGCCGCCTCGACTTCCCGCGTCTCGACGCGCTCCGCCAACAGCATGAGTGAACGACCGCGCAGCTGGCCGGCCACGGCGGCAATCTCGTCGAACGCGCGTCCGAGCACATCCACCTTCACCACGTGCACCAGGTCGAGGAGCGGCTCGTGAGCCGGCGTGTACACAAAGTCATCCAGCGCCACCGTATACCCGGCATCCACGAGCGCCTGAACCGCCGCGATCACTTCGGCGTCTGGCGCAACCGATTCGAGGATCTCGATCACGACGCGCGCAGGATCAAAGAGCGACCACGTGCGCTGAACCAGCATGTCGCGCGTGAAGTTCAGGTAGGCGCGGGATTCTCCCGTCACCCGGTCGAGCCCGATGTTGAGGAAGGTTTGCACCAACACCTCGGCGGCCATCACGTCCGCCGTCGCGTCGGTCGCGCTCTGACTGTTCCCCGACTTGCGATACAGCAATTCGTAGCCAGCGATGCGGCCGTCGCGCTCGAAGATCGGCTGCCTCGCCATGAAAACGTCGAAGCAGGCAGAGGCTTCCGTGAGATCGGGTTGTGCAGTCATGGGGGCAGAGCGCGAGAAGCTCAGGTCGCTGGCCAGGGAGGCACCTCTCGGCCAGTATCGACCGGAAGCGGCCGCGACTTGTATCACCCCCGGGCCGGGGTTAGTCTTTGCCTCCCGGGTCGCCTGTTCCCCGGACCGCGCGAGTAGCTCAGCTGGATAGAGCGTCGGCCTCCGGAGCCGAAGGTCGTGGGTTCGAATCCCGCCTCGCGCATGCTCCCGCACCGCACCCAAGTCGCTGCCGGCTCGTGCCTTAGGCTGGTCTCGCAGCTCGGAGTGGGGCGGCGAGCACGTGTGCTCGGCATCACACTGGCCGCCCCCTTCTATATGAAGAGCCGTCGCTGACCGGGAGCGGGGAGGTCCCGCGAATGACGCCCGCCCCTGCCGACCGTCATATTGCCGTCATCGACGGCGTTTCCGATGTTGCACCGGGCGCAACACAGGCCGACCAGGGTGGGCTGAGCAACAGGTGCCGGCCGCCAACATTGGACGTTTCTTGCTCGACCCATTCTGGATCTATAGCTTCGCCCTGCCGCGCGCGGGATCGCCGAGGCGGTTCGCACACCGGTACCCGACGTAGTGACTGACGTGGATATAGCCGATCTCAAGCGCAAGTCGGTGGCCGAGTTGCAGACGCTCGCCACGGATCTCCTCGTGGAAGACACCACGGGCCTGCGAAAGCAGGACCTGATCTTTCGCATCGAGCAGCGGCTGCTGGACCAGAAGGTCGTGCTCCGCAGCGAAGGCGTGCTCGAGATCCTCACTGAGGGCTACGGGTTCCTGCGCAGCCAGGACTGGAGCTACCTGCACGGGCCCGACGACATCTACGTCTCGCCGTCGCAGATCAAGCGCTTCGATCTGCGCACGGGAGACACGATCCATGGCGAGGTGCGCCCTCCCAAGCAATGGGAGCGTTATCTCGCCCTGCTCAAGGTCGACACGATCAACGGCGACGAGCCGGACCCGTCCAGACCGCGGCTCATCTTCGAAAACCTGAGGCCGCGGTATCCGGATCAGCGCCTGCGGCTCGAGAACGGTGACCTGTCGATGCGGGTCGTCGATCTCGTGGCGCCGATCGGCAAGGGACAGCGGGGGTTGATCGTGGCGCCCCCGCGTGCCGGCAAGACGATCCTCCTGCAGAAGATGGCCAACGCCATCGTCCAGAACCATCCCGAGGTATCGCTCATCGTGCTGCTGATCGACGAGCGGCCCGAAGAGGTGACGGACTTCCACGAGAGCGTTCCCGGCGCCGAGGTGATCAGCTCGACCTTCGACGAACCGGCGGAACGGCACGTGCTGGTGGCCGAGATGGTGATCGAGAAGGCCAAGCGGCTCGTCGAGCACGGCAAGGACGTGGTGATCCTGCTCGACTCGATCACGCGCCTTGCCCGCGCCCACAACGCGGTGATCCCGCAATCCGGCAAGCTGCTCTCCGGCGGTCTCGATGCGTCGGCGATGCAGAAACCCAAGAAGTTCTTCGGCTCGGCGCGCAAGATCGACGACGGCGGGTCACTCACCATCGTCGCGACCGCGCTGATCGAAACGGGCTCCCGCATGGACGAGGTCATCTTCGAGGAGTTCAAGGGCACCGGCAACATGGAGTTGGTGCTGAGTCGCGAGATCGGCAACAAGCGCATCTGGCCGGCGATCGACATCAACAAGTCGGGCACGCGCCGCGAGGAGCTTCTCCTCGATCGCGAGGAGATGAACCGCGTCTACCTGCTGCGCACATTCCTGGGTGACATGCCGTCCGACGAAGCGATCACCTTCCTGACCAAGCAGCTGCTGCGCTCGAAGACGAATCGCGAGTTCTTCGTGCAGATGGCGCAGGGGTGAACGCCGTCACGCCACGAGACGGAGTGGTGCCCGCCGGGGACGCCCCCGAAGCTCCGACACGCGTGCTGGCGATCGATTACGGGGAACGGCGCATCGGGCTCGCCATCAGCGACCCCACGCGCACCATCGCTTCCCCCGCGGGCTTCATCGTGCGCCGTCCCGGCAAGCGGCCGCCCGTGGCCGAGCTGATGCGACGCGCCGCCGAGCTCGAAGCCGGTGCCTTTGTCATTGGGTTGCCACTCGACGGCGACGGCAACGACACACCCCGCGCAACCGAGGTGCGGCGCATCGGCGAGGAGATCGTCAGGCGCACGGGTTGCCCGGTGCGCCTGGTCGACGAGCGCTACACCACAGCCGCCGCGCTGCGCGCGGTGCGCGACCTCGGGGGCTCGGCCGAGGGGCGCAAGGGAGACGTCGACGCGCTTGCCGCCACGATCCTGCTGCAACACGCCCTGCGCGTCGCAGAACTGGAGTCCGAAGCCGCCCGGGGCGAGCGCTCATGATGATGGCCCGTCGTCTCCGCCGTCGAAGCGCCCTGCCGCGCATCGGTGGCTTCGTTGCTGCCGGCGTGTTTGCGCTCGCGGCATTCAGTGCGTGTACCGGTGATGACACGCCGCGACGAGTGGTGATCCCGGCCGGCAGCACGTTCCGCGTGGCCGCCGATTCGTTAGGCGCGCGCGGGGTGATCCGCTTCCCCCGCTTGTTCACCTGGTACGCTTCGGCAACCGACCGCGATCGCTCGATACGCGCCGGGACGTATCAGTTCACCTCCAACCAGTCGTGGAGCGAACTGCTTGCCGCGCTGGCTGCCGGCCGGGGACTCATCCGGTCCGTGACGATCCCCGAGGGCTGGAACCTCGGGAAGATCGTCCCGCAGCTGGCGCGCGTGCTCGAAGTTCCGGTGGACTCGGTGGAGGCGGCCGTTCGCGATAGCGCGCTCCGACATCGACTCGACGTCCCGACGCCCACCCTCGAAGGCTACCTCTTTCCCGACACCTACGCGTTCCCTCCCGGCGCCTCGGCGCGCGACGCGGTGGGGGCCATGGTCGCCCGCTTCGAGAGCATGTGGAAGCCCGAGTGGACCGAGCAGGGGCGCGCCATGAAGATGACGCGCCACGACCTCGTGACGCTCGCCGCGATCATCGAGACGGAGGCGAGGGTTCCCGAGGAGCGGCCCGTCATCTCCGCGGTCTATCACAATCGACTGAAGGTCGGCATGCGACTCCAGGCCGACCCGACGGTGCAGTACGCGTTAGGCAGGCATGTCGAGCGCGTGCTGTACAAGGACCTGGAGGTCGACTCCCGGTACAACACGTATCGATACACCGGTCTGCCTCCAGGACCGATCGCGTCGCCCGGCGCGCCGAGCATGGCGGCCGCGGCGGGCCCAGCCAGTGTGCCGTTCCTGTACTTCGTCGCGCACCCGGACGGGCACCACGAGTTTCGACGCACGTTCCGGGAGCACGCCGCGGCCATTCGCGAGGTCAGGCGGGCCGCTCGGCCCGCTGCCGCTCGCTAGCTTCGTTCTCATGTCGTCGCACGCCGAGGCCGTGGTGTCGCCCAAGGGCGCCCTCCGCTGGACGTCCGGGCATCCGTGGATCTTTCGCAGCGACGTCGTTCGGTTTCCCGACGTGGATGCGGGGGCCGTTCGGGTTGTCGACCGCAAGGGAGCCGTCCTCGGCTGGGCGTTGTGGAGTCCACGCTCGGAGATCGCGCTGCGCCTCCTGACGCGCGACGCGGGAGCCACCATCGATGCCCAATGGTGGCACGCGCGACTCGCGGAGGCCGTGGAGCGACGCCGGGCGCTCGAGGGACTGACCACCGCCTGTCGGCTGGTGCATGGCGAGGGTGACGGCCTCCCCTCGCTCGTGTGCGACCGGTTCGACCGCTGGCTCGTGGTCCAACTGCTGAGTGCGGGCGTCGAACGGTACCGCACCGACATCTGCGACGCCCTGCAGACGATCACCGGGTGTCAGGGCATCCTGGCGCGGAATGACCCCGGCATCCGCGAGAAGGAAGGACTCCCGCGCGCCACGGAGCTGCTGCGTGGCGACGTGCCCCATGAGATCGAAGTCGACGAACATGGCGTGCGCTACCTCGCCGCGCCGTGGACCGGCCAGAAGACCGGGGCGTTTCTCGACCAGCGCGAGAACCGCGTGCGCATCGGCGGGCTGACCCGCGGTCGCGCGCTCGACTGCTTCAGCTATCACGGATCGTTCGCCCTGCACCTCGCGCGGAGCGCCACCTCGGTAGTCGCCATCGACTCCTCTGCGGACGCCCTGGCCCGTGCCCGCGCGAACGCCGAGCGCAATGAGCTGGCCAACATCGAGTTCGTGGAGGCCAACGCGTTTGATTGGCTCCGTGACGCCGAACGCTCCGGAGCACGGTTCGAGACCGTGGTGGTGGACCCGCCGGCGTTTGCAAAGAACCGCGCGTCCCTGGGAAACGCGCTGCGCGGGTACCACGAGATCAACCTGCGTGCGATGCGCCTGCTTGCGCCCGGAGGCCTCATGTTCACCGCCAGTTGCAGCTACCACCTCACCAAGCCCCGCTTCCTGGAGATGCTGGAGGGCGCGGCGGCCGACAGCGGTCGCCGCATGGCTCTGCGCGAGCTGACCGGCCAGCCACTCGACCACCCGGAGATCCTGTCGATTCCCGAAACCGGGTATCTCAAGGGGGCGCTGGTTGAGGCGATGGGCGAGGGGCGTTAGGCGCGGGGGCCTCGCCTTTTCCCGTTCCCCACGCCCTATTCTCCGGGAGTCGCCGACTCCGTGGCTCCCCTCCCGGCTCACCGACCGCACCCATGCGCCTCACCCTGAGTCTCGCGATCGCGCTCCTCGTCCCCGTGGTGGATCCGGGCGCACAACCGCTGCGATGGTACAAGGGCAATACGCACACCCACACGCTCAACAGCGACGGAGACACGGCACCGGATGAGGTGGCACGATGGTATCGGGAGCACGGGTACCACTTCCTGTTCCTCACCGACCACAACTTCCTGACCTCCGTCGACGGCCTGAACGCGCTGATGGGCGCCGACGAGCGATTCCTGATCATTCCCGGCGAAGAGGTCACCGACCGCTACGACGGCGCTCCGATCCACATCAACGGGCTCGCGGTGAACCGCCTCGTGGCGCCACAGGGTGGAACGAGCGTGAGTGACGTCATTCAGCGCGATGTGAACGCCATTCGAGCCGCGGCGGGACTCCCGCACCTGAACCACCCCAACTTTGGCTGGGCGGTGACCGCGGCCGACATCAAGCGCATACAGAACGACCGGCTCTTCGAGATCTTCAACGGACATCCCCTCGTGAACAACGACGGCGGGGGTGGTCGGCCCGGGCTCGAAGAGATGTGGGACGACATTCTTTCCTCGGGCAAGTTGCTCTATGGCCTCGCCACCGACGACGCCCACCATTTCAAGCGCCCCTGGGATCCGACCGCCTCCAGCCCCGGCAAAGGCTGGATCTGGGTGCGCGCAGCGCGACTCGGCGCCCGCGAGATCGTGGACGCGATCGAACGCGGGGACTTCTACGCCTCCACCGGCGTGGAACTGAGCGACATCTCCTACGCCGGTGGCCGGATGCACGTCGCGGTGAAGCCGGCGACCTCGAGCAAGTACCGCATCCGCTTCATTGGCCGCGATGGCCGCGTGCTCAAGGAAGTCGGAGACTCGACTGCGGAGTATCGGGTGACGGGCAACGAGGGCTATGTGCGCGCGGTCGTGCTCGAGTCCAACGGCAAGCGAGCGTGGGGACAGCCCGTGTTCGTCAGGTAGCGCTCAACGAAGCACCGGGCTCGCTGCCTTCTGCGGGCTCAGCCTCGCGGTCGTTGCCGCATGCCGCGAGTGAGCCCGGCGCAGGCCGCAGGCGCTGCCGAAGGGCATGGCGTGGCGCTGGTCGCATGGATCGTCAGCGGACAGACGCACATCGCGGGCAGAAGTAGGTCGAGCGCCCCGTCTGCACGATGCGCGTGATCGGTGTGCCGCACCGCCGGCAGGGACGGCCTTCGCGGTCGTAGACGTTGAAGCGCACCGCGTCGCTCACGCCGCCCGCGCCGTAGTAGCGCTCCGGATGCGCGAGGGCCTTCTGCATCGCGCGCTTGACCCCGAGCACGAGCCGTCGGAGCGCGGCGGGGCCGAGGCGGTTCGCCGCTGCGCGAGGGTCGAGACGCGCGTACCAGAGGGCCTCGCTTGCGTAGATGTTGCCGATGCCGGCGACCTTACGCTGGTCGAGCAGGGCCGGCTTGACGGGGCCTCGTTTCGTGCGGAACCACGCACCGAGTGAGGTCGCGTTGAATGCGGGGGAATTGGCCTCGGGCCCAAGCGCGGCGAGCAGCACCTCGCCGGCGTCGTGTAGCGTGATGGTGGCGAGCGCCCGCGAGTCCACGAGGACCAGCGAGGCGCCGGTGTCGAGCTCCAGCACGACGCGCGCATGCGGCGGGAGCGGGGCGCCAGCGTCCCGGACCGCCCAGTCGCCGTTGAGCCGAAAGTGCACGACGAGCGCCCGGCCGCTGCCGAGCCGAATCACCTGGTACTTCCCCCGACGGTTCACCGCGACGACGCGTTCGCCGGCGACGCGACGTTGGGCAGCGACCGGGAGTGCGCGACGCTGCGAGCGGTGCAACACGCGCACGCGGGAAATGCGGCGGCCCTCGAGCGCCAACCGCGCGAGACGTGCGGCGTATTCGACCTCGGGCAGCTCGGGCATCGTCAGGCCTGCGGTGCCGTGCCTGGCGGGGTGAGCCGCTTTCGCCAGTAGCGCGCCAGCCCGAACCACGACGAGTGGATCGCGTCCCGTTCGATCCAGCGCACGCGTTCGGGTGGCAGGCCCTCACTGACCAGGGCGAATTGCTCCTCGAGAAAACGATCGGCGCGCGCGTCGTCGGGTCCGGGTTGCTCGAGTGACGCACGCACCGCGTCGCTCCAGGCGAGGAGGCGCGTCCACATGGCTTCGATGTGCGCGCGCGGGTCGCGCACCTCACCGAAGTGGGTGAGGAGCAGCGACTCGGGCCGCCAGTCGAGGATCGCGTCGAGCGAGGGGCGCCAGGCCTCGAGGTCGATGTCGGGTGGGGGCGTGACGGGGAGTGCCGGCGTGTCGTGCTGCGTGGCTTCGCCGGTGACGTCCCCGGTCCAGGCGACGCCGGCGTGCTCGTCGAGGTAGGCCACGTGATGTACGGCGTGGCCCGGCGTGGCTGCCACACGCCATCGCCGCCGGCCAGGCGTCAGGCGTTCGCCGCCGCGTAGCAAGACGAGGTTCTCGTGAGGCACGGGGAGGAACTCGCCCCAGCGTCGCTCCATGTCGTCCTGGTAGATGCGACGGGCGCTCTCGAGCAGCCGCGTGGGGTCGGCCATGTGCGGCGCACCGCGCTCGTGCACGTACACGCGCACCCGCGGGCTTGCCCGCACGAGCGATCCGGTGATGCCGGCGTGGTCCAGGTGAATGTGCGTCAGGAACACGTGTCGCACGTCGCTGAGCCGCGCGCCGCTCGCCGTGAGAATGTCCTCGAGCGCCTCGCGACACGAGCTGGGTCCGGGGTCGACGATGCCCAGCCCGTCGTCGGTCTCGACGAGACAGACGGCGATGGCCTCCGCGCGTCCGAGGTGGCGCAGGTCGCCGTAGGTGAGCCCTTCGCGCACCCGGGTGATCATGCCAGGGTCTCGTAAGGCATTACGAGTACGTGCATGTGGTCGTCGACTCCTAAAGATTCCTTGCTCGACAGGCTTGCGCGCCTGACGAGCGCACCTATGTTTGTCACAGCCTAACCAGCGTTGAGCGCATGGCCGCGCAGCCGCGATCCCTGAAGTACGAGTACGACTGCTATGTGGAGGCCGAGATCGAGAACTATAAGGACTCGATCCCGCGGTCGACGATCCTCCGGATCGGCGACGAGGCCGTGTGCAACATCCGCGAGAGCGAGCAGGGCGGGTTCGGCGAGCTGCTCCTCTGCACCGAGGTCGATCGCATCATCCGCAAGCGGCTCCGCCTCCCCTCCTACGCCACCTGGCGGCGCCGGCGCCTCAAGCTCATCGAGGCCTATCGCCGCCCCGAACACTGGGGCATGAGCGCCGACGCACCACTCGTCCGCGCCGTCCCCGCCGTCGCCGAAGCGCACGTGCTCGTGCTCGGCACGCAGGAAGAGGGAACCACGCTCTACCTTGCGGCCAATGGGTGCCAGGTCACCACGGTCGAAGACGACCCCGACATGGTCGACCGCGTGATCCTCACCGCGAGCCAATGCGGCCTGCTCGGCCGTGTCCACGGCAAGGTCTCGTCACTCGACAACTGGGTGCCCGACGTGCCGCTCCACGCCGTCGTGTCCTCGCCGGCCGCCTTCGATCGCCTCTCGCTCGACGAGCGCCATCGCGTCATCGAAATCCTCAAGAGCGCCACGCTCGACGGCGGCGTTCACCTGGTCCGTGCGCTCGCCGCCGGCGATGCCGTCCTCGACCTCGATGAACTGCGCCAGCGCTATCAGGGATGGGACGTCGCGATCGCTGAGCAAGGCACGTCATTCCTCGCGCGCAAGAACATCGCGGCGTAGCAATGTACGGCGTGTGGAAAATCGAGAGATCCGCGCCGAATCAGCTCTCCTCGGGGCTCAGCATCCTCTCAGCGGAGTAGCTGCAGTCGCGCTTGCCAGTGTGCTTGGGCAAGGCTGCGTATCCACTCGGTGTCACACCGACACAGGTGTACCCTTGAGCACGTGTCACTTCGCGACGAACCGGACCTGACACAGCGCGCTCCAGGACCGTGCCTATGGGGCACGACGGTGACTCTCGTGTCGTAATCTCGCGGCACGCGATGTGCTTTCTCGATGTGCGGAGAGGACTCTCTCCCCGTCCGGCCGCAGTCGGCGAACCGTTCTCGCCGAGGGCGGCCGGATTTGCGTGTGGCACCCGGGAGTGAAGGATCGGAATCCGCCGCGGTGTCCGCACCGTACATCAGACGGAGGACGAAAGGACGAGGAGCTTATGCGAACGAGCGAGAACAACGAGAACGACCAGGAGCCAATGGGCATCGTGATCTCGGGCGGAAGTCGCGCCCCTGCCACGCCCCGTTTGTGGGCCTACGTGTGGGGGCAGTTCGAGGAGCCCGCGCCGGCATCAGGACAGGCGACGGAGGTCCGCGCCGCCTGACACGTCGTTCGCGCACACAAAAAAGCCGGCGCTTTCGCGTCGGCTTTTTTGTTGATTGGGACCACGTGCGCGTTAGCGCTTCTTCTTCGCGGCCTTCTTCTTGGTGGCCTTCTTCGCAGCCTTCTTCTTCGCAGCCATGAGAAAATCTCCTGGTCTGTGGTTTCGCCGGTCCATTCCCCCGGTGGAGTGGTCGGCAGCAACCGGACAATCCCTCGCCCGGCTGTTCTGTCGCGCCCGAACCGCGGCGCACATCTGCGAGGACTACCAATACCGCCAGTCAGCCCGCGTGCCCTGAACCTCGCTGCACCGCATCACGCAGCACTTGACGAACAGGCCTACAGTTCTGACCGGCAACAATCTATAACAGCGGATGCAAGTCCGTAAAGTTGACCGCGTGAAAAATCTTCAAGCGGCTTTCCATGGGTGGGACGTCGTCGATGGCGTTCGAGTCACGAAGACTCGCGCCGGCCGCGCGAACGATGGCGCGGGAAGCCCGCTGATGCGGCGGGGGCGAACGTGGTGCTGAGCGTGCGACGATGTGGTCGTCGGCAGATCCGGCTCCGCTGGACGCGTTGCGCGAATATAGGAACCGGAGCGAGCGCGCGTCAATGATGCTGGCGCCTGCCGCATGTGGCAACGATGTTCAACGCAGTCGCTCTCCCCTTCACCATCACCCCCAATGGACCTCGGCCTAACGAACAGAATCGCCCTCGTCAGCGGGGCGTCTTCGGGTCTCGGACTCGCGATCGCCCGCGAACTGAGTCAGGAAGGCGCAAGCGTGGCGATGGTTGCCAGACGCCAGGATCTCCTGCAGCGCGAGGCGGCGGCAATCACCGCTGCTACCGGCCGTCGCGTCCTTCCGGTCGCGGCCGACCTCACGCACAAGGACGAGGTCGAGAAGGCGGTCGCCTTTGTCGAACATGCCCTGGGCCCCATCGACATCCTCGTCGCCAACGCCGGTGGCCCACCGTCCACCACGTTCGACTCCACCACCGACGAGCAATACCTCGCCGCGCTCAACCTGAACCTGCTCAGCGCCATTCGCCTGGCCCACGCCGTGGTGCCGGAGATGCGCGACCGAAAGTGGGGTCGCGTGATCTTTCTCTCCTCCATGGCGGCCAAGCAGCCCGTGCCGGGCCTCATTCTGTCGAACACCGCGCGCTCGGGCCTTCTGGGTTTTGCCAAGACGCTCGCCTCCGAGGTGGCGAAAGACGGCGTGCTGGTGAACACCGTCATGCCGGGCCACTTCGACACCGACCGGGCGATCGAGCTGGCGAAGATGCGCTCCGTTCGCGAGAAGGTGCCGATCGAACAGGTCCTGGCCGCGAGGTCCGCCGGCATTCCGCTCGGACGCTCGGGCGACCCACGCGAGTTCGCGGCCGTCGTCGCGTTCCTCGCCAGCGACCGCGCCAGCTTCGTCACCGGCACCGCGATTCAGGTGGATGGTGGCCAGATCGCCGGGGTGGTCTGAGCCAACCGGAACACGTGCGTGCTCATCCTGGCCCGTAGTGGCTACCCGGTGCAGCCCTCGCCGCACAGCTTTCGCGAGGATTCGCTCGTGGTGATCATCGTACCCCTTCACCTACCCGTCCGCACTTGAAGGCCCTCGTCAAGGAAACTGCTGCCCCCGGATTCGCCCTGCGCGACGTCCCTGTCCCGGCGATTCTCGACAACGAGGTGCTCATCCGTGTGCGCGCCGCGGGTGTCTGCGGGACGGACGTGCACATCTTTGCGTGGGACGACTGGGCCGCGGGGCGCTGCAATCCGCCCTTCACCGTCGGGCACGAGTTTGCCGGTGAGGTCGCCGACGTGGGGAAGCTCGTCACCGACGTCAAGGTCGGCGATCGCGTCACCGCCGAGGGCCACATCGTGTGCGGTCGATGCCACCTGTGCCGCACGGGAAATGCGCACGTGTGTCCCAACACACGGATCATCGGCGTCGACCGCAACGGCTGCTTTGCCGAATACATCTCGATGCCGGCGACCAACGTCTGGCACCTCGACGCCAACATCCCGTTCGAGATCGGTGGCATCCACGATCCGATGGGGAATGCGTTCCACACGGCGCTGCACGGTACCGAGATCCCGGGCGCGACGGTCCTGGTGACCGGCTGCGGGCCGATCGGCATCTTTGCCGTCGGTATCTGCGTGGCGGCCGGCGCGTCACGCGTGATTGCGAGCGACGTGAACCCCCGCCGCCTCGCCCTGGCCAAACAGATGGGGGCGCACGACACGGTAACGCCTGCCGAACTGTCTGCGACCGTCGATCGCACGACCGATGGCCTTGGCGTCGACGTCGTGCTGGAGATGAGTGGCGTGCCCGCGGCGATCCACCAGGCGTTTGCCGAGGTGCGCGACGGAGGCCGCGTCCAGATGCTGGGGATTCCGTCCAAACCGTTCGAGATCAACCTCGCGACGGAGGTGATCTTCAACGGGATCACCATCTATGGCGTGGTCGGCCGGCGGATGTACGACACCTGGATCCAGATGACGCAGTTCCTGCGTTCTGGAAAGTTCGACCCCGCACCGGTGATCACGCACCGCTATCCCCTGGAACAGTTCAATGAGGCGATGCACGTGATCCAGAGTGGCGACGCCGGCAAGGTCGTCTTCGAGATCGGGTGATCGCCGTACCCATTCGCCTTCATTCCGCACATGCTGAACTCGCAGTTTGACGCCGGGCTCCGAGCGACCATCGAGCAGCTCAAGGCCGACAAGGTCTACAAGCGCCTCAACTACCTCGACTCGCCGCAGGCCGCGCGCGTGCAGATGGAAGGCCGAGGCGAGGTGCTGATTCTCTCGTCCAACAACTACCTGGGCCTATGCAATGAGCCCGGCATCGTGCAGGCGGGGATCGAGGGGCTCACTCGCTACGGTGCGGGCACCGGCAGCGTGCGATTCATCTGCGGGACGTTCACGGTCCATCGCGAACTCGAGCAGGCGCTGGCGCGGTTCGTGGGCACACCGGCCTCCATGTCGTTCGTGTCGGCGTGGGCGGCCAACGAGGGCTTGACCTCCACCATCGTCGAGGAGGGTGACTTCGTCATCTCCGACGAGCTGAATCACGCCTCGATCATCGACTCGATGCGCCTGGCCAAAGCCATCACGAAGTGCACCACCGGCGTGTACAAGCACTCCGACATGGACGACCTGGTCGCCAAACTCCGGGCGCGGAAGGATGCCAGGCGACGGCTGATCTGGACCGATGGCATCTTCTCGATGGAGGGGAGCATCGCGAAGCTCCCGGACATCCTCCAGGTCGCACGCGACCACGACGCCGTCGTCCTCATGGACGACTCGCACGCGACCGGCGTCCTTGGCGCCACGGGCCGCGGGACCGCCGAACACTGGGGCGTCGTCGGAGAGGTCGACGTGATCACGTCGACGCTGGGCAAAGCGGTTGGCGGCGCGGCCGGCGGATTCGTCGCCGGGTCGGAGGCGCTCTGCGATATGCTGACGCAGCGTTCACGTCCGCAGCTCTTCTCCAATGCGCTGCCTCCCACCGTGGCGGCGAGCGCCCTCGCGGCCGTCGAGTTCATCGAGGCTCACCCTGAGCGCGTGCAGGCTCTGCGCGACAACGCCACCTGGTTCCGGGAGCAGATCACCGAGGCAGGCTTCAAACCGATTCCCGGCGCGACCCCCATCGTCCCGATCATCGTCGGGGAAACGGCCGCCGCGATCCGGATGAGCGACATGCTGCTCGACGAAGGTGTATTCGTCACGGGCTTTGGCTTCCCCGTCGTCCCGCACGGCACCGCGCGCGTGCGTTGCCAGCTGTCAGCCGCCCACACCCGGGACGACCTCGAGTTCGCGGTGCGCGCGTTCAGAAAAGTCGGGGCAAGACTCGGTGTGATCTAGCCGGTCCAGCGGCCCGTCGTCTGCGCCTGTGCAGGAACGGCGTCCTGGCCCTCGCACCCTGCACCGGCGCATGCGCCAGACGGCCCGCTGAGCCGTCTGCATAACGAGCCTCCGCTTCAGTTCAGTGCGGTCACCCCGCTGCATGAAGCAGTGGACGTCCTCGACCCCATCCGTCCGATCAGGGCCGCTCCATGACCGTGATCGCCGACGCGCCAACCACGACCCCGCGCCGCAGTGTCCGTCGGCGCTCTCCTCCGATCGGGTAGATCACCTCGACGTCCACGCGAGCGATCCCGGCCGGGACCCCGATGTGCACCGAACCTTCGGCCTGGGCGTCGTAGCCCGATCCCGCGTCCACGAGCCGAGTCGCCACCAGACGGCGCGTACCGGCACGGAACACGCGGATCTCCGCGCCAGGTGCCCCCGTGCCACTGGCACGCTTCACGTGCACGGCGAGCGATCGTCGCGCGGCCGCGGGCGGCAGCTGGTTGCGCCATGACATCTGCATGCCTCGTGGTGAGGATCCCGTGAGGAGCAGGTCCACGGCGCCATCGCGGTCGACGTCGAGCCACTGCACGCCGTGGTCTCCCTGCTGCGCGCCGATGCTGTCCGGCGTGACGTCCTCGAAGTGCGTGCCCGTGTTGCGGAAGAGGAAGTCGCGGTAGCTCACGCCGCCGGTGATGGTGCCGTTGAGGTAGAGGTCGAGGCGGCCGTCGTTGTCGAAGTCCGCGAGCGCACACGCATCGTAACGCGCGTCGATCCCGATGCCCCACGCCGTGGTCGCGTCCTCGAAGCGACCGTTCGCGCGATTGAGGAAGAGCCCGGGCTTGCCGTAGTTGGCGGTGACGAGGTCGAGGCGACCGTCGCCATCCACGTCGGCCGCGCAGGGACGCACCGTGCCGTGGGCGGCGCTCCCGGCCGGTCGCCCGCCCCACTCGACGCCCGCGGCGGCGGCGACATCGGTGAAGCGACCGGCGTCGTTGCGAAACAGCCCGTTGGTATCGCCGTCCATGTTGGCGACGTATACGTCGAGATCCCCGTCTTCGTCGAAGTCGAACCAGACCGCACCCACCGTCTTGCGCGTATCGGCGAGCCCCAGCTCCCGAGCCACGTCCGTCAGACGACCCCCGTCATTGCGAAAGAATGCGTTGGGGCGATCGCGGAACGCAACAAAGAGATCCAGGTCGCCATCTCCGTCGGGGTCCACAAATACGGGCTGCCGCACCGCACCCGAGTCGCGCGCGATCCCCGACTCGCGTGTCACGTCGACGAATCGTGAACCATCGTTGCGATAGAGGGCGGTCACCGAGCCCGCGCCCGGCGCGTACCCGACAAAGAGGTCCGGATCCCCGTCGCCGTCGTAGTCGCCCCAGGCGGCGGCCCGCGTCGCCCGCGTACTCGTGAGGCCCAGGGCGGCAGCGCGGTCCACCAGGCGCCCACCGTCGTTGACGTAGAGGCGACTCGGAACTCCGTTCATGCCCACGAACACGTCGGCGTCACCGTCCCGATCGATATCGGCGGGCGCGTTGGTCATGCTCACGCTCGCCGTGAGGGTCGCGTCGTCTCCGGGCGCAAAGTCGGGCGACAGGTTGCGATGCACCTTGCCACCCTTCATCACGAACCGGACGCGTTCGAGGGCCGAGATGTCGCGCAGCGGGTCGCCGTCGACCGCCACGAGGTCGGCGACCATCCCGGCCCGCACAACCCCAACCGAGTCCTGCATGCCCATCGCGCGGGCATTCCCCGAGGTCAGCTGCACGATCGCCTCCATCGGCGCCTGCCCGCCCTGCTGCACGCGGTAGATCACCTCACGCGCGTTCTGCCCGTGCGCACCCGCCGTCGCGTCGGTGCCAACCAGCATCTGCAGCCGGGGGGTCGCCAGCGCACGCTTGAACATGTCGAGCTTGCGCGGAATGCCCTCTTCCATGAACCGGAATCCGGCTTCGTCGTAGTTCCCGATGCCGAGGTAACGTGACTTGTTCTCCAGGTAATTCTGGGTGACCAGGCCGATGTTGGGCTCGAACAGGGTGCCCCGAGCTGCCATGAGCTGCAGCTCGGCGTTGGTCACCTGGCTCCCGTGCGTGATGGCAAAGCAGCCCGACTCGGTGGCCGCACGGACGGCGGAAGCAGCGTGGGCATGGACCCAGCTGCGCTTGCCGAGTTCGCGGGCGGCACCGCACGCGGCGGCGATCTGCGCGTCGGACAGCGTCTGTCCTCCACCCTCCCTGATACTTCGCGACGCGAAGACCTTCACGAGATCCGCGCCGCTGTCGACGGTGGTCCGCACCCACGCTCGGATCTGCGCGGGACTCAGACTTGTGTCGGTCAGCGCGCGTGAAGACGTGAGAAAGCGAGGACCCGGTACATCATCCCGCCGGAGCATCGCACGCAACTCCAGGTCGAGCGGGGCGCCAAGGCTCTGCGCAGACGTGTACCCCGCCCGGAGTGTGACATAGGCGTTGTCCACCGCCGCCCTGATCCGCTCTGTCGGCGATTCTCCCTGGTTCGAGGCCCGCCCGTCACGTCCGAAGTGCGAGTCCATGTGCACGTGCGTGTCGATGAAGCCGGGCATGAGGGTGAAGCGACGCAGATCGTACGTGGCCCTCGCGCCTGGCGAGGCGGTGCGTACTCCCACGATGCGCCCGTCACGCACCGAGACGATGACGTTTCGCCTGGTCGCTCCCGCTCCGTCGATCAGCAGCCCTGCATGGATGGTGGTCTGGGCGCTGGTGAGCGAGGGGCTCAGCGTCGTGAACGCGATCGCGAGCGTGCGTGCGATGGGTCGCATTGGAGCGTTTGGGGACGGGGGGAGACACACGAGCCACGAGTCTGGAGGGCCGGGCCTCGGCCGGGAAGACCCGCCGCACGATCCGCCCGGCAGCCCGCAGCGCCCATCAACCCCGCCGCGAGCTATCCGCCCAGGCGACTATAGCGTGTCCGCGATTGCCGCGATCTCTTCGGCTTCCTTCCAGGCCTCGTGCAGCGCCTGAACTCGTCACCGAGGGCCGGGCGTTCCACGGACTCGTGCAGGGCCATCTCCATCGCGAGCCGCGTCGATGGGGTGCGGTTCTTGAGCGCGCCAACCAGTGAGTCGTCCCACCAGTAGCGACGTCCCCTCCGCCAATTGGACGCTCTGCCCTGCCGATGGAAGAAGTCGTGCGACTCATCCTGCCTGCCGAGGAGGCTCAAGGCGCGGTCCAGGGGCGGTCGGGGGGCCGTGACGCACCGCACAGCCTCGATGTGGGTCGGCCCACCGGACGAGGCATGCGCGCAACCCCGGCACCACCAAGGCCTTGCAGCCTGCGCGAGCGGCCCGCGGAACGCGTGGGCGGCCGTGACCACTCCGCCGTCGTCCTCGTCCCTGACTTGAGATCGAGACCGCGCTCCCCGCGGTCACGTCATGCGACCGTTCAATCCATCGGGTCGGGCATCCCGGACCGATGGTGCTCTCCACCAACGCGCGTCATCCCGAGGTCAGCGTATGCGCATCGTTCGGAAGCTCGGCTTCACCCTGCTTGCCGCTGTCATTCCCACCGTGGCCGGTGGGCAGCAGGTCAATCCTCGTTCCGGCTTCCAGGACTCCTGGTACTGGGGCGCGAAGGGCGGCGTGGCCTCCTTTGACGCGAATGGAAGCGGCCGCGTGAGCAAGCCGAGCGTCGGCGCGGAGTGGCTCATCACGCGGAGCCGCGGCGCGCTGTACGTCTCCATCGACCAGGCGTTCTTTGACGATGTCGCGGGTGTCTACGATCCGTCGGTCGCGGGGTCGGTCCGCCCGGTGAGCATCAGCGACCTGCGTCGCTACAGCGCCGGGCTCCTCGCCTTCCCGGTCGCATTCGGAAGCCTTCGTCCGTACGCGGGCCTTGGCCTCTCGATCAACGTCATTCAGAGCGCCGACCCCGCGGGCACGTTCGTGAGCACGACATCACAGGCGTCGGTGTTCAAGGCGGTGCAGCAGCAGACCTCCAAGGTGTCGGCGGTGTTCACCGGCGGTGCCCACGTCGTTTTCGGTCGCATCGCGCTCTTTGGCCAGGCCTCGGCCATGCCGACGCGAAACAACTTTCTGATCTCCGGGTCATCGCACACGTTCCTGCTCGAAGGCGGCATCCGCTACAACCTGGCCAGCGCCATCGAGCAACTGAAGTAGATCTCCTTCCTGCTATCGTCGTTTGATGGGTCGCGTCGAGCTGATGCGGCCCATCAGTGCTTCACGGGGTGAGGCGGTGAAGGTGTTCCAATACTGTGTGCGCGGCGCCACAGGACGCGCGTGTCCCGGGCGCCACCCCGAAGTTCCCCGGTCCCGATGATGCCCTTGTCCGATCGCCAGCACCGTTGGTGGCCGCGTGCCCTCTCGCTGCCGATGCGCATCGCCCTCGGGGTAGCGCTCGGCGCGGCATCGATTCCGATCACCGCGATCCTGCACGACGATCTGGGCAACTCGGCGTTCATGCCGGCCACGGTGGTCGTGCTGATCGCCCTCATCACGCTGGGCGGCTTCTGGCCCACGTTTCTCGGGTCGATGACGGCCCTGGTCGGCACCCTCTGGATCGGCACGGGGAGTGCTGCGTCGCCGTCCGGCGACACGGCGAAGGTCGCCATCTTCATCATCGGCACGGCCGTCATTGCGCGGTTTGACGCGCGGGCCCGCCGCGAGCGGGCCGGCCTGCGTGAGCGCGAACTCGCCTTTGCCGACAGCGAAGCGCGCTACCGATTGCTGCTCGAAGAAGCGTCCGACGCGATCCTGGTGTTCGGGCTCGATCACCGCGCGGAGATGGTCAGCGCCCGCGCCGCCGACGTGCTTGGGCGTCCCGTCGATGCGCTGATCGGTCGGACGCGCGACGAACTGCTGGCCGACTTCACGACCTCGGGCGGCGCCACTCCCGCGGCGTCGATCGACGGCCTTGTGTCGCATCCCATCGCGCGGCCCGACGGCAGCGTCTTTGTCGGCGAGCTGTCCACGCGCCGCCTCACCGACGGTCGCGTCCAGGTGATCGTCCGGGACGTCACCGCACGCCTCGAGGCAGCCGAACAGGTGAAGCGCGAGCGCGACCTGCTGGAGGGAATTCTCGAAACGAGCACTGCATCGATCATCGCCTTCGAGGTGCGAACGAAACGCGTGCTGTTCGCCAATCATCGGCTGGCGGCGTCCACCGGGAAGTCGCGCGAACAGCTCATGGCAACGGGCCTGGATGGCATCGGGTGGGAGTTCGCCGACGTGGACGGCGCACCGCTCGCCCCCGGGCACGAGCCCGCCGCGCGGGTGCTGAAGGCCGGGAAGCTCGTGCGCGACGAGCGCATGCTGGGTCGTACGCCGGGCGGCCCCTGGCAACTGATCAGCTACAGTGGCGCGCCGCTCTTCAGCGCCGACGGCAGCATCCGCGCCCTCGTCTTCTCGTTTGATGATATCACCGAGCGGGTGCGCGCCGAACAGTCTCTGCTGGAGAGCGAACATCGGCTGCGTAGGCTCACCGACGCCATTCCCGGCGCGGTGTATGAGTACGTGCTCGCTCCAGATGGCAAGCAACGGTTCGAGTTTGTCAGTGCCGGCATCACGGATCTGCTTCGCCTGACGCCTGACGAGGCCATCGCGGACTTCAACTGCATCTGGGGACTCATCGTCTCCGAGGACCAGGAACGCATCGGCCGCACGATCCTCGATTCGGCGCGCACGGGCAGCCGCTGGAACGAGGAGTTCCAGTTGCAGGTCACGAGTGGCGTGCGCAAATGGATCCGGGGCACATCGATGCCGGAGCCCCCGCGGCCCGACGGGTCGATCCGATGGAACGGCCTGCTCCTCGACATAACGGAGCACAAGCGTGTCGAAGGTGACCTGCTGCAGATCCAGAAGATGGAAAGCATCGGTCGACTCGCCGGCGGCATTGCGCACGACTTCAACAACATCCTGACCGCGATCCGCGGCAACGTGGACCTCGTGCTGGGCCAGGTCACCGAGCAGGATGCGCATTTCGCCGAACTCCACGACATTCGACAGGCCGCCGATCGCGCCGCCGCCCTCACGCGCCAGCTGCTGGCCTTCTCGCGCAAGCAGGCCATGCAGCCCCGTGACATCGACCTCGCTGAACTCGTACGTGACGTGGAGAAGATGCTCCGTCGCGTCATCGGAGAGGACGTCGTGCTGCTGACGCAGCCGTCGGACACCATCGGCATGGTGCGCGCGGACCCCGGCCAGCTGGAACAGGTGCTGCTCAACCTGGCGGTGAACGCGCGCGACGCCATGCCCACGGGCGGGCTCCTCACCATCGAGACACACCAGCTCCGCCTCGACACCGCCACGAGCAGTGCGCTCGGCATTCCGGTCGGCGATTACGTCTCGCTCGTTGTGCGCGACACCGGCCAGGGCATGGACGAGGAGACCAAGGTCCGCATCTTCGATCCCTTCTTCACGACGAAGCCTGCCGGCCGTGGTACCGGCCTGGGACTCGCGATGGTGTACGGCATCGTGCGCCAGAGTGGGGGAGCGGTTGCGGTGGAGAGCGATCCCGACCACGGCACCACCTTTCGACTCTACTTCCCTCGCGTGGCGACGCCGGCGGATCGTGGGAAGTCGGCGGAGCCCGTGACGCCCGTCGTCGACAGCACGTTGCGCCGCGACGCGCGCGTGCTGCTCGTGGAGGACGATCCCGCCGTGCGCGCACTGACGCGTCGGATGCTCAGGGAGGCTGGTTACACCGTACAGGAAGCATCGGACGCGTACGAAGCCCTCGGACTCGTCGGGGCGGACTGCGCCGGGTTTGATCTCGTGGTCACCGACGTCATCATGCCGGGCATGGGTGGCCGCGACCTGGCTGCGGAACTGAGGCGTCGGCGACCCGACATGCGGATCCTGTTCATGTCAGGGTACCTCGACATCGACCTCCCCTCGCTCGGGCTCGACGGCCGCACGCGATTGCTCTCCAAGCCCTTCACGCGCGCGTCGTTGCTGCGCGACGTGTCAGAGATGGTGGAGCTGCCTGTCGCGGCCCTGTCGGACTGACGCCTTTCGCTACCGCGCTCGCCACTCGGCGGGCGGGCTCACGTTGCCGGCCTGATCGACCGCGGAGAGCAGGACGCGGTCTGGCGCAGCGGTGAGGGTGGATGTGCGGGCGTCGCCAAAGAGTACGCGGGTGGTCCACCCCGTGGACGCCCGGGCGCGAACGAACCACCACCGCGGTGCCTCCCCGATGGCTGGAGTGAACGTCAGCGTCGTCCCGGCGACCGCGAGCGCCGGAGCCAATGGGGCGTCCGAGTCGAGCCACGGGAACGCCGGCACCAGTGCCCGCGTGCCGTAGAGTGGAGCCAACGACGATGCGACGAGGCCGCCCGAGCGACGCAGCGTCGACGTGGCGTTGTAGAGCAGATGCCCTGGCGCGCCCGACCGCGAGCGCGTGAGACGCACCTGGTCGGTGATCTCGGAGACGGGAAATGCGCTCGTCGTCCCATCCAGCACGCGATACACCGCGAGGCCCGGCCACACGTGGCGCCCACGGCTGTTCTGCGCCATCCACCAATCGAGGAGTGCCGGAAAGCTCTGCTGTGGCGCCGCAATGGACCAATACAGCTGGGGCGCGAGGTAATCGACCCATCCCTGCTGGAGCCATTTTCGCGAGTCGGCAAAGATCGATGCCCACGCGTCCAGTCCGTTCACGCCCGGCGGGTTGCCGGGACGCCAGATCCCAAATGGTGAAATGCCGACCTTGAGCGTTGGCCGGATCGCGTGCACCTCGCGCTGCAGGCGCTCGACGAACCGATCGACGTTGGCGCGCCGCCAGTCGTCGCGCGCGAGCGTGGTGCCGCTCTGTGCCCAGGTGGCACTGTCGGGGAAGTCGATCAGTCGGTTGGCTGCGTCGCGCTCCTGGTACGGATAGAAGTAGTCGTCGGCGTGGATCCCGTCGATGTCATAGCGACGGACAATGTCGAGCACGACGCGCATCACGTGGTCGTGCACCTCGGCGTCGCCGGGCTCGAGCCAGAGCTGCGAGCCATAGACTCGGAGCAGGTTGCGCCGCGTGCGAAACAGGTGGGATGGCGCCAGCGCCAGGCTGTCACGCGTGTTGCCGGCCCGAAACGGATTGATCCAGGCGTGCAGTTCGAGTCCGCGCGCGTGCGCCGCATTGACCGCGTACGCCAGTGGATCGTATCCGGGGTCGCGTCCCTGCGTGCCGGTCAGCATCGCGCCCCAGGGCTCCAGCGCGGACTGGTACACGGCGTCCGAGGCCGGGCGCGCATGAAAGAAAACGGCGTTGAGCCCCGCCAGCGCCGCGCGGTCGAGCAGGTCGTCGAGCTCGGCACGCTGCTGGTCGGCGGTCAGCGTATTGCGCGAAGGCCAGTCGATGTTGGCGACCGTCGCGATCCACACGCCACGCATTTCGCGGAGGATCGCGGGCGTCGCCGTATCGCTCGGGGTGGGCGTGACCGGCGCCGGGGGCGCCGTCGCGTCGGAGCAGGCCGCGACCCCGCAGAGCACGAAGAGCGCGAGCGATCTCCTGGTGGAAATCACCATGTGGCGAAGTCGTTACCCGGCGTCGGCGTGCTCGACGATCGTAGCCTCGGGGTTGCGCATCACGGCGCCGCCCGGCCCCGCCCAAAGCGCTCGCAACCTGGCCAGCATGTTCGCCGCGTCGGCCAGCGTATCGAACTCGAGGTCGATGAACACGAGGTTCGGATCATCGGTGCCCCGATACACGCGGTGTGCGCGCACCTTCGAGCCCTTGCGGTCGAGCGGATCCCGGTCGAAGGCGCGCTTCCATCCCTCATAGTCGGGCACGGCGTGCTGGATACGGAGCACGAACATCGTTCAGAATCCGGAGAGTCGGGTGATTTTGCCCTGCGTACCAACGGCCCAACCAGCACGCGGCGACGCGAAGCCCACCGACCAGTAGTTGAGCGTGTCGATCGGCGACCAGCTGATCCCCTCATCACGCGACCAGACGGCGCCCGACGGGCCGACGGCAACGATCGTCGGACGGCGGGCACCGGGAACGTATACCCCGCCCCACACTCCCGTCTTCAGCGGCGGTCGGTTCCGCGGCGTCCACGTCCGCCCACCGTCGTTCGAATATGCCGCCAGGATGTCGGTGGGCGTCGCGTTGTAGCCGCCCCCCAATACGACGCCGTTTCGGGCATCGCGGAACAGCACCGACTGCGGGCCCGAGCCCGCATGCGTCGTGATGGGCAGTGAGTCCGAGAACCAGGTGCGGCCGTAGTCGGTCGTGTGGATGAGACGACCGCTCTCGGGAGTCGACGCCACGATCCACGCGCGCCCGCCGGGCGCGGTCACGAGACACGTGCCGCTCGCGGCAAAGCTGCCTTCGCCCACACGCGCGCGCGGAAGCGCCGATGGCGGAACACGGTTCCAATGCCCACCACCATCAGACGTGGTGAGGATCGCCATCTCGTCGCCGATCGCGTCCCCGATCACCACGCCGCGGCTCGGATCCCAGAAGGACATGCAATCGTAGAAGCCCTTCGGCTCCGGATTCGTGAACTGCAGCGTCCACGAAGCCCCCGCATCGGTGGTCTTGTAGATGCGCGACTGCCCGCCATTGCCAATGCTGAGCAGATAGGCGGTGCTGGCGTCCACCGCGTGCACGTCCCGAAACTGCAACGAGTCTGCCCCGCGCACCGTGCCCGAGCGCCATGTCGCTCCTCCATCGGTCGTGCGCAGCCAGGTGCCACCGGCACCGCTCACCCACACCGTGCGCTCATCCACCGGGCTCACGGCGATCAGGAGCTGCGTGGTCCCGCTGACCTGCGTTTCGCGCACCACCTGAGCCGACCCCACGGAACCCGCGCGCGCGCATGACACCGATGCGACCAGCGCCAACGCCACGACGCCGCCGACTGCGGCTGCGACTTTGGACGCGCCGCGGGCCATCGCTCGGGCCCTCACGGCTGACCCGCCAGCTTGCGCTGCACCGACTCGGCGGCGGAGCGCTGCGCATCGGTAGACCGCGGGTTCACTTCCAGTGCCCTGCGATACGCCGCCTGTGCCGCGTCGCGCGCCCCCTGCGCCCGGTGCGCGTCGCCGAGCCGCTCGAACGCGCGCCATGACTCCGGAAAGATCGTGGTGACGAAGGCCAACACGGCGCTCGCATCGGCCGCGCGTTTGCGCTGGAGCCGCTCGTCCGCCACGGCAATGAGTGAACCTTCGGTCACATCGAGGCTGCCAGGGTCAGCCGCGGCGCGCATGGCGCTCGCGATGGCGACGGCGTCGACACCCGCCATCCCGGCCTCCAGCGAATCCCGGATCACCGTGGCGAGTGCCAGGCGCCTGGGTGACGTCAGGACGATCTGGTCGCCCCGCGGACTCACCGCGTACGCCGAGATGTTGCGGAGTTCCAGGTTGGCGAATCGGGCCACCAGGCGCCACTCGCGATCCCCGACCGCGCGGGCGTAGATCGCGTTGCCCTTGCCCATGACGATGGTCTCGTTCTGCGGGAGCCAGATGTGTACCGTGCGTCCGGGAACCGTGGGTCCGAGACTGGACGTGCGACGCGTGGCCAGGTCGACGCGCCGCAGTTCGTGTCGCGCCGTGGCCGTGTCGATGCGCACGTAGCTCAACGCTCGCGCACCCGGCACGAGCTGTGGAGGCAACGCCGGCACCCCACTGTCCACGTCAACGATGGTCCCGGTGGACGCGCTGAACAATCCGATGGTAAAGCTCGCTGACTTGGGCCGCGTGAGCGCGTAGTCGCCGTTGGCGAGCGGCGTGTAGTACCCCGTCGTGTCGGGGCCACGAAGGACGCCGCGCGCCGGCACGCCGTCTGATGAATACACCCACGGCCCGAACTCGCGGAACAGAGTGGCCGGGCGCCAGCGAACCGCCACGTATTCACCCCTCGCATTGATCGTCGGGGAGTTCTCGTTCTCCGGCGTCGAGGTCACCCGGGTTTCGAGGCCGGTCGCGAGGTCGATCCGATAGATGTCGCTCTGCGCCTGAGCGCCGGTGTCGCGCTGGGCCGAGAAGACGACGCTCCGACCGTCGGGGGAGAAGGCGGGCTGGCTGGCCCCATTGTCCTTCGTGAGCTTCACGGGTTCGCCTAACGCCAGCCGGTTTCCGTTCCACCGTACGTCAACGAGCCACAGGTTGACGGGATTCGGCCCCTGGGCCGCAGCACACAGGGGGAGGAGCCCAAGGGCTCCGATGCTGAGGAGTCTGGCGCGCATGGCGGGCGGTGAAGGAGTCAGGCTCGCTCCCGAACGGGGAAGACGTAACAGGGGGAACACGCAGGTGACGGGCATGGGGTCGTGCCTGGTCCGAGCCTCTCGAAAGGCGGACCCGACCACGATACCCTACCCGGCCCGCTTGTAGATGATCGGATTGAGCGGGAGCCTGTCCCGATCAATGATCGCGCCGTCCTTCATCACCATGCGGATCTTGCGGATGTTCTTGATGTCGGCCAGGGGGTCGGCGTCCAGCATCACCAGATCCGCGATCTTGCCACGCTCGATGGTGCCGAGCTGTTCTCCCATGCGATGCGGGAGCGCCCGCGCGCCGTTCTTCGTCGCGGCGACGATGGCCTGGCCGGGAGTCATGCCGAAGTCCACCAGCGATTCGATCGACGCGAGGGTGCCCACGCCCGGCTGGCGAGGGCCCCACTGGTTGGGGTCCCGCGAGAACTCGATGGCCTGCGTCACCTGGTTGTCGGTCGCGGTCGTGATGGGACACCGCGTCTTCACGATCTTCTCTGCGTTGCCGCGCATGACGCGCGAATTGGTGGCCCGGATCGAGTCCTCGATCATCTTTTCCGTCATCCGTGGCTTGGGCCAGTTCCGCAGTTCGGTCGGCTCGTTGTTCGCGCCGCCGGCGCCGGCCCGGTTTGCCCCCGCGCCCCGTGACTGCGCCATCTGATAGGCACGGCCCGCGTGGTTGTTGCCGTGAATCGAGCAGAACGGCCGCTTTTCGTCGAGCAGCGTAAGGATCTCCTGGGGGATCGGCACGCCACCGACCTCAGGGTGCTGGATGAGATCGATCCCGGACGTCAGGGCGATGTACATGCCCTCGGGTGTCGTCGAGTGCGTCTCGGCCATCAGGCCACGTGCGTGCACGGCGTCGACGATCGCCTTGAACTGGCGTTCGGAGAAGACGAGCCCGGGGTCGGTGTGCGTGTGCGACGTGCCCCCGATCTTCACGAAGTCCACGCCCTTGTCGATGTAGTTGTTGACGATCACGCGCAGCGAATCCGGGCCGAACCACGGCATCAGTTCGCCGGCGCCCTGGGTGATCTGATCGTTGACCCACTCCTCGTAGTACGTCTCGGGGTCGCGGCCACGGAACGTCTTCGAGAAGGTGCCCCCCCAACCGATGATGTTTCCGGCCACGTACATTCGGGCACCGATCGCTTTGCCGCTCCTGATGGCATCGCGCGCCGCGAGCAGCGGCATCATCGTCCCGTAGGAATCGCGCATCGACGTCACGCCGTACTTGAGGTGCATCTGCGCGCCTTCGATCGCGATGTCCGACAGCTTGTCCCAGTATTTGGCGTACTCCGCCGCACTCGCTGGCATCGCGTTATGCACGTTCGTGTCCACGAAGCCCGGCGTGAGGTACTTGCCGGCACCGTCCACCTTCTGCGCGCAGTCGGGCACCTTCACCTCGGCGCGCTTCCCGACCTCGCTGAACTTCCCGCCGCGTACAATGACCGTGGCGTCAGCCAGCGGCGCTCCACCGTTGCCATCGATGACTGTCGCACCGACGATCGCGATGCCACAGGGCTGAGGGGCTGACGCGAGAAGCGTCGCGGGCGCCGTCAACGCGGCGATCATGGCGGCCGCGGGCAAGGCAGCGAGGACGGAGAGCATATGCGAACCTCGGAGGAGACGGGTGAAGGAAGATGGACGCTCGCTCAGCGGACCGCACGGGGTCACTGACTGAGCAACGTCGTCTTCATGAGCGGAGAACCGCGGCAAGCGCGACCGCGAGGTTCGTCACACGTCGTCGGCAGCATGTGCGGGCAGGCTCGCACCGGACTCCTACAGCCCTCTGACGGTGTCGCTGCGTCAGCGGCTTGACCCTGTGCCGTACGCCACCAATCTTCGCGGCGGCCTTGCGTCGCGGCGGAAGACCACACCGTGTCGAGTCCAAGCCCGTGAGGCCTCAACCGTCCTGGAGGACGCATGCACTTGTCTCTGCTCCCCGCCTTGGTGCTCCCGATGGCGCTGGGATCACCGCCGGCCCTCAATGGGGCCGCCCACTTCAACGAGTCCGTGTTCGCTGAACGCGGCAATCGCGCCGGTACCGTCCGAGGGCGGGTTACCGACCAGGCGTCGGGCCAGCCCGTTCCCGGGGCACAGGTCGTGATCGCGAACACGCGGCTTGGCGCCGTCGCCGACCAGGGCGGCCGCTATGTCATCACGCAGGTACCTGCCGGAGCCCACGCGCTCACGGCCCGCATGCTCGGGTACGCGCCGAAGACGGCCAACGTCACCGTTCAGGACAACGGTGAGGCCACCGTCGATTTTGCCATCGAACGCACGGCGTCGCAGCTCTCAGAGGTGGTCGTCACCGCAACGGGCGACCAGCGCAAGGTCGAGATCGGCAACGCCGTCGCCACGCTGCGCGCCGATTCCCTCGTCATCGGTTCCCCCATCACGTCGGTGGGGGACATGCTGCAGGGCCGCGTCGCCGGACTGCTCACGTTTGCCAACGCCGGCGTGACCGGCTCATCGCCGCGCATTCGCATCCGCGGATTCAATTCGCTTTCGCAGCCCAATAACCCGCTCATCATCATTGACGGTACCCGCGTCGACAACACGACGGGCGCCGGCAGCGGCGGTGGTACCAACATCCAGTCCTACGGATGGACCGCGGGCTCGGTCACCTCGATGAATCCAGAGGAAATCGAGTCGTTCGAAATTGTGAAGGGGCCCGCAGCCGCGACGCTCTACGGTACCGACGCGGCCAACGGCGTCATCGTGATTCGTACCAAGCGTGGCGTCGCCGGCGCGCCGAAGTGGAACTTCTACGGCGAGGGTGGCCTCATCCCGGGCCCGACCAAGTGGAACGAGAACTACTACGCGTTCGGGCGGAACGCGGCGGGTCAGCAGGTCAACTGCGTGAACCTCGCGCGCGCGGCCGGACAATGCACCGTCGACAGCGTGAGCCGCTGGAATCCCATGGCCGATGCCATCAGCTCGCCGGTGGGCACGGGGAATCGCCGCCAGGTAGGCGCGCAGGTCTCGGGCGGCGCGCAGCAGTTGCGCTACTTCGTCGGCAGCGACTGGGAGCGTGAACGGGGCTACCTCGAGCTCTCGGACTCCGAGATCAAGCGCATCAGCGCCGAGCGTGGGGGAGCCAAGGTTCCCGACGAGCAGATCCATCCGAACTACCTCAACCGCACGGCGCTGCGTGCCAACGCCTCGGCGATGCTCGGCCCGAAGACAGACCTGAACATCTCCAACAGTCTCCAGTTCCAGCGCAGCCAGATTCCGACCAACACGATCTTCACCGACGCGGCGTGGGGTCGTGGCTTCAAGGATGCGTACGACGGCTGGGGCAACCAGCGTCGTCCCGGCGAAACGTTCGCAACGCGCGCCGCCGAGCGACTCTTCCGCATCACGAGTTCGGCCAATGGCAACTTCGTGCCGACGCCGTGGCTGTCGACGCGCGCGACCGTGGGCATCGACGCCAGCTCCAACTTCTCCGACAACCTGCAGCGCCGTGGCGAGGGCGGGACGTCGGTGGCGCCCAGCCTCGGTCGGCGTCTCGACGCGCGCTCGAGCACCATCCTCTTCACCGGCGACGTTGGCGGCACGGCGACGTTCAACCTCGCACCGTCCCTCGTGTCCAAGACGTCGGTGGGGGCGCAGTACAATCGGCGTGATCGAGGTATCACGACGGCGATCGGCACCAACCTGCCGCCGGGATCGAGCACGCTCGCCGGTGCGGCCACGGTGCAGAACAGCGAAGCGACCATCCAGTCCGTCGTCGCCGGCGGCTATGTGGAGCAGCAGTTCTCGCTCAACGATCGTCTGTTCGTGACGGGCGCGATGCGTGCCGACGGCGCCAGCACGTTCGGCAAGAACTTCAAGACGGCCTACTACCCCAAGGCCAGCGTCTCGTGGCTCGTGTCGAGCGAAGACTGGTTCCCGAAGACCAAGGTCATCTCGAGCTTCCGCTTCCGTTCCGCCTTTGGCTCATCCGGCGTGCAACCTCCGGCAGATGCCGCCCTGACGCGCCTGCAACTCGCCACGGTGTTCGTGAACGGCACCACCGGTTCCGGCGCGCAGCTCCAGACGCTTGGCAACCCGGACCTGGCACCCGAACGCACGACCGAACTCGAAGGCGGCTTCGACATCGACTTCTTCGATGGCCGCATCCGACTCGAGGCCACGGCCTACGAGAAGAAGAGCGCCGACGCGCTCGTACAGCGCTCCTACCCGCGCTCGGCGGGCCTCATCGCCACGGGCCAGCTCGACAACGTGGGCCGCGTACGCAATCGCGGCGTCGAGGGCATCGTGAACGCCATGGTGTTCAACGCCGGCGGCGCGCAGCTCGACCTGTCGATCAACGGGTCGATCAACCACTCCAAGCTCCTCGAACTCGACTCCAGCCTTCGGCCACCGGAAGACCGCTTCATCAAGTTCGTGCAGGGCTACCCGCTGTTCGGCATGTGGGATCGCAAGATCCGCGGCTACAACGATGCCAACAACGACGGCGTCCTGCAGATCAGCGAGGTCCAGGTCGATGACTCGATCACCTTCATCGGTGTGACCAACCCGACGGACCTGCTCACGGTGTCGCCAAGCCTGACGCTGTTCAACGGAGCGCTGCGCCTGAGCTCGATGTTCGTCTACAAGGGCAACTACATCCAGACGAACTTTACGGAGCTCAACAAGTGCGCGAGCTTTGGCTCCTGCAAGGCGCGCAACGACCCGAAGGCCTCGGTCGCCGAACAGGCGCCCTACGCCGGATTTGCCGGGTCGACGTTGACCTATGCCGGCTATGCCGAAGACGGCACGTTCACGCGCTGGGCCGAAGCGTCGGTGGTGTGGGACGCCACGCGGAACCTCAAGCGGCTGCTGGGCAACCGCACGGCCACGCTCACCTTCAGCGCGCGCAACCTCGCGCTGTGGACTGACTACTCGGGGCTCGACCCGGAGGTCACCGCCAACCCGGACCTCACGGGCAACTTCGGCACCGTGTGGGATCTCGGGTACGACAACCCGGTCTCCCCGCTCCCGAAGTATTTCATCCTGCGTCTCTCCCTCGGACTGTGAGGCGCCGACCCATGACTCATACCTCCATGCGGTTTCTCGGAATTGCCGGCCTTCTGGTGGCCAGCGGCTGCTCCTCCCTGACCGACGTGAACTCCCCCGATGTCGTCCAACCGGAGCAGCTCGCGAACGCGGCGGGTGCCGAGGCCCTCACGACCGGTGCGCTCGCCTCGATCATGTCGCCGTTCATGACGTTTGCCTACAACACGGCGGTCTTCAGCGACGAGATGAAGCTCGCCACGGCATTCACCTCGTTCGCGGACATCGACTTCCGCACGCAATCCCTGACGTTCAACGAATACGGACCGATCCTGATGCATCGGGTTCGCACGCAGGCCACACAGGCCATCGATGCGAGGAAGCAGTTCGCGCCCACACCGCGGGCACGCATCGGTCAGCTGTTTGCCACCAAGGGCCTGGCCGAGCTGTTCATCGGCGAGACCAGCTGCAACGGCACGCCGCTCACCGACGTGCGCGGAACCGTGGCCACCTTCAGCGGCCCGCTGACCAGCGACAGCATTCTCAAGGTCGCCATTTCCAACTTCGACTCGGCGCTGGTCTACGCGGCGGACAGCGCGCGCGTGCTGAACCTGGCGAAGGTGGCCCGCGGTCGTGCCCTGCTGAACCGCGGACAGTACGCCCAGGCAGCCGCCGCCGTGGCCGGAGTCCCGACGAACTACGTCTACAACGCCGAGGCCACGCTGTCGGTGACCAACCAGATCAACCTGATCTGGAATGCAAACAACCTGAAGACCGCGACGGTGTCCGACCGTGAGGGCGGCAACGGCCTCGATTTCGTGAGTGCCGCAGACCCGAGGATCCCGACCACGCCAAACGGCGTCGGCACGGACGGCGTGACCAGCGTCGCGATCTTCGGCAAGTACTCCGGTCAGGCGTCGTCCATTCCCATGGTCACCGGCATCGAGGCGCGCCTGATCGAAGCCGAGGCCGCGCTGCAGGCCAACCGCAACGATTCCTCGCCGACCGGCACCGGATGGTTGGGCATCCTCAACGCGCTTCGCGCGCCGACGATGACGCCACTCGCTGATCCGGGCAGCTTTGATGCACGCGTCAACCTGCTCTTCCGCGAGCGTGCCTTCTGGCTCTACGGCACGGGCCACCGCATGGGCGACCTGCGGCGCCTGCTGCGTCAATACGGACGCGCCGAAGCTGCCACGTGGCCCAAGGGGCAGTACAAGGCCGGCGTCAGCTACGGTTCGGAGGTCGTCTTCATCCTGACGCTCTCCGAGCAGGCCAATCCCACGGCGCGAACCTGTTCGAACATGAATCCGTAGCGAGGAGTCGCGACCAGGCAACGACGGGGCGAGATCGCATGATCTCGCCCCGTCTTGTATCCAAACATGGTCTGCCACGCCGGCCTTGCTGCATACTTGTCGCCCGGTCCGACGACGGCGTCACCTGGTGGGCCAGTCCGCCAAGTGCTCACGCGGCACGCGGGATCGTCTCCGCCACGTCGGCGACGATGACTATCGCGCTACTTCACGCGATCGGCGCCAAGGATCACCACAGGCGTCACCAGATTCTGTGCGTTGGCCGGTTCGCCCTGGATGCGCCGTGCCACGTCGAGCCCGCGCACGACGCGCCCAAACGCGGCGAAGCCCTGCCCGTCGAGGTTCCGCTTGCCACCAAAGTCCAGCGCGGGCTGCGGACCGAGGCAGATGAAGAAGCTCGACGTGGCCGTGTTGGGTCCCGCGCGTGCCATGGAGATGGTTCCGTCGAGGTGGCTGAGCCCCGTCACCGACGTTCGCTCCAGTTCGATCGGAGGGAAGCCCTGCCCTCGCTTCTCGCGGCTTTGTCCGGCCTGGATAACGTCGATGCGAATCGAGTCCGTCGGCTGATTGTCGGCACGGACCACGCGATAGAACGAACCGTTGGTGAAGAACCCCCCGTCCACGTAGCGCAGGAAGTTGGTTCCCGTGATGGGAGCACGAACGGTATCGATCTCGACTTCGATCTCGCCGCGTTCCGTACGGAAGATGACGTGCGGGAGCTGCTGGGCCTGGAGCGAGGAGGTCAGCCCGACAACGGCGGCTAGCGCGGGAATGATGGCGAGACGCATGTCAGGACCAGGCGGGGCAGCGAGCCGGTGGCGTTCCGGGGGGCGTACCTTGCGCTGGCGCCGGCGGACCATCGCGTACGTCCATGAGCTCGACGTCGAAGATGAGCGTCGCCTTCGGTGGAATCACTGGCGGGCGACCCCGCACGCCGTACGCGAGCTGATAGGGAACGATCAGCCGGCGGCGGCCGCCGACCTTCATACCCTCGAAACCCTGATCCCACCCCGGGATGACCGCGCGGCGCCCTTGCTGGAACGGCAGCGGGGTACGCGGCTGTCCGTTGCTGGCGGTGTCACGCGAGGAATCGAACTTCTTGCCGTCAGTGAGCCAGCCCGTGTAGTGCACATAGTAGCACTTGTCCGGGGCGGCCTCGGCGCCGGTGCCCTGCACAACATCGATGTAGCGCATCGTGAACTGCGTGCGCTCCTTGCCCTGCACGGGTGGCGGTGTGGGTCCCTTGGGACCGCCGATGGCGCAACCACCGGCGAGAGCCGACAACGCACCGATCGCGACGAGACGAGCTTGGAGCAGCATGGGGGGGCAGCGAAGAAGGTTGGGGCAGTCTAGGAGCGGACGCGAGGGAAGTCCAGCACGGCAAGGATCCTCAACCGCGCCGCTGTCAGCGCGAAACCTGCGACGCAGCCACGACGAATCGCAGGGGCCAGTCCGCCGCCTTGCTGATGCCAATGCGCGGTGTCACGATCACGTCGCGATCCGCCACGGCAGTGCCTGCCACGATGCGGAGCGGGCCGCGGTCGAGGCGCGCTCCGTTGTGTCGCCGGTCGATGTCGAGCGCGCGGCACAGCTTGCCCGGCCCGTTGGCCAGGTCGCGCTCGCGCACGGCGCCGCGACGACGGCGCATGAGCGGCAACCCGATCAGCGGCTCGATCGCCCGGATGAGCACCGCGCTGCCGTAGCCTTCTTCACGGGTCACGGCGTTGAAGCACCAATGCATGCCGTAGATGAAGTACACGTACGCGGTGCCGGGCGGTCCGTGCAGCGGCTCGGTGCGCGGCGTGCGCCCGGCCGCCGCATGGCACGCGGGATCGTGGGGCCCGAGGTACGCCTCGGTCTCGACAATGCGTCCGGCACATCGCCCGTCGGCGGTGCGATGCACCAGCACCATGCCTAACAAGTCGCGCGCCACGAGCTCGGCGTCGCGATCGTAGAACGCCGGCGGGAGCGGAGGCCCGAAACGCGCACGCCGCGCTTGGGGCGCGGCGTGGCGTGATGTCATGCGCCTGCGGCCGCTTTCTTCGCGGCCCTGGGCCTGGCCTTTGGCGGCTTCTTTTCCGCTTTGGGCGCTTCGGTCGGTTTGGCGTCCTTGCGCACCGCTTTGGTCTTGGGGAGCGCCTTGGCCTTCTTTGTCGCGGGCTTTGCCGCCGCCGGCGCGCTCGAGACGTCAGGCGCGGGTGCGGGCGGGGCCTCCACGACGCCTACGAGCAGCAGGTCGGGCGGCGGGCCCGCCGCGCCTCGACGAGCCGGGATGCCGCGCGGACCCATGCCTCGCGGGGTACTCGGCGACGTTGGCGCCGGACGCGCGGGTGTCGCGGCGGCTTCGGCCGCCTTCACCTGGTCCGCCACGCTCGCCGCCTTGGCCGGCAGCGACACCTCGTAGTCATCGCCACGACGGCGCAGGTCGATCACCTCGGCGTCGTGCGCATCGCGCAGAATGCGATGGAAGTTGCGCTCACCGAGCGACTCCGAATCGCGGCCGAGGAGCGCAAACGCCTTCTGGCGCACGTCGCTGGAGAGAGCGGCATCGTCGCCGCTCACGAGGGCGCCGGCGGCGCTGCGCACGAGATCGAAGGCTTCCTGCCTCGTCAGGCGCTCACCGCTGCGACCGATGGCATCACGGCTCTCGCTTCGCGACGGCGCGGGCGCGGGCGCGGCGGACGGAGCCGCCGGCGGGTTCGGCGCGGGCTGCGCCGCGGACGTCGACTCACCGGTGGGAGGGGCGGCGCGCTCCGCGGAGGCACCGGGGCGATCACGGTCGCGATCACGATCCCGCCCGCGACCGCGACGACCGCGTCGATCCCGCCGCTCCTCACGCGACGACTCGCCGTTCGCCGACGCGGCCGGACGCGACGCATCGGCCGGAGCCGCAGGGGTCGTCGCGCCTTTGCCCTCGCTGGGAGACACTTCGAGCTGACCGTTCTCCAGCTTCGTGATCTTCACGAGCCCCTTCTCCGAGGCGTCCTGCACGAAGCGCGAGAACTTGGAGTACCCGTGGCCAACGCTCTTCTCGTCGAACGATGCGTCAATGTCCTGCATCACCTGCTTGAGCCGGTCGGAACGCATCACGTCGCCGTTCTTCTGCATCCGTCCGATCGCCTCGACGACCAGCTCCCACGGATCCCACTTCACCACTTCCTCGTCGCTCTGCTTCACGAGGCCGGCAAGGGCGTTGTAGGAGTAGTACTCGTCACAGTTCATGACGAGCAGGTCGCTCGACGACTCACGGATCCCGACGCCGATGACGTACTTGCCGTACTCCTTGAGCTTGGTGACCAGCGAGGCGAAGTCGGAGTCGCCGGACAGCAGGATGTAGGTCCCGATCTCGGGTCGGGTGAAGACGAGTTCGATCGCGTCCACCGCGAGCCGGATATCGGTCGCGTTCTTTTTCGACGACCCGTAGGCCGGCGCCATGATCATGTCGATCGACGACTCGGCGAGCGGCACGATGTATTGCGGATAGCGGCGCCAGTCGGCGTACGCGCGCTGCACGGCCACCTTGCCCTTGATGATCTCGGAGCCCAGGAGGTTGCGAAGTTCCCCGGCGAGGTCGGAGCGGATGCCCATCGTGACGTTGTCGAAGTCGATGAGCAGCGCGGCGTTGGGGGCGTGCTGGGTCGGGGCGCCATACCCCGCCGTCATGGCCTGTGGGCCCCGGTGCAACGGGGCGATCGGCGAGCGCGGGGCGCCATGCCGAGTGGAACGGGATTGCATGTCGTTCGGATGATGGTGTGCGCGGCACCCCCCATGGGCACCAGCTCGTGAATCAGTCGGCAGCGGCGCGGCACACGTAGACACGCCGATCACGACGCGGGACTCGAAGGGCCGGAACGACTTGCGCCGAAGCGTCGAGATCCCTGCTCCCCACGGCCGCCGCGCGCGCACCGACTCCCCGCGCCTATCACGGAGACACCGATGTCGCACTGCGAACCGGCGCGAGTGTCGGAATCCGACAGCCGCGCACTGGGCAACGCCTTACAACATATGGGCTTGCGATGGACGGTACCAGTGGGGGCTCCCTGCGGCGCGTCCACCCCGCCTGGCAATCGGTCCGCACCTGGGCCGCCGGACCGCAGGATCTCCGCGACGTGACCCTCGCCATGGACCGCGGCACCCCCGCGCGGTCCCCGCCCGCGCGAATGGCCGCCAGCCCACCGCGTCGCGAAGGGCCGCGCGCGGACCCGCACACGCTTATCACGCCTCCCACAGCGGCCTACCTTCTCACCAGGCGCCGCAGGCTCACGCGCCCATCCCCCCGGCACGTGTCGAAACAACACTCCCCACCTCGCGTAGGGCGCTCGTGAAGCCACTGGACTTCAGGAAGCGGCTGTTCCTCGTCCTGTCGATGTTCGCCCTGCTCCCGGCCGCAGTGCTCACGGGGGCGTGGACGGTGGCGGTGTGGCGTGCGCTGCCGTTCGCGGCGGCGGGGGCGGCGTGGGAGCGGGTCGCAGCGTCGGGCGAACGTGCCAGCGAAGCGGTGCGCGATGCACCGCTCAGCGACGCCCAGCGCCAGGCGCTCGCGACCCACGAACGGGAGTTGCATGCCTCGGTCGTGCAGGCGCGCCGGCTGGATTTCGTGGCTCGCCGGTTTGCGCCGGTGGTCATCGCAGTCGCAATCGCAGCGCTCGTGCTGCTCTGGATCGTCGCCTCACGCGTGGCCGGGCACCTCAGCCGGCAACTGAGCCGGCCGATCCACGAACTCGTCGGATGGACGGAGATGATCGAACAGGGGATGCAGCCACCGACCGCAGGTACCGCAAGGGGAGCGCCCGAGTTCGAGACGCTGCGCCAGCGCATGCGCGCCATGAGCACGGAACTCGCCGCTGGCCGCGAGCGCGCCGTTGAAGCCGAGCGACTCGTAGCGTTCCGCGAAACGGCGCGACGGGTGGCTCACGAGCTCAAGAACCCACTCACTCCGATGCAGCTGGCCATCGCGACCGTCAAACGCGCGGCCCCGGATTCCCTGCACGAAAGCGTCCGCGTGCTCGAGGAAGAAACGGCCCGCCTGGCCCGCATGGCCCGGAGCTTTGCGCAGTTTGGGCGTCTCCCCGACGGGCAACGATCGGACGTCGACGTGGCCGAGCTGCTCCGGGCGACGGCGAGCGCCTGCGTGCCCTCGCACCTCGCACTGCGTCTGGAACTCGACGACGACCTCCCCCGCATCCGGGGCTACCACGACGCGCTGCAGCGTGCGGTCATGAACGTCGTGCTCAACGCCGTCGACGCGTGCGGCAACGCAGGGACGATCGCCATCAGCGCGACGCACCAGGGCACCCGCCTCCGTATCGAGGTCGCCGACACCGGCGCCGGCATTGCCCCCGAGCACATGGCCACGATCTGGGAGCCGTACGTGACCCACAAGGCGGGCGGGACCGGGCTGGGCCTCGCCATTGCCGAACAGGCCGTGCGCGCCCACGGCGGGTCGGTCCGCGCCGAAAGCCGGCCGGGCGAAGGAGCGCGTATCATCATGGAGCTGCCGGCCGACGCCGACACCGAGCCCTCCTCACCCAGGATGCGCTGATGGGACCCGAGTTCCTCGTTCCGATCGCCTTCTTCTTTGCCGCGGCCTCCGTCGTGCGTACGGTGCTGCGACACAAGGAGCGCCGCCTCGAACTCGAGACGCAGGGCCTGCCAGGCTCCTCCCGCGATGCGGCGATGCGGCTGGAACGCATGGAACAGGCGATCGATGCCATGGCCGTCGAGATCGAACGGATCGCCGAGGCCCAGCGATTCACCACGCGCCTGCTCGCCGAGCGCGCGGAACAGGGTCATCATCTCCCCACCAGCGAACCGAGGCGTTAGGCAATGGACGCGGACATCCTGGTCCCCGGCATGTTCTTCTTCACGGTCATCGTGATGGGCATCGGCATCCCGTGGATCCGGGCCAGGGTCCGCCAGATGGACCGCAGCAATATCGGCGCACCGGTCGACCACCAGGTGCACGACCGGCTCGCGCACATCGAGCAGGCCATCGACGCCATCGCGGTCGAAGTCGAACGCGTGGCCGAGGGCCAGCGGTTCGTCACGCGCGTACTCGCCGAGCGGGCACCGGAGCCCGCGGCGCTCCCGCGCGAGATCCCGCGATCCTGACCGATGGAGGCCAGAGTGCAAACGCAGAACGACGTACGGCGCGAGATCAGGGATGGCGTGCGACACACGGTTCGCGAGGTGGCGCAGGTCGTCACCGGTCCCGACGGCCCTCCCATCGCGCTCGGCCAGGGGGTCGGCACCGGACCCGTCATTTCGGTGGGCCCGGACGGGCCCGTGATCGTCACGGGTGCCGCACAGCGCCAGGCCATGCTCGACGCGCTGCGGGGCGAGATCGCCGCCGCGCGCGCCGAGATCGAGCAGCTCACGAACCGCTTCACCACGGACCTGTCCAACGCCCGTGAGCAGGCTCTCAGCATGCAGCTCGACGCGGCGGCCAAACGAATGCAGCTGCTCCAGCTGCGCTACGACGAACTGGCCACGCAAGGCACCGGGAGCATTCGCGTTCCACCGCCGGCCGAACGTCCGGCGATCCCTCCCGACGTCCGCAACATGGTGCAGTGGCTCACCGGAACGGTCGCGATCACGATCGTCTCCATCGTGCTCATCCGGTCCGTCGTCCGCTGGTTCGAAAAGCGCCAGGAGCGAGCGCCGCTCCCCAGTGACCTCGGTACGCGGCTCGGGCGCATGGAGCAGGCGATCGAGGCCGTGGCCATCGAAGTCGAGCGCATCTCCGAAAGCCAGCGCTACACCACGAAGGTCCTCAACGAAGGCCGAACACTCCCGGCGCCGGCACCCGCCGAGTCGTGGCCGGCCGCTGCCGAACGGGAAGCCCTCCCGGTTCGTTCCTCAGGCCAGAAATGATCGTGCAAACGACCGCGCCGACCCCACCGGTTCCCCCTGCAGCACCGGCACAGGGACTCGCCACCATGAATCAGGAACGAGCGATCGAACTGGTCCAGGCGCAGATTGCCGGCATCAAGAAAGAGATCGCCGACCTGACGGGACAGCTCGTGCCCGGCACGTCCGACGCGCGCGAAAATGTCATCAACGACCAGATCTCCGCGGCGTCCGATCGCCTCGAGTCCCTGCAGGAACAGCTCGATCGCCTGATCACCGGCGAGCCGTTCCCGGGCACCACGCAGCCACCGTTCGTGCCGCCGGATCCCAATGACATCCCGGCCGGCGTGCAGAGCCTGCTCGAGATGGGACTCGCGGGGGCCGTGCTCGTCGCCCTGGGCCTGCCCATCGTGCGGCTCATCGCGCGACGCCTGGAGCCGCGTCCCCGCGTGGACCCCACCGCCGACCCGACGCCGCGCTTCGATCGCATCGAGCAGGCCATGGACGCCGTGGCCATCGAGGTCGAACGGATCTCCGAAGGCCAGCGCTACACCAACAAGGTGCTGGCCGACCTGAAGGCGCTGCCCGCCCCGAACCCGGTGGAGCAGTGGCCACTCAAGGCGCGCGCTGAGGAGAAGCTGAGGTAACCCGTGCCGACCGTGCTCATCGTCGACGACGAGCCCAACATCCGCCGCATGGTCGGCGCGCTGCTGGGCGCGGAAGGCTATGAGGTGCGAGAGGCCGCGGACGGACGCGCTGGCCTGGCGTCCGCGACGGACAGCGAGCCGGACGTCGCGCTCGTGGACCTGATGATGCCCGGTGACATGGACGGCATCGCGACGCTGACCGCGCTCCGCGAACGATGCCCGAACCTGCCGGTCGTCATGATGAGCGGGAAGGCGGGACTCAGCGATGCCGTGCGGGCCACCCGGCTCGGCGCCTTCACGTTCCTCGAAAAGCCGCTGTCCCCCGAAGTCGTGATGCTCGCCCTCGCCTCGGCGCTGGAACTCCGCGAGGCGAAGCGCGAGGCTGCGTCACTGCGCGCGGACCTCGGCCTCACCGGCGAGATGGTGGGCATGAGTGAGGCGATGCAGGAGCTGCGTGCGCTCATCGCCCGCGTGGGGCCCACCGACTCGCGCGTGCTCATCACCGGGGAGTCGGGAACGGGAAAGGAGCTCGTGGCGGCGGCGGTGCACCAGGCGAGCGCACGCCGCGACCGCGCGTTCATCCGGGTGAACTGCGCGGCGATTCCGCGCGACCTCGTGGAAAGCGAGATGTTCGGCCACGAGCGCGGCGCGTTCACGGGTGCCGTTGAGCGTCGCATCGGCAAGTTCGAGCTCGCCCATCGCGGCACGCTGCTGCTCGACGAGGTCGGCGACCTCGGGCAGGAAGCGCAGGCCAAGCTGCTGCGCGCGATCGAGGCCGGCGAGGTGGAGCGCGTGGGCGGCGGCAAGCCGATCCCGGTGGACACGCGCCTCATCGCGGCCACCAACAAGGATCTGCAGCGGGCGTCGCGTGACGGCGCGTTCCGAGAAGACCTGTACTTTCGCCTGAACGTCATCCCGATTGCCCTTCCGCCCCTGCGGGAGCGGGCCAGCGATCTTCCGCTTCTCGTCAGGCACTTCTCGGCACTGACCCGCGTCCGCACCGGCCGCGTCCTTCCGGAGTGGGGCGATGATGCCCTCCTGCTCATGCAGCGCTACCGATGGCCCGGCAACGTCCGTGAGCTGGCCAACATCGTGGAGCGCCTCATCATCCTGCACCCCGGTCAGCGCATCGCCGCCGAGGACGTGCGACGGGTGATCGCGATCGCCGAGACGCCGGACTCCGTGCGGGCCGTCCCGGCGTCGAGCGAGACATTCGATGCCCCGCTGAGCGACCTGCTCGACGACTACGAGCGACTGTTGATCACGCGCGCGCTGGCCGCCGCAGGCGGCAACGTCGCCGAAGCGGCCCGCCGGCTGCAGACCGACCGTCCCAATCTCTATCGGCGGATGAAGCGCCTCGAGATCGCACCGGAGAGCGCTTCCGCGCATACGGGGTGACACGGACGGTGACCCCGGGCGCGGACACCTCCTGCGCCGCGGGACTCGCCGACGCGCGTGGAAGTCATTGCCCCACAGGCGGTCGCCTCACATGGTTGAAAGTGGTACGCGGCGTGCAACGCGCCACGGTCGTTCACCCTACGGGAGCTGGTATGCGCATCGTGCGGACTGTGGCGAGCCTGAGCCTGATGGTCGTGTCGACGGCCGGGGCGCAGTCGCTGGACCAGCGGGCCCTGCCGACGGAAGTCGCCGACGAGGTCATCAGGGTCTTCAATGCATCGGGCACGCGTCGCGTGGATGGCCGGCTGCGGGTGGAGGCCGGTGAGGAGGTAGCGCGGGATCTTGCCGTCATCGGTGGTCCGTTGACCATCGCCGGCCGCGTAACCGGTCGCATCGTGGCGGTCAACGCCACGGTGGAGCTGGTAAGCGGCGGGTCGGTCAATGGCGACATCCTGGTCGTCGGTGGGAGCGTGGTCGGTCGCGAACTGGCTGAGGTCTCGGGAACGATCAGGACGTACAGCGCGCGTCTCGCCTTTCGCCGCGACGGGGAGTTGATCACGCGGCGCAGCGTGGACGACGACGCGGACGAGGGCCTTCGCTGGTGGCAGCGGCAGGATCGCTGGCGTGACCGCGGCTGGGGCGACATCCGGCTCGTGTCGGCGCGCACCTACAACCGTGTCGAAGGCCTCCCGATTCAGGTGGGCCCGGCGTTCGGACGTGAGATGGACTGGGGGCGGGTCTCGGTGGACGCGTTAGGCATCATTCGCAGCGCCGATCGGTTCGAGTGGACACCGGCCAACATCGGCCACACCGCCAAAGTCGAGGTGCGAGTGGGGCGCGAGGAGGGCGTGCGCCTTGGCATCCGTCACTTCGACGTCGTGGACGCCGTGGAACCCTGGCAGCTCAGCGACTCCGAGGTCGGCCTCGCGTCCTTCTTCCTGCACCGCGACTACCGCGACTACTACAACCGGCTCGGCGGTACCGTCTACGCCTCGGCTTTCTCCGGCCGCGGCGCGGACCTTGGCATCTCGTTTTCTCAGCAGCGCTGGGCGGCGCGCGACACGCGCGATCCGTGGACCCTGTTCCGTGATACCGACCAGTGGCGCGCCAATCCGCAGATGGACGACGCCTCGTTCCACCTGCTGGGCATCACGGGTCGCTACGACTCACGGAACGACGATCGCAGCCCGTGGTCGGGGTGGCTGCTCACCGCCGAATACGAGCTGGGCAACGGCACGATCAGGCACTACGGCGCCACGTCGTCCGGCGTGCGCACGGCAACGGAGGGCGGCCGCACCACGTACGACCGCCTGCTCCTTGATCTGCGGCGCTACACGCGCGTGGCGCCCAACGCCCAGCTCAACGTTCGCGTCGCGGCCGGCGGATGGCTGAGCGGCGACGATCTGCCCCTGCAGCGCCGGTTCTCGCTCGGCGGACCCGCCAACATGCCGGGCTACGACTTCCGGCGATTCGAGCTTCGCAACGATCCGGCGGCGGTGGACTACCTGACGTGCGGCAACTACGGCGTGGCCGGCGTCCTCAATCCCGTGGGAACGCCCGGCGAGTGCGAGCGGTTTGCGCTCGCGCAGGTCGAGTTCCGCGGGGATCTCGACCTCGACCCCTTCGGCATCCTCGACGAGGATCGGCACTGGCGGCGGCGCGGGTGGGGCCGTGGCACGCAGTGGGTCGTGTTTGCCGATGCCGGTCGCGGCTGGCTCGTCGGGACGCCCGATGGCGGTCGCACGTTTGCGAAGTCCTCGTTCCCCAGGCTGTCGACGTTTCGGACCGATGTCGGCATCGGCCTCGTGCTGGACGACCTGGGGCTCTATCTGGCGAAGTCGCTGTCGCACTCCGGGGCGCCGGTCAACTTCTTCATTCGGTTGCGCCCGCGGTTCTAGTGAGGGGCGCCGGGTTCCGACGACTCGCGGCCATCGCCTTCCTGCTCGCCGCGCCACCCGGCGCGGCACAGGAGCGCCCGGCGCTGCTGGTCACGCTGCCTCCCCGCGATTCCGTGGGCGAGGTCGGGCCGCTCGTGCGCGCGAGCCATGTGCTGGACGATCGCCGCATTCGCGAACTCATGGACCATGGCTTTCCGGCGCGACTGCACTACCGCGTTGAGCTGTGGACGACCGGCGGATTGTTCAACCGCATGCTGCGCGCGGTCGAGTGGGACCTCGGCGTGCGCTACGACCCGATGGGGCGAACCTTCGAGGCGGTGCGCGTGACCGGCGACTCGGTGAGCAGCCTCGGCGTGTTCCGCGACTACACCTCGGCAGCAGCGGAAGTCGAGCGTGCCTACCGCCCGGTGTTCCGGCCTCCGCCTTCCGGAGCGCGGTTGTACTACAACGTCACGCTGACGCTCGAGATGATGTCGGTGGGCGATCTCGACGAGCTGGTGCGCTGGGTCCGTGGCGACCTCGGGCCGGCGGTGCGCGGGCAGAGGAACCCCGGCACGGCGCTCGGGCGCGGCGCGCGCACGCTGGTCTCCCGGCTGCTCGGCGGTGAGCGGCGCACGCTCGAGGCACGGAGCCCGCGCTTTACCGTCCCGGTGCCCGACCGTTAGATCGTTGGCCCGAGCCGGGCTGATGCGGAGGGCGACCCACCGGTAGTCCTGGAACGTCACGACGGGTGGCGGTCGCCGTCCGGGGCCCGAAGCTTCCTCGTACAGACGCTGCGCATCGCGACGCCGCATCTGCCTGCGCCGCCCCGGGGGTGTGCGGCCGGAGATCCCTGACGGATCCGGTGCAGTTGCGGGACATCGGGCGGACGCCGCCGCCCGATGCGACCTTCAGCCGTGCGCCCGGCGCTCGAATCCTTCGAGCCGGCGCAGTGTTTCGGCGCCGTAGAACATGCGGATGTAGCGCGACTGGATCGGCGTGAGGCGACGCACCGCCCAGCTCAGGTGCACGAAGTGCGGCTCGACGGGCGGATGCATCGGGTGCATCCCGATTTCGCTCGGGAGCCGGTTCGACTTGCGCGTGTTGCACGACGAACAGGCCGTGACAACGTTGGTCCACTCGTTCGTGCCGCCGCGCGACAACGGAATCAGGTGATCGCGCGTCAGGGCCTCACGCGGCTTGAGATCGAACGCCGCGCGGCCGCAGTACTGGCACGTGTACTCGTCCCTCGCAAACAGGAACGTATTCGTAACCTGCCGCCGGAACTTCCGTGGGACGTGGATGAATCGTGTCAGGCGAATGACCGAAGGGCGCGGGAGGGTCAGCCGCTCGCTGCGCATCACCTTGCCCGTATCCGCTTCGACGATCTCCGCCTTGCCATCGATCACCAGGCGCAGGGCACGCTTGAGCGGAACCATGGTCAATGGTTCGAACGATGCATTGAGTGCGAGACAGCCTACGAGCACCGGGACCTCCTGTCCCTGAAAACGAAACTCCCGTCCAATGCCATGGGACGGGAGCAGACACCAGCACCGCGCACTGCACGCGGACTGCTCCAGCCACCCCTGATGAGGGCCCTGCTTGCACGCTCGCTTGCTGAGTGTGGGCGACCCAACGCGCCGGTCGTGATCATGCCGGCACGCTCACGGGTACCGGGGTCAGCCAACCATGACGATCGGGGAGCCGCCCCTTGGCGATTCCCATGAACTCCTGCTGGATCCGGCGGGTGATCTCGCCGGGCTTTCCTGCCCCGACCGGCAGACGGTCCACCGAGCGAATCGGCGTGATCTCCGCCGCCGTCCCGGTAAAGAACGCCTCGTCCGCGAGGTAGAGCATCTCGCGCGGCAACTGCGCTTCACGGACCTCCAGATCCATGTCGCGGGCGAGCCGCATCACCGTGTCCCTCGTGATGCCGTGCAGGATGCCGTTGGCGATCTGCGAGGTGTAGAGCACACCATCACGAACGAGGAAGAGGTTTTCGCCACTGCCCTCGGCAATGAAGCCGAACGAGTCCAGCATGATGCCTTCGCTGTAGTCGTCCTGCTTGGCCTCCACCTTGGAAAGGCCGGAATTCATGTAGTTCCCGCCGGCCTTGGCCATCGCCGGAAACGTGTCCGGCGCCGCGCGTCGCCAGCTCGAGACCCGCACGTCGACGCCCTCGGTGAGCGCCTCGTGACCCAGGTAGGCGCCCCACTTCCAGCAGATGATGAAACACTCCACGGGCACACCCACCGGGTAGAACCCCATCTGCTCGCCCGTCCGCACGACCACCGGGCGGATGTAGCATTCCCGAAGGTCGTTGGCGGCCACGGTATCCACCGTCGCCTGCACCAGCTCGTCGACGGAGTAGCGCAGCGGAAACCGATAGATCTTGGACGAATCCAGGAGCCGGCGCATGTGTTCCCGCAAGCGGAACACGGCACCGCCCGAGGGCGTCTGGTAGCACCGGATGCCCTCGAACACGGACGAGCCGTAGTGAACGACGTGCGACATGACGTGGAGTGTCGCGTCGCTCCAGTTCACGAGCTCGCCATCGCGCCAGATCTTCTGAGTCTTGCCCGAAGCAGGGTCGGCCATGGGATTCTCCGTCGCGAATACTACACAGCGCACGCCGGCAAGGGCAGGCGCGGCGGCGCTCCCTACCGAACCGCGGACGCAGCCAACACGGGCTCGGCCAGGGCGAGCGCGGCCTCGTGCACCACGGCCACGTCCGCGCGGATATCGGCCAGCAAAGCCCCATCGCGCACCAGCTCGCGCCCGGCCACGGTCACGAACCGGGCCCGCCGACCCGCCGCACCAAACACCAGGGCCGGCTCGGGGGCATGCACCGGGACGTCACCCACGCCGTCGAGCGGAAAGGCCACCAGGTCCGCGGCCAGCCCCGGCACCAGCGCACCGATCGCCTGGCCCATGCCTAACGACTCGGCGCCACCCAGGGTGGCCATGCGCAGCGCCTCGCCAGCGGAGAGCGCGTCGGGTCGCCCCAGTCGCACCCGCTGCTGGAACGCCGCCACTCGCGCCTCGTCCAGCAGGTCCACACGGTTGCTGCTCGCCACCGAGTCGCTCCCGAGCCCCACCGGGACTCCGGCCGCGCGCAGCTCCAGCAGTGGCGCGATGCCGTGGCCCAGCTTGGCGTTGGAGGCCGGGCAGTGGGCGACGCGGGATCCGCTGTCCCGCACCAGGGCAACGTCGGCCGCGTCCGCTCGGACCGCGTGCACCAGCAACGGGCGCGTGACCAGGATCCCCGTGTCGTGCAGGAGCGCGATCGGCGATCGGGCGCGCGGCGACACCGCGATTCCACGGGCACGCCAGGCCTCGGCAAACTCCCCGCTGCCTGCGCGCACCAGCGCATCCTCGGCAGCACCCTCGGCCACATGGACCGTGAGCGGGTAGCCGTCATCGAGCGCCAGGGACGCGGTCGCCCGAAAGAGCGCGTCGCTCACCGTGTACGGCGCGTGCGGCGAGACACCGACCGAGACGAGGTCCGTCGAACGGGCCCGCATCGATTCGACCTGCGTGCGCAGTGCCCCGATCGCCGAGGGGCACTGCGCGGGATCGGGGCCAAAGACCTCCCTGAAGACGATCCCGCGAACGCCCATTGAGACCATCGCGTCGAGCGAAACGCCCGAGTCGCTCACGTCGGCCCAGGTCGTGATCCCCGCCAGCAGCCCTTCGGCGAGGCCCACCCGTGCCGCCGCCAACCGACGCGCCTCCGTCATGGTGGCCTCGCGCGTCTTCGTCAGGCGGAGGATCCATTGCCTGAACGGAAGATCCTCGAGCCACCCACGCATCGGTGTGAGTTCGAGGTGCGCGTGCACGTTGACCAGCCCCGGCGTGAGCGCACAGTCGCCAAGGTCGATGCGCGGGCCGGGCGGTGCTTCCTGGACCGGCCCGACCCACACGATGCGTCCGTCTTCGATGGCGACCGCACCGCGGGCGATGGGCGCGGTGGCGATCGGCAGCACCCATCGCGCCACGTACACACGATCGATCATCGCGGAATCCTGAACGGATTCGTGGAGTCGCTCCTGGCCTTGGCCTGCGGCTTCGGGGCCACGGGGAGCGCGGCCGGACGCGCCGCCGCGGTGTCGACGTGCGGCTGGATCTGGAACGGATTGGCCGCGCACGCCGCCGACTCGGTGCCGGCAAGGAAGTAGTCGCCAGCCTGGAGCGGACCGCCGCACGTGCTCGCGAAGACCACACCATCGGGCCGAGGCCAGTCCGGGGGCACCGGCTTGCGCCGGTACACCTCGAGCATGAACTGCGTGAACGCCGGCGCCGCGAGGCGCCCGCCCTGCGCGTTCGGCATGATCTTCTTTGGCGCGTCGAAGCCCATCCAGACACCGGCCACGAGGTCAGCGGTGTACCCCACGTACCAGACATCGGCGCCGTCGTTGGTCGTCCCGGTCTTGCCACCCGACGGGACGTGGAAGCCCGCGCCCCACACGCTCCCCGCCGCCGTGCCACGCTGCACGACGCCCTTCATCATGTCGACGATGAGCCAGGCCGCCGATGGGCTCATGACCTCCTCGGACTGATACGCGGGCTTCCACAGCACCTCACCCCGCTGATTCTCGACGCGGAGAATCGCGTTAGGCGTCGAGCGCATGCCGAGGTTGGCGAACGTGGAATACGAGGCAATGAGCTGGATGGGGTAGACGTCCGCCGAACCGATGAAGATCGATGGGTATGGCGGGATGAACGTCTGCAGGCCAAAGGCGCGGGCCATCTGGATCACCGCGCTCTCGCCCACGTCCATGCCCGCGCGGATGGCGACAATGTTGCGCGACTGGGCGAACCCGGTCCGCATCGTCATCGGCCCCTCGTACTTTCCGTCGTAGTTGCGCGGGCTCCAGATCGAACCATCGACCTGCGGCAATGCGATCGGAGAGTCATCGTATACCGTCGCCGGCGCCCGCCCGTTCATCACCGCGGTGGCGTAGACAATCGGCTTGAACGTGGACCCGGGCTGCCGAAGCGCCTGCGTGGCGCGGTTGAACTTGCTGTCGTCGTAGTCGCGCCCGCCGATCAGGGCGCGGACCGCGCCGGTGCGGGGATCCAGCGCGACGAAGGCTCCCTGCAGGTAGGGCGACTCGGGGTTGGCGGAGGTCTGCGCGCCGCCGCCGCGCGCGAGGTACTGCTCCATCGTGGTGTGCGAGTACTTGCCGTACTTGCCGGACTCGATGGTGCGCATCTGCGTCTCGAGGGCACGGTCCGCGGCGGTCTGCAGGTCGAGGTCCAGCGTGGTGTAGACGCGAAGTCCCTCGTCGTACAACCGCTCGCCGAACTTCTTCTCCAGCTGCTGGCGCACCCACTCGACGAAATACGGGGCGACGTCACCGCTCTCGGTGCGCTGCGCGAGCTGCAGCGGATAGGCCTTGGCCAGCGAGGCGTCGTCGTCGGAAATCGAGCCCTGGCGGCGCATCAGCTCGATGATCGTGTTGCGCCGCATGATGGCCCGATCGGGATACCGGCGCGGGTTGTAGCGCGTCGGCGCCTTGGGGATGGCCGCGAGCGTCGCCGCCTCCGCCAGGTTGAGGTCCCGCACCGACTTGCCGAAGTAGCGCTGAGACGCCGTCTCGATGCCGAACGCCCCGGAGCCGAGGTTGATCTGGTTGAGGTACAACTCGAGGATCTTCTGCTTGGGGTACCGCGCCTCGATCATCATCGCCACGCGGCTCTCGCGAATCTTGCGCACCAGGCTGCCTAACGAAACCGAACGCTCGCGCGAGATCTGATCAGGGAACACGTTGCGCGCCAGCTGCATCGTGATCGTCGAGAACCCCTCGGCGAACGCCCCCTGGCGGAGGTTGGCCAGCATCGACCCCGGAATGCGCAGCCAGTCGATCCCGCCGTGCGAAAAGAAGCGCTTGTCTTCCGTCTGCACGAATGCGTTGCGCACCACCGGCGGAATGTCGTCATACTGCACGAGCGTCCGCCGCTCGATCCCCAGTTCCGCCACGAATCGGCCGTCCACGGCATAGAGCTTGGACGTCTGGCTCGGCTGGTAGCTGTCGAGGACCGTGACTGCGGGGCAGCGATTGCTTCGGCAGACGAGGGTCCACGCCCCGATGGCGCCGCCGAGGCCAAAGCAACCGAAGAAGACGACGGCCAGGCCGACACCCCGGGTCAGGCGTGGATGACGCGCGAACCACGAAGGGCCGGAGCGCCGAGCGGGCGTGCGGCGGAACCAGCGGGTCAGGCGATCGAGGACGCGGCGCATCGTGAAGTCGAAGGTAGGCTCCCGGCGGATGATCGGGTAGGCGCGGCGACCGGTGGCGTCGTGCGACCATGTCGTGCCGGCCCAGGGTCGCGCCTCCCAAACCGCCCAACGACAGCCTGTACCCGGTCGCCACCGCGACGTTCGCGACGGCCTTACGATGGCCGTGATCGCTGATTCCGGTCGTTCCTCGGTACTATTCCCGCATGACGACGTCTTTCATTGACGAGCTCTCCTGGCGGGGGCTCCTGCACCAGGCCACTGACGGGGCCGCCGAAGCGCTGAGCAAGGGACCGGTCTCCGGCTACATCGGGTTCGACCCCACCGGCAGCTCGCTCCACGTGGGACACCTGGTCCAGGTGATGGGACTGGTGTTCCTGCAACGCTGTGGCCATCGGCCAGTCGCCCTGGTGGGCGGCGGCACGGGCATGATCGGTGACCCCAGCGGGAGGAGCGCCGAGCGGAACCTGATCTCGCTGGAGCAGGTGACCGCCAACGCCGAGTCCATTCGCACACAGCTCTCGCGCTTCCTCGACTTCTCCGGCCCACGCGGCGCGCGGATGGTCAACAACGCCGACTGGCTCCTGTCGATGTCGCTCGTCGCGTTCCTGCGCGACGTCGGCAAGCACTTTGGCGTCAACTACATGCTGGCGAAGGATGTGGTGAAGTCCCGGCTCGAGAGCGGGATCTCGTACACGGAGTTCTCGTACATGCTCCTGCAATCGTATGATTTTCTCGAACTGTACCGGCGCGAGGGTGTCTCGCTGCAGCTTGGCGGGAGCGACCAGTGGGGCAACATCACCGCCGGCACGGAGCTCATTCGCCGTTCGATCGGCGGCGATGCGCACGGCATCACGCTGCCGCTGGTCACGACCGCCGACGGCAAGAAGTTCGGCAAGACGGCGGAGGGCACGAGCGTGTGGCTGGATGCGGCGCGAACGTCGCCGTATCGCTTCTACCAGTTCTGGATCAACGTCGACGATCGCAACGTGAAGCAGTATCTCCGCATGTTTTCGCTGCGGGAGCGCGAGGCCATCGAGGCGCTGGATCGCGACGTGGACGAGCGACCGGAATCCCGCGCGGCACAGGCGGCGTTGGCGTACGAGGTGACCGCGCGCGTGCATGGGGACGCTGCGGCCCGCGCCGCCCGGGACGCATCGCGCGTGGTGTTTGACAAACGCGCCGATGCGCATGCGCTATCGATGGACACGCTCGAGATGCTTCGCGGAGAACTCCCGCTGGCGCGGACGACCTCGACCGCCGAGGGCCTGCCGATCGTCGACCTGCTGGTGGACCTCGGCTTCGTGAAGTCCAGAGGCGAGGCGCGACGCCAGCTGCAGCAGGGCGCAGTCTCGATCAACGGGCGACGCATCGGTGCGGATGAAACCCACGTGCCGGCGAGTGACGCGCTCCACGGGAAGTTCCTGCTGGTGCGCAAGGGCGGGCGTGAGATGGGGATCGCCGAACTGAGCTGATACGCTCAGTGTGTTCATGTGTGCACGCGCCGGCGATCGAGCGTCCCGCGCTGTGGCAGCGGGCAATCTGCGATCCATGCTGCGCGACGCACGCACGTCGGCGCTTCGCTTCAGGCGCCCCGGCGACGGGCGCTGTCCGTGTGTCCGCGTGCGGAGTCGGCCCGGTGCCCTACCGACTCAACACATCGATAGCGCGCTCGACATGCTCGGCGGGCGTGAAGAAGTACGGGGCCAATCGAATCGCGCCCTCGCGCAGCGAATGCGCGATGCCGCCGGCATTCAGCCGGCTGGACATCGCCACCGGATCGGGCGGCGCGATGGAGACGATTCCCGCGCGACGATGCGGCGCGGCCGGCGTCACGAGCCGCATCTCAGCGCGTGACGCGGCCCACGCCACCAGCCGGGTCGTGCGTTCGAGCACACGCTCGGCGATGGCGGCCGGGCCGATCTCGTGCATGAGAGCAAGGCTCGCCGCCATCACAGCAAAGTCCTGGTAGGGCAGCGTGATGGCATCGAACCGGCGTGCATCGTCGCGGTAGTCGAGGCGGTAGTCGACGAGGCGCGAGAAGTCCTCGGAGCCCCGCACCGCCATCCAACTCACGTTGATGGGCTCGAGCCGGGCCGCGAGATCCTTTCCGAGGTAGGCAAAGCCAGTACCCCACGGCGAGAGGAGCCACTTCTGCCCGCCGCACACGAGGATGTCAATCGGCGTCCGCGACACGTCCAGCGTGAGGGGGCCAAGCCCCTGCATCGCATCCACGATGAAGGTGATGCCTCGCCGCCGACACTCGGCGCCAAGACGATCGAGGTCGAGCCGAACGCCACTCTCGAACGAGACCCACGACGTGGCGAGGGCCCGGGCTCCGGGTGTGTCGAGCGCCGCGACGATTGCGTCTTCGTCAAACAGACCATCGCGGCAGGCCACCTGGCGAAACGTGAATCCTCGATCCCTGGCCGCGGCCATCCACGGGTATGCGTTCGCGGGAAAGTCGCGATCGGTGCCGATGACCACGTCACCAGGCCCGAGGGGCAACGCACGGGCGGCCAGGTTGATCCCGGCCGTCGTGTTCACCGTCAGCGCGATCTCTTTCGGCGACGCGCCAATCAGGCGTGCACAGTGGGCCCGACATGCATCGAGGGCGCCGAACTGCTCCTCCGTGCCGTACCGCCACGGCATCAATCGTCGCTCGACCAGCTCGCCGGAGAGCTCGAGCGCGCGCTCCGGCAACGGGCCGGTGGAGGCGTTGTTGAGCCATACCGTGTCGCCCTCCAGCAGTCGTGGAAACTCGCGTCGGACGATGTCGTCGAGGGTCATCGGTCGTCGGGCGTGCTCGTGGTCGTGGCAAGGGCCACGGGGTCGCGAAGAGCTGGCGGCGTGTCGGCGGGCTGGCGCTTCCAGCGCCGGTGTTGCCAGAAGTACTGATCGGGATACTGCCTGACGAGTTCTTCCAGCGCACGGGTGAACGCCACGACGGTCGCCTCGACGTCCGCCTCGCGATCGCCGGTCTGCGCCACCGCGATTTCGCGGGCAAGGAACCGGTACTTCCCGCCTGGTTGTCGAACGGCGGCACAAAAGACGACTGGTGTCTCCAGTCGGAGCGCGAGGACGGCCGGCCCGCGCGGCGTGCGGGCCGGACGACCAAAGAACGGCACGTACGTGGACGCGAGGCCCAGCACCCCCTGGTCGGCGAGCAGGCCCGCCACGCGTCCTTCCTTGATCCCGCGGATCAGGTGCGACACGGAGTCGGTGTCAAACAGCACACGCATGCCGGTGCGACTCCGTGTGCGGAGCAGATAGCCGTCGAGCAACGGATTGGCCATGTGCCGCGCCACGGCATCGACGGGAATGCCATGCATCGAGAGGAACGCGCCGGTCAGTTCCCAGTTGCCCACGTGTCCCGAGCAGGCAATCAGTCGCCCCTCGCCCGCGAGGAGAGCCTGCACCACGTGGAGGTCGGACTCCGGCTCGAAGAGCGAGTCGAATGCCTTGCGCCCGAGGTGAGGCAACAGCGCCAGCTCGATGGCGACGCGACCGAGGTTGGCGTACGAGCCGCGTGCGATGGCGGCATGCCGCTCGCGGTCAAACTCTGGAAAGGCGGCCGCCACCTGGGCATCAACGACCTGCCGGCGGATCCCGAGCCGCCATCCGAGCGTGCCGAGTCCCTCACCAATGCGTCGCGCCACGTCGAACGGCACGAGGCGGAGGATGGCAACCGTCAGGCGCAACAGAGCGTACTCGAACCGATGGCGAAGCCGCGGGGTCATGTGGCGATCCCGGTGACGCGATGCGCAAACGCCCGCGTCTCGCGCGCCACGCGGTCCCAGTTGTAGTGCGTCTCCACTGCGCGACGGCCTGCGGCGCCCATGCGCCCCCTGAGGCCGGCGTCGTCGATCAGGCGGGCGATGGCTGCCGCCGCCGACGCGGCATCGCCCGACGGGATGACGAACCCGGTCTCGTCGTGTCGCACCGCCGAGCGGACGCCGCCGGAGTCTCCGGCCACGACCGGCACTCCGCTCGCCGAGGCTTCGACGAACGAGATGCCGAACCCTTCGACGTTGATGCCGTTGTCGAGCCGCGAGAGCCCCACGTACACGGTGGCCGTCGCATACGCCTCGGCCACCTCCTCGTCCGAGAGCGGTCCGCTGAAGTGCAGGCGATGGGCGACCTGGCGTGCGTTGGCGATGCGCTCCAGCCGTTCGCGGTCGGCGCCGTCCCCCACGATCAGGTACCGCACCGTCGGGCCTAACGATGCCAGCGCCTCGACCACGGTGTCCTGGCCCTTGTGCGGGACGAGCCGGGCGACGGTCACGAGCAGCGGGGCATCGCCGATCCCGAGCCGGCGCCGGAGCAGCCCGCGGTCCCGCGACGGAGCGAACTGCAGCGGATCCGTCCCAAGGTCGATCGCGGCCACTTCCGGGGCATGCCGCACGCCCGCGAGTTGCATCACGCGCCGCGCAAGATCTGCGCTCCACGCCGAGTTGGCCACGACGCCGGACGACCGCGCGAAGATGTCGCGGGCCGACCAGCGCTTGAGCGACAGCGCCCGCCCCACCTTCTGCTGTTCGCGCAACAGGTCGCCGCCGTTGACGTACACGAGGTAGGGCACGCGTACCCGCCGCGTCGCGAGCTGCACGGCGTAGCCGCAGGGACGGATGTTGCCGAGATGGATGATCGTCCGCCCACCGGCCGCCTCGTGCGCGATGCCCGCGCTCCACGCGACCTGCCTCGTCAGGCGCTTCGCCTCACGAAACGGGAACGGTTCCCGGCGGATGCGATACGCCTCCCCGCGATCGAACGCTTCAGCTCCGCTGGCCGCGACGGTGGACACCACGACCTCGTCAGGCGCGAGCCGCCGGCACAGCTCAACGTGCCGACGCGCCATGCCCCCGAGGTCGGGCGGGTAGTCCTGGGTCACAAACAGGTGGCGCATGGCGGGCAGTACGGGGAGCAGGGAATGACGGGGTGGTGGTCAGGTCTCGTGGGAGAGGACCCAAAGCTGCGCGTATTTGGCCGCAACGCTCATCGCACCAAGAACGGCGATGATCACGCCGTGAGGTCCATCGAGGAACCCTCGACGGAGCACGAGCATCGTGAAGAACCGCGCCAGGGGGCGCAGGGTCAGGTCGAGCATCGACGCCCGCCGGCCGCGCGCCGCATGCTGTTCGGCCCACCAGCGCGAGTAGCGGTGCAGCTTGTCGAAGTACTCCGAGAGCGTGGCGTACGGCGTGTGCAGCAGCGGCGCCTTCAGTGTGTCGACCGCGCCATGCACGATCACATGCTCGTGAACGGGCCGCTCGTCGTAGCGGAGGCTGCGACGAAAGAGCCGGACGGGTCGGTCGCGCTCCCAGCCGCCGTGCCGGATCTCGCGCCCCAGGAAAAAGTTCCTTCGCGGCGCCCGCCAGGCCGGCGCGCTGTCGATGTTGGCGACGACGGCACGGACTGCCTCGGCCAGGGCGGGCGTGCCGCGCTCATCGGCATCGACCACGAGGACCCACGCGTGCGACGCCCGCTCGATCGCCGCGTTGCGCTGCGCCCCGATGGTGCGGAACGGATGCGACATCACGGTCGCCCCGGCGGCGCGCGCGCGTTCGATCGTGTCGTCGGTCGAATCGTTCTCCACGACGATCACCTCGGCCGCCCACGACACGCTCGCGATGCACTCACCGATCTCCCGGCCTTCATCGCGCGCCGCAATGACGACGCTCACAGGCACCGGCGTCATGCGGGCGTCCGTCGATCGCGCGACCCGCGCGCCGCCTGCTCGAACCCGGCGAGCATGTCGCGCAGCGTGAACTCCCGCTCCACCCGCGCGCGGCCGGCAGCGCCCATCGTGGCGCGCCGCTCACGATCGGCGAGCAGCAGCGTCGTCTCGGCGGCCATGGCGGGAGGATCGAGCGTCGCCATCAGGATCCCGTGCACGCTCGGCGTGACGTATCGCATCGCCACCGGCGTGCGTTCGGCGAGCGGCACGACGCCGTGCGCCATGAGTTGCAGCATGCCGAGTCCCGCGTCGTCTCCATCGGCGACCACCCAGCCGGCGGACGCTCCCTCGAGCGCGGTTCCGATGCTCGCGGCCTGCGAGAACCACTCCACGCGCCGCGCGAGGCCGAGCGCGGAGGCGAGCACTTGCAGGTCAGGGTCGCTGGCGGCCGATCCAATCACCCGGAGCCGAAGGCCGGGGTGCTGGTGGGCGAGGAGCGCGCCAGCGCGAAGCACGTTGGTGGCCCGGCGCAGTGCCTCTCGCGTGGCAATGCACGCCAGCACGGCGTACCCATCGTCGACGATTGCCGGCGGACCATCCGGAACGGGCACGCCCAGGTCGGCGCGCAACGCGCTCATCGTGCCGCTCGGCGCCGCGTGGCCCGTGCGAGGCGTTTCGGTCGTGTAGAGGTAGCGCACCGGCCACGCCTTTTCGGCCTGGCGGGTGCGGCGCGTCGGTTCGAGCGTCTCGCCCGCACCAAGGCGCCTGACGAGCAAGCCCTTGCGAGTCTTCGTGAGCGCGCGTGCGGCGACCAGGTGCGATGCGTCGCCGTGCACGAACACGGTATCTGCCGGAAACTCAACGAGTCGCGCGGCCAGCTGCGCGGCGTCACGACCGGTTCGTCGGCGTTCGCCTTCGAGCTCGAACACCCGCGCCCGCGACGTGCGCGCGCTGCGAACGAGGTCGCTGCCCTCGGGCCCGAGGATCGCCGTCTCGTGGCCGCGCGTCGCCAGGGCATGCGCAACGGCGGTGAAGATGCGCGACGCGCCGGTCCAGGCGCCCGAGGTCTCCAGGAAGAGCAGGCGCACGTCAGGCCCCGGCGGGGACGCGGCGATCAGCGAACTGCAGGTCGTGCAGTCGCCGGTAGGCCCCGCTCGCCCCCATCAGCTCTCGATGCGTTCCACGTTCCACGATGCGACCACGCTCGAGCACGAGGATCTGCGTCGCGTGCTGGATCGTGGACAGACGGTGCGCGATCACGAACACCGTGCGTCCGGCCAGCAGACGATCGATGGCCTCCTGCACGAGGCGCTCGGACTCCGTGTCGAGCGCGGAAGTCGCCTCATCGAGGATGAGGATCGGCGGGTCGGTGAGCAGGGCGCGCGCGATCGCGAGGCGCTGCCGCTGCCCGCCGGAGAGGCGCGTGCCGCGTTCACCCAGGATCGTGTCGTATCCGTCCGGCAGCTCGGCGATGAACGCGTGGGCATTCGCGGCGCGCGCGGCCGCCTCGATCTGCGCATCGGTGTACCGACCGGGGGCGGCATACGCGATGTTGTTCCGAACCGTGTCGTTGAACAGGACCGTGTCCTGGGACACGACGCCCGTGAGCGATCGCAACGACTCGAGGGTGAGGTCTCTCGTGTCCACCCCGTCGATCGTGATGCGCCCTCCCGTGGGGGTGTAGAAGCGCGGAATCAGGTCCACGAGCGTGCTCTTCCCCGCTCCGCTCGCGCCGACCAGCGCCACCACATCGCCCTGGCGCGCCGTGAAACTGATGTCCTGCAACACGTCGCCGTCATCGTAGGCAAAACGCACGTCGTCAAAGCGGACCTCGCGCTCGAGGCCGCGGACGGTGCATGACCCACGGTCGTCCTCCACGGGATGGTCGAGCACCTCGAAGATCCGATCGGCGGCGGCCAGGGATTGCTGGGCGACGGCCGGCACCTGCGACAGCTGCTTGAGCGGCTGCAGCATGCGCATCACCATGGCGAGGAAGGTGATGAGTTCCGCGCCGCTGAGTGTACCGGCGCCGAGGACTTCACGAGCGCCCACCCACAGGATGAGCATGGCGATGCCGGTCGCCACGGTCTCGGTGATCGGCTGCGCCATGAGGCTGAGCCGGTTGATGCGCACCATGCCGCGTGAATAGCGACCGCTCGCCTCGCGGAAGCGGTCGATCTCGTACGGTTCGCCGCGATACGATTTCACGAGGCGCACACCGGCCACCGACTCCTGCACGATGCTGGTGAGGTCGCCGTACTGGTTGCCGAGCCGTCGGTGGCCCTTCCGCAGTTTGCGGAGAATGGGTTGCAGCAGGCCGATGAGGATCGGCGCGACCACCAGCGCGAGGAGCGAGAGCCGCCACGACATCACGAACATCGCGACGATGGCCGTCACGACCATCGCCGCGCTCTGGATGGATCGGGTCACGGCCTCGGTGATGACCTGCTTCGTCTGCTGCGTGTCGGTCATCACGCGCGCGAGGATCTGCCCGGCTCTGGTGCGGGTGTACCAGGTCAGCGGCATGCGCTGGAGGTGTGCATAGACGGCGTTGCGCAGGTCGCGGGTCACGCCCTCCTGTACCGACGCGCCGAGTTGCCCGCTCAGCCACACGAAGGCGTTCTTGGCCGTGACGGCGACGACGATGACGATGACCAGGTTCCGGAGCGACGCCATGGGATCGCCGGCACCGCTGGCGAGGAACCAGCCGATGACGCGCTGCTGAAACGCGACGATCGCGCTGCCCGGCACCGGAACGGCGAAGAGCTGGCTCAGAAACGGGATGAGCAGCGTGAACGAGAACACGTCGAGCCACGCCGCGATGAGGTTGCAGGCGATGGTGGCCGACATCCTCGCGGCGTGCGGGCGGAGAAAGGGAAAAAGGCGGCGCAGCATGGCGTTGGTCAGCGCGGGGTCCGCCACCCGGCGCAGGCCCGGCGTCTGGTCATGCCGCTACCTGGGCGTGAGGAGCGCCAGCGGCACAATGCATTCTTCCGGTGTCACGCCCCCGTGCAGGAACGAGCCGCGATACCGGCTCTGGTACTCGCGCAGCTTGGTCGGGTAGACAAAGAACGTGTTGCCGACCGCGAGCAGTGTGTTTGCGCCGAGGCCGCGACGCGGGAGCCGGAGCAGATCCTCGTTCGTGACGAGCATCGCCTGGTCGGGGCGCTCGGCACGGAGGTCTTCGCCAAACTTGTAGCGGAGGTTGTGCGTCGCGTCGCGCTTGGCGAAGACCGTGGCCGGCGTGGTGCAGTGAATGGAGCCGTGGTCGCTGGTGAGAACCACGGCCACCTTGCGCCGTGCCGCCTCGCGCAGAAGCGACAGGAGCGCGGATCGCTGGAACCATTGCAGCGTGAGCTGCCGGAGCGCGATCTCGTCGCGCGCGACCTCGTACAGGATGGCGGACTCCGAGCGACCGTGGGTGAGCAGGTCCACGAAGTTGAAGACGAACGCGCTGATCCCCTCGGGGCCGATCGCGGTGGCGATGTGGCGCTCCAGTTCGTCCGAGTCGCCGGGCGTGGAGATCTTCTGATAGCGGACCGAGGCCTGGACCCTGAGCTCCATCAACTGCGCTTCGAGCAGCTCGCGCTCGTGGGCGTTGAGGGATTCGTCGTCCCGCTCGCCCCACCAGTCCGGGAAGCGTGCCGCGATCTCGCCTGGAAACAGGCCGCTGAACAGCGCGTTGCGCGCGTACGGCGTGGCGGTGGGGAGCACCGCAAAGTAGTGCGTGGTTTCGACGTCAAAGAGTGATGACACCGTGGACTCGATCACGCGCCACTGGTCGAGGCGCATGCAGTCGACCACGACCAGCACCACGCGCGTGTCGCGGGCGAGGACTGGCAGCACGAACTCCGGCACGACGTCGATCGACAGCGGTGGCCGATCGCCCTCGAGGTCACGCAGCCACCCCGGGTACGCCTGCTGCATGTACGCGAAGAACTCACGATGCATGTCCGGGTAGAGCCCGCGCAGTGAATCGTAGAGTCCCGATTCGCCAGCGCCGGCGAGGTCGACGTCCCAGCGCATCAGTTCGTCGAAGCGCTCGATCCAGCCCCGCCACTCGAGGTCGGGCCGGCGCTCGAGTTCCATGGCCCGGAACCGCTCGACGAACGCCCGGGCCACGGCCTGCTGTCGAATGCGCGGCCCCTCGAGCACGCGCGTGACCGCCGACAGGACCTGCCGCGGGCTCACCGGCTTCACCAGGTAGTCGCGGACGTCCGCGCCTAACGCCTCGCGCAGGGTGGCGTCGTCCTCCGACTTGGTGATCATGACCACCGGCATCGTGGGCGCGACCTCGCGCACCTCGCGAAACGCGTCCAGGCCGCGGCGGCCGGGCATCTGTTCGTCGAGGAGCAGCAGGTCATACGGCTTGCGGCGGATCATCTCCACCGCGTCGTCGGCGTTGGTCGCGACGGAGACGTCGATCCCCTTTTCCGCGAGGAAGAGCCGGTGGGGCTCCAGCAACTCGGCTTCGTCGTCGACCCAGAGCACGGCTTTGGGTGGTTGGCCGATCCTGGGCAGCGGCGGCATGGAGTCGAATGTAAGGGGAAAATCGCGCGTTTGCCGAGTGGCGGTGGGCGCCTAGATTGCGGCCCGTGAGCGCCCTTCCTCCATATGCCCTGACGCCCCCGACGTTCCGTTTCCGCGCGCTCGTCGCGCTGGCGGAGCGGCTGCCCCTCGGAGGCGAGCGCGAGCTGGTGCTGGCCACGTTTGTCGCGGCGAGAGTGCTGTGGGCCTGGAGCGGGGCGCCGGACTCCCCGGGCGCCGCACCGGCGCGAACAGCCGCGGCCCGACTCTGGCTCCAATCGATGTCGCTGCCGGCGCCGTGTCGCTCGGCGTTCGTGCAGCTCGTCGACGCCGTGGCGCGAGGGGAGCGCTCTGCCGTGGCCGCGGCGTGGGAGCGCGCCCTGGCCCTCTCGGCGCGCACGATCGACGGCGTTGCCCGCACCGACCTCAGGGCACTCGCCGGCCGCCTGGCGCCCGCCGCATGAGCGACGTCGCGCCTAACGACGACGGCGCGGATGCCCGCCCGTTCGACGCCATCTCGTACCTCGCCGGCGTGGACGCGCACGGTGGGCGCCTCGACGCGGTTCCCACGGGCTTTCCCAGCCTCGACGCGCTCCTGAGCGGTGGCCCGCGCCGCGGGGATCTCGTGGTCCTCGCCGGCGACAGTGGCTGCGGCAAGTCCGCCCTCGCCATGGCCATCGCCCTGCGCGCCGCCGAGGCCGAATACGACGTGGCACTGTTCTCCGGCGAATACGGACCCGAGCGACTCTTCGAACGCGCCCTCGCGATGACGGGACGCGCGCGCGTCGACGACCTGCGACACGGCACGCTCGACGAAGCCGGGCGCGCGTCCGTCGCGGCCGCCGCGCTCCGCCTGCGCGAGCGCGCGCCCATGTTCTCGCACGTCGCGCCCAACGGCGTGGCCGGGCTGTCCGACCTGCTCATCGAGCACCTCGGCCTCGACCTGCTCGTGGTGGACCCGGTACAGTCTCTCGCTGTCGGTCGCCTGCCCAGGGACGAGGAACTGGCCCACGCGGTGCTCCAGCTCAAGTCGCTCGCCGTTCGGCGGCAGTGTGTGGTCCTCGCGGTGAGCCATCTGGCCGTGCCGGTCCGCGAACGGGCCGATCCGCGGCCTCAACTCGAGGACCTCGGTATCCTGGGCGCGCTGGCCCACCACGCCGACATCGTCCTGGGACTGTACCGCGAAGAACAGTATCACGCCGCCAACGATATCGATGGCGCCGCCGAGGTGCACGTGCGCAAGAGTCGCGACGGCTCGTTAGGCTACGCCGATCTGTTCTACTTCAAGGCGTGGCTGCGGTTCGAGGACATGGTGGAACCCTGACCGGTTCACCGAGCGGCAGCCTTGGCTGACGCTCGGCCCGGGCCGCCGTACCGATTTGCACGATGCGCAGGTGCAGCCTTCTTCACCTGCCCGGCACCGTGACCAGGGCCTGCGGGTCGGCCTGCGCTGGCGCAGAGACGTCGCACGCGAGTTCCATGAGGTCCGGTCGTCCCACGAACTCGCGATCAGCGCGAGCGACGCTGGCCGGGCGCAGCCGCGATCGACGCGTAACTCCGGAGAGCCCTTCCGGAGCCCGCAATGCCGTCTATCCGTCCACGTCCCCGCTTGATTCTCACCCTGGTCCTCCTCGCCGGATCCGGCTGCGGAGACGATGGGGGATCCGACCCGCCGGCGCCGGCACGAATCGAAATCACTCCGGCGACGCCAACCATCATCGCGGGGAGCACGGTTCAACTGACCGCCACCGTGCGGGACGCAGGTGGCGCGGCGCTCAATCGACCGGTGATGTGGTCAAGTCAGTCGACCGGCGTTGCCACCGTCTCGACGGCTGGTCTCGTGACCGGGGTCGCGGTGGGGACGGCGACTATTTCCGCCGCCGCCGATGGCGTCGTTGGCACCGTACAGGTCGTTGTCACTCCGCCTCCGGTGGCCACGGTGGCCGTGACTGCCGCCGCGACCTCGATCCTGGTCGGGCGATCGAGCACCGCAACCGCCGCGCTGCGTGATGCGGCGGGAAACGCTCTGACCGGTCGCACCATCGCGTGGACCACGTCGAACGCGGCCGTGGCAACCGTCGCGGCGGCCGGCGCCAGCACGACGATCACCGCCGTCAGCGTTGGGAACGCCACGATCACGGCGACGAGCGAAGGCGTGAGCGGGTCGGTGGCGATCACGGTGGCTCCCGTACCCGTGGCGTCCGTCACGGTCACACCGGCTTCGGCATCGGTGATCGTGGGCCGGACGCTGACCCTCTCCGCGACCCCGCTGGACTCGGCGGGCGGGGCGCTCACCAATCGCGTCGTTACGTGGACGTCCGGCAGTCCATCGGTTGCCACGGTGACAGCCACCGGAAACACGACGACGCTCACCGCCGTGGCACTGGGGACAGCACAGGTCACGGCAACTGTCGAGGGGCGCACGGCCGTCGCTACGGTCAGCGTCGTCGGCCTCGACCTTTCGCTCACCCGAGACACGACGATCAGCGGGACCGTCGATGTGTCGGCGCTCAGAGTGCCGCGCGCCGTGACCGTGACCGTCGCCGGGCCACTCACCCTGCGCTCCTCCGGCCCGATCGAGATCCACGGCTCGGTGCGTGCGAACTGCAGCGCGGTGTCGATCACCGGCCGCTCGTTGCTCACCCGCGGCACAGTGACCAACCGCTGTGCCACGACGACGGGCACGCCGCCGGACCTGCTCCTGCGCAGCGAAGGTGGCATCCGGCTCGACTCCGCCACCATCACCAGCAGTGGCAGCATCGTCGTCACGAGTCGACCCGCGGCGGGACTGGGGCGCGTGCGCGCACGGGTCGCCGGCACGGCCGCAGACACGCTGCTCGATCCCTGCGTCATCCAGCACACGCAGATCGGATCCGGAGGGCTGGCCGCCCCGGGCGCCGATGCCTCGCCTAACGGCGGCAACGGATCCAGGGGCGGCGACGTCACACTGGAGTGTGGCGGGCACCTGCAGGCGCTCGGGCTGCGCATGACCTCCCAGGGCGGCGGCCGCGGCGGCAAGGGCACCTCTACACCGACACAGCCAGCGCTTGGCGGCAACGGTGGCGCCGGCGGCAGCGTGTTCGTGCAGTCGGATGGACGCATCACGTTCGAAGTGAGCGTCCTGTTCGCACAGGCCGGCGGTCGTGGCGGCGACGCCGTCGATGGCGGCGCTGGCACGCGAAAGGTAGGCACCGGGGGCAACGCCGGCGCGGGAGGTGGCATCTCGGTCAATGGGGCGATGGGAACCGACGTCCGCCCTTCAGGCCTCGACGTCTATCTCAACCTGCCCGCCAACACGAGTGACACCCCGGACGTGGCACTTGGCGGTGGTGCATCGATCGGCGGTGACCGCGGCAAGGATGCCTCGACGGTGCCCGCCACGCCCGGGGAGACCGCGACGGCGACCGGGGGCAAGGGGGCCACGATCGGTGATGAGGCCGTGATCAAGCGCGTGATTGGCGACTATTTCGCCGGTGTGGTCACGGGGGCGGCCAACATTACGGTGACCGCCGGTCCGGCCGGTCGCGGCGGCGTGGCCGCGGTGCGCGCGGGCGACGGTGGCCACGGCAATGCGCAATTCCGTGACGGCGCGAAGAGTGGTGATGCCAACGCCACGGGCGGCCCCGGCGGCAATGCTCGCGTGCAGGACAACACCAAGGGAGGCAACAGCTGGCCGGGTGGGCCCGGCATGGGCGGCGTGGTGCAGTATGCGTTTGCCTGGGGCGGCAACGGCTTCGGCACGTGCGACGTGCTGCCCTGGCTTCCCGGGGGGAACGGAGGTCTGGGCGGCCTTGCCAGTGGCACGCCCGGTACCGGTGGCACGAACGGCAGCGGCACCAAGGCGCCTAACGGGACGATCGACTATCTGCAGACCATGAACGGCGGCAACGCGGCTCCCGGCGCGGGCCCCGGCGCTCCCGGCGGCGCCGGCGCGAAGAACGTCGCGTTGATCGGCACGGTCAATGATGACGGCAAGAGCTTCAAGCCCGGCATGCCGGCGAGTGCCTGCGTGACGAAGGAGATCGACACACGCGTGGCGCCCTCCGGGGGCGACCAGAGCCACGAGAACTTCGGCCGCATGGGGCCGCGCCGGCGAGGGCGCTTCCGTCGCGATGATGACGACGACGACTCACGGCCTCGTGTGTCCATGCGACAGTCCCTGGCCGTCCACAACGTGACCATCGAGGGTGACGGTCCCTGGATCCAGGTCCGGGGTACGCTGGACGATCAGGGCAACTTCACGGCGACCGGCCTCGGCACCTACGCCGGGTTCACCGGCATCGACGCCAGGTACTTCGGGAAGCTCGTCCTCGACCAGGCGGGCCAGATCGTGGGCCTGAATGGTACGCTCGAAATCGGCAAGAACGGCAAGCTGCCCGGAGGTCAGCCGATCATCTACACGATGACAGCGCCCTAGGCTGGCACGGCAGGCGGTCCGCGAGAGAGGGCGATGGGAACGATTCCTATCGCCCTCTCCCATGGAGCGCACCCTACTCGTGGCCTCCTTTCCCGCGCTCCTTCCACGCTTCGAGCAGCGCCTTCTCACGCTCCGGTGTGAAGCCGGTCCTGATCGCCGCCTGGCGCTCGGCGGGAAGCGTGCGCCACCACGCGAGCGTGTCGCGCGCGGTCGTCTCCATCGGGCGCCACCGGAGTCCGGCCTTCATCTCGGGCGTGAGGTCAAACTGCGCGAAGCCGGCGGTCCGACCCTGCATCACCTGAAACACCGGCAGCTCGCGGCCATACGGATTCGCGCCGTTGGCGCGCAGGAACTCGGCATCCACCCACGTGAAGGTGGGGTCCGAACCCACGCCGGCGCGGACCTGGTTCACGAAGTCGCGGAACGGCGTGCCGAGGTGCGGCGCCACCGCATTGAAGACGCCGTAGGTGCGATCTTCGACCAGCTTCACGCAAAAGTCCACCAGATCACGCACGTCGATGATCTGCACGCGGTCGCTCCCATCACCCGGCACCAGCACCTCGCCGCCGCGGGCGATCCGGACGGGCCAATACGTGAATCGATCCGTATCGTCCTCCGGGCCGATGATCAGGCCCGGGCGCACCACGGTCACGCGACCCGGCATCGCCGCGTGCGCCTCCTTCTCGGCGTACGCCTTGGCGTGACCGTAGGGAAGCGGAGTTCCCTCGCGTATCGGCGAGTTCTCGAGCGTCAGCACGGGAGCGGCCGCCGTCATCGGCACCCGGCTCGTGTCCTGATACACCGACCGCGTGGATATGAAGAGGTACTGGTCGGTGGAGTCCTTGAGGAGCCCGGCCGATTGCTTGACCCACTCGGGGGCGGTGCTCTGGGAGGCTGACTCGTCGATGACGGCGTCCCACCTGCGTCCGCGGAGCGCATCGAGATTGTTCGCGCGGTCACCGGCGAGCTGCTCGACGTCCTTCCCGAACAGGTTGGGGCCGCTGCGCCCGCGGTTGAAGATCGTGACCTGGTGTCCGCGCGCGAGCGCGGCGCGCACATCGTGCGGCCCGACGAACCCCGTCCCGCCAAGGATCAGGATCTTCTTTGCCGCCGGGGCCGGCGGTGCGACGCGCAGCGTGCGCGGGTCGAGCGCAGCCATCGCGCCGAGGGTCGTGAGCCCGATCTCGAGAAACTCGCGGCGGCTCTTCATGGGCGCATGGTCGGTTGATGTTGAACGGCGCACGATCGGCGTGACCGGCAAACCACGGACTGCGGGTCGCGTGGCCGCCTATACGCGAAGATAGCTCCACTCCCTGCTGAACGGGATCCGACTCATCAGCACGGCACGATCCCGGAGCACCACCAGGCGGTCGCTCGGGTTGATGCCGATCCCCGAGGCTTCGTCGTAGAGACCGGGCTCGACGGAGAACGTCATGCCCTCCTCGACCACCGTGTCGTCGCCCAGCGCGAGAAACGGCGGCTGGTGGCCGACGAAGTTCTGCCCCTGTCCGTGCCCCGGCCGGTGATAGATGAACTCCTGCATCCCCTGCTTGATCTGGTACGCGTGCACCTTGTACGCGATCTCCGAACACACGGCGCCCGGTTTCGTTTCCTCGGTGATCATCTGGACCGTGTCAGCCACTACCTGCCACATGCGATCGTGCTGCTGCGTCGATGGGAGCAGGATGTAGTTGCGATAGCCCTCACCACCGTAGCCGCCGAGCAGGATGTCGCAGTTCACGTACAGCGGCTTGCCTCGTTCCACCCGGGCATGGAAGAACTGGTTCGGGTGCGGATAGGCCGTCGCCACCCCGGTGCGCACGTAATTGCCCGTCACCTCCATGCCGACTGCACTGTGGGGTTTGCCGTCGCGCCTCACATCCCGCATCATGAGGTTGATGCCGTACGATGCGAGCGCCTGCCCGATCTGGTAATCGGTCGTGCGCGTACCGTGTTCGAGGATGTAGTCGCGCGCGAACGCATGCACCTTGTCGAAGTAGCGATACGCGCGCTGCGTGAGTGCGATCTCTTCCGGGGTCTTGATCACCTGCAGACGCAGGCATTCGTCGGAGATATCGATCGCCTTTGCCGAGGGGAGCACGCGCTCCCACGTCCGTTGTGCAGAGGGCCCGAGTTCGCGATCGAGCGCGATGGTGCGATCGCCGAGCCCGCGCGCACCCAGCTTGCCCAGCACCCAGGCCCACAAGTCCACGCGATTGCCACGCGCCAGCTCGCCGCGGTTCGGAAAGCCGCCCTCGGCGTGAGGGTAGCAGAAGTAGTAGTCGTTCTCCGTCGCCCACCACGACGTGATGAGATCCCGGTCGATCGCCGGCGAGAACCAGTAGACCGTGTCGCGTTCGTCCACCGGCATCAGGGCCCAGGTCGTACGTTCACCGCTGCCGCGAAAGCAGCCGGTGAAATACACCAGGTTGACGTCGCTCTGCAGGAGCACGGCGTGCGCGCCCCGCGCCCTGGCCCGCTCCCGCAGTACCTGCGACCGCGCCTTGTACCACGACAACGCAAGCCGATCCACGCCGACGGGTGCCGGCGCCGGATGGTGCGGGTTGTCCACCAGGAGGCGCTCGGAGCCCCGCGGCTGCAGGTCGTTTGCCTCTGCGGCCAACGCTTCGCTGGCCAGCGAGGCGGCGGCGATCGACGCGCCGATCTCGCGAACGAACGTCCGACGGCTAGCCATCGGCTCGCTTCGCCCGTGCGACCAGTCGGCTGTCCAGCGAATAGGCGCCGCCACCCGCGAACGCGAGTGCGATCGACGCGGTGCCCAGCAGGAGTTCGAACTCGAAACCACCCATGAAACCCTTGGGCCAGAGGGCGAAACCGATGGCGCCGACCATGTCGATGCAGAAGAGCACACCGAGCAGGCGGGTCAGGAACCCGGCGGCGAGGGCGAGGCCGCCAAAGAACTCGAGAATGGTCACCCCCCAGGCCGCGATCCCCGGCAACGGAATACCCAGCGAGGTGAAGAATCCCGTGACTCCCTCGTGACCCATGGCGAACAGCTTGGCGTGCCCGTGCACCATGAACGTCAGGCCCGTGACGACACGGAGCACGAGGAGTGCGAGATCAGTCCTGATCGGCATTGGTAGTCCTGGCTGGCATCGACCGGAAGTTCGGCGCGCGCGCACCACTCGGCTAGGGTAACGAGGGAGACCATCGCGGCAATGGGCGCTCCGCTCGATGGCCGGTGCCTCGGCGACTGGAGTCCCGGTTCGGTACACGCCGACGGTCGTGCCGCAGGGCGCGCGGGCGCCGGTTCCCCGGGTTGAGCGGGCGCCCTGATCGACGGCGCCTACCTGGAAGTGTCCTTGAGCGCGCGGAGCCGCTTCGCAGGTTCTGCGAGCGACGACGCGCCGTCCCACAGGGTCGACCACAGGTCGCCAACGGCATCGAGCCGCGCGTTCATGTCGCGCAACGTGAAGCGCTGCGGCGGTGCGTCGCCGCGCTCGAACTCCTCCCAGGTGCATGGCGCGGACACGGGGGCACCCGGTCGCGGACGCAATGCGTACACGCACGCGAACGTCGCGCCGGGATGATTCCGACCGGTGTCCATGAAGATGCGATGGCCGCGGTCCTTCTTCGCAAACGCCAGCGTGAAGCGCTCGGGATCGCGCGCCGTCGCCAGCGCCCCCACCGCGTCCGCGAAACGGCCAGCCTCACCCGCGGGCGTCGGCTCGATCGGCACCACGATGTGGTACCCCTTGGAGCCGGAGGTCTTGATTCCCGTCGGCACGCCGAGTTCCTCCAGCAGCGCTCGAAGTCCCAGCGTCGCGGTCCGCAACATGCGCGCGTCATCGACGGAGGGATCGAGGTCGAACACCAGCAGGTCGGTCAGATCGAGCGCGGGCGCGCGTGACACCCACACGTGCGGGGTGATCGTGTTCTGATTCACGACCCACATGAGCGACCGATGGTCGGTGATGAGCGGATAGTTCACCACGCCCCCCTGCTTTGGCACCGTGACCCGCTCGAGCCAGGCCGGGAATCCCTTCTCGACGTTCTTCTGCATGAAGCCCTCCTCGCCGATTCCGCGAGGAAAGCGCTCCATGGTGACCGGTCGACTTCGGGCAAACGGCACGAGGAATGGCGAGACCCGCTCGTAGTACGCCGCGACATCACCCTTGGTGATGCCATCCGCCGGGAACAGCAGCTTCTCGGGGTGCGTGATCATCCCGTCACCCGCGTGACCTCGCGCGGCACCTGACCAGGCCGAACGCCGAGCAGCCGCGAATGCCGCAGCTTGCCGTGCGCCGTCCATTCGATGAACGCGGCGCGCACGACAACGTCGGGGCGCACCCAGTGACCGGCACGCGGAAGGCCGGTCGCACGCGTGAACGGAGACGCACTCACCGCCAGCGCATCGAGCTGCTCGCGCAGGGCGTTCAGCAGCGCGACGTCGAACCCGGTGCCGACCCTGCCGGCAAAAACGAAGTCATCGCCATCGTAGTACCCCACCAGCAGCGCCCCAAGGCCCGCGCGCTTGCCCTGCGGATCGGTGAACCCGCCAACGACGAAGTCCTGCGACACCTCGCACTTCATCTTGAGCCAGTGCTTCGACCGCTTGTGCTCGTAGATCGAATCGCGCCGCTTGGCGATCACCCCCTCCCACCCTTCGCGACACGCGCGCTCCCACGGCGCATCGCCGTCGAGGGGTTCGACGCGAACAAGCGGGGGCCGCAACGGGAGCGTGTCCAGCAGCGCACGGCGTGCATCGAGCGGCAGGCCGGTCACCGCGCGGCCGTCGAGCCACAACACGTCGAAGACGTGATACCCGAACGCCGCGGCCTTTCCCCAGACCCCCATCGCCTCGCCATCGAGAATGAGCTCCGATGCGGGCAGGGCGCGGATGGCCGCGACAATCGTCGGATGGTGATGCGTCAGCCGATTGCGCGAGAGCAACGTGACGTCGTCACCGGCCTTGTGCGCCATCAGCCGGATGCCGTCGAATTTGCGTTCGAAGGTCCACGCATCGCCGCTGAATCGCTCTTGCGTGAGCGTGGCGGCCATTGGCTCGAGCCACTCGGGAACGGTCATGCTCCGCCGGCAATTGGTCGACGCGAAGATATCACCCCGTGGCGCGCAGCGGCGTGCCTGACGTGGCGCCGTTCCCGCGCCCGTTGCCGCGGCGCGTGTCCGGACGCGGAAGCCCACGCCGCGCGCGGCCCCAGGTGCACCGCTCAGCGCAGCAGGAGGCCGACGGCGAACGAGGCAAGGTTTGCGATCACGATGGCGGTCGCGTCTCGTCGACGCGCGGCGGCGATGGCACCGCTCCCTGCCGCAAGCCGGTGCCCTGCCGGAACCGGCGCCACCACGAGCGCAAACAAGGCGACCTCTGCCAACGGCGCGAACACCTCGGCGAGGGCGATCCACGCCGCGTCCGACGCGCCGAATGCGCGCAAGGCCGGGAACCCCAGATGCACGAGCGGGAGCGTACACGCCGAAAGCCACGCCGCGGCAAACCATCGCGTGCGCGGTGCATGCATCGGGTGCAGCAGATACCACAGCACCACACCCTCGACGGCCACCGTCAGGAGCCATGCCACTCCCAGGTTCCCCAGCGCGAGCCATGTCATCAAGCGAGCCTGAGCAGCATGGGGACCTCGCCCAGCACGTGTGCGATCGCCAGCGTGAAATACACGTCGCGGGCCCGAGCGTAGTCGGCCGTGAACGCGACCCAGAGTGCCACGACGGCGACAGCAAGCCCACCGAATGCGAACCGCACCACGCGTCGTCGCACCACGCTGTCGCGGACGATGGCCACGCGCACGCGGCGCCACGGCGCGCCCATGCCCGTGACGACCGGCATGACCACGATCCAAACGGCGTAGTGCAGGAGCTCCAGGAGCGCGAGCGTGGCGACGAGTGCGCGGGGGCCGAGCCACGTAAGCTGAACGCCACCGGCCTGCGCGACGATCCGCATCGTCAACGCATCCGTTCCCTCGCCGGGGAGCGGGCCCGCGTCACGCAACGACCACAGGAGCACCACGATCAACAGCGGCAGCGCAGCGAGCAGCGCGCGATACGCCGGACGCCAGTGTCGATGGTGACGCCCCAGCTCCCGATCGAGCACGACGAACGAGACGATCGGATGCGCGTACACCAGCAGCAGCGACCACACACCGGGATTCCAGCACGCGAGCGACGCCGCCACCAGCGCGACCGGCAGCACCCACGTCCAGTCGCGGACCGGCTTCTGTCGGCTGCGCAGGAACGCGAGGGCGGCGATCCACCCGACCAGTGCCAGGTTCCACGCCGTGGCCCAGCGCGCGAGCGTCGTCGTCGAACCGCCGAATCGTGCGGCGCCGGGGATCGCGAGCGCCCCAACGGTCAACAGCACCATGCCGGCGATCGCGACGAGGAAGAACTCGCGGAACGGCGAAAGACGTGACGGGAGTCGCGCGATCGCATAGCGAAACTCCATCCAGTTGTGCGGCCCCGCAAACAGGAACACGCTGGCCAGCGCCAGTTCGAGTGGAACCGTCGCCACCAGCGCGGTGGCGGCAAGGACGCACGCTCCGGCAAGCGCGCTGAAGCGCCGCGCGGACGCGTGGGTCAGCGCTTGCGTCGACGGATCACCCATACGCCAACGGCGAGCGCGACCACGGCGAGCACCGTCGCACCGAACGGACTCGAGGCCGCAGACACGGGGTCAGGCGCGACGTCTGCCGCCGACGCGAGGGTGGGGACCGCAGCGGCGAGCGCGACGGGCAGGAGCGCAGCGCGGATGCGTTGGAGATGATGGGTAGGCATGGGCGGGTGGGGTCGGGTGCTCCGGAAACACGCGCAGCACCGCTGCCGGACGGCTCACCCGCTGCAAGTCAGCGCCCGGGGAACACGGCGGGCACGCGGCAAACCTCGGGTGAGCCCGGGTGCGCGAACCGGAGGCCACGACGGCGGACAACGGTGTCGGAGCGTCCCTATATTTCCCACGCACCCCAGCCCCATCCGAAGCATGGCCGGCCACAGTAAATGGAAGCAGATCAAGCACTACAAGGCAGCCACCGACGCCAAGCGTGGCGCCATGTTCACCAAGCTCATTCGCGAGATCACGGTCGCCGCGAAACAGGGCGGCGGTGACCCTGGCGGCAACCCACGACTCCGCACCGCCATCGACGCCGCCAAGGCCTCGTCCATGCCCAAGGACAACATCGAGCGCGCCATCAAGAAGGGCACCGGCGAACTGGAGGGTGTGGACTACGTCGAGGTGACCTACGAGGGCTTCGGACCGGGCGGAGTCGCTCTCATGATCCATGCGCTCACCGACAACGCCACGCGCACGGTCGCCGAAGTCCGACACAAGCTGTCTCGCGGCAACGGGAACATGGGAGCGACGAACTCCGTGTCCTGGATGTTCGAGCGCAAGGGCCAGCTGTACCTCGACGCGGCGAAATACGACGAAGATCCGACGCTCGAAGCCGCCCTCGAGTCCGGGGCCGCGGACTTTGCCCGCGAGGACGACCAGTTCGTGGTCAGCACCGACCCGGCCGACTTCCACGCCGTCCGAACGGCGCTCGAAGGCAAGGGCATCGTCGCGACCGACGCCGAGATCGCCTGGATCCCGAAGCAGACGGTTCGGGTCGAGGGATCGGACGCGAGGGCGCTGATCAAGCTGATCGAGGCCCTCGAGGAACTCGACGACGTCCAGAAGGTCGACGCGAACTTCGACATGGACGTGGCGGAGCTGGCCGACGCATGACGGGCCCCGCCACGTGCTCGCGTTAGGCGTCGATCCGGGGACCGCGGTCACCGGATATGGCCTCGTGAGGCTCCGACCCGGCGGGCAGATGTCGCTCGTCGAGTGCGGCGTGATCCGGACGAAATCACGCGACCCTCTCCCCTCCAGGCTCGCCGGGATCTTCGACGGGATCGTGGAGATCATCGAGCGCCACCGGCCCGACGCGCTTGCGCTCGAAGACGTCTTCTACGCGCGCAACGTGCGCACCACGGTCGCGCTCGGCCACGCGCGCGGCGTGATCATGCTCGCCGGTGAGCGCGCCGGGCTCACCGTGCACGAGTTCGCGCCAGCCGTGGTGAAAAAAGCCGTCGTGGGGGCCGGCGCCGCGAGCAAGGATCAGGTCCAGTTCATGGTGACGCGCCTGCTGCGGTTGCAGGCTCCGCCCACGCCGTCGGACGCCGCCGACGGGGTCGCGGCCGCGATCACGCTCTGCATGCGCACGCGCGTCCCGACCATCGCCGCCCTCACCGCGGCGCCGCGGGCACGACCGGCACGCCTCGCCTAGTGCTTACCATCGTCACGGGCACACTGCTCGCGAAGGATCTCGACCACGTCGAAGTCATGACGGCGGGCGGTGTGGGCTACGAACTCGCGATTCCGCTCGCGACCTACGAGAAGCTGCCGCGGGTGGGGGAAAAGGTCACCCTGCACACGCACCTCGTGGTACGCGAGGACGAGTGGCTGCTCTACGGTTTCCACGCGACCTTCGACCGCCGCGTGTTCCGCAAGCTCCTCGGCGCCACCGGCGTGGGGCCAGCGCTCGCCCTTGGCATGCTTTCCGCCCTTAGCTCCGAGCGCGTCGTGAAGGCACTGCGGGAGAAGGACGTGACGACGCTGACCATGGTGCCGCGCGTGGGCCGCAAGAAGGCCGAGCAGATGATCCTCGATCTGGCGGAGAAGCTGAACGAGGTGGCCGCGAGCACTGATGGTGGCCCCTCCCGCCCGGAGGGCGCCGCGGCCGACGACGCGATTCGCGCACTGGTCTCCCTGGGATACGCGGCGCCTGACGCCGAGAAGGCCGTGCGAAAGGCACTGGAGGCGCTCGACCGCCCCACCGCACCCCAGGTCATCCGGGCCGCGCTGGTGCACGTGGGCAGAAAGTAGGCGGCGAGCGTCGCGAATTCGGGTCAGCTCGAGCCGAAGATCAACCAGTGTCCAGACTGCGCCCCCAACCACACGGCATCACGTCGTCTCTGTCGCTCGCAGCGTCGAGCGAGGCAACGGCCGCCGCGGGCTGGGGGAACCCTTGCCCGAGCTGCCAACGTGGCGGCACCCGAGCCTCTCGCCCCAGGCGCAATCCGCGCACCGATCGCGCTCGCCAACTCGGCCGCACGGTGACCGTGGACGTCCCGGGCCGCCACGGCGCGAGTACGGGGCCGACGACGCGGGGCGCGATGCCCCCCGCTCCACGCCCGGCCCACCCCGCAAATTCGCAACCGGCGAACGGCACCAGCTCGCTTCGGCGAGGCGCCAGCGAGTCACTGAGCATGGTCGGACCCGAAGACCCAAACGTCGGCCGACTCCATTGGATGATACAGCTGGTTCCGCTCACGAGTCGGAGCATCTTCTCCTGATTGTCCTCGGCGAACCCGACGTCGACCACTCCCACGTTGGCCAACACGCCGATCGGATCGACCTGATGGGTCACGAGGTCGAGCCGGTATATTGCCGACTTCACCGGGAGTTCCGACTGCCAGTCAAACTCGGACAGGACGAGGTACGCCTTGGGGCCTACCATGGGAAAGCCACCGGTCAGGAAGATCGCGTTCAACGTGTCCAGCAACGGCGGCGTGGTGAACTCGACCTGCCACGTCGGCGTCCCGGCCACGTACAGGTTGACCGCGATCGTATCGGCGTGCCGGCCGCGGCTCTCCGCGATCAGCGAGGAGTCCAGCCCGTGCGAGTTCCCGTCCATCGATCGCGCCGTACCAGAGAGTTCTTCGAACGAACCCTGGGGGCCCTGGAGCCACGACCCATTTGAGTAAGTCACGGAGCGTTCGCCGGGCGCCACGCCTGGCGTCAGGTAGTTGATCTGACGCCCCCCGTGAAGGACATCCAGTCCGATCACCTTGCCGCCCGAGGCAGCAGCGATCGTTTGCGTTTGCTGACCGCGCTGGACGGCGATGCTGGAGCCGGTCACCCAGAGGCGATTGCCGCACAGGGGAGCGCCCGGACGTTCCGCGATGCGCCGTAGGGCTCCGTAGGCGTCGAGCACCGGGCGCAAGCCCGCGTCGGTCGCGACGAATTCGGTCGCTCCGCTCAGAATGATGTTCTTGAGGGCGGTGTCGGGCAGCGCCGGGTAGAACGACTTGACCAGTCCGGCCACGCCCGCGACAAGCGGCGCAGCGAAGGAGGTGCCGGCGTCCAACGTGACTTTCCCAAGCGAGTCCAGCAACGCAATGTTCTCGCCGGGTGCGTAGACGTCGACGAACGGACCGCGATTCGTAGCTTTTGGCGCCCCCTTCATGGCACTGCCCTGCCCTGGAGCCGCGATGCCGTGCGCCAGTCCACCGACCACGAGTACCTGCTCCGGGTAGGTGGACCTCGCATTCACCATGCCGCCGTATCGCGCGTCCAACCCGTCATTGCCAGCACTCATCACGAAGAGCGGACGTCGCCCCTCATGTCGCAGCCGGTTTATGGCACTGCCCAGGACAAGGTTTCTGTTCCGAAGCACCCGCCTGGCGTTCGCGTCATTGACCGTGTCCGGCGCTCCGCCCGGCCATTGAAGATTGGCGGTGAGGATGACAATTGACGCCCCTTGACGGGCGAGTCGAATGAGGTTCTCCTCGTACGCCGTCTCAGGGTTCAGTGCCGAAACCGTCGTCGCGGTATCGATAAGGGGATTCTGACGCCGGGAGCGAAGCAGGAGGTGTGCCTGCCACATCACGCCCGTCATCCCCGAGTCGTTGTTCCCCCGCGCAGCCGTGACGCTCGCGACCCTGGTGCCGTGATCCCTGAAAATGACCGGCTGCCGTATGGATCCAATGTTCGGGGACAGATCGCTCGGCGAGTGGAAACCATCGTCGAGCGCACCTATCACAGTTGACGTGGACCCAATGGAACAGCCCCAGGCGAGTGGAGCCCGGATACGCTCAAGGGCTGCATTCGCGCCCTGGCTCAGCATGGCATCCGCCGACCATGACGCGCGTTCCCAATTTGCGCCGTCGTTCGGCTTGATCCACGACTGGTCGTCTGGATCGTTGACCGACCAGATGTAGGCATTGATGACACGCGGGTCGCCGGTCAACGAATCCTGGACCACGCCGAGCGCGGCGACGGTAGTCGCCGACGGAACGCGCACGACGTACCAACCGTCCGTTGCCGTGACCTTTGTGCCGCCAACGACGTAGCCTCGCACCTTCGCCAGGACTGCTTGTCGGGATGCCTGCGAAGCGGTGTCGTGAAAGAGCACCGTCAGCAACTGCGATCGAAAGTACTTCCCGCCGCCGGCGGCCAGACTGTCCAACGACGTGATCAGAGCGGTTGGGATCGTGTCAGGCGAAGTGGCGGGAACCGCCTGCTCCGGCCCGCCCGCGAACATCTTGATGCGCACCCTTGCTGTCCATGTCGTCCCGCGCACCTCGACCCACCTCGGCCCCGTCTCCTCGCCAGGGAAGAGCATCTGCGGCTGGCCGCTCGCAAGCATCGCGTCGTAGAACCAGAACGCCTGCCGGCCACTCGTGCTCGCCGAGTCGGGCTGATAGCCAAGGAGATCCGACGCACCGGGCACGACCTCACCGGAGGCATCAAAGCGCTTCACACTGTCGGCATTCAGGCGCAGCCTCACGCGCGGGACGAGTGGCCCGGTGCCCAGGTTCTTCAGCCGAATGCGAATGCGCAGTGCACCCGTCGCGGACACGAACGACGCCGAGTCTCCGATCAGCTCGATCTGACTTGTTTGACAGTACGCGGTGTTGTAGATCGGCTCGAGAAGGGGCATGCCCCCGGCATCGAAGCTGACCTGAAAGCGGGCGCAGCCCTCGCTGAAGCCCAGGTCAACGGTGGGGACCGGAACCCCGAGACGGAGCGAGGGCGGCGTGGTCGGATCCATGCAACCCAGACACAGCGCACCTGCGGTAAGGAACGACAACATGGCTCGACCTCGGCTGGCCGGGGGGGGGGGGGAATCCTTGCATTCAACGCGCCTCGAATGGGAATGGTCACGACCCAGGCGCGTTGCGATGTTCCCCTCGCCCCACACCCGCGTTTTCATGTTGGCCCGTCCCATCGCCGTCGGCAAGAGCGCGCGGCAGAATGTCCACCCGGCAGCGTGGGTGCTCTCCTGAGACGAACACGAAGCGCAACCCGGTATCGCGCGCACGCTTGCCGCCGCCTGCCATGGCGTCGACCTTTCTGAACCCTCCCAGCGCCCCGGCACCGATGCCCGCCCAGCGTACCGCCACGTTCACCGAGTCCGTCATTCGCGAGATGACTCGCGTCGCCGCTCAGTACGGCGCGATCAACCTGGCGCAGGGCTTCCCGGACTTTCCGATGCCGCCGGCCATGAAGGACGCGGCCTGCGCAGCCATCCACGGCGACGTCAACCAATATGCCATCACGTGGGGCGCACCTGCCCTTCGCGTCGCAATCGCCGAGAAGTACCACCGGTGGTACGACATGACAGTGGACCCGGAGCGCGAGATCACGGTCACGTGCGGCGCGACGGAAGCGATGGCCTCGGTCTTCATGGCGCTCCTCGATCCGGGTGACGAAGTCATCGTCTTCGAGCCGTTTTACGAGAACTACGGACCCGATGCGATCCTGACCGGCGCGACGCCGCGCTTCGTGCAGCTCAACTGGCCCGACTGGTCCTTCGACCCCGATGAGCTGCGCGCCGCATTCAACGATCGAACGAAGGCGATCATCGTCAACACACCGCACAACCCCACCGGCAAGGTCTTCACGAAGGAAGAACTCGAGCTGATCGCGGAGTTGTGCATCGGCAACGACGTGTGGGCCTTCACCGACGAGATCTACGAACACATCCTGTACGCGGGTCAGCACCATGTGCTGGCCACGTTCCCGGGAATGCGTGAGCGCACGGTGACGATCTCGGGACTCTCGAAGACGTTCAGCTGCACGGGCTGGCGCCTGGGGTTCGCCATCGCGCCGGCCACGGAGTCGGTTGCCATTCGCAAGGTGCACGACTTCCTCACAGTTGGCGCGCCGGCGCCGCTGCAGCAGGCGGGCGCGGTGGGCATGGCGTTCGACGCCGACTACTACAACCACATGGCGCTCGCCTACCGATCGAAGCGCGAGATCCTCTGCAAGGCGTTAGGCGACGCCGGCTTCCGGTTCTCCGCGCCGGACGGGGCCTACTACGTCCTCGCCGACTACTCCGGTCTGAGCGACGTGGGCGACCACGAGTTCGCGCTGTGGCTCACGCGCGAGGCCGGCGTCGCGACCGTGCCCGGGTCAAGCTTCCACCCGCCGGGCGCTGACGTGCCGAAGTATGTGCGGTTTGCGTTCTGCAAGACACCGGAAACGCTGCACGCGGCCGCAGAGAGGCTACGGAGCGTTCCCGGCCTGGAAGCCGCCTGAAACCCTAGCGAGGAACCTCAGCGACTTCGCGTTTGGCACGGCCCCCGCGCATGTCAGCTGCCCGCGTGAGCTCCGGTACGGGCGAGGTCGCTTGCACAGCCAGCGCCTGGGTCACAGCATATTGGGTGCTCACAAGCGAAGGGTCGGGTATGTCTGCGACCTTCCTGCCTCATGGTGCCAACTGCTGTAGCGCCTTTCGCCGGGCGATCGTGCTGTGGCCTCTGTTCGCGTCGTGCGTGCCTCAGCGCGAAGTACCAACGGGCCCAGGATCGCCGGAGGGCCCCGTCCACGCGGAACCCTTGGTGCTCAGCTTTGGGCTGCGATACCTGCCATACGGTGTCCCCGTGCCAGAGGGGACCAAGCTGGCAGCTGTGCCTGAGCCCTATTCCTTTGCGAGGCATGGAGCCGGCATCCCGAACACGCAACCAGAGGCAAACATCGTTGAGCGACCCGGGTTCGTTCCTCCCCCACCGCCAATCGCCCAGGGAAGCGATAGCTACTGGCTCCGCATCATGCCGTCCACGCCGGCGCAGTTTTTCGGCATATCGCAGATCAATGACGCCCAGCTCTCGCTACAGCTCCCTGCGACCTCGGGTAGCACACGATATCTCTACGCGCCGACCATCCTGCCATCCGGAGGCTCCTGCGTTGAGGCAACGACATTGCATTCTCGCGCAGCCAACAGCACGACGGTGCACAGGCAGGGCTGGTACAACTGGTGCGTTGGACCCGCCGGCGCCTGGTGGGTGCAGGAGAACATGGACCCGACGTTTCAGTCGAAGTACGTGCGCCACTTCAACGGAGAGCTGGGGCTTCATGTGTCTATCGTCACCCCGAACAATGGAAGCATGTACGGGGGCTGCTGGTACGGTCATCTCTACAACTTCAATGTCGGCGGCTGGGAGCAGAAGTTCAGCTACTGCGGCACAGGAACCGTCTACCTACCTCCCCCGCTCAACCCAACCTGGGGATGGACGGCCTGGGAGTCCTACAACCTGATCTCCGAAAGCTCGTGCCCGTCTGTGCAGGGCGTGCGCGCACAGGTCATTGTCCTAAACGTGTCTGCGACGGGGGGGGGCGCAGTTCCTTACGGATTTCCCATCGAACATCGGCGCAGGCTCGAGCTCCTCCCAGTGCTGGACCGGCTTGGGCGGCGCTCCGTACACGTTCATCTTTCCTTCGACGAGCATCCTCTCGACATGGCAGGCAGATACGCCTACCCAATAGGAGCTGGCAATCATGTCGATACGTGGCCGTGGGCTCGGGAGAACCATTCTGCTCCTATGCAGCGCGCTTGCGCCGCTCTGCCTCTCGCTTAGCTGCAAGGGCACAAACGACGTGGCAATTGCTGATGGCAGCTACCCCCTGGCCACGGTGAACGGTAAGAGCCTGCCCTTCGACGAAGGCCCTGAGCCCCCACGTCCCGGTGCATCGGGTTCGTGCCACTCGCTGCTGCTGCGGGGAGAACTTCTCCTGCAGCGCGCAAACCAGACGTTCGAGTTCTGGTACGAACACGGGAGCACGTGCACTGATCGTACGCTTGGTCGCTCGGGAGCTACCGGTACCTATCGAGAGCTGGCGGGTGGCCTCGAGCTCGTGGCAGTCACTGGGCCCGGGCTGACGGAGACCTATCGAGCGAGTATCAGTCGGAACACCATCAGCGTCGCGAGCCGGTACTACAGCCTCGGCTTCGCCCGATAGCTGACCCGCGCTCACCCGGCGCGCGCGGGCCACGAATCGTCGGCCGCAGCTGCGCTTTGTGAGCCCCGCGACGCTCGCCGGACGGTCAGCTGGCTGGCGCCAACGTCGACAAACGCACCGCGTCCAGGCCAGCACGACCTGCCTCGCCCTGCAGCATGTCGTCGAAAGCCGGCGCGGTGAGCGATCGGGCGAAGTAGTAGCCCTGACCCAGCCGGCACCCCAGGGCGCGCAGTTCATCTCGCTGCTCGACGCGTTCGATGCCCTCGGCGATGGTCTCGATGCCCAGCGTGTGCCCCAGCGCGATGATCGCCCGGACCAGCAGCGGATCGCCCGGCGCCTGCGTCGCCACGGCCTCCACGAACGACCGATCGATCTTGAGGATGTCGATCGGGAATCGCTGCAGGTAGCCTAGCGACGAGTACCCGGTGCCGAAATCGTCGATCGCCAGACGAATTCCCAGGGCCTTGAGGGCCTTGAGCTTCTCCAGCGTCGATTCCGACCGCTGCATCAGTACGCTTTCCGTGATCTCCAGCGTGAGAGCCCCGGGCTCCAGCCCCGAGGTGTCCAGCGCCTCGTGCACGTCCTCCAGTACCGTGGACTCCATGAAGTGCCGGCCCGACAGGTTCACCGCGAGCTGCAATCCACGCGCGCGCCGATGGTCCACGCGCCAGCGCTGCGCCTGCTCACACGCGATGCCCAGCACGCGACGACCCACGGGCACGATCAGCCCGGTCTCTTCCGCCACGCCCACAAAGGCCGACGGCGAAACGAACCCGCGGCGCGCATGCCGCCACCGGACCAACGCCTCCGCGCCGTACAGGTCCCCGCTGTGCAGATGAACGATCGGTTGATACTCGATGCTGATCTGGTCGGCATCGACTGCGGCGCGAAGGTCGGCCTCGAAATCGAGCCGCTCCACCAGCTGCGCGTGCATCTCGGGGGCGTAGATCGCGTAGCGACCCTTGTCCTGACCCTTGGCGAAATACATCGCCAGGTCGGCGTTGCGCAGCACCTCGTCGGGCGTGAGATCCATCGACACCTCGGCGAGACCTAACGACACGCCGACGAACACGTCGCGCCCCTGAATGGTGAACGCCGTCCCCAACGCGCCGGAGATGCGATCGGCGATCTGCACCGCGTCGCCCATGTCCTGGATCCCTTCGAGCAACACCGCGAACTCGTCACCACCGAGCCGCGCGATGGTGTCGCCGGGGCGAACGCAGGTGGCGAGCCGACCCGCGCACGCCACGAGCAGTTCGTCGCCGGCCGCATGGCCGAGCGAGTCGTTCACCTTCTTGAAGTCGTCGAGATCGAGGAAGAGCACTGCGGAGGGACGCCGACCACGCGGGGCTCTGGCAATGGCGTGCGCCACGCGATTCAGGAACAACGACCGGTTGGCGAGCCGCGTCAGCGAGTCGTGATAGGCCTGGTGCGTCAGCCGCGCCTCCAGGGAACGCCGCTCGGAGATATCACGCGCGCTCACCACGATGCCGCCGATCGAAGCCACGTGGCGCAGGTCCGTCGACGTGTTTTCGGTCCAGAGCCATGCATCCCCGCGCCGCACGCGCCACTCGGCAACCAGCGTGTCGCCATCGCCCACCGCACGGAGGAACCGGCCGAGCGAGGCGGCGTCGTCGGGATGCACGAGCGACGACAACGACCGGCCCTCGATGGTATCCGTATTCTCCGCGAACAGGTCGGCCACCGCCGGGCTCGCGTACGAGATCACGCCCTCGGCCGAAATGATCAGCGTGACGTCGCTCGACTGCTGAACCAGGGCGCGGAAGCGCGCCTCGCTGGCGACCAGCCGATCGACTTCGCCCTGAACACGGGCAAAGGCGCGTATGAGCAGAAGGACCACCGCACCAATCGAGAGCAGCGCGATGACGGTCAACCGGCTCAGGCTCGCACTGTCCGAGGCGATGACGACGCTCCCGACCGCGACGATGACCGCCGGCCAAAGCCCGCGGGCCACCCGCAGGCGTGCACCAGCGCGAGGCGGTCGAAACGTCTCCATTGGCATCCTCGAATGACGGCTGGCTGACGGGAGGGTCACGCGCCGGGTCCGTCGCGTCACCCAATGTTGCGCCGATCCACCTATCTTCCCCCCGATGACGCGCGAGATCACGACCCCGGCCGAACTGCCCGAAGAGGGCGTCGTCGAGCTGTCGCTGCGGCCGCAGCGCCTGGCCGAGTTCATCGGTCAGGAAAAGGTGAAGGAAAGCCTCCGGATCGCCGTCGAGGCCGCGCTCGCCCGGCGCGAACCGCTCGATCACACGCTTTTCTTCGGCCCACCAGGCCTCGGAAAGACCACGCTCGGCGAGCTCATCGCCCGGGAACTCGGCGTGAACATCAGGACCACGTCGGGACCCGCGCTGGAGAAGTCCGGAGACCTGGTCGGGATGCTGACCAACCTGCGACAGGGGGACATCCTCTTCATTGATGAGATCCACCGGCTACGGCCGGCCCTCGAAGAGTTCCTCTACCCGGCGATGGAGGACTACAAGGTCGACATTCGGCTTTCGGAGGGTCCCAAGGCGCAGACGATCACGATGCCTGTCGAACCGTTCACGCTGATCGGTGCGACGACCCGGCAGGGGATGCTCACCCCGCCGATGCGGGCCCGGTTCGGGATCGTGCAGCGGCTCAACTACTACCCCACCGAAGACCTGGAATTGATCGTCCGGCGCACGGCCGACGTGCTGCGGGTCGACGTGGACCTCGACGGCGCCCGCGAGATCGCCCGGCGCTCACGCGGGACCCCGCGTATCGCCAACCGACTGCTCCGCCGCGTGCGCGACTACGCCCAGGTGCGCGCGGCCGGCCACATCACCCTCGGTACGGCCAACGACGCGCTGCAGCTGCTCGACGTGGATGAGTTCGGACTGGACGACATGGACGCGCGCATTCTCCGGACGATCATCGAGAAGTTCGACGGCGGCCCGGTCGGCGTGGGGTCCATCGCGGCCGCAGTCGCTGAAGACCCGGGAACGATCGAGGAAGTCTACGAGCCGTTCCTTGTGCAGAACGGCTTCCTCCATCGCACGCCGCGTGGGCGCGTCGCGAGCCCGCTGGCGTATCGCCACTTCGGCTACGTGGCCCCGGATCGGAATGGCGAACAGGGCAAGCTGTTCTGATCGGAGCGTCACCGGAGCACGAGGATGACGCGGCGCAGCTTCCGATGAAGACGTCGGACTTCGACTTCCACCTGCCACCCGAACGCATCGCCCAATCGCCCGCGGCCCGTCGCGATGGGAGCCGATTGATGGTCGTCGATCGCGCGACGGGAGCCATTCGGCACGGGAGGTTCCCGGACCTCGTCGACCTCATGCCGAGGGGTGATGCGCTCGTGGTGAACACCACGCGGGTGATGCGGGCGAGGCTCCTCGGGGAACGCGACTCGGGCGCGCCTGCGGAGGTCCTGCTGCTGCGCGAAGAACCCGACGGGCGGTGGGAGGCGATGGTCCATCCGGGCGGAAAGCTCAAGCCGGGACGTCGGGTGCGCGTGGCGCCGGGGTTCGACGTCGTCGTCGAGGAAACGACCGAGCGCAGAACGCGACGCGTGCGGCTCGAGACGGCTTTGCCCGTGCATGAAGCCATCGAGCGTCATGGGCACGTGCCGCTTCCCCCCTACATCGATCGGCCGGACGCCCCGGAAGACGCCGAGCGCTACCAGACCGTGTACGCGCGATCGAGCGGGTCCGTCGCCGCGCCAACGGCGGGGCTGCATTTCACGCCCGATGTACTCGCCGCGTTGTCGGCAAAGGGCGTCGCGCGCATCGACGTGTTGCTCCACGTGGGCGCGGGCACGTTCAAGCCGGTGGAGGTTGAAGACCCCGCCGAGCACGTGATGCACGAGGAGTGGTGTGAGGTCACCGCGTCCGCGGCCAGCGCCATCGCCGGCACCAGGCAGCACGGGGGCCGCGTCTGGGCCGTGGGAACGACGTCGGTGAGGACGCTGGAGAGCATGGCGACACGCGACGGACTCGTGCGGGAGGGGACGATGTCCACCCGGGCCTTCTTCAGGCCTGGCTACCGCTTTCGTGTCGTGGATCACCTGGTGACCAACTTCCATTTGCCGCGCTCGACGCTCATCATGCTCGTCGCCGCGTTCGCGGGGTACGAGCTCACGATGGAGGCGTATCGCATCGCGATCCGGGAGGGTTACCGTTTCTACTCATATGGCGATGCGATGGTGGTCCTCTGAACGCTTGCGCCCGCGTCGGGCGCTGCTCGCGCTCACCCTGGCGGCGTGCGTGCAAAGCACGACGCGCGCGTTCCTCCCCTCGCCGCAGAACCCGGTGTACTCTCCGACACAGGCGCAGCCGGTGCTTGGGGAGTACCTGCGCCTGCAGTGCCCGGCGTTTCGTCAGGCCCAACGGCCCGACACAGGCATCGTGCGCTTCATCGTGTCGCTGGACAGTGCGGGCACCGCGACGCGCGCCGAACTCGCGAAGGCCAGTGGCGATCAGCTCGTCGACGAAGTCTTTGGCACGGTCGCCGCGCAGCTGCGGCTCCCGGTCGACAGCACCCGCGCCCGCTCCCGGCGTGAGACCGTCGACATGCACTACCGCTGCGCCGGCGACTCGGCGTTCGTGACGATCCGATAGCGCGCGACCGGACCACTTTCGCTCACGTCGTGCCTTCCTTCGATTTCACGATCAGCGCTACGTGTGGCGCTGCGCGCGCGGCCCGCTTCGAAACCCCACACGGCCCCGTCGAGACGCCGGTGTTCATGCCGGTCGGCACGCTGGCGACGGTGAAATCGCTCGACCCGGACGACTTGTTTCGCGCCGGTGCAAGTATGATCCTGGCCAACGCGTACCACCTGCACTTGCGCCCCGGCGACGAACTCGTGCGCGACCTCGGTGGCCTGCACCGCTTCATGCGCTGGCCCGGGCCGATCCTCACGGACTCCGGCGGATTTCAGGTCTTCTCGCTGGAAACGCTGCGCACCGTGAGCGAAGACGGCGTCGAGTTCCGCTCCCACATCGACGGATCGAAACGCTGGTTCACCCCCGAAAGCGTCATGCAGATCGAGCGCAACCTCGGGGCCGACGTGATCATGCAGTTCGACCATGTGATCCCCGGACAATCGGAGCGGGCTGCGGCGCTCGAGGCGAGTGAACGAAGCATTCGGTGGCTCGAGCGCTGCCGAACGGCGCTGGCCCTGATGGAAGAGCCGGCGACCCGAGTCGGGCCCGCCGAGGGTACGCCTGCGGACGGATCGATCGGCGGATCGCCCAGCTGCGCACAGGCGCTGTTTCCGGTGATCCAGGGCGGCGTCCACGACGACCTGCGCCGTGACGCGGCCCGACGGGCGCAGAACGTTGGCGATTGGGTCGGTTTCGGGATCGGAGGGCTATCGGTCGGTGAGCCAAAACCTGACATGTATCGCACGCTCGAGGTCCTGCATCCCGAGTTGCCAGGCGACCGTCCGCGCTACCTCATGGGGGTCGGATTCCCGGAGGACCTGATCGAGGGCGTGCGGCGGGGCGTCGACCTCTTCGATTGCGTGGCGCCCACCCGCATGGGTCGCAACGGCACGGCCTTCACGAGCGACGGACGCGTCAACATCAAGCGTGCGGAGTTTCGCGCGGACCCCGGCCCGCTGGACGCGACCTGCGACTGCGCGACCTGCCGACGGTTCTCCCGGGCCTACCTCAGGCACCTGTACATCGCCGACGAGCTGCTGGGGCTGCGCCTCCTCTCCCTGCACAATGTACATTTCCTGACCAGCCTGATGCGCGACGCGCGCCGGGCCATCGTCAGCGGCACATTCGATCACTGGGCCGACGAGGCGCTTCGCCGGCTGACGCCCACACCCTCCGCCAGTTCCCGCGATGATCGCGCACCTGCTTCCTGAGTCGTTCCTCCTCCAGGCCGCTGCCCCCGGGGGATCGCTCATGCCGTTCCTGTTCCAGCTCGCTGCGATCTCGGCGATCATCTACTTCTTCATGATCCGACCGCAGCAGAAGCAGCGCAAAGCCCACGAGGAGCGGCTGCGCAACCTCAAGCGCGGCGACACGGTCGTCACCTCGGGCGGCATCGTGGGCGAGATCGTGCACATGAAGGACGCGGCGTCGGCCGGCATGGACGACCAGCTCACCATCAAGTCGGCGGAGTCGCGACTCATCGTCGAGCGGGGCCGCATCGCCAAGGTTCTTGGTGACTCCGGCACGGCGAATCCCAGCCAGTGAGCCTGCTCCCGATCCACACGCTGGGCTCGCCGATCCTGCGCGAGGAGACCACGCCCGTCACCGAGTTCGGCGACGACTTTCGCGCGCTCGTTGCGGACATGTTCGAGACGATGTACGCAGCGAGCGGCATTGGCCTGGCCGCGCCACAAGTGGGCCGGAGTGAACGTCTCGCGGTGGTGGACGTCGAGGGCCAGAAGTTCGTAATCGTGAACCCGGAGATCGTGTTTCGCGAGGGCAAGGAGCGCGCGGAGGAAGCGTGCCTCTCGATGCCGGAGCTGTTCGGCGATGTCGACCGCGCCAAGCGGGTCATCGTGAAGGCGTTCGACGCCGACGGCACACCGATCGAGATCCACGCCACGGCCCTGCTCGCGCGATGCCTCCAGCACGAAATCGATCACCTGCACGGCAAGCTGTTCATCGACTACCTGAGCTATCTCAAGCGCCGTGCGCAGCTCGCCATCTGGGACGAGGAGCGCACGAAGTATCCGGACAACCTGCGCCACCTCAAACCAGCACCTGCCGGCGACGTGGAGCCTGAGCACCCGGAGCTCTGAGCCGCGCACGTCGTGATTCACGAAGGTACATGGCCGGGTCGGCCCGCGTGAACGGGGCCGACGGCGAAGCACGATACGCCGGGCCAATCTTCCGCCATCCCCGTTCCCCTCCTCCGTCCCTCACTCGTGCGCTTGCTCTTCTGGGGCACTCCCGACTTCGCCACCCCGGCGCTGCGTGCGATCGTCGGCGAAGGGTACGACGTGGTCGCGGTGGTCACGCAGCCTGACCGCGCGCAGGGACGGAGTCGCACCGAGCTCGTTCCGCCGCCGGTCAAGGTCGTCGCGCTCGAAGAGGGCATCCCCGTTCTCCAGCCGGAGCAACCAAAGGGCGATCCCGCGTTCCTCGCGCAGCTCCGTGATCTGCAGCCGGACCTGAGCGTGGTGGTGGCCTACGGGCACCTGTTGTCGCAGGAACTACTGGACCTTCCGCGGCTCGGCACCTGGAACATCCACGCGTCGCTCCTCCCGCGCTGGCGCGGCGCAGCGCCGATCCAGGCCGCGATCCTTGCCGGTGACGTCGAGACGGGCGTCTCGATCATGCGCATGGTCCGGAAGATGGACGCCGGCCCGGTGATCGTGCAGGCGCCGACCCCGATCGCCCCCGACGAGACCGGCGGTGAACTCACCGAACGCCTGGCGGAGCTGGGTGCGCTGGGGATCATCGAGGCGCTGACGTTGCTCGCGTTAGGTGGCGGTGTCGAGGAACACCCGCAGGACGACGCGCGCGTCACGCTCGCGCCAAAGCTCACGCGCGATGCGGCGCGCCTCGAGTTCCACCGGCCCGCGGTCGACGTCGCGCGTGCGATCCGCGCCTTCGACCCACGACCCGGTGCCTGGACCACCCTTCGCGGCGACGATACCAAACTCTTCGGAGCGCTCACGGTTGGCGAGACCCATGGCGCCCCCGGTGAGGTGCTCGACATCGACGAGCACGGCGCGCTCGTGGCGTGCGCGCACGGGGGTGTGCGGGTCGGGTACCTGCAGGTCGCCGGCAAGCGACGGTTGGCCGCGCTCGATCTCTCGCAGGGCCGCGGCCTCGCCGTCGGCGACGTGCTGGGAGGCTGACCCGTGACCGACCTTCACTCGCGGATCGCCGCGTCGTTCGCGCGCCAGTCCTTCATGGCGCACCTGGGCGCTACGCTCGCCCGCGTCGAACCCGGACTCGTGGAACTCGGCGTGGCCCGTGACGCGCGCCTGCTCCAGCAGCAGGGAGTCCTCCACGCCGGCGTCCTCACCGCGCTCCTCGACTCGGCGTGCGGGTACGCCGCGCTCACCACGATGGACGTGGCATCCGACGTCGTGAGCGTGGAGTTCAAGGTCAACCTCCTCGCGCCCGCCAGCGGACAACGCTTCCTTGCCCGCGGCACGGTACTCAAGGCCGGACGCCGCATCGTCGTGTGCCGTGGCGATGCGTTCGCGATGGACGGCGACCAACCCCGCCTCGTCGCCGCAATGCAGGCAAGCATGATGGCGGTCAGCGCCGGATAGCGCGCGCATTCTGACTCACGGCGCCACTCGACCACGCCTAGATTGCACGAGATGCCCACCTCCATGTCCTCCGTTACCGACGCACGGGCGGCTGCAGCCGAGATCGCCGCCGACATGCGAAGGGGGGACCTGCTGGACCTCGCCTTCGAGCGCCGCGCGGGCGGGCTCGAAGCGCGCGACCGCCGGTGGACGCAGGAACTCGTGTACGGCATGCTCAGGCGGCGTGGTGTGATCGACGCGTGGCTCGGGAACCGGGTGCGGGGCGGGCTCGTGCGCCTCGACGCGGACGTCGCCGACCTCCTGCGACTCGGCGCCTACCAGATCCTCAGCATGGGTTCGGTGCCCGCGTACGCGGGAATCGCCCAGACCGTGGAACAGGTGAAGCGTCGGCACGGCATCGGCGCCAGCAAGCTCGCCAATGCCGTCCTCCGCCGCCTCGACCGCGAACGCCAACAGCTCGATGGCGAGCTGCTGGGCATGGCAGGTGACCCGGTGGACATCCTCGCGACCCGCCTCTCACACCCGCGATGGCTGGTCGCGCGGTGGATCGCGCGATGGGGCGAGGCCGAAACAATGCAGCTGCTCGCGGCAAACAACGCCGAGGCGCCGATCGTCGTGCGACCCTGGGGGATCGTTCGGGAGCAGCTCGAAGCCATGTTCGACACGGCTGGGATCTCGCACGTCGAAGCGCCACTCGTGGGCGATGGCCTCCAGCTGACGTCGCCCGTTGCGCTCGCCGAACTCGGCGCCTGGCGGCAGGGCATGTTCTTCGTGCAGGATCCGGCGGCGACGTTGGTCTCTCGTTATGCGGCGATTGCACCGGGGAGCACCGTGCTCGACGCCTGTGCCGCGCCGGGAGGCAAGGCCCTGGAACTCTCGCGCCACGCCGGGCGCGTGATTGCGGCCGACAAGTCCGAGGCGCGACTCGCTCGCGTCCGGCAGAACCTCGCTCGGCTCGATGTCCGCAACGTGTTTCCCGCCGTGGCGGATGCTCGCGAAGCGCCGGTCGCACCGGTCGACGCCGTGCTGGTCGACGCCCCCTGCACCGGCACCGGCACCTTTCGTCGCCACCCGGACGCGCGCTGGCGTCTCAAGGTGAGCGACCTCGCCGTCTCGGCGAGTGCGCAGCGTCAGATCCTGCGGGCCTGCGCGGACGTAGTACGCCCGGGTGGCCTGTTGATCTACAGCACCTGCTCCCTGGAGCCGGAAGAGAACGACCAGCAGGTCGAGCAGTTCCTTCGGGATCAGCCTGAGTTCACCCTGGAACCTCCGCCGCCGGGTGCAGTCCCCTCGGTGGTCCTGGATGCGGGCCGCCTGCGTGTGCTCCCGCAGCGCCACGGCGTCGACGGCGCCTTTGCCGCGCGACTGCGCCGACAGGAGTCGCGCTCGGCATGAAGGGTTCGCTGCGATCGAAGCGCTGGGTGCCGTTTGTCATCGCGGGTGTATCGGGCTTCCTGCTCGCCTTTGGGCTCGTGGCCATCGTCCTCTTTCCCGCCGACGATGCGGTGCAGGAAGTGCGCGTGCCCAGCGTGATGGGGCTGCCGTTTGCGGACGCCGAGCGCCGTCTCAAGGCGGACGGACTGCGGGCCTCGCTGGGCGCGCAGCGTGCGTCGACCGATGTCCCCCGCAACGCGGTCGTCTCGCAATCGCCGGTGGCCGGCGAGACGGTCAACGCCGGCACGGTCATCGTACTGGACGTCAGCGAGGGCCAGGGTTCGGCGAGCGCCATCGCTGTTCCGGCACTGCTCGGCGCCTCGCGCGAAGACGCCGAGGAGCGTCTGAGATCCATGGGGCTGCAGCTTGGGGACGTCACCGAGATCGCGTCAGACAGCGCGCGGGGCATCGTGCTCGCGTCCACGCCCGCCGAAGGCAAATCGATCGCAGCCGGCGGTCGCGTCGCAATCGTGGTGAGCGCCGGCCCTGCCGAGCTTTCGCTGCCTGACATCGTTGGGCGTGAAGTGGGCAGCGCGCGCGGCACGCTCGAACAGCTCGGGCTCGTGACGGTGGTCGAGCACGACTCGCTCTCCTCGCTCCCGGCTGGCACGGTCGTGGCCCAGAGCCCGGCCGCCGGCGCTTCCATTGCGAGCGGCGGCACCGTCACCCTTCGCGTTTCCGGACGTCCATGACGATTCGCATTGCACCCTCGATTCTGAGCGCCGACTTCTCCCGCCTTGGTGAGGAGATCGCGATGTGTGTCGAGGCGGGTGCCGACTGGATCCACATCGACGTGATGGACGGCTGCTTCGTCCCCAACCTGACGTTTGGCGCGAAGGTCATCGACACCGTGCGCCGTCTCACCACGCTGACGCTGGATGTGCACCTGATGGTGCTGGAGCCGGAGAAGTACTTCGAGAGTTTCGTCGCATCTGGGGCCGACGTGCTCACGATCCATCAGGAGACGAGCCCACATCTGCACCGGCAGCTCGCCCGCATACGCGAGTTGGGGGCAAAGGCGGGAGTCGCGATCAATCCGTCGACGCCGGTGGCATCGCTGCGCGACGTGGCGCCCGACCTCGACCTGCTGCTCGTGATGTCCGTGAACCCGGGGTTCGGTGGCCAGCGCTTCATCCCGCGCGCGGTGGACAAGCTGCGTGAAGCGAGGGCGCTGTTGCGGGACGCGGGCAGCCAGGCGGTACTGGAAGTGGACGGCGGCATCACGCGCGACACGATCGCGGCCTGCTGGCGTGCGGGGGCCGATACCTTCGTCGCCGGCAACGCGATCTTTGCTGCACCGGACCCACGGCGCGAGGTGCAGGAACTGAGGGGGCGATGCGCCACCGCGGTGTGAGGATCCTGCGTCTCCTGCTCCTGACCGGCCTCGTGGCGTGCACTGGTACGCCCTCGGTCGGCGTGGGCGCACGGGCCCCGGACTTCCGGGCCGCGGTAGTCGGCGCTCCGGTGAGCGAGACCCGGACGATCGCCGACTACGAGGGCGAGGTGGTCCTGATCAACCTCTGGGCCACGTGGTGCGTGCCGTGCGTGACCGAAATGCCGAGCATCCAGCGACTCTATGATCGCTACCGCGACCAGGGCCTTCGTGTGGTCGGGATCGCGGTGGACGACCCGCCCTACGGTGAACGCGTGGCGAGCTGGGTGAAGGAGCACGGCATCACGTTCGAGATATTGCACGAGGGGTCGGGCAAGGTCGAACTCGACTATCGCGCCCGGGGCATCCCGGCGACCTACATCATCGGGCGCGACGGCCGCATCCGCGTGATCCGGCAGGGCGCGGCCGACTGGGATTCGCCCGCGAGCCGCGACGTGATCTCGCAGCTGCTGCGCCCGGACACGCCGTGACCTCCAGCGGCTCGCGGCCGGTCGCAACCGCATGTGATGCAGATTCGATGGAGCGGGAGATGAGGAGGGAAAGCCAACGGTTCAGTGGAGCGCTGCGCGTACCGTGACGCGGATCCTCGGCATCGAAACCTCGTGCGACGAAACGTCGGCGAGCGTGGTGGATGGCACGGCGCAGAGCGCGGACGTGCGATCGCTGGTGATCCTGTCGCAGGACGTGCATCGCGTGTTTGGCGGTGTCGTGCCCGAGATCGCCTCACGCGCACACCTGACCTCCATCGTCCCGGTCGTCCGACAGGCATTGAGCGATGCACGGACTTCGCTCCGCGACGTCGACGCCGTGGCGGTCACGAACGCCCCCGGGCTCGTCGGCGCACTGCTCGTCGGCGTGAGCTATGCCAAGGGGCTGGCTGCCGCGGCCGGCAAGCCCGTGTTGGGGGTGCACCACATGGAGGGGCACCTGTTCGCAACGTCGCTCGAACACGGCGACGCGGTGCCACCCTTCACGGCACTCCTCGTATCGGGCGGGCATACGCTTTTGCTCGACGTGCCGGCCTGGGGCGAATACTCCATCATTGGCCGCACGCGCGACGACGCCGCCGGCGAGGCCTTCGACAAGGTCGGTAAGTTGCTCGGCCTTCCCTACCCGGGCGGCCCACACATCGAACGACTGGCGGCGAACGGCGACCCCACCCGGTTCCGCTTCGCTCGCCCGATGCTGCGCCGCGACCAGCGCCCGGGCGACCGCGACTACTACGACGTGTCGTTCAGCGGACTCAAGACCGCGCTCCTGCTGGCCTCGCGTGCGAGCGACGACCTCGCCCACGACACGCCACACCTCGCCCGTGGCTTCCAGGATGCGCTGATCGGGTCGCTCGTCGCCAAGACGCTGCGCGCCGCGCGCGCACACGGTCGCACGCGGATCGTGCTTGGGGGCGGTGTCGCGGGAAACAAGACGCTCGTCGACGCCATGCGCACCGCGGCCGCGGAACTCCGTGCCGAAGTCTTCGCGCCATCCAGTCGGCTCGCCACCGACAACGCCGCGATGATCGCCCGCGCGGGCCTGTTCAGGTACGAGCGCGGCGAGCGCGATGGCTGGAATCTGAACGCCTTCGCGTCGCGGGATCTCGCGGGCGCGTAGGCGCAGCCTCGCCGTTCGGTCAGCGACATCCCAGGGTGAGGCGACGAACCGGGCAACTCATCAGGCTTCCCACGTGGGTAGCGGACCAGGCCCGCTACCTCCCACCTGCCGAGCCTTTTCCGTCGGCCGCGACGCCCAGGCGATACGGGCTGCGAGTCGCCGCCAATGGGCTAACTTCCCCCGGCCTCCACGCACTCCATCCTGATGCCCGCAACCGTCCTGCCTTTCGAGATCCCGCTCGGCCCCCTCAACCTCACAGGGTTCGGCATTGCGGTGTTCCTCGCGTTCGCCATCTCACAGGTCATCTGCCAGCGGGAACTCGCTCGCCGCGGCCACCAGCGGGACGCCGATGTGATTCCCGATCTCATCCTCGCGTCTGTGCTCGGCACGCTGGTCGGCGGAAAGCTGTACTACACGATGGTGATCACGAAGGACTGGAGCGACCTGTTCTCACGCGCAGGCTTCGTGTTCTGGGGAGGGTTCATGGGCGCCGTGGCCGCGAACTACCTCTTCATCCGCTACAAGAAGCTGAGCTTCCCGCGCTTCGCTGACGTGGCGGGCATCGCCATTTCGGCCGGCTATTCCGTGGGCCGCACCGGCTGCTGGGCGGTGGGGGATGACTACGGGAAGCCGTGGGACGGGCCACTCGCCGTGATGTTTCCGCGTGGCGCGCCACCGACGACCGCGGGGCAACTCGCCGAATACGGGTTTGCCGTGCCGCCCGGTGTCAGTCCGGACACGGTGATCGCCGTACATCCCACGCAGCTCTACGAAACGGTGCTGGGCTTTCTGATGTTCGCGGTCGTTTGGCGACTCAGGAACCACAAGCACGCCGAAGGGTGGCTCTTTGGCGTGTACTGCGTGCTCGCGGGTCTCGAGCGATTCATCATCGAGTTTTTCCGCGCCAAGGACGACCGCTTCTTTGGTCCCTTCACCGCCGCCCAGGCGATCGGGCTCTCCATCATGGCGATCGGCGTCGTGATCATGCTCGTCCGCAACCGACCCGGCGCCGGGAAGCCCGGCATCCTCGCGGCGGCGTAGAGGGCGAGAAGGCGCGCTACGACTTCACGGTGACCGCCTGCTCGATGTCCTGGAGGCGCTTCTCCAGGGCTTCGATGCGGTGCTCGATCTCCCCGGCGGCAACCGTCGATCCTTCCGGGATCGTCGGCAAGGTCACCGAGCGCCTGGGCCAGAACGTCCTGAGGAGCGCAAAGACGAACAGGATCAGCAGCACCGCCTGCGCCAGGAGCGTCTCCACGCTGGGGTAGATCCCCATGGCGTCCACATGGGGCCAACCGGGGAGCACGGTGATCGACACCATGTTCCCTTCCTGCAGCTCGCGCACGCCTTTGCCCATGAACACGAAAGCCATGTAGTACAGCAGCGCCGACGTGACCGCAAAGAACGGTCGAAGCGGGATCCGCACGCCGTACTTGTAGAACAGGGTGAAGATCACGGTCAGCACCACGCCGCCGGCGAGAATGCCGAACCCGATCGGCGCGCCCGCGCCCTCGCGCAGCAACGCCTGGTAGAACAGCGCCGTCTCGGCGCCTTCGCGATAGACGGCCAGGAACGCCACGAAGGCCAGCGCGCGACCGCCACCGTGCTGCAGCGCATCGGTGACCTTCTCGCGGATGAACTGCTGCCACTTTGCGGCTTCAACCTTGGAGATCAGCCAGTAGCTTACGGAGAAGAGCACGGCCACGGCGACGAGCATCGTGATGCCCTCGATGATCTCTCGCGTGGCGGGAAGTGCGCGCAGGACGGTCGCGAGGATCACGGCGGAAATGCCGCTGGCCACGAGCGCCGCGATGACGCCGATCCAGATCGAACGCAGGCGTTCGCGATGTCCCGTCTTGATGAGGAACGCCACCACGGCGCCGACGACCAGGATCGCCTCCAGACCCTCGCGCACGATGATGAGGAACGACTGGAGGAAGTTGCCCCAGAACCCGCTGGTCGGTCGCGTCAGGTCGATGATGGCGGGCATGCCGGCCTCGATCGCGTTGCGCGACCCTTCGGCTGCCCGGATGTCACCCGACTTCACCGCGCCCTTGAAATCCGCGAACATCCGCTCCATCGACGCGACCAACCCGGGATTGCGGGCGCGCGCCGGGGTCTCCAGTGGCTCGAACGCGATGTACGAGTCGAAGGCCTTGTCGCCTGCCTCGGCCTTGCGACCGGTACGCGCCGCGGTCAGCGCCTCGTCGAGCAGCGCGATCACGCGGGCACCCACCGCCGCGCCATCCGCTCGCGACGCCGAGTCCTGCGTCACAGGAATGTCGCTCAGCCCAAGGACGCGCATGTGCGCCACAAGCTGCTCCACGTCCGCGTCGTTCAGGTCCCGGGACGCCGGCATGGCCGACCCCGCCACACCCGCGCGGATCGCGTCACCGAGCTGCTTGTCGCTGCGCTCGGCCTGCCACGAAAAGGACGACACCTCCACCGGCAGCTTGCTCAACGCCTGTGTCAGCGCGCCGTCGGACGACCCCCCGACACCATGGCAGCCCGCGCAGCGCTGCAGGAACAACCCTTCACCCTGCGCGATCGATGCGGGAGCACGCAGCGTGTTCAGGTACGCGACCACGTTCCAGCGCTGGTCCGCGCTCAGCGTCGCCGCCCAGCCCACCATCGCCGTGCCGGCGACACCGACCGCGATCTTGCGATACATCAGGGCCGGCGAAACGTCGGCCATCGCTGCCGCATCTCCCAGCGGTGGCGGTGGCGGATTGAGCAACGCGGCCTGCGGCGTGTCGGAGCGACCCGTCACCCCGTGGCACGACGCGCAATTGGCCTCGTAGACGGCGCGACCCTCGGTGAGGTCGATCGCCTTCGTCGGCATGTCCAGCGCCGCGTCGGCACCCAGGGCCGCCACGAATCTCGCATGAACCGCGCGCACCCCTGACGGTGGGATCCGGTCCTTCACGGCAAGCGCGAGCGTATCGAGCAGCGCGCGAACCTGCGGCACACGATCCCCGCTCATCCGTACCGCAACGTCCTTGGCGTCCTGGAGGAACGTCACCGCCTCGTCGTACTCCAGGTCCGAGATCAGCTTGCCCTTCTCGTCCACCGCGAGCCCGTATTCCGCGATCGCGACGCTGACGATGCTCGCCACCCGCTTGGCGGGCCCTTCCTGGGCCGTGAGGGGCGGCGGACACACCCAGAGCGCGAGCAGTAGCCACCACGGTGGCAGGAGGGAACGACGTCTCCCGGGGAGGCGCCGGGCTCGCCGGGTGTGGCCCGGGGTCCCGCAGCGATGGTCGGCGGATGTCACGTTCGGTTCGGCCTGGTGATAACCCGACAGAATCTATCGGAACTGACATCCGGGCGTCTAGGCTTTCTCCAGCACCACGACAGCGACCGCCGAGGTATCTCCATGGCTCATCGACACATGGAACCCGGTGACACCCAGTTCACGCGCACGAGCGGCGGCCCGTCCGTGAAGGATCAGTCGCGGACGGCGATGATCGTCGTGCCCAATCTCGATTTCTCTCCACCCGATGCCACGAGCCTCCATGGTGCCGGCCAGCGCCTTGAAGCCCGCCTCCTTGGCGGCGACCCGGGCTGTAACGCTCACGATCGGGTCCACCATGCGCTGGCAGTACGCGGCCTCGGCCTCGGTGAGCAGCTTGCGATACACACGCTCTGCGCCGAGTCGAACGACCATTGACCGTATGCGGGAAAGGTCCACAATGTCGACACCGACGCCGATGATCATCGGGTCTCCAGTTGGCGGACCATGTTGGCCCAGGCGCGGTCGGCCTCGAGAAAGACGCGGCGCAGCCGACGCGTCCAGAGGCGCCACTCGATGAATCGGTACCCCGGATCGGCCTGATGCAGCCCGTCGGTCCCGTGGCGCAGGGCGTCGAGTTGGGCCTCGAGCGGCTCCAGCGCTTCCTGCAGGTGAGCCTCGAGGGCGCGGCGACGGGATGCGCTCTCGGGGTGGCGCTCGGCGGCGATCTCGGCGACCGCGGCGTGCAGACGTTGAGCGAGGGCGACGGGATCAAACTGCGTCACGCGCCGCTCGATCGGCTCCGGTTCCTGCAGGCGTCGCCGCGCGGCGAGCAGCGGACCGAAGAAGCGCGACTGCAGAACCGCCGACCCGCCTCGCGCGGTGCCGAGGGTGCGTAGACCACGAGCCACTTCGGGGAGGGCACACGCTTGCGCGACGATCAGGCCCCACGCACGACCCAGTTCGCGCGGGCCACTCAGGTGCAGCACGCCCCCGTGACCGTGCAGCGCCAGCGTCTCACGTTCCCAGGTGCAGTCCGTGAGCTCGTCCCAGGGCAGGGCGAGATGACGGCCCGCTTCATCGAGAAGCTGTCCTTCGGTTGGGTAGAGATGGAGCGCACCCGTGCCGGCCACACGGCGCTGCCGCCAGCTGCCGGAGAGCGTGGCCCCCTCGACGACAAACAGCGGCTCAGGCGTCATCGAGTCGATAGGGAAAGTCCCCGCGCAATTCGCGGCCGCAGAGCGCCGCGCGCCCGCCCGTGCGGGCCTCGAACCTCGCGATGAAGTCCGCGAGACGCTCGGCAGTGAACGCCGATCGCGGGATCCCGGTCCCGGCGATGGCGCGTTCGATGGATTCCGGACTGCCCTCGACTTCGAGAAGCACGTCCATTCGCGGGTACACCTCGAAGCGCAGCGTGGCGCCATGCAGTTCCCAGATTTCGACCTCGCGTTCGATCTCGCGCGTCACCTGCAGGCCAAGGCCCAGGAGGATCTGGTCCAGCGCGTCCACGTCTCCGACGGTGGTTGCGATCTCCTCGCGAACCTTGAAGCCATCGGGATAGGTGGTGGGGCCCTTCAAGTCCAGGGTTGCGCGATCGCCGTGCTCGTCGTGCATCACGCGGACCCGCAGCACCTCGTCGCGCTGTCGGTGGTCAAACGATGGTGTGTCGTAGCGACGATCGCGGAGCGTTCCGGCTGAGGATCGCGTGGCGCCCGCGGCCTGCAGCGCAGCGCGCGTCGCGACGGGATCGGGAACGACGCCCTTGACCTCGACCTCACGCATCGTCGATGGCGCGCATGACCGCCGTCGTGTCCGTCAGGTCGGCGAACACGGCGGCCGGCTCGTGCGCGCGCAGGTCGTCCACCGAGTAGTGACCGGTGGCCACGCCGATGGCGCGTGCACCGATGGGGCGCCCGCAGTGGATGTCCGCCGGCGTATCGCCGATGATCACGACCTGATGGCCGGGAATGGTCACGCCCAGCGACTCCCGGGCCCTGCGCACGGCGATGGCCGGGAGTTCGTGCCGGTGCTCGTGGTCGGACCCATAGGCGCCGAGCCTGAAGCGTGTGGGTTCCACACCAACCGCCCGCAGCTTGTGCGTCGCTCCGTCTACCAGGTTGCCGGTGAGCAACCCGAGCACGCGATCCTCGCGCGCCTCGAGCGCATCGAGGAGCTCCATGACCCCGTCGTAGCGCCGGAGCCGGGTCTCGGGCGACTGGAGTTCATGAACGAGCCGCGTGAGGTAACTGGCCATGACGGCGTCGAGTCTCGTATCGATGTCGTCGTCCTGCACCCCGACCTCGCGCATCGACTCGCGCACAATCTGGATGTCGGTCTTGCCGTCGTACCGATAGCTCTCCGGGCCGATGGCGCCGAAGTGCTCGTGCAGCGCGGCCTCCATCGCCCGCCGCCCGGCGCCGGAGGTCCAGAGGATCGTGCCGTCGATATCGAAGAGGATGAGTTTCAAGCTTCCGCGGGCTCCGACGCGTATCGGGTGACGAGCAGGCCGCCGACGATGAGTACGGCGCCGGACACCTGCGGGGCAGTCGGTTGCTCACGCAGCAACGCCCAGGCTACCAGCATCGCAATGATGGGCTGCAGATTGGAATACATCGAGGTCCGCGTGGGTCCGAGCACCCGGAGGCCGCGATAGTAGAACAGGTACGCGGCGACCATGGCGATCAGGCAGGCATAGAGCAGCGAGAACCAGACGGACGCCGGCAACGCGGTCCACGCCACGCGCGCCAACGCGGGAATGCCGACGAGCAGGGCCACGATGGCCCCGCCTACCATCGTGTACCCGCCGAGGTACCACGGCTCGATGTGGTCCGAGTAGCGCTTGACCGCCACGGCGTAGATCGACCAGCTGAATGCTGCCGCCAGCAGCAGTCCCACACCGGCGGCCGTGTCCTCGCGGCCGCCGCCACCCACGGCGCCGATCGCCACGGTCGAACACCCGATAAGCTGCAGGAGCACGCCCACCCACTGCCTGGTGGAGAGAAACTCGGTCCGGCGCAGCCGCCCGATGATCGCAATGAAGGCCGGCGTTGCCGCAATCAGGAGGGCCGCCGTCGCCACGCGCGCGCGGACGAGACCCGTGATGAAGAAGTACTGGTAGATGCCGTTGCCAAGCAGGCCCAGGACGATCAGGGCGCGCACCTCAGCTGGCGACGGACGACGCAAACGACGCCCATGGGCAATCGCCAGCTGCGCCGCGGCCGATCCTGGAATCCGAATGCCGTTGATCGCCAGTGGGCCCATGAAGCCGGACGCGTACTTGAGGACACTGAAGTTGAGGCCCCAGATGATGGCCATGAGCAACAGCAGCACGTCCGTGTGCCACGCGACCTCGGACCCGGCGCCCCGCTCGGAAAGCGTGGGCGAAACGTTCGAAACGGCCGGGGCGACGGGCATGCCGGAAACTAGAGGGTCCGGGAGTCGCGTTGCACCATGCGTCGCCTGTCCCCGTCGTCCCCGCCGGCCTAGTTTCCGCGCATGATCGTCTCGTTCGCGATGTTCGCCGACGCGGCCAACATCTCCCAGGAAGGGAAACTCAACATCCTCGGCGTGTTTGACGCCGTGCAGGTCGGCGCGGTGCCGGCCGTCCATCCGCGCGCGCACCTCATCGTCCGGTTCAAGGGCACGCCGCTCGACGTCGGCGTACACTCCGTAGGCCTGCGGTGGCAGAATCCCAACGGCGTCGAACTGTGGTCTTCGGACGGACAGATCGAGCTGTCGCAGCCACCACCGGGCGTGAGCGAGGTGGACATTCCGCTGATCGCCACGGTGGACCTGCCGCTGGACCTGCAGGGCTCCTACGCGATGCTCCTGCTGGTGAACGGCGAGCCATGCGGCGAAGTCCCGCTGCACGTGCGCACCGCCGCGCCGTTCGTCGCGCCGGTCGGAGGCATGGTGTCGTGACGCGTCGAGCGGGGCGTCCGCGCTCCGGGCGCTCCCCGAGGGCCGCCGCGTCCTCAACGTCGAGGCGCGGCGGCTTCCGCGCTGACCATGCGCACGACGGGTGCCGTGGCGTCCAGCGAAGTACGGTATTCCGTGGCCTGCGCGTGCGGCCGAACCGCGACTATCGCGGTTCGCCGGTGGGTTTCACGGCGGCAGCACACGCCTTGCACCGCGTAACGCCTTTCATGTTGCAGATGACACACAGGAACGTGCCGCAGTCGGCGCAGGGATAGCCCTCCGAGGCGCGCTCCTCGTTGCCGCACGCGCGGCATCGCATGGCGTCGTGTTCCTTGAGTTCCGTCATGGCGTCCTCCTTACGCCGGGCCTGGCGCCGTCCCGGCCAGCCCGTAGTCGCGGATCTTCTTGATGAGCGTCGCACGCGAGATGCCGAGGATCCTGGCGGCGCGCGATCGATTGCCCCGGTACGCGCGGAGCGTGCGCTCGATATGTTCGCGCTCGACATCGTCCAGCGCACGCGGAAGAAACAGCGCGTCGTCCCCGCTCGCCGCCTCGCGTGCGCGCATGTCAGGCGGCAGGACGTCGGTGTCGAGGACTTCACGCCCCCTTCCGAGGATCATCGCGCGTTCGAGCACGTTGCGCAGCTCACGAATGTTGCCGGGCCAGGGGTGACGAAGGAGCCGTTCGATCGCATCGGCCCCCAGCAGGCGTGGCGACTGCGGGAGCTGCTGCGCGAGTTCTTCGATGAGTCGGTCGATCAGTTCGCACAGGTCCTCGCGGGAGCGTTCGCGCAGCGGCGGCAGGCGCAGCGGCATCACGCTCAGCCGATAGTACAGGTCTTCGCGAAACCGTCCGGCGTTGACTTCGGCGATCAGGTCGCGTGAGGTGGCGGCCAGCAATCGGGCCGTCGGCTGCACCTCGCGTGTGCCGCCAGCGCGGCGCACCGGTTTTCCCTCGAGCACGCGCAGCACCTTGGGCTGCAGGGCCAGGGGCACGTCCCCGATCTCCTCGAGAAACAGCGAGCCGCCCGCGGCCATTTCGACGAGACCCGGTCGGCCCTCGGTGGATCCGGCGTCGGTGCCGAACAGCTCCGCGTCCAGCGACTCTACCGACGCACTGCCGCACGGTACCTCGACGAATGGTCCGCTCGAGCGCGCGCTCCCGGCGTGGATCAGTTCAGCGATGCGCCCCTTGCCTGTACCACTCTCCCCCGCCAGGAGCGCCGGCGTGCGCTCGGTACCCGCCAGCAGGTCGATCCGCTGCGCAAGATCACGCATCGTCGGCGATGAGCCGAGGGCGAGGTGGCTCGTGCTTGCGCGTCGCTCACCGATGTAGTGACGCAGCTGACGAAGCCGCACGGTTTCCAGCGCGCGATCCATCGCGATGCCGAGATGGTCGAGACTGACCGGCTTGGTAAGGAAGTTCTCCATCCCTTCCTGCATGGCCCGCACCGCCATGGGCACCTCGGCCTGGCCCGAGATCATCACGACGACGGGTCGTTCACTCTTGAGCTGCTCGAAGACGTCAAAGCCCGACATGTCCGGCAGGTGTACGTCGAGCAGCACGACATCGGGGCGACGCTCCCTGAACGACGCCAGCGCCGAGGCGCCGGTGAACGCGCGGCGCACCGCGTGCCCGTTCCCGGCGAAGAATCGCGAATACGCGTGCGCGAGGGTCTCCTCGTCATCAACGATCAGCAGCTCAGCCACCTCAGCCCTCCACCAGATCGAACGTGACCACCGCGCCACCATCGAGGTGCGGCGCGGCGTGAACATCGAACAGGCGCGCCCGGTCCGCGCTGTGCATCCGGGCGCGACTCCGCGCGCCGTCATCGATCGCCACGCGCAGCGGGTTCGGATCGCCGGGCTGCTCGACACCGAGGAGCGCCTGGTAGAATGGCCGGCCCATGAGACCCCACTCGTCACCGGAGAGCTGGCGCGCCCGCGCGTTGCATCGCAACACGCGACCTTCGTCGTTCACCACCGCCATCCCCACACCCATCGCATCGAACGTGGATGACCACTCCCGCGTCGTCTCCTGGATATCGGTGAACAGTCGTGAATTGACGATGGCCACCGTCACCTGGTCGGCCAGTCGCTGCAGGATCCGCAGGTCTGCTGCACGAAACGGATCTTCCCGATCGTAGACCGACAGCGCCCCGATCACGCCGCGCGCAGTCCGGAGCGGGACAATGACCGCCTTCGTGACGTCCACGAGCGGCAACCCTGGCTGCGCGTTCTCGGGTTCGGCGCGCACGTCGTTGCTGATGGTTGGCTCGCCCGTCCGCACCGCGCGCCCGATGAGTGACGACTGCACGGGCATCACGACGCCGGCCATCACCGACGTCGTGCCGGTGGCAGACTCGACGTGCAAATAGTCGCCGTCCCGCATGGCGACGCAGCACCCCTCGGCGCGCAGCAGCGCCATCGCGTGTCGCATGATCAGCCGCTGGACTTCGGTCACCCGCAACGACTCGCCCGCCGCGCGCGCCACCTCGGCCATGGCGTCGCTCTGGCGGCGCTCCCGCTCGCTTTCCGCGTACAGTCGCGCGTTGCGCAGCGCCGTCCCCGAGGTCACCGCGATCGTAACGAGGAACTCCCGCGTCTCGGCGTCGAACGCGTGCGCATCCGCGGCGTAGGCCACGATCGCGCCGACCAGGTTGTGACCCTGCAACATCGGCACGACCACGAGCGCGTCGATCTGGTGCTCGGTTCCCATCGTGAGGTCGATCGCCTCACCATCGGCGTCGAGCGCACGCGTGAAGAGCCGCGGCCCGCCGGCGAGCACCGATCCAGCGAACGCCCCGGCGTCCGTGCGCAAGGGAATCAACGGCCGATCGCCGTCGGCGCCGAGGTGCCGACGCGTCTGCATGCCCTGCCCCTGCTCGCCGGCGAGCACGACCATGGCTCCCGACCCGCCAAGGGCGCGCAGGGTGCCTCGCACCACCTCGTCGAGGATCGTTTCCTCGTCGAGGGTGCGCGAGAGTGCGGTGGTGATGTGCTGCAGGTGCTGCAGCTCGACCGCCCGGCGTTCGCCGATGGCGAACAGCCGACGGACCGCGACGACGTCGTCAGGCGCCAGCGTCTCGAGGCTGCGATGCGCTGCCTCGGTGACGCTCTCCGCCCCTGGCGTAGTGCGCGTCGCGGACGCCGGCCGTGACGACATCAGGCCCGCCCTCCGGCGGGCACAAGGATCCGCGCGGCGCCCGGCCGCACGACGCAGGTGATCGGCGTCGTGCCTAACAACTCGCCGTCGGCCTGTGCCGCGCGCATGGGCTCGGTGGCGAGCCGGATCATACGTCCCTTCAGGAAATGCATGTGCACGTCCTCCGACAGCCGATGGCGCCAGATGCGCCAGCCGATCTGCAGCACGTCGCCCAGTGTCCTCGGTCCGAACACGCAGAGGTCCAGCCACCCGTCACCGGGATCGACGTCCGGCGCCAGTTGCAACATGCCACCCAGCACCGTCCCGAAGTTGAGCACCATCGCCGCAGCGGCGTGAAATGTATGCTCGACCCCGTCCACCGTGGCGTGGAGCACGAACGGCCGAAAGCGCAGCGACGCGTCTGTGGCGGCGATCACATACGCCAGCACGCCGGCGTACCGCTTGAAACGCGGCGACGCACGCTCGAGCATGGTGGCGTCGATGCCCACGCCGGCGGCGAAGGCGAAGGTGCGGCCATCGTCCAACGCGCCCAGGTCGATGCGCCGCTCCTCACCCGCGAGCAGCGCGCGCACCGCGGCGTCCACACGCAGCGGCGTCCCGAGCGCGCGCGCCACCAGATTTCCGGTCCCGCCTGGCAGCACACCGACGGGACGACCGTGGTTCCCGGAGGCCTCGAGCACCTCCATGGCCGTCCCGTCGCCGCCGAGCACGAACACGGCGTCGTACCCGGGGGCCCGCTCGTGCGCCAGCTCCCGCGCGTGCCCAGGATGTTCGGTCACCACCGCATCCGCGACCACGCCATGAGCGGCGAAAGTGCGGAGCGCCCGCGGCAGCGCGCGCGAGGCGCGCCGGGCCGCCGGGTTCGCAATCACCAGCGCGCGACGGACCGTCACCAGCGCCAGGTGCGGAACAGGTCGAGCGACCACTGCGAGCCGCGCGTCGCCGCAAAGCCCAGCGTTTCATTGCTGCACAACATCGCCGCGAGCGGAGGTTCGCGGCTCACCGAGACGCCGAGCCCTGATCGGATGGTGTACTCCAGCGAGAAGCCGATCATTTCGCTCGCGCGGAAGTTGTTCGTCGCCGCGGCCCCGCCAAGAAACTGCTGCAGCGGGCAGAACCCGGTCGTCAGGCTCGCAAACGTGCGATCGTTGAGCTGCTTGCCCACGCCCAGCTGCGTGCCCGCGAGCCCGGCAAAGAGACTCTGGCTGCGACGCGTGTTCTGGAGGTTGCTGAGCGACCCGGACACCGACTGCAACTGGATGTAGTCGAAGAAACGGCCGGAGTACCGCGCCGACAGGCTCGACCCGATGTTCGTGAGCAGCAGGTCATACGAGGCGTCGAGGCCTCCAATGTCGCCGCTCGGCCGGCCGGTCAGCAGGTACGCGATCAGGTCGGACTGCGAGAGCTGCAGCGAATCTGCGCTCTCGAGCGCAATGCGCGGCTGCGCGAGCGTCCCGAGCAGGAGCGCGCGAATGCGGATGTTGCGGTTGCTGTACAGCTGGCTCGCCTGGCGCACCGAATACAGGGCCCGGATGTTGAGCGTCGGGTTGAAGTCGGCGTCGCCGAAGAACCGCACCTCGCCCCCTTCGATCGAGAAGAGGCGGTACAACACGTCACCGAAGCGCATCAGGAACGTGCCGCGCTCGGTCCGCAGCGCACCTTCGACGGCCAGCTGCGGGACGCCGGTCGCTGAAAGGCCGCTGGCCCGGATCACGTTCACCGACCCGCCGAGCTTGATGTTGGCTTCGGACGACCGCAGCCGCACGTCGGAGCCCATCGCGATCTGCACGTTCTGCGCGGTGAGTCCGCGCAGCAGTCGCGGAAGCTCGGGAAGGACGGCCCGCGTGCCCGTGAGTGACGTGTCGACCAGCGCCGCGAACTCCGGGTCGTCGATGTCCACGATCTGCTTCGACGTGAGCTCCGGGATCACGATGTAGCCGTTGTCGACCGTCACGTCGCCGGTAAGCACGGATGCCGATTCGCGACCCCGGAAGCGAAGTCCGGCACTCATGGTCAGGTCGCCGATGCGGCGCCGATCCACGACATGGAAGTTCGTCGCATTGAGGTTGAGCGAGAACTCGCGATCCTCGGCGTTGTTGAGCGCGACAAAGCCGTCGAGCGACAGGCGGCTGCGCGCCGTCTCGCCACTCAGCATCGAGAAGCGCTCGATCCGGATCGTGTCGCGGGCGGCCCGCAGGTCGGCGAAGAAATCCCGCACCTCGACCCCGAGGTCCGTCACGAACGCACGCGCACTGTCCACGCGGACAAAGCCTTCGAGGGCCGTCGCGCGCGGGCGGCCGGCAATCGAGAGGTTGGCGTTGAGCCGACCCGCCGCGTTGCTCACCGCCGGCGTGAACGACTCCACCAGCTTGAGGTCCACGTCGCGCGAGACCACGGAGACGCGCATCGAGTCGTCGAGCAGCCGGCGCGAGCGCGAGGCGAAGGCGAGGTCGACCGGCACGTTCCCCTCGACCTGCAGCACGGCCGTGTCACCCCGCAGCACGGCGAGTGCTCCGGTGAATCGTCGATCGGCGTACCGCCCCGAGAGCGACGTCTCCGCGAGGTTCACCTGTCCCACCTTCGTGCCGACCAGCCGGCCACGAACGTCCAGGATCGGGTCGAGCCGCGTGCCGGTCGCCCGCACATCGAGGCTCATCGCGCCCGCCAGCTTCACGCGCGACTGGCCGAGCGCGGCCAGGTCTTCCAGCGCCATGGAGTCGACCATGAGGCGCATCGCCACCGGGGCGACGTCGGACGCCGTACCGTGCACGAGGAGGTGTGCCCCCCGATTGCCGGCGAGCGACACGGAGTCGATTGCAAACGCTTCGGGCCACCACCGGATACGCCCCGGGCGGTCGAGCAACCATTCGTGGTCGCCAAACCCGACGCGCCCCTGCGACAGAAGGACCGTGGTCGTGTCGCCCCGAGTGCCAACGTTCGCCGTGGCGTCGATCGTGGGCCCGGTGCTCTGCTCGGCCATCAGGCGCACGTCCACGGAGTCCGCGTCGTGGAACGTGGCGTCGATGGCGGCATGTCGGAACACTATGCCGGCCACCGCGACCGTGTCACCCGTCGCCGACGCCGTCCCGCGCAGGCCGGGCAGGCCAACGGCGACCAAGTCGAGTTGCACGCGCGCGCGCTCCGCCGTGGTCCGGAACGCATCGAGCGCCCGCGCATCAACCGAGCCTCGCACGTCCAGCGTATCGATCGACCCCGCCAGCGTGAGCGACGCGGTGACTTCCCCGAAGAGCGAGTCATTGTCCACCGCCGCGCGCGCCACCGAATCGACGGCCTCGCGGTTGAGGTACGGGCGAAGTCCACCAAGCGAATCGGCCTCGAGGCGGACCGACATCGAGTCAGCCTGATCGGCGCGCAGGCCGAGTCCGCCGCGTGCGCGCAGACGCCCGATCGGAGTCTCCACACCGAGCGAGTCGATGCGAAGGCGACCATCAAGAAACGCCAGGCGCGCGCGGGCTCCTTCGTACAGGCGCGTGCTGTCGATCCGTGAGCGCATCAGGTCGATGCCGAGCGTGCCGACGTAGTTCGCCAGCGAGTCGCCCCGGACATCTACCTCTGCGCTGCCGGTGAGCGCGGTGATCGGCAGGCTCGACGTATCGTAGAGTACCCGCAGGTTCGCGTCGGTGAATCGCAGACTGCCACGCCAGGCGTAGCCACCGACGGAATCGATGTCGACGCGGCCGTCGAAACCGTAGGTCCCCGGCGCACCCGTGAGTTCGGTGGACACATCGAGATCCTCGGCGGTCCCCTGCAGGCGCACGGGTCCGGTCAGCGATCCGCGCTGTTCGAGCGCGAGTTCCGGCCACGCGCGCGCGATCGTCGTCAGTTCGATCGGCGAGGCCTGCATGGCGACGTCGTAGGTGAGGAACTTCTCCCCGATCGTGACGCGGCCCGAGCCGGTGACACGGCTCGCCGGCAACTCCTCGAAGTGGTGCGTGATGTCTCCGCTGCGGAATCGCACGTCGGTCCACACCGAGTCCAGTCGTGCTCGGCCGTCGATCCATCCGTCGAGACGCGGAAACGCCGGGTTGAGGAACTGGAGCGTCGCCAGGTCGAAGCGATCGATCGTGACGTCGAATCCGTTGAAGCGCGTGAACGCCGGAAACAGGATGTCGAGGTCACCGCGGGCGCGACCGGAAGCCCGGGCGCCCGGGACGTTTGCATCGACGAACGCAAAGGTGGCATCGTCGACGGTGAACCGGTTCACCGGGCCTCCGCTGGCGCGCACACGAGCCGTGATCTTGCCGCGCCACGGAAACGGCAACGGTTCTCCGCTCAGTTGTTCGATGAGCGCCCAGTCGATCGGCGTCGTCTCGACGTCGACGTCCTTCACGATCAGCACCGGCCCGCCGACGCCGAACGTCATGCTCCCCCGAAGGCGTGACCCGGTGGTCTCCACGTCCATGTTCGAGAGGACGTAGTCGAGCACGTGCAGGTCGCGCTCGTTCCGGATGGTGAGGTCCATCGACCCCCCGCCGGTCGTCGGCAGCGTGGGATACACCCAGTCCACGTCGGCGAGCGAAACCGAATCGCCCCGCACCTTGAGGTCGTAACGCGCAGGGAGATCGCTGCCCCACCACACCTTGCCGGCGCCACTGCCTCGCGAGCCGGGTAACTGGAACCGGGAGAAGTCGACCCAGGCGGAGTCCCCGAGCAGCCGCACAGTCCCGACGGCGTTCGAGATCCGGAGCGGCGGATCGAACTCATCGACATCCAGTCGCTCCACCAGAAAGAAGCGGCCAGCGGAATCGGGGTCGGCAATGCGAGCGTGCGCGACCCTGAGGTCGCCCTGGGTCCAGCTGCGCGTGATCGTGAAGTGGCCGCCGCTCCGTCGGATCTTCTTGTCCGGTCGCGTCAGGCCGTGGGTGACCGCGCTGTCGCGACGCGCGCCCGACAGTGAGTCGGCGGGCTCCCACGGCATCGTCAGGTGAAACGCGAGTTGATGCAGCTCGGCGTTGGTGACCACGATGTAGTCGCCAAAGTTGCGCGTGGTGCGTGGAGCGCCGGGCGGACCTGACGGGAAGATCTTCCGGAAGTTCCACTTCTCCAGCGAGTCCTGGCGCACGTACACCACGGGGTGTTCCACGCGAAGTTCGCGGACCAGGATGCGGCGATCCCACAGGTCGCGCGGGTCGAACCGCACGCTGACCCGTCCGGTGGAAATGAAGAGCGAATCGTTGGGCTCGCGGATGGCGAACGAGTCGACCACCAGTTCCGTGAACAGCGACCCGCTGATCCTTCCCACGTGCCACTTGCCTCCCTTCACGCGACTGTTGAGCGTGTTCTGGACGTAGGAGCGAATCTGTTCGCGCCCCCAGTCCGTTCGCGTGGTGAACACCAGCGCGAGCCCGAGGAGCCCCACCAGCAGGAAGATCGTCGCCGCACTGGCGAGCACGACGACGCGCCGGCGCGACATCTAGAACGCCTGTCCGATCGAGAAGTTGAACCGCAAGCGCTCGAAGAAGCCTCGGCGATTGGGCGGACGGAACGACGACGGACAGGCTCCCGGCGCCTGACGAAACTCCCCCTGCACGGTGGTGATGGCGAGGGTGTTCCCGGGGCTCACGCAGAAGACTTCGCCGCCCCGTCGGCTCAGATCCTGGTCCCCCTGATCGATGTAGTACACGGGCCCGACCGGAGACTCGCGTGGCCCATACGCCACATCCACGCGCAGCGGTCCGATCGGAGAAAACACCCGCACGCCGACCCCGGGCGTGACCCGGAGCTTCGTGAAACTGGAACGTGCGCTGGCCGAGCTGCGATTCCATACCTCGCCCGCGTCCGCGAACACCGCGAGCTGCAGGAGCTCGGGATACGCGGGGCTTCGCATCCGCAGCTCGGCGTTGAGGACGACGACGTTGTCGCCACCCGTCGGCTGGTCGGGTCGCAGGCGGCTCACATCGGCCGGGGCGCGGTAGTAGGTCGCGCCCGCCGAATCGAACACCGCATAGCGGTCGGGGCCGACGCGATAGACCAGCGGGCCGAGCTCGTTAGGCCCGAACCCGCGCACGGAGGTCGGGCCACCGGCGTACATGCGCTCCTGCGGAGGCACGAAACGCTGCACGCCGTCCAGGCTCTTGTCGGCGAGCAGCGTCCCACCGCGAAACCGCACCACGAGCCGGCCATCGTCCGGGAGCCCGAAGTACCAGGCGGCATCGACCCCCGCCCGAGTGAACTTCACGAAGTTGTCCGATCCCACCGCGGGCGAGGCGTGTCGCAGCTCGAAGCGCATGACAGAGCCGCTCGACGGATCGGCGATGTCGTTTGCCGTCGAGCGCAGCGCGGACCACCCGACGGTCGCCGTGCGGCGATTGGTCCTGCCGAGCAGGTTGATCGTCTCACGGTCACACACGTTGAACACGCCGCAGAAATACGCCGGCTGTGCCTCCGTTTTGCCGTACTCGAGCTGGTACGACATCGACAGCGGGATGCGTCCGGCGAGTTGCAGGGCGCCCAGGAGACCTAACGGCGTGTCACGACGGAACGTGCGATACTCCGACCGACGTTCGCTGTAGGCCGTGAGGGACGGAAAAGCGCGTCGTCCAAAGAGCGGCGGCTGCGTATAGGTGGCCCCCACGTAATAGTTGGTGCCGCCGCTGAAGAAGTCCTCTCGCACGCTCTTCGGGCACAGGGCGTCGATGAACCTGAAGGGGTCTCCGGCGCCGATGCGCGACAGCCGTCCGGTCACGTCGACGCGCCGAAGCCCACCGAGGAAGTTCACCGTCGCCATGTTGCCCTGGATGCGCAGGCAGTCGTAGTTACCCCACCCGATCGCCGCGCGCGCACCACGCAGGTCACCCTCGACAAGGTTCACGTTGACCTTCACCAGCGAATCAACCCGATCTTGCAGGCTGGCCGAGTCGACCGAAACGTCGACGTGCTGGAAGGCTTCGGTGAGGTAGAGTCCGCGTTTCACGCCCTCGAGGTCGCGCTGGCTGAACACGTCGCCGGCATCGATGCCCAGGGTCTCGCGCACCCGAGCCGGTCGCACGCTCGCCTCCCCGGTTCCCCGCGCCGGACTCACGGCAATCTCGATGGCGCCGATGCGCATCCGCGGTCCGGGCGCCGCCTCGAACCAGACCTTCGCGCGCAGGGCCGCGGTATCGGTGTCGATATTTCGCAGCACATCCGCGGTCGGGTACCCCGAGTTGCGCAACCGCCGCGTGATCGAATCGCGCATCGCATCGAGGAGGGCGCGGTCCATGCGATCGCCGAGCCGCACCGGCAGGTTGCGCAGCACCCGGTCACGCACCGGCACGTCCTCGAGTCCATTCACCGCGAGACTGTCGATCAGGAGCGGCCGCCCCTCGCTGATGTCGAAGCGCACGTCCACCGACTTCTCGTCCTGCCTGGGGAGCGTCGGGCGCACGCGGGTGCCGCGGAAACCGCGCTCGTGGTAGTAGAACGCGAGTCGCTGTGCATCCTGGAGCACGACGGTGGAGTCGTAGCACAGTCGGGTGCCGACGATCCGGAACAGCCGGCGCGCCCACGTAGACGGCGTCGTGACGATGAGCACCGAGAGCTGGTCGTCGCGATAGGTGGTGTTGCCGCGAAAGTCGACGGCGTTCACCTCTCGCAGCCCGCCTTCGCACAACACCTGCTGTGCAGCCGCGGGCACCGCGCCCAGGCACGACGCGAGCGCCAGCCACACGAACCGCCGCATCCGCTCAGGCCTCTTCGAACAGCAGCCCGCCGGGGCCCTGCATCTTGGCGCGGCGCTTGGCGTCGGCAGCGCGCTGCCCAAGGTGCGCCAGGCTCACCCACGTCTCCGGTCGCACCTGCATCACCGCCGCCGACACGTTGGCCAGCGGGAACTCGCGCGGATTCCCGTCCCGGTCGAGGCCGCGGTAGGTCCCGCGCTGTGCCGCATCGCCGCCCACCGCACGCGCGACGACATCACGACAGCGAGTGGTACACTCTTCAACGAAGCGTCGTACCCGCTCCTGGTCGGTCACCACGATGAAGTCGTCGCCGCCGATGTGTCCCACGAAATCGTGATTCGCCGGCCCGTTCACCGCGGTCGATGCGTCGCGGATGGCGGCCCCGAGCCCGCGGATCACCTCGTCCGCGATCGCAAAGCCAAAGGTGTCGGCAAACGGCTTGAAGTTGTCGAGGTCGAGGTAGCAGACCGCAAACCCCTGTCGACGCTCGATGCGCCGCACCACCTCGGCGTCGATCGCACGTCCGCCCGGGAGCCCACTCGTCGGATTTCGATCGCCTTCGCGCTGGACCAGGCGCAACAGCGCGGCAACGCGCACGCGCAGCTCCCGCGGGTCGAACGGCTTGGCAAGGTACTCGTCGGCCCCCGCCGTAAACCCCTCCACCTTGTTCTCCACCCCGCTCTGTGCCGTGAGCATGAGCACGGGGATTCGGGCAGTGAACGGGTTGTCCTTGAGCCGCCGGCACACCTCGAGCCCCGTCATGCGCGGCATCGAGTTGTCGAGCACAACGAGGTCCGGCTCGCGCACGCTGATCGCTTCGAGCGCTTCCATCCCATCGCCAACGACCGACACCTCGTGCCCCGACGCTCGAAAGAGGTCGCGGAGCATGAGCCGCATGTCCTCGTTGTCGTCGGCGACAAGCAGGTAGCTCACGAAAATGGGCGCGGGCGAGAGCGTCTAAAGTGATGCGCCACAACAAATTCGCCGGTCGCCAACGCGCGTGTCAACGGGAACGGCAGACCCGGAGCCAACGACGGCGCTCGTAAGAACGCGACCCGCGGTTCCCCTCGATCCCTATGTGCTTCGGGATCCCCGAGGTCTGACCCTTCTAGTCGGGCGTCTGTCCAAAGATCCCCATGTTCGACGAATGCCCCGGCGCCACCTTCTTCTCGGGATGGAGCCAGTGCACGGCCTGGTTCACCGCGGTCGCGGCCTCGCCGAATCCGGCGGCAATCAGCTTGAGCTTGCCCGGGTACGTGGTCACGTCGCCGGCCGCCCAGATTCCCGGCCGACCCGTCTCCATCTGCGAGTTCACGTGGATCTCGTCGTTGGTGATGGTGAGGCCCCAGTTGGACACGTCACCCAGATCGCTCACGTAGCCAAGCATCGGCAACACGACGTCTGACGGGACCTCCTTCGTCGCCTTGGTCTTCGTCTCGCGCAACACGATGCCGGCGAGCGCGGCGTCCACCGCGAGGATGTCGTGCAGTTCGTGAAACGTGAACAGATCCGCGTCACCGCGCTCCACCGCCTGCATCACTTCCGAGACGGTGGCTCCATGCGCGCGGAAGCGATCGGTCCGATGCACCAGCGAGACGCGCTCCGCTTTCCCCACAAGCTGCGCGGTCCAGTCGAACGCCGAGTCGCCGCCTCCGATGATCACGACCCGCTTGCCGTGGTACTGCGCGGGGTCGCCCATCACGTCGTGGATACCGCGACCGTACCAGGGCTGAGCGGCGGCCTGCGGCAGCCGACGCGGCGTGAAGGCACCGATACCGGCCGCGAGGACGATCGCGCGTGTCGGAAACCGATCGGTCGACGTGACCAGCACGAAATGCCCGTCGACTTCCTCGAGCGCGACCACACGCTGGTTCAGGAACTCCGGCGCGCCGAACTGTCTGGACTGTTCGACGAGGGCGCGCACGAGGTCGCGGGCCAACACCTTGGTGAAGCCCGCCACGTCGAAGATGTACTTCTCGGGATAGAGTGCGGCGAGCTGGCCACCGGGTTCCGGGAGCGCATCGACGATGCGGCAGCTGACGCCGCGCATGCCGGCATAGAACCGGGCGAAGAGCCCGGTGGGGCCGCCACCGATGATGGTGATGTCGACCAGGTCGTGGGTGTTCATGGGCGAAAGGTAATCGCCCCGGGCCGCGACCCGGCCACCGACCGTTATCTTGCGGCATGACGATCAGGATCTACACGAAGACCGGCGATGACGGATCCACCGGACTGTTTGGCGGCGGTCGCGTGGAGAAGGACGACGCGCGCGTCGACGCATACGGCGAGGTGGACGAGCTCAACGCATGCCTCGGCGTCGTTCGTGCGGTCGAACTCATGCCTCGCATCGACGAAGTCGTCGTCCCCATCCAGCGGGATCTGTTCAGTATCGGTGCACTGCTCGCCACGCCCGATCATGCCCGGATGAGCGAGCAATTGGCCAAGGCGCGCCTCGACGACGCACGCATCGCGGAGTTGGAGCGCGCCATCGACGCCTGCGACCGGGAACTGGAACCGCTCAAGGCGTTCATCCTGCCCGGTGGCTCACCAAAGAGCGCGGCGTTGCATGTGGCGCGCACGGTGTGCCGTCGCGCCGAACGACGCGTCGTGTCGCTCCGCCGCTCCGTGCCGATTCCCGATGTCGTGGTCGTCTACCTGAATCGACTCTCCGACCTGCTGTTCATGCTCGCGCGCGTCGCCAACGCCCGCGCCGGCGCCGGCGAAGTCACCTGGTGAGCACGCCCCCGGTCCCCGTGGCCCCGCAGGTCATCACTCTGCTCGGCTACGAGGTGCGCGTCGCCCCGTGGCTGCTGGACGAGGCGGGCCGCATCGCCACCCAGGTCGCTCGCGCGCGGACGTGGGCCGTCATCACCGATGACCACGTCGGGCCGATCGCCGCGCCGCAGCTCATTGGGTCTCTCCGGCACTTCGCCCCGCATTCGCGGGTCATCCTGCGCGCCATCCACGCCGGCGAACAGGAAAAGACCCGCGAGTCATGGACGCAGCTTACCGACTGGCTCCTCGAAGAACGATGTGGACGCGACACCGCGATCATCGCCCTCGGCGGCGGCGTGGTGGGCGACCTCGCCGGGTTCGTCGCGGCGACGTTCATGCGTGGCGTCCCCTTCGTGCAGGTGCCGACGTCCCTGCTCGCCATGGTGGACGCCTCCGTGGGCGGCAAGGTCGGCGTCGATACCCGGCATGGAAAGAACCTCGTCGGCGCCTTCCATCAGCCTGCGGCGGTCCTCGTCGATCCGACCGTGCTGCAAACCCTGCCCGTCGAGCACCTGCGCGCAGGCTTCGCCGAGATCGTGAAGCACGGTGTGATCGCCGACCCGGAATACTTCGACGCCGCTCACCGGACCGGCGTCGAGATCCTCGGGACGGACCCCGCCCACGTCGCATGGCACGGCCAGGCCCTCGCCGATCTCGTCGCCAGGAGTGTGCGCATCAAGGCCGACGTCGTGACACGTGACGCACACGAACACGGACTTCGGCAGGTGCTCAACTTCGGGCACACCATCGGCCACGCCGTCGAACTGCTGTCCGACTTCACGATGCTGCACGGCGAGGCCATTTCCATCGGTATGTGCCTCGAGGCGCAGCTCGCCGTGCACCTTGGCCTCGCCCAGCCAGCGCTTGCGGAACGTCTCGCGGGGACCCTGCGCGCCCTCGGGCTGCCGACCATACTGCCATCCGGCATGGCGCCCTCCGCCCTGCTCGACGCGATGCGCCTCGACAAGAAGGCGCGGTCCGGCACGTTGGTCTTTGCGCTGCCGAGCCGGATCGGGGCGATGGCAGACGCGGAACGCGGAGTGGGCGTCGAGGACGCGGCGGTCGAGCGGATCCTGGCCGAGGTGGCCAGCTGACGTTTGGGTCCTCGCCCGCATCCCCCGACCGCCTCAAGCCCCCTGAGCCCAGATGAGACGGTTATTCCGGGTGCAGGTTTTCCACACAGTTGCCGGTGTATGTTCGGTGGCGCCTCGTGGGTTGATGGTTTTTCGCGATAGCAGGCGAGGTTCACACATTTCGATGCAACGCGTTGTGGGGTTTGGATATGCCTCGAGTCCGCGGGACTGTGCGACTGGACGGGGTGAAATTCGCTGTTGACGTACTCGCAATGGTTTCTTACTGTGCCCGCCCACTTCCCCCCCAAGTCAAGGCGTCACATCTGCCCTGACTTCACGTCGTCGGTGAAGAGAGGCTTATGCAGCAAGCGACTGAGACGAAACCCAGGACGTCGACCAAGTCCTTCGTTCGAGCCGCACCAGCCACCGCCTTTGACCAGTACCTCCTCGACATCCAGAAGCTCCCGCTGATAACCGACCCCGCCGAGGAGCGCCGGTTAGCTCGCCGGGCCCAGCAGGGGGACGAAGTCGCCGCCGAGCGCCTGGTGACCGCGAACCTCAGGTTCGTGATCTCCTACGTGAAGAAGTATCAGGGCCATGGGCTCGACCTCAGCGAACTGGTGGCTATCGGGAACGAGGGCCTGCTCAAGGCCGTTCGAAAGTTCGATCCGGATCAGGGTGTGAAGTTCATCTCCTACGCGGTTTGGTGGGTCAGGCAAGCGGTACTCAAGGCCCTTGCCGAGCAGACGCGAAGCGTCCGCATCCCGCTCAACCAGAACTCGCAGCTCATCCGTCTCTCGCGCGCCGAGACGATCCTCTCCCAGGTCCTCCGCCGCGATCCGTCCGAAGACGAAGTCGCCCGACTCATCGGCGAATCCCCCGAAAATGTTCGCGCCGCGCGCCAGATGACCTCCACCGAGGTCTCGCTCGACGCGCCCATCGACCGCAGCGATCGCGAGGCCTCCACCCTGGGCGAGCGCTTCTCGGGCGTGGACGGGACCGAGATCGAAGACGTGACGGACTTCAAGCTGATGCGCGAGTTCATCACGCGGGTCTTCCAGAAGTACCTGACGCCCCGCGAGCGCAAGATCCTCAGCCTCTACTACGGTCTTGAAGAGGGCTCCGAGGCCATGACGCTCGAGCGCATCGGCGCCCTGCTCGGCGTCACGCGCGAACGCATCCGGCAAATTCGCGAGCGGGCGTTCGAGAAGCTGCGCGAATCGCCCGATGGACATGCGCTCGCGGGGTTCTGGACGGCGGCCTGACCCCTGTTCGGAGCTGGCGTGAAGGCCGGTCCCGCTGGGGCCGGCCTTCGTCGCTTGATGCAGCGACCAATCACATCGTACACGACTCGCCGTTGCATCCCGGCGCGACCGTCGCAATGATTGCGGTCGGGTCCGTCACGAACGAATCAGCAAGGATCAGGGAGCGGGACGCGCGGCAGGATGCCGCATTGGAGATTCCATCGCATGGTCGACGTCGCAACGCAGGACGGTGCTGCGAGCCATCGGGTGCTGCTCATCGACGATGAGCTCACGATCCGACTCGCACTCCGCCGATTCTTCACAAGAATGGGATGGCGGGTGGACGAAGCGACGAACGGCGAGAGCGGCTACTCGATGATCGTGCTCGACGGGCAGCAGACCGCCACCCCACCGTACGACGTGATCATCTCAGACCTTCGAATGCCCGGCCTCAATGGCATCCAGCTCCACGACCGCCTCAAGACGGTGGCGCCAGAGGTGCTCGATCGACTCATCTTCTCCACGGGCGATATCGTCTCCCAGGAGGCGGCCGAGTTCGTGAATTCGTCGGCGTGCGTGGTCCTGCAGAAACCGTTCGAGCTTGCCACGCTGCGCGAGACGATCGAACGCGTCATGCACCACGAACCGCAGGCCTGATTCTGTCGCTGGGGCGGTCGATCGCGTTCGACGCAGGGACTCGAGGTCACTTCAGACCCGTGAGCGCGACATGACACCGCTCGAACGGGAGCTTGGCGACATCGTCGGATCGCGATACGTGCTCGCCGGACGCGGCGAGTTGCTCGCCTATGCGTCGGACGGCCTTCCCGGCTACCATCGATTCCCTGCGCTGGCCGTCATGCCGGGATCGCGCGACGAACTCGTCGCAGTCGTTCGACTGCTGGCGCGCTACCGGGTGCCGTACGTCGCGCGCGGTGCGGGGACGGGACTCTCGGGCGGCGCTCTGGCGGACGGTGCGGTACTCCTCGCGCTGCACCGAATGCGCCGCGTGCTGTCGATCGACCCGGTGAACCGTGTGGCTCGCGTGGAACCGGGAGTGGTGAACATGCACCTCACCCGCGCGGCATCGGCGCATGGACTGCACTACGCGCCGGACCCGTCCAGCCAGGCCGCGTGCACGATCGGTGGGAACGTCGCGGAAAACGCCGGGGGCCCTCACTGCCTCAAGTACGGCGTGACGCTGAACCACGTCGTGGCGCTCACGGTGATTCTTCCGAACGGAGAGCTGGTCTCCCTGGGATCGGACGCGGGTGAAGTCGAAGGCTACGACCTGCTCGGGGCATTCGTCGGCAGCGAGGGATGCTTTGGTGTGGTGGTCGAGGCCACGGTCCGCCTCACACCGGACCCTGAGGCCGTGCGCACCATGCTGGCGGACTTTCCGTCGATCGATGCGGCGGCGCGCGCAACATCGGCGATCATTGCCACGGGCATCGTTCCCGCCGCTCTCGAGATGATGGACCAGCCGACGATCCGGGCGGTCGAGGCATCGATCTATGCCGCGGGCTATCCGGTGGACGCGGCGGCGGTCCTCCTGATCGAAATCGACGGACTCGCGGCCGGGATCGACGCGGACGCGGCACGCATCGAGCGCCTCTGTCGCGACGCGGGCGCCCGCGAGGTGCTCATCGCCGGGGACGAGGCCCAGCGGCTCCGATTGTGGCAGGGGCGCAAGAAGGCGTTCGGGGCCATGGGCCGCATCTCATCACACCTGGTGGTCCAGGATGCGGTGGTGCCGCGAACCAGGCTCCCCGAGATTCTCGCCGAGATCGCGCGGATCGGCGACGAGGAGCGGCTGACGGTGTGCAACGTGTTCCATGCCGGTGACGGGAACCTGCATCCCAATATCCCCTACAACGGAAATGATCCCGGAGAGAGCGCGCGGGTGCATCGCGCGATGCGGCGCATCATGCAGGCGTGCGTGGATGCGGGCGGCAGCGTGACGGGCGAGCACGGCATCGGCCTCGACAAGATGGACTACATGCCGCTCATGTTCTCCGAGGCCTCGCTGGCGGCAATGTGCCGCCTGCGCGAGGTCTTCGATCCCGAGCGCCGTTCGAATCCGGGCAAGGTGGTCCCGGTGCGCTCGTGCCGGGAATGGGCGATGGCGCCCGCAGCAAGAGAACTCGGCGGGAAATCGATCCAGGCGGAGACACACGGGTGACACACGCGGGCGAAGATCAGGCGAATGTGTTGTCGGGGGGGCCCCCCGCGCCCGCCACCAGCGCGGCTCCTCGGTCGACCGCCCTGCGCCCTCGAGACGCCGAGGACCTCGCGCAGATCGTCGCCGATACGGCCGCAAGCGGGCAGGTGCTGCGGATCGTTGGCGGCGGCACCTGGCTCGACGCCGGTCGGCCCGTCGACCCACGCGCCATCCCCCTCGACTGCAGCGGTCTGACCGGCATCACCGAATACGTTCCCGGTGACCTCACCCTCACGGCCAGGGCCGCCACCTCGCTGGCCGACATCGCCGTCGCGACGGCGGAGCACCGGCAATGGCTCGCCCTCGACCCCCATGGCAGCCCCGTCGGGACGCTGGGCGCGACGCTCGCTACCGCGTCACGCGGTCCCCTCGGCGGCAGCATCGGGCTCCCACGCGACGTGGCGCTTGGCCTCGAGTTCGTCGCGGGAAATGGCGATCGCGTGCGGGGCGGCGGTCGTGTCGTGAAAAACGTCGCCGGTTTCGACCTCGTGCGCCTCCAGGTCGGCGCGTGGGGCACCCTCGGCGTCATCACCGAGGCCACCGTGCGCCTGCGCGGACGTCCCGAAGTGGACCGGACGCTCGCCATTTCGCTGCCAGGACAGCCAGGCGCCGTTGGTGCGGCCGTCAGCCGCATCGGCCAGCTGGGCCAGGCACCCGTCGCCGCAGAACTGATCGACGCGACGATGGCTCGGTCGATGGGGCGCGATGCCACGCCGACGCTGCTCGTCAGGTTCATGGGCAACGAGGCCAGCGTCGACGCGCAGGTCGGTCGACTGGAGGGGCTGGGCGACGTGACGATCGCCGATGGCGTCTGGGAGGCGCTCGCGCGTCATGAGGCCGCCGAGGCCATGGTGGTGAGGTTCCCCGGCGCGCCGGCCAACTTCGAGCGCACCTGGACCCGCGCCTGCCTCTGCGCGCCCGATGGCGCAGCCACGCTCCATGGCACGTTCGGGAGCGGGAGCGTGCGGCTGGTGGTGACCGCGACACGCGATCGCCGCGCCGCGGTGCTCACGGCCGCGCTGGCGGGCGGGCCCTGCCTCGTCGAGCGCGCCGCACCACGGGACTGGCTCCAGGTGCCGCCGGCCGCAACGGATCGCTTGTCCGCAGGGGTTCGGCGTGCCTTCGATCCCCGCGGCGTGTTCAATCCCGGTATCCTGGGCACGACATGACACACCTGGGTTCACCTCGGCGCGGGTGCGCCCTGCCCGATTCACCGCTCGCCCGGGAGGCCGCTGGACTCGATGCCTGTGTCCACTGCGGCTTCTGCCTGCCGTCGTGTCCGACCTACCTCGCGCTCGAGGACGAAAACGACTCTCCGCGCGGTCGCATCGTGCTCATGCGGGCGTTGCTCGAAGGCGAACTCGCGCCGAGTGACGACGCGGTCACCCGGCACCTCGATCGATGCCTCGGGTGCCGGGGGTGCGAGAGCGCTTGCCCCAGCGGCGTGCCCTACGGCGCGCTGCTCGAAGCGACGCGCGCGACCATCGCGCGCCATCGGCCGATTCCCGCCGTGGCCCGCGTCATTCTCGCCACCTTCCGGCACCCGTGGCTGCTGCGGATCGCGCTCGCGTTCTCGCGCCTCGTGCGCTGGACACGGCTTCCGCGCCTGCTGTCGGCGCTCCCGCCGCGGGAGGCGTTCCCGTGGGCCATGCTCGCGGCCACGGAGTCCGCGTTGCCCGTCAGCGACTACACACCGCCTGCGCCCGCAGCCGACACGCTCCCCGTCGCCGTGCTGCAGGGGTGCGTCATGCAGGGCCTCTTCGCCGACACGAATCGCGCGACCGAGCGCGTGCTGCGCATGAATGGCTACGGCATGGCGCCGGCGCCCGGACAAGGATGTTGTGGCGCCCTCCACGCCCACGCCGGCGATGACGAAACCGCGCGCGCGCTCGCCCGGCGCAACGTCGCCGCGTTCGAAGCATCCGGAGCCGCGTGGATCGCCGTGAACGCCGCGGGCTGCGGCGCCATGATGAAGGAATACGGCCACCTCCTCGCTCACGATCCGGCATGGGCAGCACGAGCCGTCGCCGTATCCGAGCGTGTTCGAGACGTCACGGAACTGCTCGCCCTCCGCGGCCCGGTCCCGGGGGCGCCGCTGCCCGAACTTCCCACGATCACGTACGACGCCCCCTGCCACCTGCAGCACGCACAGCGCGTCGTGCGACCACCACTCGCGGTCCTCGGCGCGATCCCGGGCCTTCGCCTCGTGCCGCTCCCCGAGAGTGACCAGTGCTGCGGCAGCGCAGGCATCTACAACCTCGTTGAGCCCGAGACGTCCGAACGCGTGCTCGCCACGAAACTCGATCGCATCGCCGAGACCGGCGCCGGACTCGTGGCCACTGGCAATCCCGGGTGCCTGATGCAGATCGGCGCCGGACTGCGGCTGCGCGGCGCCGCTCCACGCACCGTGCATCCCGTGGACCTGCTCGATCGATCGTATGCGCGACTGGCCACTCATGCGTCGTCGCCCGATGCGGATTGACGCCGTCCTCGTGGAGTTCGACGGCGTCGTCGCCGATACCTTCGGCGCGCGGCGGATCGCCGTCGACCGCGCCCTTGCCGAGCACGGGCTCACGCTCTCGGATGACGAGTACTGGGAACTCTGCGCGGGGTGGCCGACTTCCGAAGCCGTGCGCTCCATCAATCGCAAGCGTCGCCTCGATCTGGATGAGACTGCCATCGATCTCCTCGCCCTACACGTGGATCGCGCCTACTCGGCGCATATCGGGAAGGGCGTCGTCCTGGTAGACGGAGCACGGTCGTCCCTGGAGCGGTTTGCGGGACGCGCGAGGGTGGCCGCGGTGAGCCGGCTGAGGCGATCCGATGTCCAGGACCTCATCTCACTGGCGCGACTGGACCACGTCTTCTCGTTCGTGGTGGGCGAGGAAGATGCGTACCCTCCCAAGCCCGACCCCGCACCATACCGCGCCGCCTTGCGCCGGCTCGCGCGATTCCGCGGCGAGCAGCACGGCACCATCGTCGCGCTCGAGAACGGCGTGGCAGGGATCCGCGCGGCGCGCGCTGCCGGCCTGCCGTGCGTCGCGGTCGGCATGCAGCCAGCCCACGTGGCGCTGGAAGCCAACGCGTTCGTCTCCTCCATCACCGGGATGGACATCGCGATGATCGACGAGCTGCTCACGCCGCACGTGGACCCGCCGTGAACGTGCTGCCAGACGACACGCTGGCCCGCGAGTACGCGACGCTTCACGCCGGCGCGCTGCTCGTGTGGCTCCCGGAGCGATCGCTCGGCGTCTTTCGTGGAGCGAAGGCCGCCGAGGTGCTCAACGGGCTGGTCAGCAACGAAGTCGCCGCCCTGGCGCCGGGCGAGGGCAACTACGCCGTCGCCCTGACGCCGCGCGGGAAGATCCTCGCCGACGTACGAGTGCTTCGCTTGGCCGACGCCGTGATGGTGGACGTTCCCGGGCCCGCGGCAACCGGGTGGTGGGGGATGGTCCGGAAGTACGTCAACCCGCGGCTCGCACAATACGAGGAGCTGTCGCCGACGCTGACGGCGCTCGGCGTCTACGGCCCGTCGGCGGCGGATGCCCTTGGGCAGGCGCTCGGAGTTCAGGCCATCGGCCTCGCGCCGTATGCCCACGCGTCGGTAGCTCTCGGCGAGGCCACGGCGACCGTCGCCAGCATTCCGGACGCCGGCGTTCCGGGGTTCGTGATCTACCTGCCGAATGCAGCCAGTGCGGCGGCGCACGCGACCCTGCAGTCCGCCGGGGCGCAGCCTGGCAGTATCGCCACACTGGAGGTGGCGCGCGTGGAAGCCGGGCGACCGGCATGGGGCATCGACATGGACGACACCACGCTGACCCAGGAAGCCCGGCTGGATGATCTCGGCGCCGTGTCGTACAGCAAGGGATGCTACACGGGACAGGAGACGGTGGCCCGCCTGCACTTTCGGGGACATGTGAACCGGCTGTTGCGTGGCGTGTCGTTCGAGCGGGGCTCGGTCGCACGCGGCGCGGCGCTGGTTGGCGCGGAGGGAAACGTCGTCGGCGAGGTGCGCAGCGTCGTGCGGTCACCCCGGCTCGGAGACATCGGGCTGGCCATGGTGCGCCGGGAAGTGGAGCCCGGAACCACCGTCATGGCGCGCACCGACGCGTCGGTCGACGGGATCGCGGCTCGCGTGCTGCGCCTGCCGTTTCCGTCGAGCGCACCACCAACCGCGGGATAGCCGGCGGTACGGTGAAAACACGACGGGGCGCGCTCTCGACGAGCGCGCCCCGCAACGTTACTGCTGCTTGCGTTTAGTGCTTTGTCGCCGAGTCAGCGGCCGGGGCGGCGGAATCCATCTTCATGCCGCTGTCCATCTTCATCGCGGTGTCGACCGGAGCCGGGGCAACGGCCGGCGCAGCGGAATCAACGGCCGGCGCTTCTTCCTTCTTGGCGCAGGCGGCGAGGACGAGCATCGAGGCAGCGAAAGCGAGGCGCTTCATGGAACTTCTCCTGGGGGGGACGGGTGAACGTGCTGGACCACTGTGGTGCGGCACGATCATCGAGACCGTTCCGCGGGAACGCCGTGGTGCGGAGCTTCCAGGTATTTCGTGCGCACTTGGCCCGGAGTTTCCGAGCCGAACAACGCACCACCTCCAGACCCGCACGCGCGACCGGAGCGATGGGGCCGGAATTTATGGCGACGGCTGGCGCTGTCAAGCGGCGCGCTGGCTCCGAAGTCCTTCCGTGGCAACACGTTCGCTTCGGCCCTCCGGGCGGGTCGACCGGAATCACGCCCCACTGCCGGTCGGAGTTCTCCCAGTACTAATTCAGGACGCGGCGCGAACTCGTCTGCGCCAACACGGAGCCGCTCATGGCTGTCACCGTCGATCCCCGCAGCACCCTCGATCAGGACGTCGCCACCACGGTTATTCGTGGCGCCTGCCCACACGACTGCCCGGACACGTGCGCCACGCTCGTCAGCGTGACCGATGGCCGCGCGGTACGCATTCAGGGCGATCCCGACCACCCCGTCACCGCGGGATTCCTGTGCGCCAAGGTCAACCGATACCTCGAGCGCACGTATCACCCCGAGCGCCTGCAATACCCGATGCGGCGCGTCGGCGCCAAGGGATCCGGTCGGTTCGAACGCGTATCCTGGGACGAGGCCCTCGACGACATCGCCGCGCGGCTCGCGCGTATCGCGGCGTCTCATGGCGCCGAAGCCATCCTGCCCTACTCGTACGCAGGGACGATGGGCCTGATCCAGGGCGAGTCCGTCGACCGGCGCTTCTTTCACGCGCTGGGCGCCTCGCAGCTCCTTCGGACCATCTGTTCGACCGCGGGCGGCGAAGGCCTGGCCATGACCAACGGCTCGCGCGTGGGCGCCGACCCGGAGGGCATCGAGCATTCGGACCTGGTGATCCTCTGGGGCACCAACACGCTCACCTCCAATCCGCACCTGTGGCCCTTTGTGCTGCGGGCGCGAGAACACGGGGCCCGCGTGCTGTGCATCGACCCGGTGCGCACGCGCACCGCCGAGCAGCGCGACGAGTGGCTGCCCATCCGGCCCGGGACCGACGCCGCCCTCGCCCTCGCGATCATGCACGTGCTCTTCGACGAGGGACTCGAGGACGCCAACTACCTCGCCCGCTACACCCTCGGCGCCGACGAACTGCGCGAGCGCGTGCGGGCGTGGCCACCCGAGCGTGCCGCCACGATCACCGGCCTGCCAGCCGATCGCATTCGTGCGCTGGGACGCGAATACGGTCGGTCGAAGGCGTGCTTCCTGCGCATCAACTACGGATTGCAGCGACACGCCGGCGGCGGCATGGCGGTGCGCACGATCTCCTGCCTGCCCGCGGTCACCGGCCACTGGCGCCGACCGGGCGGTGGACTGCTGCTGTCGACGAGCGGGAACTTCAGGTTCAATCGTCCGGCCCTCGCCCGACCTGACCTCGGCAAACACACGCGTTCGATCAACATGATCCGGCTCGGCGAGGCGCTCCTCTCCCCTGACGCCGGGGTCGGCGGTCCGCCGGTGCAGGCACTGATCGTGTACAACTCGAACCCGGTGGACGTCGCTCCCGACCGCAACGCCGTCCTCAAAGGCATGGCGCGCGAAGATCTTCTGACCGTGGTGTTGGAGCATTTCCAGACGAACACGGCCGACTGGGCCGACTACGTGCTTCCCGCGACCACCCAGCTCGAACACTGGGACATCCACTTCGCGTACGGCCACAACTACATCACGCTCAATCGTCCCGCGATCGCACCGCTCGGCGAAGCCAGACCAAACTCGGAAGTGTTCCGCGAACTCGGACGACGCATGGGACTCCCGGCGGATCTGTTCGCCGACGACGACGTCGCCCTGATCAGGGTCGCGCTCGACTCGCCGCACGAGCCGCTCCGCGGCGTGAGCTTCGAGGCGCTCATGGAGCACGGGTGGGTGCGGCTCAACATCCCGAGGCCGTACCTGCCCTTTGCCGACGGCGGGTTCGGCACACCGAGCGGGAAGGTGGAGTTTCACTCGGAGCGCATGGCGTCGCTCGGGTTCGACGCCCTGCCGGACTACATCCCGCCGCGCGAGCTGCCGGAGACGGCGCCGGAACTCGCGACACGCTACCCGCTCTCGCTCATCTCTTCGCCCAGGCACTACTTCCTCAACTCGACGTTTGTCAACGTCGCCTCGCTGCGGAAGAGCGGAGAGCCGGAATGCGTCGTGCACCCTAACGACGCCGCGCGACGCAACCTCAGCAGTGGCGCACGCGTGGTCATTCACAACGACCGCGGCCATTTCACCGCCGTGGCACGCATCGAGGACAGTGTGCGCGAGGGCGTCGTGTGGGCGCCATCGATCTGGTGGGGCAAGCTCTCACCCGATGGCCAGAACGCCAACGCGGTCACCTCGCAGGGAGAGACGGACCTGGGCCGCGGACCCGTGTTCTACGACACGCTCGTGGAAGTCAGCATCGCCGACTGAGGCCGACCAGGTGACGAGCCTCCCCGATACTCTTGGCGGCCTCGCCGAACATCCGTTGGGCGAGCGCCGCAGGGTGCTGCGTTCGGTGAAGGCGGAACTCCGCGAGAACCTGCTCCGGCGCCTCCACGAGGGCGGGTCGCTCTTTCCCGGCGTCCTCGGCTACGACGACAGCGTGATGCCGCAGGTGGTGAATGCCCTCCTGGCGCGGCACCACTTCATCCTGCTCGGACTGCGGGGGCAGGCCAAGTCGCGGATCCTCCGTGCGCTCGTGTCCCTCCTCGACGAGCGGATCCCGGTCATCGCCGGGAGCGAGGTGAACGACAACCCGTACGCACCGATCTCGAAGTACGCGCGCGAACTGATCGCGGCGCGCGGCACTGAGACGCCGATCGCCTGGGTCGAACGCGACCAGCGCTACGTGGAGAAGCTCGCGACGCCGGACGTGACGATCGCCGACATCATCGGCGACGTGGACCCGATCAAGGCAGCGCGCGGCGGTCACCTGCTCAGCGACGAGCTGACGATCCACTACGGCATGCTGCCGCGCGCGAACCGGGGCATCTTTGCGCTCAACGAACTCCCGGACCTGGCCGGCAAGGTGCAGGTCGGCCTGTTCAACGTCATGCAGGAAGGAGACGTCCAGATCAAGGGGTACCCGGTACGGCTCCCGCTCGACGTGCTGCTGTGCTTCACGGCCAACCCCGAGGACTACACGGCGCGTGGCCGCATCATCACGCCGCTCAAGGACCGCATCGGGAGCGAGGTGCATACGCACTACCCGGAGACTGTGGACCTCGGCATGCAGGTCACGGCGCAGGAAGCGTGGGTCGATCGTGGTGGGCTCCCGGCCCGGGTTCCCGACTTCGTCGCCGAGGTGATCGAGCGCGTGGCCTTCGAGGCTCGCACCGACAAGCGCATCGACCGGCGCTCGGGCGTCTCGCAACGACTGCCGATCTCGCTGATGGAGAGCGTCGTCTCCAACGCCGAGCGGCGTGCCGTGCGCCTCGGCGAACGCGAAGTGGTGCCGCGGCTCTCCGACCTGTACGCAGCCTTGCCGGCCATCACCGGCAAGATCGAGTTGGAGTACGAAGGCGAACTGATCGGCGCTCCGGTCATCGCCCGCGAGCTGATCCGTCGCGCCGCGGATGCCACGACCCGCGATCGCGCCGGTCATTTCGATTCCGACGCGATCGTGCTCTGGTTCGAGCAGGGATCGGCGCTGCAGGTCACCGACGATGTGGAGTCCGCCACGCTGCAGCAGGCCTTTGCCACAGTGCCCGGTCTCCTCCCGCTCGTGCGCACCCTTGGCCTCGCCGCACCGGACGACGCGGCGGTGGAAGCCGCCGCGTGCGAACTCCTGCTCGAAGCGCTCGTCGCGCGACGGAAGCTGAGCCGGAGCGATGGCGGGGAGTTCGTGCGAGCGGCTCACGAGCAGCGCCGGCGCCCCGGGCAGGAACCGATGGGCGGTGGCATGTCCGCCTGACCGACTCATGGCGCGCGCAAGCGTCCCACCCGAGCAGGCCTCGACGACGGGGCCCATCGTGATCCGGCGCGCGAGCCGTGAAGACTTCGAAACCGTGCTCGCCCTGCGCCAGGCACTGCGGCGCGAAGAACGGCCCGACGAGGAGCCGATCGACGAAGAACTGCGGGCCATGACCCGACGCCAGCTCAGCGCCAGCGGCCAGATCATCTTCCTCGCCGACGACGGTCATCGCACCATCGGCATCCTGCGCTGCGCGCTCCAGGCGCCGCTGGACCGTGTCACACGTTCGGCACTGCTGACCACCGCGTACGTCCGACCCGCCTGGCGGCGCCAGGGCGTCATGGCGCGGCTCGTGCAGGCCGCCTCGGACTGGTGCCTGCGCCACGATGTACGCGACCTCCGATTGCGCAACGCGCCCGACAACGCCGCGGCCAACGGAGCCTGGGAGGCACTCGGCTTCAAGGTCGTGCAGGTCATCCGCCACCGGCGCACGGAGCCCTGACGTGTCTGTCATCACGATCTCGCGCATGTTCGGCTCCGGAGGCTCGGAGATCGCGCGCCTCGTCGCGGAGAACCTCGGATGGCAGCTGCTCGACAACGCATTCGTAGAGCGGGTGGCGGCGCGGCTGCACGCCACCCCGGCGGTGGTCGAAGCCATCGAGGAGAAGGCGCCGTCGCTGGCCGAGCGCATCGCGAACGCCCTGGCGTACGGGTCACAGGAGATGCTGTCTGCCCCGATGCACGCGCCGCTCCCGCCCTCGGAGGAACGTGTGCTCGAGGTCACGCGGAGCGTGATCGACGATGCCGTCGCGCGCGGACCGGTGGTCCTCGTCGGGCGCGGGGCGCAGATGCGGCTCGCCTCGCGCGAAGATGCCGTCCACGTGTTGTGCACCGCACCGCGCGAGGCGGCGATCGCGCGGGTGATGCAGCGCGAGCGGCTCGCGCACGACGAAGCCGGTCGGCGGGTCGACGAGGAGAACCAGCGGCGCACGAAGTTCGTCAAGCGCTACTGGAATCGGAGCTGGCTGGACGCGTCGAACTACCACCTGTGCGTCAACACGGCATGGACCGGGATCGACGGCGCCGCCGAGCTCATCGTGCGACTGGCGAGCGAGCACGGCCTCTCGGCCATGTCGTGAGGCTAAAGTGACCGGATCTCCGGATACCGCCTGAAGGCCCATCGGCCATAGACCGCCATCAGGACGGCGGACAGGGCCAGGGTCCACGAGATGCCGATCACGCCGGCCACGGAACCCGCCGCGAATGCGCCGACGACCTGCGGCAAGCCGACGACGATCAGCGAGTAGATGGCCATCAGCCGCCCGCGGAACTCGTCAGGCACGATCGCCTGCATGATCGTGTTGCCCACCGCCGAATTGACGATCAGCACGCACCCGGTCGCCAGGAGCACGACGTAGGACAATGACGGAACGCGAGACAGGGAGATGAGCAGGATCAGCCCGGCCAGTACGAACTGCGAGCGCACGAGCAGCGGACCGCGGCGAAGCCGGGCGCTGGATGCTGCGAGGCCGAGCGCGCCGATCAGCCCGCCGATACCAACGGCCGACAACAGCACCCCGTAGCCGCTCGCACCAAGACCCAGCTGTTCGCGCGCCATCACCGGCATGAGGGCCAGCGTCGGCGTGCAGAGGATCGCGAACACCGAAATCGTTTCGACGAGTCCGCGCAACCGACGGTCGCCGGTGACGTGGCGAACGCCGGTGAACATGCCCTCCCACGGTGTTTCGGTGGGCGGGACCAGGGCTTTCGGGGGCAGCTTGATCAGCGCGAGACCGGCGAGCACGGTCAGGTAGCTCACCGCATTCACCCCGAAGCACCAGGCGAGCCCCCAGCGCGCGATGATCGCGGCCGCGATGGCCGGTCCGAGGATACGCGCCAGGTTGAAGCCTGACGAGTTGAGCGCGATCGCGTCGCGCAGATCCTCGCGACCCACGAGGTCGATCATGAGCGACTGTCGCGCCGGTATCTCGAAGCTCGTGATGATGCCGCCGAGCGTAGCGAGCGCGATCAGGCCGGGGACGGTGATCTGTCCACGCCACGTGAAGTACCACAGGAGCGCGGCCTCCACGAGGAGCATGCCCTGCGCCAGACGAACGATCCGCAGCTTGTCGCTCCGATCGACGATGACGCCGGCGTACAGCGAAAAGAGGAGGATGGGAAGCGCGGAACTCGCGGCCACGAGGCCGACCACAAAGGCACTGTCGGACAGCTCCAGGGCGAGCCACCCCATCGCCATCGACTGCATCCACGTACCGACGAGCGACAGGGTCTGCCCGATCCAGAAGCGCCGGAAGTTCGCGTGCGTCAGCAGGACGCGAAATGGATTGACCGGCCGGCGGGCGTTGGCGTGCACGGGGGAAACATAGTGGCGCGCGGGAACCCGCCTTAGCTTGCAGGCGTTGCTCCCAACGCCATGCGCTTCCACACCTATTCGAAGTTCTCCCCGGAAGCCGCGGACGCCGTCGACCTCGAGGCGCTGCTCGAACAGCTCTCCGACTTTCTGCTCCAGTCGGGCTTTGCCGGTGGTCCGACCTGGCACCCGATGTGGGGAGACTCGGGTGACGATCCCGACCGTTCGATGGACGCACTGAAGGAGGCCATCCTCCAGGCACTCATCGACTCGGGCCAGTTCACGCCGGAGATGCTGCGGGCTTTGCGTGGCGTCGACGACGAGGCATCCCAGGCCTCACTGGCCGAGCTGCTCGATCGGATCGTCCAGCGCCTCATGGAGCAGGGCTACCTCACGGCGCAGGCCCCGCCCCAGATGCCGGCGTCGCATCAGCCGGTCGAAGGGCCGGGTGGCCTGGCGCGGGCGGCATCGCGCGACGTGCAGTTCTCGCTGACCAGCAAGGGCATCGACCTCCTGGGCTACAAGGCCCTGCGGCAGATCCTCGGCTCACTCGGCCGCAGCTCGTTCGGCAGCCACGAGACGCCGCACCTCGCCACCGGCGTGGAAGCCGACGCGGGCAGCAAGCCCTATGAGTTCGGCGACACGCTCAACCTCGACGTCAACGGCACGCTCGCAAACACGCTCACCCGCACAGGATCGCTGGGGTTCCCGCTCGACGTCGACTATCCGGACCTGATGGTCAACCGCGCCGAGTACCGATCGTCATGTGCGACCGTGCTGATGCTCGACTGTTCGCACTCGATGATCCTCTACGGCGAGGATCGCTTTACGCCCGCCAAGAAGGTCGCTCTCGCGCTGACGCACCTGATCCGAACCGGATTCCCGGGTGACACGATCCGCGTGGTGCTCTTCCACGACACGGCGGAGGAGATCCCCGTTGCGGCCCTCGCGCATGCACAGGTCGGCCCCTACCACACGAATACCGCCGAGGGACTCAAGCTCGCGCGCCGCCTCCTGCTGGCGCAGAAGAAGGACATGCGCCAGATCGTGATGATCACGGACGGAAAGCCGAGCGCACTGACGATGCCCGACGGGCAGGTCTACAAGAACGCGATGGGCCTCGATGCCTGGGTCATCCGCGAGACCTTGCGCGAAGTCGCCGACTGCCGTCGCGCGGGCATCATGATCAACACGTTCATGCTCGCGCGTGATCGGGCGCTGGTCGACTTCGTGAAGCACGTCTCGGCCATCAGTCGCGGCAAGGCGTATTTCACCAACACGATGACACTCGGCCAGTACATCCTGATGGACTTTCTGAAGAAGAAAACGAGGCGGGCGGGATAGGGGGTTGGGCCCGTTCGCCGGAGGGGCCGACTGGGGCCTGTGCCAGCGAGGAGGCTCAGCCGCATTGGTCGGGCGCTGTTCCCAGGTCCGTTGAGGCGTGCTCTATCCGGTGGCCACGGTCCATCGCTGGACCAGGCTGGGCGAGCGGGCAGATGGTCTCCCTGGACCCTCTTGACATCTTCGGGTGGCCTGCCGATACTCAGGCCACAATCGAACGAGATACGTGGCGATTTACGGCAACTTGCGGCCACGCTAAACAAACGCTAAACAGCCCATCCGTCCCCGAGGCTATGCCGTCCGGGGACTTTTTGTTTCCGGGTCTTCCGGGACGGATGGACGGAGAGGAAAGGGCACCATGGCTACACCCGTCCTGCGCCTGGGACTGATCGGCTTCGGCACGGTCGGACAGGCATTTGCGCGAGGGCTCGCACAGTCTGCGGATCGGCTCGCCTCGCGGCTCTCCGCGCGGATTCGCTTGGCGCGCGTGGCGGTTCGGGTACCGCAGAAGGTACAGCCCGCGTGGCCTGATCTTCGGATCGGCGATGATCCGCTCGCCCTGGCCTCTGACCCCTCGGTCGACATCGTGGTCGAGGCAACGGGAGCGGATACGGCATGCGGGTGGCTCACCACCGCGCTCAATCGCGGCGCCGTCACCGTTTCTGCGAACAAGCAGGCCGTTGCCGGATCACTGCCTCTCCTCCAGGCGCTGGCGGACCGCCATCCGCTCTTTCACTGCGAAGGTGCGGTGGCCGCGGCGATCCCGATCGTTCGCGCGCTCCGCGAAGGGCTGGACGGCGAGGACATCCTCGACATCCGCGGCATCCTGAACGGAACGAGCACCTTCATCCTCTCCGAAGTCGAGCGGGGCGCGGAGTTCGCAGCGGCCTTTGCGCGCGCGGAGTCCCTTGGCTTTGCCGAGCGCGGCAGCCGCGCCGACATCGACGGCAGCGATGCCGCGGCAAAGCTCGCGATCCTTGCTTCCACGGCGTGGCGCACCCCCATCGTGCGCGAGCGGGTGCGGGTGCGTGGATTCGATGAGCGCATCGTCGCGCAGGCTCGTCAGGCCTTCGGTGCCCAGCGTCGCGTGCGCCTCGTCGCCGAGGCGTGGCAGGCGGACGGACCCCGCCTGATCGTGGAACCGCGCGTGCTCGACGGCGACGATCCGCTGGCCACGGTCACCGGCGTCACCAACGCCGTGGAACTCACCGCCGTGCTCGCGGGGCAGCTCCGCTGGTTCGGCCCCGGGGCGGGTGGTGACCGCACCGCATCAGCCCTGCTCGGCGACGTGCTCGCCGGTGCACGCACGCTGCTCTCTGGCGGGCTCGGGAGGGTCGCCGCATGACCACGACGGTCGCACCTGACACGCTCGTCCCGTTCCCGCTGGAGTGCGCCAACTGCGGCGTGTCGCACACGAGCGACCGCCCGGCGGCGATCTGCCCCGAATGCCTCGGCCCGCTCGAGGTGGTGTACCCGGAGGGTCGCTCCCTTCCCGATCGCGCCACCATCGCGGCGAGACCGCCCACGCTCTGGCGCTATCGCGAGTGGCTCCCCTTTGAAGGAACGCCGCTGGCCGCGCGCGACACCGGGTGGACGCCGCTCGTCGAGGCCCCGCGGGTCGCATCCGCGTTAGGCGTGCGCCGTGCCTGGCTCAAGCTCGATACGCTGTCCAACCCGTCGCTCTCGTTCAAGGATCGCGTGGTCACCACGGCGATCAACGCCGTGCGTGCCTTCGGACTGGAGGCGATCGCGTGCGCGTCCACCGGCAACCTCGCGAACGCGGTGGCCTCGGCCGCCGCGCGCGAAGGGTTGCCGGCCTGGATCTTCGTCCCACATGACCTGGAGATCGCGAAACTGGTCGGAACCCTCGTCTACGGTCCGCGACTCGTGCGCGTTCGGGGAACGTATGACGATGTGAACCGGCTCTGCGCCCAGCTCGCCGACGAGTATCCGTGGGGCATCGCCAACGTGAACCTCAGGGCGTACTACGGCGAAGGCTCCAAGACCATGGCCTTCGAAATCGCCGAGCAGTTGGAATGGCAGCTGCCAACGGCGGTCGTCGCGCCGATGGCCGGTGGCTCCCTGGTCACCAAGCTGCGCAAGGGCTTCGGTGAGTTCATCGATGCCGGGCTCGTGGACGACGCGCTCCCGCGGGTCTTCGGCGCGCAGGCATCGGGTTGCGCCCCGATCGTGCGTCTGTTCGAACGCGGCAGCGGCGGCATCGTCCCCGAAGTACCGTCCACCATCGCGCGCTCTCTGGCGATCGGCAATCCGGCCGACGGCGTCGCCGCTGCGCGAGTCCTCAGGGAAACCGGTGGCGGCGCCGCGGCGGTGAGCGACGACGAGATCCGCGACGCGATCCGTGAGCTCGCGTCCCTTTCCGGTGTGTTTGGTGAGACCGCCGCGGGCGTGACGTATGCCGGCGCCAAGGCGCTCGCGCGAAGCGGAGCCCTCACGGCCAAGGACGACGTGGTGCTCTGCCTCACGGGCAACGGCCTCAAGACGGCCGAGGCGCTCACCGCTGACCTCGACCAGGTGCCGACGATCGCACCGCGCCTCCGCGAGGTCGAAGCCCTGGTTTCCTGACGCCACCGCGCGCGTGATCCATGCGCGCGACTTCCTTCCGATCTCATCGAGTTCCGACTCATGCCGATTCCTGTCCGACTCCCCTCCGCCCTGGCGGCCCAGGCCGGTGGCAACCGAAAGCTCGACGCCGAAGGATCCACCGTGGGCGCCGTCCTCGATCACGTCGTGGAGCGCTTCCCGAGTGTAGGCCCTCGCCTGCGCGACGCGGCCGGCGAATTGTATCCGTTCGTCACGGTGTACCTGAACGACCAGGACATCCGGTTCGCCGACGGGTTCGCCACCGCGGTCCGCGAAGGCGACGAAGTCGTCATCGTCCCGGCTGTCGCGGGAGGCTAGCTTCCGATGGGTACGCTCACCGAACCCGTGACCACGGCTGACGTGGACCTTCCCGAACTCTCCGCCAGCGAACTCGCCCGCTATAGCCGTCACCTGCTCCTGCCCGAGGTCGGGGTCGAGGGTCAGCGGAAGCTCAAGGCGGCCCGCGTGCTGCTCATCGGCGCCGGGGGCCTCGGATCACCGGCAGCGCTCTACCTCGCCGCAGCGGGCGTTGGCACGCTGGGCATCGTCGACTTCGACGTCGTCGACGTGACCAACCTGCAACGACAGATCCTGCACGGCACCCGGGACGTGGGCCGCTCGAAGCTGGCCTCGGCGACCGAGCGCCTGTTGGACGTCAACCCGCACCTGAACGTCGAGGCGCACGAGGCCCGGTTCACTTCGGCGAACGCGCGCGAACTCGTCAGGCAGTACGACCTCGTCGTCGACGGCACCGACAACTTCGCCACGCGCTACCTCGTGAACGATGCCTGCGTGCTCGAGGGGCGGCCCAACGTCTATGGCTCGATCTTCCGGTTCGACGGGCAGGCGTCGGTGTTCTGCACCACCGATGGTCCGTGCTACCGCTGCCTCTATCCGGAGCCGCCACCGCCGGGGCTCGTCCCCAGCTGCGCCGAGGGCGGCGTGCTCGGCGTGTTGCCGGGCCTCATCGGAACTCTGCAGGCCACCGAAGCCATCAAGCTCATCCTGGGTGTGGGGGAGCCGCTCATCGGCCGCCTCACGCTCGTCGACGCGCTCGGCGCACAGTGGCGCGTGGTCAAGGTGCGCCGGAACCCGGCCTGCCCGGCGTGCGGCACCCGCGAGCTCACGGAACTCGTGGACTACGACCAGTTCTGCGGCCTCAGGAACGTGCCAACGGAAGCTCCGGTCCCGGAGACCACGCCTCGCGAAGTGGCCGATCGCCTCGCCCGTGGCGATGACTTTGATCTGATCGACGTGCGCGAACCGTATGAAGTGAAGATCGCCGCGTACCCCAGGGCCACCCTGATCCCGCTGGGCACCCTGCCTGACGAGATCTCGTCCCTCGATCGCTCGCGCGAGATCGTCCTCGCCTGTCGCAGCGGTGCGCGAAGCGCCAAGGCCGTACGGCAGCTGCAGGCTGCTGGCTTCACAAAGGTGTGGAACCTCGCCGGTGGCATCCTGCGCTGGGCCGACGACGTGGACACGACGCTCACGAAGTACTGAGCCCACGCACGAAGGGAGGCACGCGCCCGGGCTCGCACCAGCGACCCCGGGCGCGTCGTCGTTTCCGGTTACGTTGTGGCGGTGTCACGCGATTGTCGCCTCCCCCGTTCGCTCGACCTGGCCCACGCGAAGCGCGTCTCGCGGCGCCTGCGGACCTGGTTCGCCCGTCACGGCCGCGACCTGCCGTGGCGCGCCACGCGCGACCCGTATCGCGTGCTCGTGTCGGAGCTGATGCTTCAGCAGACGCAGGTCGCACGCGTCGTGACATTCTATGACCGGTTCCTGGAGCGATTCCCGACGGTGCATGCACTCGCCGACGCATCCGAAGCGGACGTCACCGATGCCTGGCAGGGACTCGGCTACTACGCGCGGGCCCGGAACCTCCATGCCCTGTCGCGGCGCGTCGTGCGCGAACACGGCGGAACCCTGCCGTCGGCGCCGGTCGAGCTGCGTCGCCTGCCCGGCGTTGGTGCCTACACGGCCGGTGCGGTCGCGTCGTTCGCGTTCGAGGAGTCGGCGGCTCTCGTGGACACCAACGTCGCCCGGGTGATCGCCCGCATCTTTGCACCGCACCTGCGCCCGCGACGCGCCCGTGACCTTACGCGGATCTGGGCCGTCGCCGAGGCCATCCTTCCCGCGCGCGGCGCCACCGCGTGGACGCACAACCAGGCCCTCATGGAACTCGGCGCCCTCGTCTGCACGGCACGCACGCGGCGGTGCGAGGTGTGCCCCGTCGCCAGCCGATGCCTGACGAGGCAGCGAGAGCGAAGGCAGAAGGAACGCACCTGAGGTGTAGGGTGCCTGACGCGCTATCCCGAACGGGTCAGTCGCAGCGAGCCGAAAAAGAAACGGAGCGACGATGTCGCCCCGTTCTCCTGCCGTGACCCGCGCGCGCCGCGCCTACTTGAGGATCTTCTTCTTGCGGTCGAGCGTGTGCGTGTAGGCGCGTTCGTCGTGGCCCGTATAGATCTGCCGCGGCCGCGCGATCTTCTGTTCCTTGTCGAGCAGCATCTCTTCCCACTGCGCCAGCCAGCCGGCCATGCGCGGAATCGCAAACAGGACCGTGAAGTAGTCGGTGGGGAACTTCATCGCGCGGTAGATCAGACCCGTGTAGAAGTCCACGTTGGGATAGAGCTTGCGTCCGATGAAGTAGTCGTCTTCGAGGGCAATGCGCTCGAGCTCGAGCGCGATCTCGAGGTCCCTGTCCATCCCCGCGACCTTGAAGACGTCGTACGCGAGCTGCTTCACGATCCTGGCCCTCGGATCGTAGCTCTTGTAGACGCGGTGCCCAAAGCCCATGAGACGCTCGCCGCCCTTGCCGGCCTTCACTTCCTCGATGAACGGCTTCACCTGCTTCACGTCGCCGATCTTCTCGATCATGCGCAACACCTGCTCGTTGGCGCCGCCATGCAGCGGACCGAACAGCGCCATCACGCCAGCGGCCGCCGCGCTGAACGGATCGACGTGCGACGAACCCACCGCGCGGACCGCGTTGGTCGAGCAATTCTGTTCGTGGTCGGCGTGCAGGATGAACAGCACTTCGATCGCGCGCTCGAACACCGGGTTCGGCACGTACTTCGCTTCCGACATCCGCGCGATCATCGACAGGAAGTTCCCGGCGTACGACAGGTCGTTGTCCGGATAGACGAATGGCAATCCCTTCACGTGCCGGTAGCAGAACGCCGCGAGGGTCGGCACCTTGGCGAGCAACCGGATGATCGCAATGTCGCGCTGCTCCGGCTCGTGGATGCGGCGGGACTCGGGATAGAACGAGGACAACGCGGCCACGGCCGATCCAAGCATCGACATCGGGTGCGCATCGTAGCGGAACCCTTCGAGGAACCGCTTGATGTTCTCGTGCACGTAGGTGTGGTACGTGATGTGGTGCACCCACTTGTCGTACTCGGCCTGCGTGGGCAGCTCGCCGTGGCGCAGCAACCACGCGACTTCGAGGAACGATGCCTTCTCGGCCAATTGCTCGATGGGGTAGCCTCGATACCGGAGGATCCCGACGTCCCCGTCAATGAACGTGATCGCGCTCCGGCACGAGGCCGTGTTCATGAACGCGGGATCGTAGGACATCATTCCGAAGTCGCTCGCGTTCACCTTGATCTGCTTCAGGTCAGCGGCGCGGATGGTGTCGTCAGTGATCGGCACCGTGTACGTCTTGCCGGTGCGACTGTCCCTGATCTCGAGGACGTGGGTCGAGGACGCCCCAGGCGTCGCCGTCGTGCTCATGTGCGTGATCTCCAGGTGCCTGATCTGCCGGCTTCGCGTGCGTGCGAAGTCCGTTGCGGAAAGCTAGCGCACTTCGACCCACGTCAGAACCGCGCGGCGCACGCCGTCGCGCGCACGTAGCTTTCGCCACCCGCGCCCGCATCGCAGGATGGGCGTCCACCCGCTCCCGATCGCCGTGGATCCCCAGTTCCCTCAGCTCCTGCTCATCGTGCTCGTGGCCGCCGTCGGGAGCGCGGTCAACTCGATTGCCGGCGGCGGCACGCTCCTCACCTTTCCAGCGCTCGTGGGACTCGGTGTCCCAGGGCTCGTCGCCAACGCCACATCCACGGTGGCGCTCGTCCCCGGTTCGATCGGCGCCGTGGTCGGCTACCGCGACGCGCTCAGTGGCTCGGCGCGATGGTCCACCGCCTTCGCCATCGCAAGCCTGCTCGGCGGGGCCGTCGGGGCCGGTCTCCTCCTCGTGACTCCGGCGGACCGTTTCGACGCGATCGTGCCCTGGCTCGTCTTTGGCGCCACCGCGCTGTTCATCGTACAGCAGCCGCTGATGCGACTGCTGAAGCAGCGATCCGGAGATACCACCTCGAACGGCGACCCGTCGTTGCGGCCACCGCCGACCGCGCTCCTCGTCTTCCAGTTCGTGATTGCCATCTACGGCGGCTATTTCGGCGCCGGACTCGGCATCCTGATGCTCGCCGCGCTGGGATTCATGGGCTTCTCCAACATCCATCGGATGAACGGGATCAAGAGCCTGGGGGGCATGTGTGCCAACCTGATCGCCGCGGCGACCTTTGCCCTGTCGAACCTCGTGAACTGGCCCGTAGCGGTCGCGATGGCCGTGGGGGCCATCGCGGGGGGCTACGGAGGCTCCCGTCTGGCCCAGCGCGTGTCCCAGGCATGGGTCCGCCGGGCGATCATCCTGATCGGCCTCGCCAGCGGCGTCTGGCTCCTGGCCGGTGGCCTGAGCCCGGCCGCGCCCGGGGGGTGACAAAAGTTCTGCGCAGATTGGTCGATACTGAGATACGGGCCCGGAGTTCCGAACCGGTTGGCGACGTGAGGAGGGGACGTGCCCGTCAGCAGTCTGACCTCGTCGCACGCAACTCGACATGCTCTCGTTCTTTTCGAAGCAGACCAAGCCAGCACCGGCCGTGGCGGATGAGCCGGCGGTATCCGCCACACCCGTGACGGAGAAGGAGGAGTTGTCCCGGGAAACGGGCATCGTCCTCGACGCCCTCGGATCCCTGCTGCAGCTCTACGCCAAGCACGCCTTCGACACCGAGCTCAAGTCCGGCGACGAGATCCGCACGCTGATCCATCAGTGGAAGATGCACGGCCTGGTTGGTTCGCAGCGCCCTGACCATCCCGACGACAAGCCAGGCTCCGGAGTCTTCTATCGCGACTGGAAGGGGCTCATCCACGCCTTCGGCGAGCAGCGGCGCGACGAGTCGAAATACGTGACGCGCGTCCTCGATGACTTCCGTGACGTCACGTGGGCTTTTGTGAGCGCGGTGCACACGGTCGTCGTGGAGGAGCACACCGAGAGTCGGATCGCCAGCGACCAGCTGAGCCGCATGCGTGTGGCGGTGGAGAGCAACTCCACCGACCTCATGAAGCGCGAGGCGCTCGCCGTGGTGACCGTCATGGAAAAGCTCATCGAGCACCGCAAGGAACGGCAGCAGGAGCAGTTTGCGGTCCTGGCCGACAAGCTCAAGAACCTGGGCCGCGAACTGGAAGACGCCCGTCGTGAGTCGACGATGGACGGCCTGACGGGCCTGAGCAACCGCAAGGCGTTCGACGACTACCTCGGCCGCAGCATCGAGCTGCATACGCTGCTTGGTCAGCCGGGCAGCCTGATGATGGTGGACATCGACTCCTTCAAGGCGATCAACGACACGTACGGGCATCCCGTCGGCGACGCGGCACTCCGTCAGGTGGCCAGTACGCTGTCGCGCACCTTCCTGCGGCGCGTGGACTTCGTGGCCCGCTACGGCGGTGACGAGTTCGCGATCATCCTTCAGGAAACCGGGGCCAACAACGCCGCCCTGCTTGCCGAGCGGTTGCGCAAGGCCGTGGCAGAGCTGCCGCCCCTCGAGGTGCAGGGCGGCGTCGAGCCGCCACGGATTACCCTGTCCGTCGGCATCGGAGAACTCAGCGTCAGCGACACGGGGATGGACTGGGTCAAGCGGGCCGACGCCGCGCTGTATCACGCCAAGCGCGACGGGCGTGATCGCGTGCACGCCATCTCCGAGAACTGAGCCGGGCCGCGGGCCCGAATGCCTAACGCGGAGTTCGCTTCGCCATCGCCCGGATCGCGCGGAATTCCGCCGCGCTGACCGGGAGCACGGACAGTCGGTTGCCGCGCTGCAGCAGGCGCATGCCGGACAGGGCCGGATTGCCCCGCAACTCCTCGAGCGACACGAAGCGCTCCAACGGCTCGACGCCACGAACGTCGACGCAGAACCAGCGCGGCGCCTCGCGCTTTGAGTCGGGGTCGTAGTGGTGATCCTTCGGATCGAACGCCGAGAGGTCCGGCTGCGCCTCCCGCGCCACCTCGGCGATCCCCGCGGCGCCAGGAGGTTCGGCACTCGAGTGGTAGATGATCACCTGGTCGCCGACCTTCATCTCCTGCATGAAGTTCCGCGCCTGATAGTTCCGCACGCCGTCCCACGACGTCGTTCTCCTGGGCGCGTTCATCAGGTCGTCGAAGGAAAACGTCGACGGTTCGGTCTTCATGAGCCAGTACTGCATGATCGAATGCGCTGGGATGGCCGAAAGGAGCAAAGGGGAAACCTCGCGCAGCAGCCGGGAACGGAAAAGGGCCGCCCCGGGGCGACCCTCTCCTGTGAGCCTGCACCCTGGACGCCGCCGCGTCAGTTCGCCGCAATCCCCTGCTTCGCGGCCCTGAGCATCACGTCGCCGAAGTGGTCGACTTCGTCCAGCGTCGTATACACGCTTGGCGTGACGCGGAGGCCATGAAACTCCGGGTGCACGATGGCCACCGTCATGATCCTGTGCTTCGACCAGAGCCAGCCCTGGAGCTTTGGCGTCTCGACGCCTTCCAGGTTGACGAGGCAGATCGCGCACGACTGCCGGTCATCGAGCGGCGTGAGCACGTTGAACCGGCCGTTCCCTTCGGCGAGCAGCCGCTTGGCCCACCGATCCCGCAGGTAGCGCAGTCGCGCGGCCTTGCGCTCGAGTCCGATGCCCCGATTGAACGCCGCGGCAAGCGAGATGGCGTTGTGGTTCGCGGCGGGATGCGTGCCGATCTCCTCGTACTTCCGGATGTTCGCCACCTGCTCCTTTGACGCCGCCATCAGTGGCCACAGCTTCGGGATCTTCTCGCGACGAACGTAGAGGAAGCCCGTGCCGATGGGCGCAAAGAGCCACTTGTGCAGCGAAGTGCCGTAGTAGTCGCAGCCGAGGTCGTCGCGCGTGAACGGGAAATGCGCGAACGCGTGCGCTCCGTCGATCAGCACCTCGATGCCCTTCTCACGCCCCATCTCCACGATGCGGCGGATCGGGAGGATCTGACCCGTGAGATTGGTGATGTGCGTGAGCTCGATGACCCGGGTGCGCGGCGTGATGGCGGCCCGGAACTGATCGACGATGTAGTCGTCGGACGGCGGGGGAACGCGAAACGAGATCTGTTTGACGACGATCCCCTCGCGGCGCGCGCGCTGGTCCCACGTGGTGATCATCCGACCATAGTTCTGGTTGGTGATGATCACCTCATCGCCGCGCTGGAGGTCGAGCCCAAGGATCATCGTCTCGTTGGCCTCCGACGCGTTGCGCGTGATGGCCATCTCCTCGGGATCGCAGCCGAACATCTTCGCGAGGTCCCGGCGCACCAGTTCGATCCGCGGCTCGAGATCCTGCCACATGGTCCAGACCGGCATCTGGTTGGACCACTTGAGGTCGCGGAACATGGACTCGAGGACGTGGGTCGGCGTGGGGCTCACGCCGCCATTGTTCAGGTTCACCGTGGTCCGGTCGTCATCGAAGGCCCGCTGGATCTGCGCCCAGTAGTCCTCGTCCGTCGCCGCGCCCTGCGCCGTCTTTCCGGCGACGATTTCGTCGGCACGGAAGATCGTGGAGAGCGAGTCCGGCCTGAACGCCGGGAGCGCGACTCCCATGCGCACCATCTTGTTGACGAATCCACGCCGGTCGGTCATCGCTGGTCCTCGCTGTGTGAGTGACGCCCCGAAATCAGGGCCGCGTCGCGCCCGTGGGAAAGGGCGAATGTGCAAACGTGCGCCAGTCCCTGCCACCACCAGCGTCGCCCGATGCGCACCACCGCCCATGCCGGCGGCCGGAAGCAAGGCACACCGCCAACACACCCTCACCTGCGTCGCCCCGACGGTGCCGGGTCGCCGCCTGCACCGCGCACCGGCAAGGGCGCGGCGGTTCCACTGTGTTCGCTGGGGTTGGCGGGAGGCGACGCGCCTTCAGAGTCGCTGGGGCTGCGGCAGATCCAGAGTGAACGAGAATCGCGTCCCCTGCTCGAGTTCTGTTTCCACCTTCAGTTCTCCGCCCATGGCCCGAACCAGTTTCTGGCAGATCGAGAGCCCGAGTCCCGCGCTGGAAAACGCGTAGTCCCCCGGCATCTGGCGCTGGCGAAAGGCCTCGAACAGGTGCGCCATCACGCGAGGCGGGATGCCCCGACCCGTGTCGGCAACGGCGAACTCCACCTGCACGCGGTCGAGTTCGCGAACGGTCACTTCGACGGAGCCCGCGTTCGTGAACTTGATCGCGTTGGTGGCCAGGTTGAGCAGCACGCGATTGAGCGCGGCAGGGTGCCCGATGCGCTGATCCGCGACCGGTCCGGTACACTGCATCGTCAGGCGCTTCTCCTCCGCCATGGGCCGCAGGATGTCGACCATCGACTGCAGGACGTCGGACACGGCGAACGGAATGGGCTGTGTGTCGAGCAGCGTTGTGCCGCCACGCGCGAGTTCGATGACGTCACCGGCGAGCGCGCTGAGGCCGAACGCCGCCGAGTAGATGAGGCCGAGCTGACGCTGCTGGATCGGAGGCACCTCGCCGCCCACGCCATTGCGCAGGCGCTCGGCGAGGATGAGGATCGACCCAAGGGGCGAGCGCATGTCGTGCGCCATCTCCACGACGAGCTGCTGGGCGTCGTGCCCGGTCAGTCGCATGGCGAAGCGGTGGGCCGCATCGTGATCGAGCGCCTCCTGGACCGCCTCGATGGCACGCACGACCGTGACGACGTCGACCGGCGCCGCCGTGCCGCAGCGTCGCAGGAACGCGTGCCGCCAGCGCTCGAGCACGCGTCGGGCTGGCACAAACGAAGGGATGCCTTCGGGCGCGCGCGGCGCGCCGGCGGCCGCAGCACGCGCCGCGTCGTTCAGGGCCCCCAGTGTGAGCTGCAGGTCGGCCGTCGTGATCGACGAGTGATCGGTCTCCTGCCAGTGCGCGAGCACGTCGGCCCCGGCACGAGCCAGGATCGACCACGCGTCATCAACACCGGCCGGTGGGAGTGCCGGGGACGCGGGCGCGGCCTTGCGCGCGCGCCGCCTCGCCGGTCGTGGGGCTCCCGCCGCCTCGTCAGGCGGCGGGTCGGGAACGGACGTCACTCCTCGAGCGGCAGCCCGCCCTCATCGCGGCGGAACCCGTGCTTCTCCATCAGCCGGTACAACGTGGTCCGGTCGATGTTCGCGAGGCGAGCCGCCTTGGACATGTTGGACCCCGCACGCGACACCAGCTGCGCGAGATACTCCTTCTCGAAGTGCGCGATGAGCTTGTCCTTGGCCACATGAAACGGCTCGTTCATCACCTGCATCGGGAATCCGCTCGACGGCTCCTCGACGATCCCATCCTCGTAGATCGGGACGTCCTCGGGCTCCACGGAATGACCCGGCTCGGTGAGCACGGCCAGCTGTTCGATCACGTTCTGCAGCTCACGGACGTTGCCGCGCCAGGGCCGGGTGCGCAGGAACTCGACAGCGTCTTCCGTGATGCGCGGTTGCGCCTCGCCGGACCCCCGATGGCGTTCCCAGTAGTGCGTGAGAAAGTGGTTCGCGAGCAGCGGAATGTCCTCGGGACGCTTGCGCAGCGGCGGCAGGTGAATCGGCACCACGCGCAGGCGATAGAGCAGATCCTCGCGCAGCGTCCCCTTGGTGACGCACTCCTGCGGCACGCGGTTGGTGGCCGAGATGAACCGCACGTCGACGACGGCGTCCTCCTTTTCGCTTCCCACGCGGCGCACCACACCGTCCTGGATGACGCGCAGGAGCTTGGCCTGCAGCGGCAGCGACATCTCGGTCAGCTCATCGAGGAACAGCGTGCCGCCATTGGCGATTTCGAGAAGTCCCGGCTTGTCGCGATCGGCGCCGGTGAACGAGCCCTTGCGGTGGCCGAACAGCTCGGACTCGAGCAGCCCCTCGGGGAGTGCCGCACAGTTGATGGGCACCATCTGTCGCGACGCGCGACGGCTGTGCGCGTGAATGAACTGCGCAATCACTTCCTTGCCCGTGCCGCTCTCACCCATGATCATCACCGACGCATCGGTGCTCGCTACCTTGCGCGCCAGGTCCACGGCCTTGCGAAAAGCGGGTGACACGCCGAGCAAGGTGAGTTTGTCGCTGTTACCGCTTTGCTTCAGGAGTTGCACACGGAGGTCGCGCGTTTCGCGCGCCACCATCACTGCGTGCGAGGCCCGCCCAACGAGCACCTGCAGGTGCGTGGCCGAAAATGGCTTGGGGAGGTAGTCCCAGGCGCCAGCACGCAGGGCCTCGATGCTCGTCGTCACGCTCGGGTTGCCGGTCATCACGACGACGATCGTGTCCTTGCTCGCCTCGAGGGTGCTCTTGAGGATCTCCATGCCCGACACGGGGGTCATATAGAGGTCCACGAGCACAATGTCGAATCGCCGCCGCTTCACCAGGTCGACCGCTTCGTCGCCGCGACCCAGCGTGGTGACGTTGAACCCGTCCATCTGCAGCACGCTCGCGCATCCCTCCCGCAGCGTGCGATCGTCGTCGACGATCAGGATGCTCAGGCTCGCCTTGACGTCCGCGGAGATAGAGAGCGGATCGCGCCCGTCATCGGGCGCCGCTGCCGTTCCTTCACCGTCGCGTACCACAGTTCCACCTGTCACAGGCTCTGGACCTCATTGGGGTGACCACGCCGCACCACCTGCGAAAGACCCGCGCTGCTTGATCCTCGCCACAGTGTATCGGGATTACAACACTCGGGGCTTCAATACCTTCGTACCTTCTAATACGATCCTGATGTGCCGAGGTCAAGCGACAGCGATGCGGTGCCCCAACACCCACTGTTGGTCACCAACAACATCGACTGTAGAGCACGATCAGTGAGTGCGGTTGGTCACAAACACGAGGCCGACCGCGATGGCCCGGGCTGTGCGATAGCATCGCCTCGATCGCGCCCACAGGCCGGGGTGCGAGGGATGGCGGGGCCCCCCCACTCCGGATCGACCACCCGGCGGCGTTTGTGCGCCGTTTCTTGCGTTCCCTCGTCTCATTATCGTGCAGCCAGCCGAATTCACGGGTCGTGAGGACCTAAATGTCGACTAGCGTCGTTCCTTCGGCGGGTGGAAGCCCGCTTCAGTCAGGCCAGGGATTCTCGGGCGCCGAGTGGGGGGCACCGCCTCCGCCAGAGCGCGGGAACGCTGCCATCCAGCAGCTGATCACCCGCACGCTCGCCGCGGTCAAGCGGTACCGCTGGCTGATCCTGGCAATCTTCGTGATCGGCAGCGCCGCAGGTGTCGCCGCCTCTCGGCTCATCAAGCCCAAGTTCGCGGTCGACGCGACCATCTGGATCTCGCAGAGCGGTGGCCGATCGGGGCCCGTGCAGGCGCCGGGGCTCATTTCGAGCGACCTGGGTTGGACAGACCTGATTCGCAGCTTTGCGATTCTCGACCCGGTCGTCTCCGAACTCGCGCTCTACGTGACGCCGACGAGCGGAAAGGACACGCTCCTGTTTCGCGGCCTCATGCCGACGGACTCGCTGGTACCTGGTCTGTTTCGCCTGAAGCTCGGGCAGAACGGATCCCGCTACCAACTCGTGCAGCTGGCCGAGCAGCGTGGTGAGGTCGAGCGCGTCGTTGAGAACGGCGCCGTGGGAGATTCCATCGGTCGTGCGGTCGGTTTTGCGTGGCATCCCGACCGCAAGCTGCTCCAGCGCACCGACCAGTACGACTTCGAGATCGTGACGCCGCGCGAAGCCGCGGTGACGCTGCAGGCGGATCTCGTGGTCGGCCTGCCACAGAATTCGAACCTCATGCGCCTCGGACTCCGGGGCGAACATTCGCTGCTCCTCGCCGAGACGATGAACCACGTCCTGCGGCGCTTCGAACGGGAGGCGCAGCGACTCAAGAAGGAGAACCTGGTCGACGTGGCCAACACGATCGACGAACAGCTCAAGCGCGCCGCGGACGATCTCTACAGCAAGGAATCGGCGCTGGAGAGCTTCAAGATCAACACCATCACCCAGCCAAGCGACAACGTGGCCATCCAGCCCGGCGTCTCGATGGCCACGAGCCCGGTGATGGCCGCGTACTTCGCGGACAAGACCACGCTGGAAAGCGTGCGTCGCGACCGCGACCTGCTCGAGCGGATCGTGGGTGAAGGCTCGGCACGCAACGGCCGTCTCTCGTCGGAGGCGCTGCGCGCTGCCCCGTCCATCCTGGTGGCGTCGGAGACGGGCAAGGAACTCGCGACGGCGATCAACGACCTGAGCCTGCGGCAGGTGAACCTTCGCACCTTGCGCGAGCGGTACACCGACGAGCACCAGCTCGTGAAGCAGGAGCTCACCGCCATCAACGCGCTCGAGGGTGAGGTGATCCCGGGCATCGCCAACCGGCTCCTCGTGGAGCTGCGCTCGCGCGAGACGGAGATGACGCGCCGCGTCGACGGTGCGTCCGCGGAGCTCAGGAAGATCCCGCAGCGCACGATCGAAGAAGCGCGACGCAACCGCGATGTCGCGGTGGCCACGACGATCTTCCAGGATCTGCAGAGCCGCGCGGTCGCGGCGCGCCTGTCCGAGCAGACCGTGATGCCGGACATCGCGATCCTCGATACCGCCGTCGCGCCCCGGCTCCCGACCAGCGACACGACGCTCAGCCTCATCGCGATGGCCGTCATTGCATCGCTCGGCGCCGGCGTCGCGCTCGCCATCCTGCTGGACCGCCTGGATGGCCGCTTCCGCTACCCCGAGCAGGCCGTGAACGACCTGGGTCTGGACATCGTTGGTGCCGTGCCGAGTTACACGGCTCCGCGCAGTCAGCGGGCGCGCCTCGAACAGGCGTCGCAGATGGTCGAGTCGTTCCGGTCGCTCGCCCTGTCGGTGCGCGCGTCGTTTCCGCCCGGCACGCCGGTGCAGCTCACCGTATCGAGCCCGGGGCCAGGCGACGGCAAGTCCACGATCTCGATCAACCTCGCGAATGCGCTGGCCGAGGGCGGCTATCGCACGCTGCTCATCGATGGAGATATCCGCCGCGGGCAGCTCCACGAGTCGTGCCCGCCCGCCGCGCAGAGCCCCGGCCTGCTCGACTACCTCGCCGGTGAAGCCACGCTTGGTGAGGTCGTGAAGACCTGTGACCTGCACGTGAACCTGTCGCTCGTGCCATGCGGCACCCGTCGGCGTCAGGGCCCCGAACTGCTCGCGTCCCAACGCATGGGTAACATGCTGCGGGAACTGCGCTCGCAGTTCGATGCCATCGTTGTTGATTGTGCGCCGCTCGGAGCCGGCATCGATGCCTACGCCCTGGGCAGCGCGACCGGCTCCATGCTCCTCGTCCTGCGGGCCGGCGAAACGGACCGTCGGCTCGCATCAGCGCGGCTCAGCACCCTCGATCGCATGCCGATCCGCATCCTCGGCACGGTGCTGAACGACATCGGCGAGTCGCCGGAGTTCCGCTACTACCACTATCTTGACGGCTACGGCACGCCGGAGACGTTGCCCGACGTCGCGCTCATCGGATCGTCGGGGACCGATCACCGTTAGGCAACCGCCGAATGCACCGCGGGGCCGGGTTCTCTCTGGAGACCCGGCCCCGTGTCGTTTGGTGACTCAGCCGAGGCCCCGATCCAGGTCCGTACCCTGGATTCGCGAACCGCGATCAGTGGTTTCCAGGCAAGAGATTGCGAGAAGGCGCGAGATGGCGCCGTGGAGAATCAGCTCGCCGAAATCGCGAGGCGTTCCGCGCTCTGGTGCATCCCGCCCCGTTCGCGCCGCAGTTCGCCCGCGGCCTTGAGCAGCAGGGCGACCACGTCCGACGACGACGTCGAGAAGTCGCGCACGGCGGCGTAACCGGCGGTGAGTCGAACTGCACGATCGCGATCGCCCACGCGCACCGGTGTAGTCTCGACCAGTCCACGAACCCGGCTGATGATGCGCTCAGCCCCTTCGGCATCGGTTGACGGTGCGATCACCACGAGTTCCGAGCGACCCAGCCGGCCAACAGCGTCGGAGACCCGTGCCGTGTGCCGACACACTTCACTCAGGCGAGCAAGGGCCATCGACTCGAGGTCGACGCCGATGGCACGGCCATCGTCGTTCCGGTCGATCTGCGCCATGAAGGCAATGCAGGCCAGCGCACCCCGATGTCGCGCAGCTTCGGCGCCGATTTCGCGCGCCCTTCGTGCCAATCCCCGGGGGTTGTAGAGGCCCGTGGGGTGGTCGAGCAGGCCACCTTCGAGTGAGCGATCCGCGTCACGCTTGGCGCGCACGAACAACTCCAGCTTGAGGACCAGCGACTCGATGTCGTAGGGCTCGCTGAGCAGTTCCCACGCCCCCGCGCGGTACGCGTCCAGACGCTGCGAACGCGTCGGAGTACCGGATGTGAGGAGGATCACCGGCGTTCCGGCCTGGAATCCCGGATCTTCCCGGAGGAGCCGAATGACCTCGAGCCCGGAGATGTCCGGCAGGCCGATTTCGAGCACGATCGCATCGGCCCGCGTGGTCCTGATCAGTTCCAGCGCCTGCTTTCCAGTGAACGCCCGAACCGTGGCAAAGCCTCGCGGACCAAGGACGCTTTCGAGGGAGCGGGACGCCCACTCCTGGTCGTTCGCCAGGAGAACCAGGGGCGGAGAGCCGTGTACGTCTGTGAATTGTGCGGCCATGAGTCGTGGCGGGGCCGGAGATTCGGCCCTTTTCCCACCCCCGCTCGATGCACATTGCGTGCTCCGGCGGGGATCGGGTGCCGAATTGGGGCTCCAATGGTTTTCTTGTCTCGTGGCGTGCCGGGAGGGGGAGTCAGCGGTAAGTGCCGTGCCCGCATGGCGATTCCGGGGCGCCGCCGCCCCGGAGTTCGCTGTGACGACGCCGTCAGAACGTCGTTTACGGGTGGAGAGCGTTGCATCGGAGCTGCGACCTGAGGGAAGGCGTCGGCACCCTCTTGCCGCCTCAGGGCATGATTTTCGCTTTGAGGCGGGTATCTGTTTGCACCGTATTACCTTGGTGCGCACCAATCTTTCCGGCGCGCGAGCACGTACCCTGCAAGGAGTTCTGTCGAGATGAGATCCGCGCTTGCGACCCTTTGTGCCTCGGCTCGGCAGCAGCGCGCCGTATTGCTGGTCGGCTTCCTTGCGGCCACGCCGGCCGTGCTGGCCGCGCAGGATCTGATCGGGACCCAGCGTCGGCAGGCAACGCGCGCGGAACTGGAGCAGGCGGTTGCGGCTGCCGAGCAGGCGCAAACGACCGCCGAGTCCAAGACCAGGGAGCAGCTTGGCCAACACGTGGCCTCGCTGCGACAGCGGTTGCGCAATGGCGACTTCGCGCCCGGTGATCGGCTCTTCCTGACCGTGCTTGGCGACTCGGCCCTGACCGACACCTTCACGGTTCGGCAGGATCAGGGCATCCAGTTTCCTGGCCTTCCGGTAATGTCGCTGCGTGGGGTGCTCGACTCCGAGCTCACCGCGCACCTGACGAAAGAGCTGTCACGCTACCTCAAGAACCCTCAGGTCACGGCGACCGGATTGATCCGTCTCTCGGTGATGGGCGGGATCGGCAAGCCCGGGTTTCTCACCGTACCGATCGACCAGCTCGTGACGGACGTGGTGATGGCGTCTGGTGGTCCGGCGCAATCGGGCAAGTTCGAGGACGCGATCGTGAAGCGCGGCAGCGCGACCTATCTGAACAAGCGCCAGTTCGCTGACGCGGTACGTCAGGGCAAGACCGTAGGCGACGTTTCGCTGCGCGACGGGGACGAGATCTTCATTCCCATGGCCACCAACCAGAACCGGTTGACCATGTGGCTGCCAATTCTGACGGCAGCGACCACCATCTACTGGATCACGCGCGGCGGTCGCGGTCGCAGAACGCGGACGCCGTGAGCGTGGAACACTCTGAAAACGAGGACGTGGTATCCGTGTCGTGGACAGGCAAGGCGGAATTCGTGCGCGAAGATCGCGCCGGTGCACCTTCGACGCGCCGCAATGCGCGCGTCATCGAGTCGCGCATCGAGCGCCCGAGGTCGGTGGACGCCCATGGGCGCGATGACGTCCTCGACGTGACGCCGCGCGATCGACACGAAGGCCTGTCGCGTGCCATGAACATGGCGGTGGCCGGCTTCGGCCTGCTCGTCTCGCTGCCGGTGCTGGTCGTGGCGGCGGTGCTGATCAAGCTGTCGTCTCGGGGCCCGATCCTCTACACGCAGACTCGCGTGGGGCTCGACCGTCGCTGGAAGCGGACGCTGGCGATGCGCGAGGCCCGCGTGGAGGACCTGGGAGGCCAGGTGTTCACGATCTACAAGCTGCGCACCATGCGCGTGGATGCGGAGAAGCGCTCGGGCGCCGTTTGGGCCACCGAGAACGACCCGCGTGTGACGCGGCTCGGCAAGTTCCTGCGCAAGTACCGGATCGACGAGTTGCCGCAGCTCTGGAACATCCTGCTTGGCGACATGAACCTCGTGGGGCCGCGCCCCGAGCGTCCGAGCATCGTCGCGCGGCTGCGTGAAGACATCCCCGAGTACCGTTTTCGCCATCGGGTCAAGCCGGGCCTCACCGGACTCGCGCAGATCAATCAGAAGTACGACGCATGCCTCGAAGACGTGCGCGCAAAGGTCAACTGGGACCTGCGCTATATCAACACGCAGGGGTTCTGGGTCGACCTCGGCATCATGCTCAAGACGGTGCCGTCCGTGCTGCTGAAGTTCCAGGGTTGGTGAGGCGAGCATGGCGGTCACGCTCACCCGACAAGTCGCTCAGGGCCACCAGAGGGTCCGTGCTGTTGCCGTCGTCGACGGTCGCGTGAACACCACGTGACACTGGCGCGATCGGTCAGGGACCCGTAACGACAGAGCCGCTCGACCCATCGAGCGGCTTTTCATTGCCTCACGCGACGGCGCGTTGCGCGATCAGCTGCGCGATCCCCCAAGGGCCAGGCGATTGTACACGGCCCCGATGATGCGGCCGATGGCCCAGCCAACGACGAAGCCGTAGACGAAGCCGACAAGGCTTCCGCCAAAGCTTACCTGATAGCCGGGAAAGAACGCCGAGAGGAGCGAGAGGTGCTTGCCAACCTGGGCACCGCCCTTGATCACCAGGAAGTTGGTGGCGAGGAACAGGCCACCGCCGAGCAAGAGGCCGAAGGAGATGCCCCAGGCCTGGGCGTTGAGGGCGAGCAGGCCTTCCTGGATCTTCTGGTCGTTCGACGGGGCCATGGCTGCTAGATGTGGTCGAGAAAGTTGCGGGTCTGCTCGATCTCGGCGCGCGTCCTGATCATGAAAGCCGACACGGCAAGCGCCAGATTGCGACAAAAGGCGACGAACCAGCCGGCGACGAAGGCCACGAGGAATCCCCAGGCCATGCCGATGACGAGTCCGCGCCAGCTCACGGCGTACCCGGCGAAGTATTCGCTCAGGAGGCCTAACGGGAAGGTCTGGGCGCGTGGTACCAGCAGGCACATCGCCGTGATGCTGCCCATCAGGAGGGCCCCGGCGACACCGGTCGCGACCCCGAAGGCCGCCTTGTGCAGTCGTGCAAACGCGAGCTGCAGTGCGGGGAGCATCAGCTCCTCGGTCGTGTGGCGGACTCCCACCTCACGCTCACGCAGGTCAGGCATTCTGCTCCTTGTCGGCGGTCCAGGTACTGCGATTCCGCGACGGCACGGGAGGCCAGCGTTTTACGCCCACCTCGGCATAGGCCTCGATCGTCGGATCCTGCCGCGGAGCACCGATCAGCTCGTGCAGCAGCATCCCGAGGCCGAACGATACGCCGTTCAGGAGATAATACAACAGATGCACGGGAATCACCCGGATCGCGAACCAGACTCCCCGCGTGCGTGCAAAGAAGCCGAGCAATGGCGTGCTGATCGTCACCGCGACCGCGAGGCACAGCGCACCCGGCATCGCAATGCGCCAGTCCCACATCACCAGGGCAAGCCCAAGCAGCAACGTCCCGAGCCAGACGAGGATCGTGTTGAGCTTCTCGGTCCACTTGAGGTTGAGCGTCCCGCTCGAGAGCATCGAGCCGCGATGCGCCAGGAGCCGGGCCCACGGGATGCCGCGGTCCTTGAGGTCGGTCATCAACACGCCACGAAGCGTCCACCGCTTGAGGTGGGTCGCCTGGATCTCCGGCCTGAGCAGGATCCGATGGCCCAGCCGGCGAATGCGGCCGCCCATCTCGATGTCCTCGATCTGCGGCCGGGGATAGTGCCATTCGTCATACATCCCGGCCTCTTCGAACACCTCGCGCCGCACGGCGCCCGCGCCCGCCCAGAACGTGTCCGCGTCACCCGCGTTCTGCTGATGCACGTGGTGGTGCAGGAGGTTGCGATACTGCGACACGAATCCGGGCGCGGCCGGCCGGTTGTCGTAGGAGCCGAACACGGCGCCGGCATCGGGCACCTCGCGCATCACCTCGAGAAACCGCCGCATCGTGTCGGGATGCACGACGACGTCGGCATCGAAGAACATCACCACCTCACCGAGCGACACTTCAAACCCGCGATTGCGGGCGTAGGCCGGCCCATTCGCCCGGCCCGGCAACCTGACGACGGTGTCTGCATAACGAGCGGCGACCGAGGCCGTCTCATCGGTCGAGCCGTCATCGACGACGATCAGTTCCCATTGGTCCCGGGGAAGGTCGCTGCCGCAAATCGCGCCCAGCGTGCGGGGAAGCATGCCGGCCGCGTTGCGCGCCGGAACGATCACGGAACAGGCGGGGCGCCGACTCATGCCACCTCCCGCGTGTGCGATCCCCGACGCTCCAGCAGCGTCCGCAGCTTTCGTCCGCTCGACCGCAGCCACAACCACGACCGGAACGTTGCGCTGCCCCACGCTTCGAGCGCGCCCGAGGATCGAAGGTAGTATGCATCGAGACGCGGCAACTGGGCGGCATCTTCGGCGGCAGCGACCGCGCGCAGCTCCGTGGTGCAGCCCCACGTGAAGTGGCGTCGCACCATGGCCGCCGTGCCGGGGTCGACGTCCCCATAGGGGTACGCGAACGTCGCAGGGCGCATGCCCAGCCTCGCCTCGATGTCGTCGGCAGATCCCGCGATCTCCGCTTCGCGCTGCGCCGCCGGTACCGCCGGAAGGTGCGGGTGTGTGCGCGTGTGTGCACCGATTTCCACACCCGATGATGCCACCGCGCCCAGGTCGTTCCAACCCATGAGCGGGAGGTGCGGAATCCCGGCCGCGAGCTGACGCCCCCAGTCGTTGTGCCCGCCGACGTGGTTTGACACGGCGAACACGGTGGCCGGAAGTCCGTGTTCGGTGAGAACGGGCAGGGCTTCGGTGCGAAAGTTGGCGAACCCATCGTCAAACGTCAGCGCGACCGCCTCCTGATCGTCTCGCAGCTTTGGCAGGTCAGCGAGCGGCACGACGTTCACCCGCCCTGACGCGAAGAACGCGCAGTGCGCCCTGAACGCCGCCGGCGAGACCGAGATGGCGGATCCGGTCTCGTCCACGGAGTGGTAGGTGAGGATCGCGCGCATGTTCGTCAGGCGCGGGCCGCGGTAACCGGGAGCGCGAGACGCGAGCGCTGGTCCTCGACCACGTCGTGGATGATCTCCTCGAGCGACGTCATCGGGCGATAGCCTGTCGTGCGTTCCAGCTTGGACACATCGGGGACGCGACGCATCATGTCCTCGAATCCTGCCTGATAGGCCTCGCTGTAGGGTATCAGGCGAATCTCCGAACTGCTGCCCGCCGCGGCGCGCACCTGCTCCGCGAGACCGAGCATCGACACCTCGGTGGTCGTGCCGACGTTGAACACCTCACCGATCGCCGCCGGTGTCGCCGTCAGCCGCAGGACGGCCTCGACCGCGTCCCTGACGTGTCCAAAACAGCGGGACTGCTTGCCCGTCCCATACACGGTGATCGGTTCACCACGCAAAGCCTGCTGTGCGAAGTTTGGGAGCACCATGCCGTAGCGCCCCGTCTGCCTCGGGCCAACAGTGTTGAAGAACCGCGTGATGATGACCGGCACCCCCTTTTCCCTGCCATAGGCGAGGGCAAGCCACTCGTCGAGCGCCTTGGAGCACGCATACGCCCAGCGTGAGTGCGACGTGGGGCCGAGCTGGAGGTCCTGATCTTCGCGGAACGGGATCTGGCTCGACTTGCCGTACACCTCGGACGTCGACGCCACGACCACCGGCTTCTGCTTCTTGGCCGCCGCGGCGAGCACGATCTCCGTTGCCCGCACGTTGGTCTCGATCGTGTGCACCGGTCGCTCGACGATGAGCTTTACACCCACCGCCGCCGCGAGGTGGAACGTGAGATCGGCGCGATCCACGAACTCGGCCACCAGCGGCACGTCGAGTGCCGTGCCGATGCGATACTCGAATCCCTTGCGCCCGACGAGGTGCGCGATGTTCTCCATCGCTCCCGTGGACAGGTCGTCGAGCACCATGACCCGATCGCCCCGGTCGAGGAGCCGCTCGGCCAGGTGGGACCCGATGAACCCGCAACCGCCAGTGATGAAAACGTTCACGCTGCCTCCGGATATGCCACGAGTGACGCGGTCCGCAGCTGCCCCTTTCGGAGTGCGGCCCGTCGAATGATGTCGAGGTACTGCGGGACCACCACCCGTTCCGACCACCGCTCCACGTAGGCACGATAGCCAGCCGCGGCCAGAGTGGCGCGATGCGCGGCATCCGTGGAAAGACGCGTCATCGCGGCCAGCAACTCATCCCGCGTGCTGAAGAGTTCCCCTCCACCCGACGATTCCACAATCTCCGGGAACGGCCCCAGCCGACGAGCGATGACCGGAGTTCCCTGCCGGAACGCCTCAATAAGGACGATCCCGAACGTCTCGTAGCACTCCGACGGCACGATCAGGGCGATTGCGTGTTCGTAGTAGCGGCGCAGGTCGTCCGGGGTGATGCGGCCGAGGAACCGGACGTTGGGCAAGTCCGCGGCGAGGGCCTGGAGCGCAGGCGCGTGTGTCCCGTCGCCCGCAACCAGCAACTCGGCACCGCGCAGGTCGCGAAAAACGGGGATCACATCATCCAGGCCCTTGATCCGCTCCAGCCGCCCCGCGAACAGAAAGTATGGCCGGTCGTGCGGTGATGCCCCACTTGGCGTCGGCATCCCCTCGGACGTGGGATCCGGGAGGAAATACGGCAGCACTTCCATGGGCTGGCGCAGACCGAACTCCCGATGCTTCGCCCGGCTGAACTCGCTCATGGCGATGATGGTATCGATGCGATCAAGCTCGCGGTCGAGCAGACCGGTGTACCGCCAGAGCTGTGGTGGCCGGCGATAGCTGAGCGAGCACGAAAAACATTCGCGACCGGTGCACAGCTCGCGACCGTGACGCCAGAGGACGTGCATGGGGCAGACGAGCCAGTGTTCGTGTGCCATGTACGCGGTGACGGCGTCACCGGCCAATGCGAATAGGCCCGGCCCGCCGATGAGCGACACGTTGTGGTAGTTCACGACGTCGTATTGTCCGCGCGCGATGATCTCGCGTAGCCGACGCCCCTGGACGACGGGGCGCCCGAGCTGCTGCGTGAGCAGCGTCGACGTCACCGGGGACGCGCTCGACAGTCGGATCACTTCGACGCCTTCGTCGACGTCATGCGGTGGCGCCGCGGGCATCGGGCCACTGGTCAGTACGCGATAGGCATCGCTGTCGTGAACCACGGTCACGTGGTGCCCGAGCTTCACGAGCCCGCGGGCGAGGCGCTGAATGCCGACCGCGTCGCCACCGAACGAGTGTGGTGGGTAGAACGTGGTGAGCATGAGGAAGCGCGCGCTCATGCGGCGGCCTCCCGGAGCGCGCGATGCGTGGCGGCGGCGCTCGCCTGCCACGTGAGCGCGCGCGCCTGCGTGAACGCCACGGCTCCCATCTCGCGACGGCGCGCGGGATCGTCGAGCAGAGCGCGCATGGCGGCGGCGATCTCCTCGGCGTTGCCGGGCGCGACGAAGATTCCGCCGCGGGCCAGCAGCGCAGGCAGCGGACTCTCGCGGGTCGCGATGACCGGGGTGCCACAGGCCGCTCCTTCGACCGCGGGCAGTCCAAACCCTTCGGACTCGCTTGCCAGGACGACCGCCGTGGCGCCCGAGTGGAGGTGTCGCAGGTCTTCGTCGGGAACGAAGCCCGTCCACTGCACGAGGTGGCCCGTGCCCTCTTCGGCGATCATCGTGCGCAGGCGATCGGCTTCGCCATGGAATACATCGCCTGAGAGGCGGCCCACGAGCAGCAGGTGCGGCGCGACGCGCCCGGCCTCGCGCGCCACATCGCCGTGTGCACGGATCACGGCATCGAGCCGCTTGTGCGGGTTGAAGCCACCGACGTACACGAAGTAGGGCGCCTGCCCGAGTGACCAGGCCCGACGCGCGGACTCGATATCGGCCGGGGCGCTCGGTTCATAGACCGCGGCGGGCGCCTCGACCGCCACGCGCAGGCGTCGACGCGGAACGCCCAACATGCGCTCGATCTCGCCGGCCGCATAGTCGCTGACCGTCAGGACGAGGCGCGCCTGCCGGATCGCGAGCCCGACCTTGAGCTTCCAGAAGAGTCGGGCACGCCGCGACGGCAGCGTGAGGTGCGGAAATCGCTCGGCGATGGCGTCATGGACGGTGACCACCGCGCGTTGGCCGGGCGCGAGCGGGAACCAGGTGTAGACACTCGGCGAAAAGAAGACGTCGGGACGACGGCGGTACACCGCACGGGTCAGCGCGAACATGTCCGCGAGCGTGCGATGGCCGTCTGCCGCGGCAGCCACGGATGGCGTCGCCGACAACGTCACCACATGTCGCTCCACGTTGGGTGCCTCGAGCGGGAAGGCGTCGAGCGACGTCTGGTCGCCAATACAGATGAAGCGGTCGTCGGGCGCATGCTCGACGAGCGCCCGCATCAGTTCGCGCGCGAACCGCCCGTAGCCCCTCGCATTCGCCCAGCACGTGGCGTCCACGCCGATCCGCACGACGCGCCCCTAGGCGCTGACCGACGTTCGCGCGCTCCTCGAGGCCAGGGAGTCGCCGACCTGCTCGTCCAGCGACTTCATGTCCAGCTTCTGCTCCTCGTGGTACTCGTAGTCGGTATTCACCGACCAGACGTCGTGCGACGCTCCGCGCATGTTGGCGATCGCCATCATGGCCGTGAGCATCGAGTGATCCTGGTTGTTGTACTTGTGCATCCCGTTGCGCCCCACCGTGTGGAAGTTGGTGAGGGCATCGATGTAGGTGCGAGCCGTCTCGAGGTGCGCGCTGTAGGCGCTATCGTAGACGGGGTAGGCCTTGGGCATGCGCACGACGGTACCATCGACCACCTTCGTCGGATCGGCCAGGCCCAGTTCACCGATCTCCTTGCGCGCGAGTGCCACGAGATCGGCGTCGGCGCTGTTCCACAGGCCATCGCCCTCGAAGCAGAAGTACTCGAGGCCCAGGCAGGTCTTGCCCGGCTCGGGCACCATGGCCCGCGACCAATTGTTGAAGTTCTGGATGCGCCCGACCTTCACGCCCGGCGAGTGGATGTAGATCCAGTTGTCGGGGAACAGCGAGTCCGCATCGATCACGAGCGCGACCGTAAGGAAGTCGCGGTAGTTGAGGCCGTCGCCGGCGGAGCGGATGTGTACAGGGGGCTGCGGATCGAGCGCACGCACGAGATTGCGAATCGGCATCGTCGAGATCACATGATCCGTCTCGATGCGCTTCACGCCCGCCACGGTGCGAGCCCGCACCGCCACAACCTTCTGGTCGCGCGTCTCCAGCGCTTCGACCTCGTGCCGCATCAAAACCTCGCCGCCGAGCGCGCGAATGCGATCGGTCGCCATCTCCCACATCTGTCCGGGGCCAAGGCGCGGGTACTGGAACTCGTTGATCAACGTCTTGATGCTGTCGCCCCGCTTCTGCAGCGATGCCGCGTTGAGGATCGCCTTGGCGAGCGAGAGCCCCTGAATGCGCTGCGCCGCCCACTCCGCGCGGATCTCCGTGCACGGCAGGCCCCACACCTTCTCCGTGTACGTCTTGAAGAAGATGGAGAACAGCCGCTTGCCGAAGCGATTCGATACCCACTGTTCGAGGTTCTCCTCGACCGGGTACGGGCGCAGGTGCGACCAGACGTAGCTCAGCACGCACAACATCGAGTTCCACAGCCCGAGGCCGCTCAGCGCATTCCAGGCCTTGAGCGGGTAGTCGAAGTACTTGCCGCTGTAGTGGATTCGAGAGAGCCGCGGAACGCTGATGAACTCGGGGCCGAGGATCTCGTGCCACAACTCCTCGACCGGGGTGATCTTGGTGAAGAATCGGTGGCCACCGATGTCGAAGCGGTACCCGTTGTATTGCGCGGTCCGCGAGATTCCCCCGACCACGCTGTCGGCTTCGAGCACGGTGACGCGCACGCCGTCCTTGGCGAGCAGGTATCCCGCCGTCAGCCCGGCTGGCCCCGCGCCAATGATGACGACGTGTTCACCCGGCTTGAGCTGCGCTACCCTACGTGGGATCGGAGTCATTCGGTGTGTAAGCGAACATTGCCAGGCGCGCGACCGAGGCGACGAGCCGACCACGCCCCCGCGATCCCCTCGACGACGAACAACGCAAACAACGGCAACGAGATACCCACCAGGCTCAAGTGATGCTCGGTGCGATCGCCCGAGGGCAGATTCGACGGAGGAGCGCGGGAACGGGCAGGTGCGTCCCGGCGGTATTCATCCTGATAGCAAGGGGCGCGCCGCGCCGAATGGCCGGCGCGCCTGAATGGTGAAAACTAGTCGAGCGCGAACAGGAGACGTTCGCGCTCGGTGGGAACCGCTGTGGCCCCCCGGCGACCCAGTGTGCGCGGCCCTCCTCAGGTCATGATCTCGCTCGCTTCATTGGAGCGCCTCCACATCACGTGCGACGACCGATGGGTCGTGCGGCCGGATGCTTCGGTGGGTCGCTCATCGGTAACTACAACGGGGACGCTGACGTCGGCCCGCCGAACGGGCGCGCCGTAGCGACCAAGCGCCACAAGCCACTCCCCGTCACCGACGCGATTGTCTTCACGGCACGTAACGATGTCACCAGTGACGTGCTTGAGGCCCTCGTCGGTCATTGCACTCCGGTCGCTCCCCGCGCCAACCCACGCAAGCGCGCATGGGTGCGCCTTTGCCATGCTCACGATGCGCTCGCGTGAGGCACCGGTGGTTTCTTCGCACACAAGCACGAGCTGCGCGTTCAGCGGCTCCGCAGCAGTCCCGACGACACGCATGGCCCGCTCCAGCTCGGCGTCGCTGCGGGACAGCAGGACGATCGAGATGTTCGGGCGGGCCGAACGCGGAGCCGGAAGGAAGACGCTGGAGTCGTGGCCGACGGCGTGAAGCGGTGTCATGTCGGATATTGCATGACAAGAAGCGGGCCAGCGCGCCGTCGACGCCATCAGCAGCACCGGCTCTGGTTGACGCGTGAGCTTGTTCGCCCGCCGACACACCTTAGGAACCTCAGATCCGCCTGAATTGTGGACCGCAATCGACAGAATCGGACACATTGTCGGCCCATGTAGACGAATCAGCCGCATCCCGTTCACTTTCTGTTTACAATGGCCCGCACGGCGGCCGACCGGTGTGTTGTCGTCAGGCCACACTACCGTCTCAGGTTGAGCACGGTGCCGAGTGCGACCGAGATTCGTCATGAGGCTGATATCATGACCGGTCGGCCCGGGCCGCGTCCCCAAACCGGCGAGGTTCTTGCGACCATCGGGTCAACCCGCGATCGATCCCCCGAGCACCGACCGTTCCTTCATGCCTGTAACGCACCCCAACGCGACGACGCCACCGCTGGAGCGGTCGGCCGCGGTCGGCCGTGCGTCCGTGCGGTCCTGGGCCAGGCTCCTGCGGCCGCATCAATGGGTGAAGAACTTCTTCGTGCTGGCGCCGCTGCTCTTCTCCGGGCGCGCGCTCGATCCAGCCTCGCAGCGCGCGGCGGCGCTCGCCTTTGCGGTCTTCTGTCTGGCGGCGAGCGCGGTGTACGTACTCAACGACATCGTCGATCGCGAGCAGGATCGCGCACATCCCGGCAAGCGCAACCGGCCAATCGCGTCGGGTGCCATCAGCGTGGCGGCCGGGATCGGTGTTGCCGCGCTCCTCGTGGCGCTCGCGCTGGGCACGGCGTGGTACGTGGGCACGTCGCTGCTCGCGATCACGGTCGCCTACCTGCTGCTCAACGTGGTCTACAGCGTCTGGATCAAGCAGGTCGTGATCCTGGATGTCTTTGCCATTGCCGCGTTCTTCGTGTTGCGCCTGGTGGCTGGCGCCGCCGCCGTGCAGGTGCGGCCGTCGGTGTGGCTGATCCTCTGTGGCGGCCTGCTCTCGCTCTATCTGGGTTTTGCCAAGCGGCGGCACGAACTCGTGCTCCTTGGCGAGGGCTCGCAGGATCATCGCGCGGTGTTGAGTCAGTATTCCACGCCGTTCCTCGACCAGCTCTCCGTGGTGCTGCTGGCGGTGACGATCGTCTCGTACATCATGTACACGCTCGAGTCCGAGACGGCGCGGCTCGTGGGCGGTGAAGTCCTTTCGTACAGCACGGTCTTCGTCCTGTACGGCGTGCTTCGTTATCTCTACCTGGTCCATCGTCGGCAGGACGGCAACCCGTCGGAGACGCTGCTGAATGACCGGGGGTTGCTGTTGGCCGTGACGCTGTGGGTGCTGTACTGCGGTGTGGTGATCTACCGAGCCGGTCCGACTCCGTGATGCGCGTGACTCCTGTTTCCCTCGCCCTGCCCGTGCATGACGACGCCTGAGCGCGCCACCGGCGCGACCACGCCGAGCCTCTCGTTGGTCATGCCGTGCTACAACGAGGAAGCGATCGTTGCCCAGACGGTGAAGCGCGTGCTCGGAGCGTTCGAGCGTGCGGAGATCGCCATCGAACTCGTGGCGGTGGACAACGGCTCGCGTGATCGAACGGGCGAGATTCTGCGTGACCTGGCCGCGGCGCATCCGCAGGTGGTCGTGCATCGCGTCGAGGTGAACATCGGCTACGGCAACGGGATCCTTTCCGGCATCCCGCGGTGCTCGGCGCCGTGGATCGGCGTGATTCCCGCCGACGGCCAGGTGGACGCCGAAGACGCCGTGCGACTGTTCGAGGATGCGATTCAATGTGGCGAGCCGGTGATCGCCAAGGCGCGCCGGCGCTTCCGCATGGACGGGGGCGCGCGGAAGCTCGTTTCGATCGGCTACAATGTCTTCTTTCGTGCCCTGTGGCCCGGCGTCGAATCGCTCGACATCAACGGTCTGCCCAAGATCATGCCGCGCGACGTGGTGCAGCGCATGGACCTGCAGAGCCGGCAGTGGTTCCTCGACCCGGAGATCATGATCAAGGCACACTACCTCGGCGTGCGGGTGCTCGAGTACAACGTGTTCGCGCGGATGCGTGGCAGCGGACTCTCGCATGTCCGTGCGCTGACGTGCTGGGAGTTCTTCACCGCGCTCCTGCGCTACCGGTTCTCCGGCGAGCTGTCGCGCTGGCGTGCGTCGCGCGCCGTGCCAGCGGCCGCGGGGACGTCTCCCCGCTCATGACGGCGCTGGATCCGCGGGTGCACGACGAGGGTCGACAACTCCTGACGCACCGCACGACCTGTCGTGCGTGCGGTGGGGCCACCCTGCACCGCTTTCTGGAGCTGGGCAACCAGCCGTTGGCCAACAGCTTCCTGCGGAGCGCGGACGAGGCGGCGAGGGAACGACGCTTCCCGCTCGACGTGTACTTCTGCACGAGCTGTTCGCTCGTGCAGCTCGCCGACGTGATCGATCCCGAAGTGCTCTTCGGCGACTACATCTATGTCACCGGCACATCGACGACGATCGCCGCGCACAACCGTCGGTATGCGCGGGCCGTGGTCGACGAGCTTCTGCTCGGCCACGACGACCTCGTGGTCGAGATCGCGAGCAACGATGGTTCGCTGCTGTCGTGCTTCCGCGACCTGGGCGTGCGCATCCTTGGCGTCGAGCCCGCACGCAACATCGCGTCGGGAGCCAACGCACGGGGTATTCCGACCGACAATCGCTTCTTTACGCGCGAGGCCGGGCCGGCTCTTCGCGCGACACACGGAAAGGCCCGCGCCGTGATCGGCAACAACGTGCTGGCGCACGTGGACGATACGCAGGGGTTCCTCCGCGGGGCCGCAGACCTGATCGACACCGACGGTGCGGTGATTGTCGAGGTGCCGTATGCCACCGAGATGCTCACCGGGGTGGAATACGACACGGTGTACCACGAGCACCTCTGCTACTTCAGCGTGACCGCACTCGCGCGCCTCGCCGAACTCGCCGGCCTTGGCATCGTGCGGGTCGACGACGTCCCGGTGCATGGGGGCTCGGTGCGCGTGTGGTTTCGGCCCGGTGTACCGCATGCGGCCGCGGTGGAGCGTCGCCTCGTCGAGGAGCAGGAGAACGGACTGGCGACGCTGGCAGCGTGGGAAGCGTTTGCGCAGGCCAGCGCTGAGCAGCGCCGCGACCTCCTCGCGCTCCTGCGCCGTCTCCGAAGCGAAGGCAAGCGTGTGGTAGGCTACGGCGCACCCGCCAAGGGCAACACGCTGCTCAACTACTGCGGGATCACGCCCGAGCTCCTGGCGTACACCGTGGATCGGAATCCGTGGAAGGTGGGCAAACTGACGCCGGGCGTGCACCTCCCCGTGCGACCGGTGGAGACGCTGATCGAGGAGCAGCCGGACTACGTGCTGATCCTCGCCTGGAACTTTGCCGAGGAAGTGATGGAGCAGCAGGCAGCGTATCGCGCCGCCGGCGGGCAGTTCATCATCCCGATTCCCTCGCCCCGGATCATCTGACGATGCGCGTGGTCATCCTGGCCGGAGGGCGCGGCACGCGCCTGAGCGAAGAAACCACGATGCGGCCCAAGCCCATGGTGGAGATTGGTGGACGCCCGCTGCTCTGGCACCTCATGCAGTTCTACGCGTCCTTCGGCCACAAGGAGTTTGTGGTCGCGTGCGGGTACAAGGGCGAGATGATCAAGCAGTACTTCCGCGACATCGCGACGCACGAGAGCGACTTCTTCGTCGATCTGCGGAGTGGCGCCGTGGATGTCCTGACGCCATCGCGTCTGGACTGGAAGGTGGGTGTGATCGACACCGGCCTCGACTCGATGACCGGTGGACGGCTGCGCCGCCTTCGTGATCAGTTGAGCGGCGGCACCTTCATGTGCACGTACGGCGACGGCCTCTCGAACGTGAACGTGGGGGCGCTCGTGCAGTTCCACCGCACCCATGGTCGGCTCGCCACCGTGACCGCGGTGCGGCCTCCGGCGCGGTTTGGCGGGCTGCACATCGATGGGACCGCGGTGAAGCAGTTTTCGGAGAAACCGCAGGCCGAGGGCGGCTGGATCAACGGCGGCTTCTTCGTGTTCGAACCGGGCGTGCTCGACTATCTGACCGACGACACGACCATCCTCGAGCGCGAACCACTCGAACGGCTGGCGGCCGCCGGCGAACTGATGGCGTACCGACACGACGGCTTCTTTCAACCAATGGATACCGTGCGCGAGCGTGACCTCCTCGAGGGGCTGTGGGCCGGTGGCGCCGCGCCATGGAAGACCTGGGCATGAGTTTCTGGAACCAGAAGCGGGTATTCGTGACCGGCGCGACCGGTCTGCTGGGTTCGCACATGACGGCAGAACTGCTTCGCCGTGGTGCGGACGTGGTGTGCCTCGTGCGCGATTGGGTACCGGACAGCGAGTCGGTGACGTCGGGTTCGCTGTCGCGCTGCCGTCTCGTGCGCGGCGACCTCGAGGACTATCTGCTGGTCCTTCGTGCCCTCAACGAATACGAGATCGACACGATCTTCCACCTGGGCGCCCAGACGATCGTCGGCACGGCTTCGCGCTCACCGCTCTCCACGTTCGAGGCGAACATCAAGGGGACGTGGGTGCTGCTGGAGGCCGCGCGCCAGATGACCAGGGTCGAGCGCGTGCTCGTGGCGTCGAGCGACAAGGCGTACGGCGAACACGACCGGCTGCCGTACACCGAAGATGCGGCGCTGGTGGGCAAGTATCCCTACGACGTCTCCAAGTCCTGTGCCGACCTGATCGCGCTCTCGTACTTCCACTCGTTCCGGCTGCCGGTCGCGGTGACGCGCTGCGGCAACCTGTACGGTGGCGGCGACCTCAACTTCAACCGCCTGGTGCCGGGAACGATACGCTCGGCGCTCCGCGGCGAGGCGCCAGTGATCCGCAGCGACGGGACGTTCGTGCGCGATTACTTCTACGTGCGCGACGCCGTGCAGGCCTACCTCGCTCTTGCCGAGCGCATGCCGGACGATGGGTTCACGGGTGAAGCGTTCAACTTCGGCACGGAGACGCCGCTGTCGGTCATTGCGATGGCGACCAAGGTGCTCGAGGTGATGAACCAGTCGGCGCTGCCGCTGACGATCCTCAACCAGGCGTCGAACGAGATCCCGAAGCAATACCTCGATTGCACCAAGGCGCGTCGGCGCCTCGGGTGGGAGCCGCGATGGACGCTCGAGGAGTCGTTGAGCGACACCGTGGCGTGGTATCGCGAATGGATGGCGCGCGGCCAGCGTGGGCTGGCGGCGACGGAACAACCGGCGGCGGTCCGATGAGTCGGCTCCCGCACGTGGTCGTGCTCGGCGGTGGTCCTGCCGGGTGCGGCGCCGCCTACCAGTTGCGCCGCACCAACAAGGCGAGCGTCACGCTGCTCGAGCGCCAGGAGGTGGTTGGCGGCAACGCCGGCTCGTTTGAGTGGGCGGGACAGTGGCTCGACTACGGCAGCCATCGCCTGCACCACACGGTGCATCCCGATATCCTCGCCGACATCCAGCGCATGCTCGCCGCCGACTTCGGGGACTTCGATCGGCATGGGCGCATCCGGCTTCGCGGCGAGTGGTTGCACTTTCCGATCAAGTCGCTCGACCTGCTCCGCCGGCTCGACAAGGGGTTTGCGCTGGGAATGGTGAAGGACCTCGTGCAGCGCAAGCTCGCGCGCCCGGCCGAGGGCGAGACGTTCGCGTCGGTGCTGCTCGCGAACCTCGGGCCCACGATGTGCCACCACTTCTACTTTCCGTACGCGCGCAAACTGTGGGGCAAGGAGCCCGAACTTCTGTCGGGTATCCAGGCGCGCAAGCGCGTGACGGCCGGGAGCTTCGGGAAACTGATCAAGCGGCTGCTCAAGCCAGTCGGTGGCGGCAAGTACTACTACATGCGCGAAGGCTACGGGCAGATCAGCCGAGTGTACGCGCGTGAGGCGACCGCGTCCGGCGCGGAGATCGCGCTGGGATGGGGCGCGGCGCGCATCGAGCGATCGACCGAGCCGGGGTACACGTGGACCATCACCGCGGAGCGCGGCACCGAGCGGCGGACCATCCATGCCGACCACATCTGGTCGACCATCCCCATCACGCTCCTGGCCAAGATCACGCAGCCTGCGCCGCCGGCGCCGGTGATGGCGGCTGCACAGTCGATCGGGTATCGCGCGATGGTGCTGGTGTACGTGCAGCTCCCGGTCGACCAGTACACGACCACGGACGCGCACTACTTCCCGGAGGGCAACGTTCGCGTGACGCGCCTCTCCGAACCCAAGAACTATTTCCGCTCCACGGAACCCAGGGGCACGACGGTGCTCTGCGCCGAGTATCCGTGTCAGGTGGGCGACGAGATCTGGTCGGCGAATGACCAGTCGTTGGCCGACCTCGTGGAGAAGGACACGAGAACTGCGGGGATTCCGCTGCCGGACAAGCCCATCGCGGTACACGTGCGGCGCCTGGCCCAGGCATATCCGACATACCTGATGGGCTACGAGAAGCCGCTGGCCGTGCTCGACGACTGGGCAGCGTCGCAACCCAATGTGCTGGTCTACGGGCGCCAGGGACTCTTTGCGCACGACAATACGCATCACGCGCTGTACATGGCGTATTCGGCCGTCGACTGCCTGACGCCAACGGGTTTCGACCACGAGAAGTGGGCCGGATACCGCGAAGTCTTCAAGACGCACGTGGTCGAGGACTGAGCCGTGAAGCTCATCATCCAGATCCCCTGCCTCAACGAGGCGACGACGCTGCCGGCGACGTTCGCGCAGCTGCCGCGGTCGATCCCGGGCATCGACACGATCGAGATCCTGATCATCGACGACGGCAGCACGGATGGCACGGCCGAGGTGGCGCGATCGCTGGGTGCAGCGCACGTGGTGAGTTTCGAACGGAACCGGGGTCTGGCCGCGGCGTTCATGGCGGGCCTCGACGCCTCGCTGCGCGCCGGCGCCGACATCATCGTGAACACCGACGCCGACAATCAGTACCAGGGAAGCGACATCGCAAAGCTGGTCGCTCCGATCATCGACGGCGAGGCGGAACTCACGGTCGGCGACCGGGGCGTGGGCAGCCTGGCGCACTTCTCGCCCATCAAACGCCGGCTGCAGGTGCTCGGGAGCGGCGTCGTGGGGCGCGCGGCGGGCCTCGACACACCCGATGCGACGAGTGGATTTCGCGCGATGACCCGCGAGGCGGCGCTCCGCACCATCGTGCTCAGCAACTACTCGTACACGCTCGAGTCGCTGATCCAGGCGGGCGCACGACGCGCGGCCGTGAAGTTTGTGCCCATCGGGATCAACGCGCAGACCCGTCCGTCGCGCCTCATGCGGAGCATCCCGCACTACATCCGGAAATCCGGCGTGACGATCCTGCGGGCGTACGCGATGTACCGCCCGCTCCGGTTCTTCGTGTCGTGGGGGATGGTGCTGATCCTGCTCGGGCTCATCCCGGCGGGGCGGTTCCTGTACTTCTACGTCACCGGCAATCGCGTCGGCCACGTCCAGTCGCTGCTCCTGGCCACGATCCTCATCGTGGTGGGCTTTCAGGTGCTGCTGATCGGCGTGCTGTCGGACCTCATCAGCTTCAATCGACGGATCGTGGAGGAGGTGCTCTACCGTCAGCGGCGGATGGACGCCGCGCGCGAGGCGTCGGAGCCGCCCGAGGCGCTGTGAGCGACGCCGGAACGCGGCGACGACCGGTGTGGAAACACCCGGCCGTGCGCATTGCCGGCAGCGCAGCCATGCTGTTGCTGCTGTTCCAGGTGCTGCCGTTCGGCGACATCCGCGCCGCGCTGCGCAGCCTGCCGGTGTGGGTGTTCCTGGTCGCGATCGCGTCGTACCTGGGCCTGCACCTCATCGGCATTGCCAAGTGGCGCGTCGTGGTGAACGCCGTTGGGGCGGGGCTGCCGTTTGCCGGTGCGGCGCGCGCGTACTACTGGGGCCTCTTCGGCAACATGTTCTTGCCGTCGATCGTTGGCGGCGACGTGGTGCGCATGGGCATGGCGCTGCGCACGGCGCGCTCCCGCACGGGCCTCGTGCTGGGCAGCGTGGTCGACCGCGTGCTGGACATCGTTGGACTGGCGAGTGTGGCGGCGATCGGCGCCGTGCTTTCACCACGTGCCCTCGATCCGCAGAGCCGGCGCATACTCCTCGGTGTGATTGCGGTGTGCGCGGTGGGTGCCATCGGCGGTCTCGCGCTCGTGTGGTTCCTGCCATTTGGTCGGCTGCCCTTCAAGATCCGCCGCAAGCTCGCTCCGCTCTGGCAGGCCTTTCGTGCGGCGCGCGGCAACGTGCCGGCGCTGGTGCTCGCGTTCCTGATGTCGATGTCGCTGCAGGCGCTGCTGGTGGTGATGAACTGGTTGCTCGGACTGCGCATGGGCATCGACGTGCCGCTCTACGTGTGGCTCTTCGTATGGCCGCTGGCAAAGGTCTCCGGGCTCGCGCCGGTGACGCAGGGCGGCATTGGCGTCCGCGAGGCGGCGCAGGCCCTGCTCTTTGCGCCGTTCGGCGTACCGGGAGCGACCGCGGTCGCGGTGGGTCTCGCGTTCGAAGTCGTGATCCTTGCCGGCGGCCTGCTCGGTGGAGCCATTGCGTGGATCATGGGTCGCGGCGATGGCGGCGTGCGTCGAGGTGTGACGCGCGCGAGTCCGACCGCTCAGCGCTGGTAGATGGTCATCACCCCGCCCGCCGGGAGGCTGGCGCGGACGCTTCCACCGGCGTCGACCTGCTGATCGGGTCGGTCGACGTTCCATTGCGCGCCGGCCGTGCTGAAGTTGAGGCCGTAGGCGCCAGCCGGGAGCCCGGAGACGGAGAACGTCGCCGCGGTCTTTGCCCACACGATGGCGACCATGCGGCCATTGGCGTTCCGGAAGGCCAGCGGCAGTATATCGGTTGGGTTGCCGGATGTCGCGCCCACACGCACAGCGCCGCGCCGGACGTATGCAAACACCTGTCGGAAGCGCTTCGACTCGTTGGTGAAGTTCACGCGCGGATGCGCCGGATCGGACTGATTGATCTGGTAGTAGGCGCCTCGCGCGGCGGGGTTGTCGCGGCGACCGCAGAAGCCGTTGGCGAACTGCATCCACGACGACGCGTTGGCCACCACGAGGTCCTCGTACAGCTCCTCGAAGTCGGCGCCGATGTGTTCCAGCATCGCGGTCTTCACCCCGTCGCGCAGCCATCGCTGGCCGATGGCGTCCACGGCGGGATACGCCTCGGCGACATACCGATGGTACGAGAGTTCACCGATGAGTCCCGTGGTCCCCGGCACCTGCAGGATCTGGTCGTAGAAGGCGGCGGCATTGTACACCGAGGTCGTGGAGGGCGCGATGATCGTGGGCGCGAACCCGGCCGCGCGCAGGCGAGCGACCAAGGCAACCATCGAGCGCCCGATGTCCGCCGCCGAGTAGGGCGTATGTTCCGGCTCGAGGACGAGTTCAAAGGCGTCAGGAACGATGCCGTACTTCTGCTGCAGGTGCACGAAAGCCATGGTCACCAGCTCGGCGTACTCCGCGGGCTGCTTCATGTGGCGCAGTCCACCGGGCTGGTAGCCCTCGCGCTCGAAATCCACGTAGGTGAGCACGAGTTGCAGGCGTTCACCACGGGCGGCGAGCCGCTCACGCAACGGGAGGACCGCCTGCTCCATGAAGCCGTCGAGGAAGCTCCACTGAAAGCGCGAGCTGTCGCTCACCATCGGATCCTCGTTGTCGTTCACCGGTGCGCTCCACGACCGGCGATACTCGGCCGACGAAATGCGGCCCGCGGCGAACTCGGCGTGATAGTCCTTCGTGTTCTCCGTGCCGCTGCGCAGGGCGATGGTGACGCGTTCGATGCCCAGCTCATTCACGAGGCGATCGTGGAGCTGGTCCTTGTAGAGACTGAACGCGAGCCGATCGCACTCGAACCATCCGTTCTGACCGGCGCCCTGCCAGCCAGTCATCGTCTGAAACGTTGTGGTGGTATCCACGGTGATCTCGTTGCGCGTCGCGCCCGTCACCGTGACGCGCACCGACGACGTCGCGCCACCTGCCGACATGGTGAGGCGGGCCGTGCCGGGTGCGAGTCCGCGGACCCGTCCACTCGACGTGACCGCGGCCACGAGGGGGTTGTCGGTGTTCCAGAGCGGCGCTTCCTGCGTCGAAGGCTGGCCGTTGGCGGTGAAGGCCGCGCCGGTGAGCGTGATGGTTTCGCCGACCGCAAGGGTGGCCGATGCCGGCAGAATGGAGACGCGTGCGATGCGCCCTCCGGACCGTGGCACGACCGACACGTGGATGGTGTCAGCGACCGAACCTGCCCTGGCGATGATGCGTGCCTCGCCTGGTCCAACCGCCGAGAGCATGCCGGTGGGCGCAACGGTGGCGACCGTGGCGTCGCTGCTTGCCCATCGGACGATCGTTCCACGGACCACGGCCCCATCTCGATCCCGGGCGATGGCCGTCAGGGGTTCGCGCCGCGGGACGGCGAGCAGGACCGAGTCCGGCGTCACGGACAGCGTGGCGACGTCCGGTTGATGGATCGACGAGGCCGTGGCGCCCATCGCGCCGACGACGATGACCACAATGCTGCGCGACGCTCGATCCATCATGGCTGGCAGTGGAATCGGGTTGCACCTGCTAGACTTCCCGCGCACGTCACCCCGCGGAGCCGGGACTCGCTCCCCACACACTCTCGTCGGCATGGGCGTCGGGAACGATAAGGTATCGCCAACGCCGCTCGCGCAACTGTGGCGCGGCTTCGCCATGCTTGGCCTGGCGGAGATTGCGGCGCGGCTCGTGGCGTTTGGCGCCACGGCGTGGGTGTCCCAGCACCTCGGCGCGGGTCCGTTCGGCGTCGTCAGCTTTGCGCTCGCGGCGCTGCTGTATGCGAACCGGGTGGTGAGCTGGGAACTGGAGTCGGTCGGCGTGACCGAGGTGGTGCCGCGCGACGAACACGGCGACGCGGCCGCGGGGACGATCATCGCTGCCCGGTTCCTGAGCGCGATCGTCGCGATCGTCGTGCTGGGCGGCCTCGCACGCTGGGTGCTGCCGAGCCCTGACGGCGTGGTGCTGGTGCTCTACGCCATCGGGCTCGCTGCCGTCGCGCTCAACACCCGCTTTGCGTATCTGATGCGTGGAACGCCGGCCCGGCCTGCGCTCGCACGCTTCCTGGCCGAGTCGGTCAATGCCGCCGTCGTGCTGGTGCTGGTGCGTTCGGCGGCCGACGTCGAGCGCGTGCCGTTTGGCTTCGTGATCGGAGAGGCGATCGCTGCCGCGTTCCTGCTTTCGGCAATTCCCGGAGCCTGGCGCGGCGTACGGCGGTTTGACGCCGGGCTCGCCAGACACACGATGCGGCGGGCGGCACCGCTGGTGCTCGCGTCGCTCCTCGGGCTCATCGCGTTCAACCTCGACCTGATCCTCCTTCGCCTGACGAGAGGATCGGAGTCGGCGGGGTTCTATGCCGCGGCGTATGCGCTCGTGGCGCTCGTGCTCAATCTCGGCGTGACCTACGCGGCGAATGTGTTGCCCGGGCTGAGCCGGCTGCGCGACGATCGCGATGCATTTGGTCGCTTGTACAGCGATGCCAACCTGCTGCTGTTCGTCCTCATGGTGCCGTGTGTGGTGGGCGGCGCCGTGCTGGCGCGACCGCTGGTGAACCTCGTCTTCGGCGCGGAATACGCCTCGTCGGCGGCGCCGCTGGCGCCCCTGCTCGTCGCGGCGGGGCTCACGCTCAGTCGATTGGTGCCCGTCGCGGCCATCGTCGCGCTGGGCAGGCGACGCGAGGCGCTGTGGGTGAACGGGTCGGGCGCGGTGGTGAACGTTGCGCTCAACCTCATCCTCATTCCGCGCTTCGGCATCATGGGCGCGGCCTCCTCGGCGGTGGCGACCGACATCGTTCGGCTCGTGGTCGCGCAGGCGCTGGTGCGACGCGCGGGTGTGGAAGCTCGCTACGCGCGGCGACTGGTGGCGCCCGCGTCCGCCGCGGCAGTCATGGGCGTTCTGGTGTGGTTGGTCCGGGCGTGGCCCGTGCCGCTGGCCGTGGTGTCGGGCGCTGCGATCTACGGCGCAGCGCTCGTCATGTTTGGCGTGGTGAAGATCGGACCTGGCGCGCGCGTGCGGCTCGCCGAGGACGCCTGAGCGGAGCGCTCCACGCGGAAAAGCCATCCCACCGGTTCGCGGGCAAGCGGTACGAGGCCGGGTAGGAACGCAAAACGCGCGGGATCGTGCGTGCCATTCACAAAGAGATAGTCGGCGCGGGACGTCTCCAGCAGCGCCGGCATGAGCGACGGGTTGGCGAGTGCCTCGCGCAACGCGGCGACCTTGCTCGTGAAGTTCACCGTCAGGAAGAAGTGGCCCACGTAGAGCCGGCCCGGGAACGTTGGTGCGAGCCAGAGGAGATCGGGCACGTCCGCGAGGAGGATCTGACTGGTGTCCGCCGATGCGCGCAGGGCATCGCGGGCCGCGCGATGTGACGGGTTCACGTACTGAAACGGGGCATCGGTGCGAAACCCGCTGAAGTGCCACGTGCGCGCGGCGAGCCAGAGCGGCGCCGCCCCGCCAACCAGCGCGAGGATCGCGGCATGTCGCGCGCTGACGCGCGGCCATTTCGCGAAATACGCGATCGCGCCGAGGATCGCGAGCGGCACCTGCATGGTCATCGTGCCGCGATCAGGATACGGAAAGAACGGACCGGAGAGCGTCACGATCGTGCAGCCAAGGATCCAGCCAAAGAGAAACCGCTCCCTGAGGCCGCCGATGCGCCAGCGCGCCAGCCCGCCCCACGCGATCAGAGCCCACGAGATCGGGTAGGCAATGAGCAGCGTACTGACGAGGATGTTGATGGCGCGCCAGTCCGGGAGCGGGAGCCCGGATCGCGCATAGAGCGCGCCCAGCACGGCGTAGCAGACCCCAACCGCGAGCGTGCATCCGGCCAGGAGCCCGACGAGCCGCCGCCGGTCGGGGATCATGGGCCAGCAGCAGAGGGCAACTCCCCACGCGATGGCCAGGAGCGTGATGCCCTCGTAGACGTGCATCACGGTCATGAGGACGAACATGCCCATCGCCGCGGCGATGCGCGCCGGCGTGAGCCGCGTGATCGCCGAGTGCAGCGCGAGGACGGCGCCGAGTCCAACGATCCACAGCGCGATGGAGTGCGTGTCGAGGAGCACCTTCACCAGGTAGTGGCTGCGGTAGTCCTCGAAGACGGGGAAGAGTTCGATCGGTTCGAGCAGGAATCGCTGGAACGTCGACGAGGCCGCGAGCGCGGGAATCTGCTGCAGCACCTTGATGTGCCCACCGAGTCCTCCCGCGACCATCAGCGGCACCACGACCCAGAGCCGCTGCGTCGGATCGGCGATGAAGCGGCGCACCGTCGCGTACACCATGAGCGTGAGCAGGATGGCCAGCACGCTGCCGGCGTAGGCGTAGGCGCGTTCCGGCGTGGTCCCGACGGCACGACCGGCCTTCCCCACGGCCCAGAAGAAATAGACCGGCAGGTGCGCGCGGTTCGGTTCGGTGGTGAACCGGTTGGTGATGACCGGCCCTTCGCGTTGGGTCTGTCGGAGCCAGACGCGGTACTGCATCTGGTCCGGGGAGATGGTGAGGTTCTCCTCGAAGGTCCACTCGCCGCGCTGGCTCAGTTCGGCGCGCCAGAAGGGCGCGATGTGGGCCACGGCGGCGCAGAGGGCGATGACCCACGCGATCCAGGGGAGGCCCAGGAGGCGCCGCGGGTTCGCGGTCGTGGCGGCGCCGGCCGCGCGGTCGTCGTCAGGCAGGGGCGTCGTCATGCGAAGGGAGCCGGTCGGTGGCCGCGGAGGTGACGCCGCCGCGAGGCCCGCGTAACATACGCCACCGCGTACGAGGACCGCGACCGGAGCGCGACATGGGGTTTGCGATGGACGATTGGCTCGAGCTGGTGTGCCCGGCCTGCAAGGCGGCGTTGGTCGACGTTGACGCGCCGGCGTCGCTCGCCTGTGCTGCCTGCGGCGCGACGTGGCCGATCGAACACGGTATCCCCGACCTTCGGACGCGGCCCGACCCGTACATCTCCAGGCTGGGCGACGTCGCCAAGGCGCGTGCCCTGCACCGTGAGTTCGGCACGCGTGACTTTGCCGGCATCATCGAACTGTACTACGCGATGACGCCCGAGGTACCGGAACCGCAGGCGCGCCTCAACGCCTCGCGCATGCTCGGCGGTATCGCGCGCGCCAAGGTGGCGCTGGCCTCGTGGGAGGACGATGTGGGCCCCTTGGGTTCGATGGGTCGCGTGCTCGACATCGGGTGTGGCGAGGCGCCGCTCGTGATTGCCGCCGCGCGACGCGGGGCGCAGGCCGTCGGCGTCGACATCGGGTTCCGTCACATCACGATGGGGCTCAAGCAGGTCGAGCAGGAACGACTTCGGGCGCCGCTGATCGCCGCGTGTGCGGAAGCCCTTCCCTTCCCCGATGCGTCGTTCGACGTCGTGACGATCATGCACGCGCTCGAACTCTTCCGGGATCAGCCCCGCGCGCTGGCGGAGGCCTTTCGAGTGACGCGGCCCGGGGGACGCGTGCTGGTGAGCGCGCCGAACCGCACGAGCGTGGGTCCCGACCCGCACATCGGCCTCCCCGCGGGCGGGCTGCTCCCGAACGCGCTCGTCGGCCTGGTGTCGCGCCTGCAGATGGCGCGCCCACCTCACCGGAGCTTCCTCACGGCGGGCGGACTTCGTCGCGCGCTCGTGCGGGCCGGCTTCAGCGAGGTGCGCGTGGGCATCCCCGGGCTCTCGGATTCACAGCGCGCGCAGTTCACCGGTCTGCTGCGCGTGGCGGCCGACGGGTACGAGCGCCTGCGCACGGCCCCCGGGGCGCGCACGGTGCTGCGGACGATCGGTCCGCTGCTGCAGGCATCGGCGGTCAAGCCTCGTTAGGCCGGCGGCGTCAGCGCGTCCATCGTGCACACGATGACCTCGCCGCCGCCCAGCGTGGCGGGAAAGACGCGTTGCTCGCGGCAGTCGGCGTCCACGTGCGCGGCGAGCCCCGGATCGTAGAGGTCGAGGTAGCGCGGGAAGGTGTACACGAACCACACCTTGCCCCGACGACGCAAGGCGTCGAGATCCGCCGCGGTCTTTACGCGTTCCCAGGGCAGCCGGTAGTAGAGCAGATAGACCGCCGCGGTGACGTCGGCGACGGCGACCACGTCACCCGGCGCCCTGGCCTCCTGCACCATCGCCAGCGGCCCGTCGAAATCCTGCTTGGGCACGCGCCAGTCGCGCGGCAGCGACGCCAGCGATGCGATGACGAGCACGCCGATCGCCGCCTGCCCCAGGAGTTCACCACGGCGTGTACGCTCCTCCGTCGTCAGGCGCCTTGACCACTGCGACAACCACACGCCGGTCGCGTACGCGCCACGGACCACGAGGAGCACGAAGAAGCCGCCCAACACGAAGAAGAACCGCGGGTACATCGTCCCCCGTCCGATCGCCGCACCGCCAATGATGGCGAGCGGCGCCAGCACGATGATCAGCGCGACGTGACGGTCGCGACGGAACCAGGTGATCACGCCCGCCAGACCGATTGGCACAGCCAGCGCGAGCGCAATGATGGCGAGACCGAACGCGTCCCCGAACCCGGCGCGCAACACGCGAATCCCCTCGGCGAGCGCCCACGCCGGAGACGACACGCCCGTCTGGTCCGACGGCTGCGTGAAGTAGTCGAGCATCGGCTGCAGCATCGGGTAGTGCAGCGCCGCGCTGATCACGCCGCCGCCAACGAACGGAAGCAGCACGACGCGCCAGTCGCTTCGCGGCCGATCGCCCGTAGGCCACACGAGGGCCGCGAGGGCAACGACACCCTGCGCAATCACGAAGAAGACGAAGGTCAGGTGCGCGTACGTACCGAGCGCAATGCAGAGCGCAAACCAGCCCGCCGCCCGGCGATCGCTGCGATGCAGCATCGCCAGCAACTGGTGCGTGGTGAGCAACGCAAAGAACAGCAGCGCGCTGTAGCCCCTGGCGCTCTGCGAGAACCACACGTGGTGGTACGACACGGCGAGGAGCAGCGCGGCGGCGATGGCCTCGCGACGGCCGACCAACGGCTTGGCCAGCCAGAACAGCATCGGGACCGAGGCCACGCCAAACAGCAGCGCCGGCAGGCGGATCGCCCAGGCCGACTCGCCGAACACGGAGAGCGACGCATGCGCAAGCAGCGCGTAGAGCGGATGCTTGTTGTCGCCGCGGAACTCCGAGAGGTTTTCGGGAAACGACGTGCGAAACGACTGAATGATGGCCGCGATCTCGTCGTTCCAGAGGCCGTCGTTGAGTCCGGGCAGGCGCAGCCCGAGAGCCAGTACGGCGAGCGCGAGCGGGATCACCCACTCACGGTCCTCGCGGCGATCGTTCGGCATGCGCTTCAAGAGGAAACGGTCGAAGGTGAGATTTCCCCGGTCATTGGGCAGGAACCGCGCCACGGTGCTCGGCCGCTTCCGGACACCGTGACCGGCCAGCCCACGGCAGGCCCGAAACTTGACAGCACCGGTGAACGGATCAAGCACTCTCCCTCAGACCCATCGTACGCTCCTCACGTGACCGCATCCCTGACCGTCATTGTTCCGGCCGTCAACGAGCCCCTGGACGTCCAGAAGACGCTCGAAGCCCTCGCGCGCGAGCGAGCGGCCACCGGCGTCGAAGCCATCGTGGTCTCTCGACTCGGCGCGCCGGTAGCCGGCCTGGTTCGGTCTTCCTTTCCCTGGGCGCAAGTCATGGATGTACCGCACGGGACGACGATCCCGGCGATGCGCGCGCTGGCGTTCGAACGGGTGACCACGCCGTGGGTCGCGGTGATCGAGGATCACGTTGCGGTGCCCGCGGGGTGGGTGAAGCTCATGACCGAACGGGCGCAGGAAACCGGAGCCGTCGTTGGAGGCCCGGTCGACAACCTGGCGACGACGACCCTGCTCGATCGCGCGGCCTTTCTGTGCGAGTACTCGCACTGCATGCCTCCCCTTGGCGGCGGTGTCACGTCGTGGCTGCCCGGCAACAACGTGGTCTATCCGTCCGCGACCGCGCGCCGGTATGTCGAGATGCTTCGGCGCGGCAGCTGGGAGAACGACATGCACGAGGCGATCAAGGCGGAGGGCGGCAGCCTCGTCATGGTACCCGAGGGCGTGGTCGGGCACGACAAGCACTATTCGCTGTGGGAGTACGTTTCGCAGCGCTATCTCTACTCGCGGTCCTTCGCCGGCAAGCGCAGCCAGCAGTCCTCGGCGGTCAAGCGCCTCGCCTACGCGGCGGGCTCGCTCGCGCTGCCTCCGGTGCTGCTGATGCGGATCGTCTCGCGAGTTGGTGCGCGCTCGGAGCACCGGGGCACGCTGCTGCGATCGCTGCCGCTGATCGCGACGTTCGTGCTGTCGTGGGCCGCCGGGGAACTCGTGGGCTATCTCGCCGGCCCCGGCGATTCGCTGGGCAAGGTGCGATGAGCGCTCAGGAGCGGCCCGTGATCGCACGCGTTCTCCAGACGGATCGGCGTTGGCGTAGAGCCGCGTGGGTGCGATGAGCGCTCAAGGGCGGCCAGTGATCGCACACGGGCGCAAGACGGATCGGCGTAGGCGTAGAGCCGCGCGGGTGCGATGAGCGCTCAGGCGCGGCCAGTGATCGCACACGGGCGCAAGACGGATCGGAGTGTGCGTAGAGCCGCGTGGGTGCGATGAGCGCTCAGGCGCGGCCGGTGATCGCACCCCAGGCCTCGCCGGCGCTCCAGGCCACGAGGATCGCCAGCACGGTCGGTAGCGCCCGCAGGTAGGACGGCGCGTTACCCAGTCGTTGCTGAGTGCGACCGTGACGCAGGAGCAGCACGAAGGGCACGATCGGGCTCGCGAGCACGAGGGCCGCGCGCCGTGCAACGGACGCGTCGCCGGCCCGGACCTGTCCAAACAGGCGACCCCAGTGGAATCGCTGCCTGGCGAGCGTACCCAGTGTTGCATAGTGACTGCGGAACTCCACAACGGCGTCCGGGATGAGGAAGAGCACCTCGCCCGAGGCGGCCAGCGACCAGTGGACTCGCGCCTCGTTGTACCGATCGTGCCAGGTGGTGCGCGTCGCTTCGATGCACCGGCGCTTGTAGCACACGTTGACATCGGACACCCAGTCGCGCGCGCCCGTGGCAAACGGTGGCGCGTAACGTCCGTAGTCGACCGCCCACACCGACCAGTTGAGCACATCGGTGGTGGCCGGCGCTATGGCACCGCCGATCACGCCGTGCGGCAGGTCACGGTGTGCCCGCACCATCGTTGCCGCCCAGTCGGGCCGCGGGCGGGCGCGGTCCTCGACCATCGCCACCAGCTCACCGGAGGCGTGGGTCAGCGCCGCCGAGCGACGGCGATCGAACAGTTCGTGCTGACCGGCCGGAGACTTGGGGGGGCGCGCGGTAGCGACCGGGCCCATGCCGATGAACCTGACGGCGGGGAACCGGGTCGAAAGCGCGCCCACCTCGGGGATGGTGTCGTCCCACGCAACGAGGATTTCCAGGGGTGGCGCGCCAGCCTGCCTGACGAGTGCGTCGAGCACCTCGACGACAGCGTCACCGCCGTCGACGACGGTGACGATGACACTCAATACGGACGTCGGCCCCGTACTCACAACGTCATGCGCCCCAGAGGTTGGAGCTGCACGGCCTGACGCGTCGCCGTACTCTCCCGGACCGCGGCCGCCACTTCCACGGCCCGGAGCCCGGCAAAGCCGTCGGCGATCGGGAGGTCCTGCTTGCCTTCGGCGAGCGCGAGGAAGTCGCGCAGCTCGTCCTTGAACGAGAGCAGCGCGGTCGTCTTCCAGCTATAGAGCTTCTCGCGCACTGCAATGCCGAGGTAGCGATGGTGCACGCGGGTGCGCGGACCGCGGGGGTTCTGGTGCGTGATGAGGAGGTTCTCCATGGGAGCGTACGCCCCGCGCACCATGCCCTTGTCGCCATAGGCTTCGATGAAGAAGCCATAGCCCTTCCACTCGTCCCAGGTCGCCTGATACGTGGCCGCCACGCCGTCAGGGTTGCGGAACACGGCCATGGCGTTGTCCTCCGAGCCAGGCACTTGCCACACGTTGTTGGACATCACGCCGTAGACATCGGTGATCTCGCCGAGGAAGTGGCGTGCGAGGTCGGTCATGTGGATGCCGATGTCCCACATCGCCCCACCGCCGGTGAGCGGTGTCTTGTACTCCCAGTCGTGCGTGAAGCTCGAGAGGCCTTCGTGGCCGCCGAAGACGCGGAAATGATCCACGGTGCCGATCGTGCCTGCGCCGATGGTTTCCCGCATGAACGTGATTGCCGGGTAGTAGCGGAGGTTGAAGCCGACGGCGAAGGCGCGCCTGGCCGTCTGTGCGGCCTGCACGATGCGGCGGGTGTCCTCGACGGTGTTCGCGACCGGCTTTTCGCACAGCAAGTGAAGCCCGCGCCCGAGGGCGCCGAGGCAGGCCTCGACGTGGGCCTGGACCGGTGTGGACACGACGACGGCGTCCATCGGCGTGTCGAGGAGTTCCTCGAGCGAGCCACACAGGCGCGCACCGCTGGTGCCCGCGGCCTGACGCGCCAGATCCGCGTTGAGGTCGAACACTGCGGCGAGGGACGTGGAGGGCTCCTCGCGAATGGACTGCGCGCGGAGCGCGCCGATCTTGCCGGCGCCCACGAGGCCGATGCGCATGAAAACAAGACTCCGGTGTAAAGGGGGCCGCTGCTGGCAGCGGAAACGGTCGGCTCAGGGGCCGCCACTGGAAGGACGAGGGAGCCCGGACCCAAGTTAGTGTGGCCCCTCATGGAACGGGCTCGTCTCTTGCAAGGGGCGTGCTCACCCTCGGCGCTCCGCCGAGTGAGGCTGGCGTCCCGTCGTCACGTCATTCTGTCATCATCGTCACGAACGCACATGCAGCGAACTCCGGCAGCGTCGGCCCCGCGCCACATGCGTCGGCACCGGGCGCGAACGAGCGGGCGGACACGCCGCGCGTGACGCGTCACCTGGTGCGCTGGTTGCGGACGGCCGCAGCGAAACTCGTCGTCACGACCTGGCTCGTCTACGCGCTCTTCGCGACGACCAACGTGGCGCGAGAGACCTACCTGTCGCTCGCGGTGGCGGAGCGCTGGTCGATCCGGGTGGACGAGTATCAGGGATTGCACCCCGACCTGTTCGAGATGCCCGGTCGGGGGTGGTACATCAACAACAACCCGGGCACATCGTTCCTCGGCGCGATCCCGTACACGCTGGCACGGCCTGCGCTGTCGGCGTTGTACGCGTGGAAGCCGCACCTGCTGGCACCCAAGCCTCCAGCGACGTACGACGACGCGCGACCGAACCGCTCGAAGTTCCTGAACGCTTCGCGCGCGCGCGGGCTCGACGTAAAGCTCGGCCTTGCAGCGCTGATCACCGGCGTCGGGCTCATGGCGCCACTTGGCGCGCTCGCGGCGTGGGTGCTCTTTCGCTTCCTGCGCGCGCGAGGCATGCCCGAGCGCCGCGCGATCGGCTGCGGCCTGCTCTACGCACTCGTGACGCCAATTTTCTTTCGCTCGGCGTTCCTCAATCAGAACGCCATCCTGACCCATTGCGTGCTCGGCGCGTACGTGCTGCTGGCCGGCTGGACGCCCCGCCCACGCGGTGCGCTCCCGTCGGCACGGGACATCGCGCTCGCCGGTGCACTCCTCGGGTTCGGCCTGCTGTGCGACTACGGTGCGGTTCCGCTGATCGTGGCCTTCGGCGTGTGGGTGCTGGCCCTGCACGTTCGCCGCGGCGTCGTGGCGATGCTGCGCGCCGGAGCGACGTACACGCTTGGCGCGGTCCCGATGATCGTGGCACTCTTCTGGTACCAGGCCGCGGCGTTCGGGAGCCCGTGGTTCCCGGCGCAACGCTACATGCCGGCGACGAAGTATTCGGTCATAGGCTGGAACGGATTCTTCGTCCCCACCGCCGAGCTGCTGACTGGCAACCTCTTCGACCCACGCTATGGACTGTTTGTCTTCTGTCCGCTGCTCGCGGCGGCGCTGTTCGCCGGATTCGTGCGTCGCGACGCGACCGACCCCGATGCGGGGCAGTTGCGCGGCATCCTCGGCGTGAGCCTCGCTCTCTATTTGTTCTCCAGTGCCAACCAGTTCGCCATGCTCCAATGGAACACCGGCGTGCGCTACCTCGTGCCGCTCGCGCCGCTGCTGTTTCTCGCGGCGCTGCCTGTCCTTCGGGCCATGCCGCGGCCGGCCGCTGGTCTGCTCGTCGGAACGAGCGTGGTGATCTCGTGCGTCGTGAGCATGACGCGTGAGAGCGTTCCCGACGCCTTGCGGCTGGTGGCGCGCGAAGGTCCGACGCTCCCGATCTTCATCGTGCTCGAAAAGGTCGCGTCCGGATATCCGGCGCTGCAGTTCGGGCTGGTTGGCCCGCTGGTGGCTTTTGGGGGACTGGCGCTGGTGCTGTGGCTCCTGTGGCGACGGAGTTCGGTGGCGCCGGAGGTGCGTGCATGAGGCGCTTACTGGCGATTCTCGGACTGCTCAACGTGCTCGTGCTGGCGGTGCACGCCGGGCTCTCGTGGTTCGAGGCCGGTGCGGCGACCTATGCCGCTCGCCCCTACGGTCAGGTGGTGTTCTACGATCGGTTCGGGGCTCGGGTGGCCGACGTTGCCTATCGAGTGGCGCCCGCGGCCTTCGCCAACTTCCAGAAGCCGGACACCACGGTGCGCCGGCCCGGCGCATTGGTGTACCCGCCACCCGATCCCGAGGACCACATTCGCACGGTGAAGCGCCAGTTTGCCTTTGCGATCGGTGGTGACCTCATCGGCGCCGATCTGTTCATCGATGCCTACGCACTGCCGCTCATTGCGTCCACATTGCTGGCACTCGGCGCGGTGCTGCTCGTGGCGCGCGGCCCGGTCGCCGACGTGACGATCGTCCGCTCGGCGTGGCGCTGGGGCGTGGCGTTCGTGCTCGTGATGGCCGTGGCGATGCCGGTGCTCGTCCCGGATTTCTGGCTGTCCTTCGCGTGGGGGCGCACGCTCTGGTGGGGCGGAAACCCGTACTACGACGTCCCGGCGGCTGCCGTCGACGGTTTGCCGTTCGACGCGCCCATCCTGCGCATGACCTACGGGCCGCTCTGGGCCGTGATCTCGTGGGTCGTGACCGCGGTCACGAGCGGGTCGGTGTTCTGGGGAACGGTCGTGTTCAAGGCGCTGCTCGCCGGCTCGTGGATCGCGGTGCTCGCGCTCGTGAGGCATCTCACGAACGATCGACCGCCGCGCGAGCAGGCGATGGCGCTCGTCGTGGCGGGCTGGGCGCCACTCGGTGCGGTACAGGTCGGCGGCGATGGGCACAACGACGCGTTCATGATCCTCGGCATCCTTTCGTGGCTCGCGCTGGTGCGGCTCGGGAGATACCGATGGGCCACCCTGTCACTCGCCGCGTCTGTCGCGGTGAAGTACGTCAGCGCGCCGCTCTTTCTGCTCGATCTCCTGCTCACGCCGGTCCCCGGTGTGGCGCACCCGACGTTCATCCAGCGCGTGCGTGCGTGGATCCCGCGCGGACTCATCGCCGGCGTCTTCTGGGTCGTCGTCTTTGCGCCGTTTGTGCGCTCCCCGGCGTTCTTTGCGGAGACTTCGGCGGTTCGCGAGGGCTACTTCTTTCTCCCCGCCGACGCGATCAAGGCGATTGGCGCGTTGACGGGACTCGGGCTCCGGCCGCTGGCGTTCCTGGTCATGGGGGTGTTTCCCGTGGTTACCGCGGCGTGCGTGTGGTCGTGGTGGCGCTCGCCCTCGTTCGCCGGCCTGCAGCGCGCTACGGCCGCGATCATGCTGTCGGTGCTGTTCATCGCGGCCGCGCACGTGTGGCCGTGGTACGTGCTCTGGCTTGCGATTCCGGCCGTGCTGTTGCCGTGGGAGTCGCTGCTCGCGCGCTGGAGCGTGGGCGTGCTGCTCGCGGCACCGTTTCCGCTCGCCTACTGGACGGCGTGGCCCGACAGCGGCGACTTCCGGAAGTTCGAGCTACCGTCGCTGGCCATGTACGGACTCGCGCTCGGATGGATGCTGGTGGGGTGGCGGCTCTTCCGGGCGCGCGCTGACGTCACAGTCTCACAACGGCCCGAGACGGAGTACGAGGGGTTCGTCTCCAAGGCTTGATGAAGGGGTCGTTGTCCACCCCTTCGTTGCGAGGCGCTGGAGTGGCGTGATGTTGATGAGGGCGACGTGCCGGCACTCGCAGGTCCTGACGGGAGGTGAAGCAGCCCCGCGTGTGATAGGCGGAGCGGCCCGTGGACCTTGGCGTCGGCGCGCTCTTGGAGCACCCTCCAGGTCAAGTGCTCGGGCTTCCGTTGGTCTACGGAATGAACCGCCACGGTCTCATCGACGGCGCAAACCAGCCATCCGGCGCGACACGCGTGCTATGCAGCTCACCTACAGCAGCTGGCTCAATCAGGTGGAGAGCTGGTTGCGCGGATCGAGCGCGCCCCGACTGACGCGTGGCAATCTTCACCTCGGCGACGGCCTGCGGCGGAGCTCGCTGTAGTACATCAGGGTGAATAGCGTGCCCGTCAGCTCCCTCGTGTGGCGATACGCCGACCCCAAGGCACACATGCGTGATGCACGCATCCAAGCAGCAGTCCACTAGTCGCTGGGCTTGCTTGACAATAGCGGCAGGGGGGGGTACGTCTCTTCTGAGAGGTCGCTATGCGACAGCGTATCATCACTCTCTCGCTGCTCTCGATCATCACCGCAGCGTTCTCTGCCTCACAAGCCGATGCGCGCCCGGTCGCGCGGATCTGCGACGAGAACGGTGACTGCGGCTCGTGCTGCTGGGGCGGGCAGGACTGCGTCAACTGGTGCAATCAGCACTGTCCCGAGTCGAGCTACTGCGACATGCAGTACTCTCCGATGTGCTGCGGCCAGGGCGGATACTCAATCTGGTGCCGCTTCTAGCCCGAGGCGCCGGAGGCGTCATTTCCATGCACGCTCGCCGCCGCGAATGGCTGGCTAACGCCATGACATGGATCTTGGCTGCGTGCGCGCTTGCCAGCACGGCTCTCGTGGTGCGTCGAGAGCTCGTCGCGAACGCGAGCACGCGACCTCGCATGTCGATTGAACCCGACTGGCAACGGTTCGCCTTCGGTCATGTCTTGCGTGACTCCGGCGCTCAGAACAGCATTGTCGTCTTCTCAGACTTCCAGCCCCGTACTGTAAACGCTTTGTCGAGTATGTCGACTCCCTGCGGTCCACTGGAGTACCGATCAAGGTGATCTTTCGCCACGCGCCGTCGGCTGGACACCCGTCAGCGATTGCGGCGGCCCGCGCGGCAGAGTGTGCCGATTCGCAGGGCGAGTTTGAGGCGATGCACGACGCTCTGTTCGCGTTCCAGGACTCGATTGGCAAGGCGCCCTGGCATTGGTTCGCCAGGATTGGGAGCGTTTCGCTGGATCGCGGCTTCGATGCCTGCGTAGCGCGACTGGAGGTGATCCCTCGCCTTCATGACGACACCGTCGATGCGCGCCGTTTGGGGGTGCTCGGAACGCCCACACTCCTCATTGGCCGTATCCGGCACGATGGGCTCCCCTCGCTTGATTCCTTGCGAGCGTACGTCAGGCGTTCCGCGTCACCCTCACCCTGATCCGATGAAGCAGCCAATTGGCCTCGCGCGCGTGGGGATTCAAGCGCCGTTCCTCGCGGCGCTCTTGATCGGCGCCACGGTGCAAGCACAGCCCACGCAAGCCTGGCGACTGGTGCGGGACGTGGAGGTCTCGCAGGCTATGTCTGTCGGGACGGAGTTCACTCAGGTCCGCGCTATCGTCCCCGTGGGTCCCCTCACTGCCGTCGTAGTTGAAGGGCGGCCCGCAGGCATTGGGGTATACGGAGCGAATGGTCAGCTCTTGCGGCCGATTGGTCGAATTGGGAGGGGACCCGGCGAATACGAGTTGCCACATGAGGTTGGTCTGCTCGGTGACACGGTTTGGGTCACCGAAGTGGGCACGCGACGCACCAGCATGTTCAGCAGCCGCGGCGACTTGCTGTCGACAAGCGCCTGGCAGACTGCGACGGAAGCGCCCACTCAGGGGGGAGGGCTAATGGTTGAGGGATTGCTTCCCGACGGTTTCGCATGGGGCGGGAGGGACAACAGCCCCGACGCGCTGGGAGACCCTCCGAAGTCACGAACCCTGTTTCGGCTCACGCGTGAGGGGCGGCTTGTGGATACGATGGTCACCGTGCCCACTTCGGGAGCAATGTTTGGGATTCGTCGTGACGACGGCGGCATCTCTTTCGGTCGACAACCCTTTACCGATGCGACGCTCGCTCTGTGTGGCGTTGGTCATGCAGCGTGTCTGTTGATCGATCGCCGCGTCGCCAGCGAACGGCGCCGGGGGTCGTTTCGCGTAACGGCCATCCGTGCCGACGGGGATACCCTGTGGTCGAAGAGCTACGGCTATGAGCCAAGAGCACTGGAGAAGGGCATCCGCGACAGCGTGTTCAGGTCATATGAGAGCCGACTGCTGCGAAGTGGCGCTACGCCGCAGCAGATTCGCGATGCGATCTTCCTTCCGGCGTATCGACCGCCGATCAGCGCCGCGTTTGCAGGCGCAGATGGCTCCCTCTGGCTCGCGAGAGAGACCGGAGCTGCGACGATCGAGTACTGGGTCCTGGACGCCGCAGGGCATCACGTGGCAACCGCTCGTAGTCCCGCAAAGGTGTCCATTCGCGCCGTCTCGGGTAACTACGTATGGGCCGTAGAGACCGACAATGATGACGTCCAGCGCGTGGCACGCTACCGCATCGTGCGATAGCGCGAGTCGAGGACCGGCCGAGCAGGAGGGCCATCGCTCTCAATGATGATTTGACTATCCACGGCCAAGGGAAGATGCAGCGCGTGCAGGTCGCAACACGCTGCACAACGACTTCGGCTCGCAGCCGATCACCAACGCCGTCTCGCGCGGGTGAGCAACGCGGAGTGCTATGCCGCCCGGGCCGGGGTGCCAAGCGTGCAGTCGCGCGCACCTCTGCTGAGCCCTTGGCCATCGCCGGTTGTCATCGCGACCACTCCAGCTTGCGCCTGCTCCGCCCGGTGAAGCACCACTCTCTCTACTGCGCCGGTCGCGACCCACTTTGCGCATCTCGCACCGCGCGCTGCACGATTTCGCGCAGATCGCCAGGGAGCGGCGCCCCGAGCAGGCGCGTCATTCGCTCGACAGACACGCCGGCCGGCCACATCTCCTCGGCGCGCGTGGGGAGCATGCCGAAGCCGAGCAATGACTCCGGGAGCCCCACCTGCCGCGCGACCTCGCGAATGAAGGTCTGCACGGTGTACAGGCGACCGCTCCCCACGTTCACCACGTCGCCGGGGTCGAAGGCGGCGTCGGCCAGGCGTGCGAGCGCATTGGCAACATCGCCCACGAACGCAAAGTCCCGCGGCTGGCGTCCGTCGGTGAGTGGGAGCAGCACACCGGCGCGCGCAGCTGCGCCAATTGCGGGAAACAGGCGCCCCTCGTGCTCGCCCTCACCAAACACGGTGAACAGGCGCGCCGTGATCGCGCGAGTGCCTCGGGTGCGTGCGACGTCCGTGACGGCCTGCGTGCCGGCGAGCTTGGTGCGGCCGTAGGCCGTCGTGGGGAGACACGGGCCCGCCTCGTCGAGCACTCCGGTCCACGTGCCGTACTCCAGCGCCGACCCCACGTGAACCAGAGCGGCGGCCGGCCACGCGCTCGCCGGCGCGCAGGACTCAGCGAGCTCGCGCACCAGGCCGTGGTTCATTCGCTCGGCGAGCTCTTCGTCGCGCTCCGTGTGGTCCACACCGTATCCGGCGAGGTTGAACACTACCGATGGGGTGTAGGCGCGAATGAGTCCCGCGGCTGATCCAGCGACCGCGAGGTCTGCCTCCACGAGTGGAACGGACACGCTCCGTCGATGCAGGGCATCGCGCGCCACCGCCGCATCGCGCACCACACCGATGACGGATGCGCCTCGCGCATGCAGCGCATGCACCACTCGGCGGCCAATGAATCCGCCGGCGCCGAAGACGAGAGCGCGCTCGCTCACGGTGCGGCGAACGCCCTCGCCTGTGCAGCGGAGAGCGGTCCCGCGATCACTCGAAACCCGTCGCCGGTGCGCGTCGGCCCGTCGATGAACCACACCGGTCGGTCCGCGTAGGCCTCCAGCGCCTGCACCCTCGCCTCCGGTGTCACGTCCCACGCGTAGAGCGGCGCCGCAGCGTTCAGATCGATCGGGTTGTAGATCACCGCCGACGCAAAGTCGGGGTGACGGCGGCCACGGATGAACACGAGACTGCGACCGAAGTGCTGCGCGGTCGCGAGTTCGCGAATGTCAGGGCGCATGTTCCGGTAGTGGTGATACTTGTCCACCGCCCGCCACGGGAAGAACGTCACGAGGGCCGCGAGCGACAGCGCAAGGCCGACCATCACGACGCGGCCACGCACCGACGCACCCGGCGGCTCCGCAGTGACCGCCAGTCGGTCGCCCAGCTCAACGAGCCCGCGCGCCACAAGGGCCACGCACGAGACGATGATCAGGAACCAGTAGCGCGCGCCAAAATCAGGGCCGCCGCTGAACCAGTAGAACGAATGAATGCCGGCGATCACGCCGATGACGGTGAGGTGCCACCGGTCCTCGCGACGGAGGCGACGCAGGCACACGAGTAGCAAGATCGCGACAAGCGACCCGGTCGCCCATCCCAGCAACTCGACGTTGGTCACCGTCACGTTGAGATTGGCGTTGACCACCACGTCGATGGGGCCGTGCCCCGGGAACGGGTCGAGTCCCGACCACCCGAGTCCGCGATTGGCGCCAAAACCGAGGTCGTTGCTCCCTTTGGCGTAATACTTGTCGATGTACGCCATGATGGGGAAATAAGACGGATCGCCGGTGAGATAGCGGTTGTAGGGCCGCACGACCGCACCACCGAGCGCCGCGCCCGCAGCGAGCAGCGCCGACGGCACGAACACCAGGGGCCGCGCGAGGCTCGCCCACCAGCGTGGGGGAAGCGACCACAACCCGAGCAGCAATGCCGTGGCCAGGCCCTCGAGCGGGCGTACGAGACTGGCGCCGCCGATGGCAATGCCCCCGAACACGGCGGCACCCATGGTGGAACCGCGCACATGCCCCAGCGTCGACCGATCGCCGCGCACGCGAGCGACGGCGAGCGCACCGAGCAGCGCGAAGCAGAGCGTGAGCTGATGGGTCATGAAGTTCATCGCCATGAACACGAACCACGGCGAGACGGCGAGGAACAGCGTCGCGAGCCGGGCGACGCGCCGCTCGTGCACCTGCGAGAGCAGTCGGTGCGCGAGAAGGATATTGACGGCGCCGAGCACGGGGTTGACGAGCCACGGCACGCCGAGCCACGCACCGATCGCCAGCACGAAGGGCCAGCCCGGCGGCACCGGCGAGAACCAGCGCGTCGCGTCGTAGTACATCAGGTCGATGTTGAACGCGAGCGGAGCCGGCGGGAGCGGCATGGTGAGGTGGCCCGCGGCGAGGTACCGCGCCTGCAGCAGGTACACGACCTCGTCCGGCACATGCGGATGCCGCTCGTACGACCAGTACGCGAGGGCCGCGCTGGCCACCAGCACCCAGAGGGCGCAGGTCAGCGCCAGAGGATCCACTCCCCGCGTCGCCCCAGCGGTACCTGGCTTGCCGAACCAACGCTCGGCGCGCGCGTCGGCCGCCGCACCGCTGATCGCACGTGCGAGCACGATCACGTTGCCGATCGCCACGAGCTGCACCAGCGTTGCGACCACGAGTTCCGCAGCGTAGAGACCCGGCGCCTTTGACGCGGTGGCGCTGGTGATCGCGAAAGCGCCGATCAGCGCGACGCGGGCCACGGGCGAAAGGGCGGTCGTCATCCAGCGCGACAGCACCGGCCACAGCGGCCCAAGGGCGCGGGCGACGAGCAACGCCTGCACCAAGAGCACGCCAGTGGCGACCCACGACGTCGCCGAGCCCCAGGTGAGCCGGTAGTGCTGGTACGACACCCGCGTTCCCGCCTCGATGAGCGCGAGTGCGGCCGCTTGCCCAACGATGAGCAGCAGCAGCCAGCCCAAAACCCCCGGGAAGGATCGACGCGCAGCCGATGTGCTCATCGCACACCGTCAGCGTAGACGGTGATCACGCCGGCGTGCGGCATCGTGACGCGGAGCGGTGTCCCATCCACCGCCACCACGTCGGGGAGATTCTGGTTGTACGGGCCGGCGTGTGTGCCGTAGTTCAACTTGTAACGGCCCGCCGAGATGCCGCGAAGGGTGAAGGTCGTGGGGCCGGGCACCTGCACCACGATCACGAGGCGCCCCGCGCGGTCGCGGAAGGCGAGCGGACGCACTGCCTCCTCGCTGCTCGTGGCCCCGATCCGCGTGGCACCGGGCCGCACGTAGTAGAACACCTGCCGGAGCAATCGGGCGTCGCGAGTGAAGTTGATGCGCGGTTTGGCGGGATCGCGCTGGTTGATCTGGTAGTACACGCCATCACCGTCGGGATTGTCGCGCATCCCACAGTACCCAAGAGCAAAGCGCTCCCACGCGACGGCATTGGCAATCGTGAGGTCGTCGTAGAGACTTTCGAAACCGCTGGGGATGTGCTCGAGCATGGCGGGCGCCGCGCCGTCCCTTCGCGCGCGCACGAGAATCTCGCGCAGGGTCGCTCGCGATACCCCGGTGTAACGGTGATAGGCCACCTCGGAGATGAGGCCGCGCGCTCCCGGCACGCGCATCATGGCGTCGTAGTACAACGGCGCATTGGACGCCTTCGTGGTCGACGGACCGATGAATGCCGGACGGTAGCCGCCTGCCCTCAGCCGGCGCGCGACCGCCACCAGCGCGCGTCCCATGTCTTCGCCCGTGTAGGGCGTGTGCTCGGGTTCGAGGTTCAGTTCCACCGCGTCAGGCACCCAGCCCTCGCGCGAGTGCATGTGATCGAAGATCGCACGAATCAGCTCCGCGTACTCTTCGGGATCCTTCATCGTCGGGAACCGCTTGGACGCGTCGCCGAGGTAGAAATCGACGTAGTTCAGGTTCACCGAAAGCGTCTCGCCGCGGGCCAGCATGGCGTTGCGGATCGGCGTCACCACCTCGTCCATGTGGTGATCGAAGAAGCCCCAGGTGAATCCGGCGGGATTCACGACGAACGGGTCGTCGTTGTCGTTGGCCGCGACGAACCAGGTGCGTCGCCACAGGGGATAGTTCAGCCGTCCCGCGCGATAATCGAGGAAGGTGTCGTCGGGGCGTTCGGTGCCCGAACGCGCGGTCGTGCGCAACCGCGTGATCCCCAACTCGTCGATCGAGCGCGCGATAAGCTCCTGCTTGTAGTTGGCGTACGCCGTCGGGTTGCAATCGAGTTCCCCGAGCTGTCCCGACGCCTCCCAGGCACGGATCACCTGGTGCTCGACGCGCGGGAACACGTCGACGATGGGCGCGCCGCCGGTGGGCGCAGGCACCACGCGCACGCGAGTCCGCACGGTCGCGCGATCAACCCTGGCCACGACCTCGGCTTCACCCAACGCGCGCGCCTCGACGCGCCCGCGCGCGTCCACCGTAGCGACGGCCTCGGCGCCAGAGGTCCACGTGGGCGACGCGTCCGTGATCACCGTCCCGGCGGAGTCATGAAACGTGTGCGTGAGCGTAACGGCGTCGCCCACCTGGAGGACGACCGCGCCATGGGACTCCATGCCGAAGGTCGCCGGGCCGGGAGGAGCCGGGCGGTCGGCGGCAGGGGCACACGCGAGCACGAAGCCCGCAACACAACACAAGCGACGCATCATCGAAGGGGTTGGCTCACCGGCTGTCTTCGAGTGCCCAGATCGCCGAGCGATCGAAGGGGACCACCTCGCGCAACCGCGTCGGGTCGACACCGCGCAGTCGGCGCGACTCCACGACCGATCGCGCGGTCTCGTCGTTGTCGAACGACGGAATGATGAACAATCGCCCAGGCACTGAATCGCCGTTGACGACGAACCGCGCGCGCACCCCGCGCTCCCGCAGGTAGAAGTCCACCGGGCCCTGCGCGCGGAACTGCGCCGCGATCAGGTCATCAGGTCGGAGCCTGACCGCCAGCCAGTCCGCTACGGCCGCTCCGTCGGGAAAGAGCCCGGTCTCGGTGAGCTGCCGCGGGGCCTGCCTCATCACCTGCATCGCGCCGGCACCGAGCGCAATGAACAGCGCCGTGAGCCCGGCCACCGTGGCGGCGCGCCCCACGCGCAGCCGGGCGAGCGCGGCGTCGATCGCTGCACCGGCCGTTACGGCAAACACCGGCACCAGGAACACCCACACCCGAAAGAATGGCGGCCGGCGCATGACGAGCAGCAGGGCCACCGCCCACGCGAGCATGGCGAGCGACACCGGCCATCGATCTCGTGAGAGGCGACGATGCAGCACCCAACCCGCGACCAGGGCAACGGGCGCCACCAGTTGCAGAACCACCGGCCAGCCTGCGCCCAGGTATCCGGCGATGTCACCCACGAACACACCGAGCGCGCGCAGGAACGATTCCCAGCTCATCGGCCGGACGTAGTCGTTCGACACCACCGATCGCCAGCCGCTCACGCGGATCGCCGGCGCGTAGGACACGAGGGACATGGCGCCGGAGGCCACGCACGCAAGTGCCAGCGACCGCCACCCGGCCATGCGCTCGGCCCTGTTTCGATGCGCGATCTCGAGTGCGGCCCAGACCACCATCCCGCCGACAGGATAGAGCATCGACGGATTCACGAACGCCCCCGCGGCCGCGGCGACGGCAAAGAGCCCCCACGACCGCACACTGCTCACCTCGAGTGCAGTGCGCAGTGCGAGGAGCGCGAGCAGCATCGCCACCGCGATCAGCGAATAGCCGCGCGCGTTGGTCGCGTAGAGCACCATCGGCGCGCTCACCGCGACGATGGCGGCGCCGATCACGCCTGCTCTCGCGTTGTAGAACGCCCGGCCCACCGCCCACGTGAGAGGGAGCACGAGGCACGCCGCCAGAAAGGCGGGCGCGCGCACGGCGATGGGGTCGAGGCCCAGCACGCCAACCGAGCCCTTCACCAGGAGCGAGTGCAGGATGTGGTTGTTCGGGATGACGGTGTCGACGAGTATGTGTCGCACCGGTGTGAGGGCGAAGAGCACGACGGTGTCGGCTTCGTCCTGCCGCATTGGTTGCGTGAGAAAAGCCGCGCGCACGGCGATGCCCACCAGACACACGGCCGCAAGCCACCAGACGGTCGCGACTTCGCCGTCACGCGTCGCCACCGCCGCACGCTGCGTCATGCCTCCACCCCGACGTGCCCGGCGCTCGCAGCCTGCGTCGCAGTGGTCGCCGCACGGGGCTTTCGCAACACGGCCATGTAGTGCGCCGAATACGCTCGGGTCGGGCCGCGCTCCAGCATGCGCTCAACGCCAACCGCCGGCGCCAACAGGAACTTCGGCGTGAAGTCCGGGAGGAACGTGAAATAGCGCACCGTGTCGAGCGTGAGCCCGTCAACACGCTCCCACGTACGCGGGTCGATCCACCATTCCGTGCCTTCGTCGATGCTCTTCAGGATGGGAAAGAGATAGCCCATGTAGAACCGGAAGAGCGGATTCCTGGGATTGCTCTCGTGCACGAGGAGCACGCCGCCGTGTCGAAGGACGCGCGCGATCTCGGCAATGGCCACGCGCTGTGCGTCCCGCCCCGGGAGATGATGCAACACACCAATGGTGTAGACGAAGTCGAGGCTGCCGTCCGCAAAGGGCAGTTCGAGCGCGGAGCCCGCGAGCACCGGCGAAGGCCCGAGCCGTTGCTGACCCACGGCGAGCAAGCCCACGGAGGGATCGAGCCCGATCACTTCGTACCCGCGCTTCCGTAGCTCAGCGGTCTGCAGGCCGAGTCCACATCCGAGGTCGAGCCCGCGGCCGGCTGCGGCCGGCGGTGAGGGGAGCGCCTCGGCCATGAAACCCAGTTTGCGATCGAGCAGCAGATCCCACACGTGCGGCGACCACTGCGCGTTGTACTGCTCGGCGATCTGATCGAAGTGGGCGGCGCCCTCGGCCGGCCCCCGCGCGCCCCGTGACGCGTCACGCAGCTCGCGCCACAGGAACACCGCGCCCAGCGCGAGCGCGGCACCGGTACTCGTCAGGCGGACCAGGGACACGATGAGCACGGCCCCCGCGGGCTCGAAGCCGGAGCGACCGAGTTCGAGAATCGCAACGCTCCCGGTGGCGCCCACACCGGCCGGGAGCAGGGTGAGGGCGCCAAGCAGCGTCGAGGTGCCAAACACGCGAACGCCATCGAGCAACGGCAGGCTGGCGCCAAGGGCGGACGCCGCGATCGGGAACAGCAGACCTGCGGCGCTCCACGCGATGAGTGACAGCGCCAGCGACGGTGCGAGTGTGCCTGCGGCCCCAAGGCGACGCATCGCTTCTGCCGTGAGCCCGATGCGTCGCCCCACCGGCCACAGCACCATCGCCGCCACGAAGGCCAGCGCGGTGAACGCGGCCCCGACCTGCCAGGCGCGCCCACCGGCACCGGCGATCCCGACGACGAGCGTGAGCAGCGCGAGGGCCGCGACATCGTACAACCGTTCGAGCACGAGCACGGCGAGCGAAACGCGCATCGGCACGCCAAAGCGACGCTTGATGAACACGCCACGGATCGCCTCGCCCAGGTATGCGGGCGTGGCCGTCCCCGGGAGGCCGGCGATGTAGGTGCCGAGCGTGGTACGGATCGGCAACCGGACTCCAACGCGCCGCAGCAGGAACTGCCAGCGGATGAAGCGGGCGAAGAGCCAGACCATCGTCGCGCCGATCGCGAGCAGGACGTGTGACGGGTTGGCGGCGGCGAGCCCGCGGAGCAACGTGCCTCCGCCGGTGCTCCGTACCCACCAGAGCGCGAGGGCGGCACCGAGAGCCAGCGGCAAGCCCAGGAGGAACCCGCTCCGGGCGCGCGTCACGAGCCCCTCCGTACGCCGAGGCGCGCGAGGATCGGCGCCACGTCGACACCCCAGTCCTCGAGCGTGCGGGCCACGTCGATGATGCGGGGGCCGCCATCGAGGGCCACCGAGTGAAACAGGATGCCGCGCGGTACGGCGAGCCAGCGGCTGCCCGGTGGCGTGGCCGGTCGGCGGGCACGGTCGAGCGCCAGGCGCGCATCATCCCGCACGTAGATCGACGCACCAGCCGAGTCGCTGCCAACCAGACGCCAGCCCACGGGCGCCGGGGCGGACGTGGGCTGCACCACGTAGTTGGTCCCGGCTGTGGGTTCGCCGGCGTGCGCCGCGTAGTGGTTCCAGACGAGCGGCGATCCGCCATAGACGCCGGGCACGGCAGGATCCCAGTCGTAGGCAAACAGGCGGTCAAAGAGCGTGCTCGCGTGCAGGGCTGCTGGCGCGCTCTCCGCATAGCCGGGGATGCGCACCAGAGCCGCGGCACCCACCTCGCGACCGTCGCGGTGAACCATCGGTTGGCCCCAGGGCCACGCAAGCACGCAGGCAACCAGGCCTGACGCCACCCACGCGGGCCCCAGTCGGCGCGCCGCGCCAGCAGCCGACGCCGACCACACGCGCCAGGCCACGGCCATCGGCAGGACCATCGCCGGCACGAAATGATGGAGCGACACGTGGGCCTGCACGAAGAAGAACAGGAAGTAGGCGAGCGTGACCAGCGTGAGAGCGCGCGCGAGTCCATCCTGCGAACGCCACGCGAACAGCACCGCAAACGGCAGCAACCCGGCGGGCACCGCCACGTACACGAGTCGTGCCGGATCGGTGAACTGCAGGAAGGCAAAGTAGCGCAGGATGCCGACGAGGCCATACTCCCCACCCGGGGTCGGCGCACCTAACGCGACGAGAAGGCGCGCGGCGAGGGCCGTGCCAAGGATCGTCACCACGAGCAACCCGACGGTGCGCCACGCCCAGGGCCACGGCTGCGGGCGCTCCACAAGCACACGCGCCACGATCCAGAATCCCACCAGGATCAGCCCGCTCGGAAGTGAGAGGTACGTCAGCACCATGAAGAGCGCTCCCCACCCCCACGCGCCGGCCCACGTCGTGATGAACATCCCGACGCACGCGATCATGAGCAGCGTGTCCTGCGTTGCCGGCAGCGCGACGTCGGCGCTGTAGGGGCTGTACGTCGCGCTGAAGGCCATCGCCACCTGATAGGCTGCCAGGCTCGCGAGCAGACCCGCGGCCGGCCATGCGTCGTCGTGCGTCGCCGCCCGGCCGACCGACCCGAGGAGGCGCACGCCACACGCCAGCACCGGGAGGTACACCAGGAACGGCAGGCGTACCGCGTATTCGACTTCACCAAAGAGCCGGAGGAACCACGCGTCGGGGAATGCGTAGAGCATCGTCGTCATCCCGGGGAAACCGGCCACGGGACCGGCCGCCGACGGCCAGAACGGAAGCGGATGTCGCAGCAGGAGGCGCGAGGACTCGAACGCGTGTGCGCCGTCCCCGTTGAACGCATCCCAGAGCATCTTGGGGCCAAGGACGATGGCGCCGATGCCGAAGAGCACCATGAGGGACACCACGTCCCGCCGATCGGCCGCGCGTGCGAGCGGCCACGTCACGGTCCGTCGTGTGCTCAGGAGCAACGCGGCGCACACGGCCGTTAGCCCGAACAGGAAGCCTGCGTAGGCACGACCGCGCAACCACTCGCCAGGCAGGGCCTCCGCGATCGCACTCGTCAGGCTCACCGCCACCAGCGACAGGATGAACCCATGGAAAACCCACTCCGTGGCCGTCCGGCTTCGCCCGAACCACATGGCCAGCAGGAGCCCCGGGGCAAGACACAGCAGCGTTGCCGACAGCGCCACCAGCGGCACCACGCCGTGCACGAGCCCGAGTCGGCCCGCCGCCGCGAACTCGGCGCCGGGAAGCACCGACGTCGCGAGCGCGGCGGCGCGGGCGATTGCCCCGGGATCGATGAGTGCAGGCAGGGACGCGACACCGAGCACCGCCAGGAACGGCGCGAGCCGGGACCGACTGGCGACGCTCTCGCTCATCGACGGACGGCGGGCGGCGTGTACCGGTAGAGCAGCAGATCGTAGGTGCTGTCCGGCACCGCGAGCCACCGGCGCGCGGAATCCGGCTTGAAGTCGTCGAGCAGACGCAGGTCGGAGGGCGGCGAAATCGGCACGCGATCGAGCAGTTCCAGATGATCCCGCCGCTCCTGGAGCCGCGTCACCAGCATCGGGGCGCGCCGCGCATAGATGCCGGTGACCACGTATCGGGGAGCGGTGAGCGAGTCCAGTCCCTCGATCGTGGTCCGCTGCCACGAGGGATGCCCGCGACGCTGGAGGTAGAAGGCGAGCGCGGGCTCTCCGATGACGCTCACCGGCTCACCGGCCGGCACGTCCGCGCTGAGCCGATCGGCCGCCGCGACCAGCCCGGTGGTGGAACGCCAGGGATCCGACGGATCCGCGCGCCACACGCCAACGGCGCCGGCCGCAAGGACTGCCACCGCGCCCACCAGCAGGCCGCGCCACGGAGACGCGGCCCTCACCGGCACCGCGTGATCCTCGACCGCCGCACCGCCTAACGCGAACGTCGCGATCGTGAAGGGCAGGATCAGCCGGAAGTACGGGTGATATACCGGAGCCATGACGAACCACAACGCGAGCACCGACGCCAGGAGCCACGCCGGCAGCGTCATGCCCCGGCGCCAGGCCATGCCAAGACCAACGATCGCAAGCAGCAGCGCGGTCCCGGCCGACCCGACGATCATGGCCGCGATTGCGAGTGCCGGCACGAACCACCAGGCAAGGTCGCGCCCGGTGCGCCGCGCCACGAGCCACGCGGCCACGGCGCCCAGCGGCACCGATGCCCGACTCCATGCTCCCTCGAGATACGCCTGCTGCTCCACCTGCCGCCACAGGTTCCCGAACCAGTCGAGGCGCAACATGGTGGCAAAGTACGAAACCCAACCCGAACTCGACCCGGGCTGCGTCTGGATGAAAAGGGTCCAGGGCAGATAGCAGACGAACGCGACCACTGACATGACCAGCCAGATCCGGATGCGCTCGCGAAGCCACGACAGGCCCGCGCCCTGCATCTGCCACCGCGCGGCGATCACCATCGCGCCGACCACCAGCGCAAACCAGCCGTGGTACTTCGTGTTCCACGCGAGACCCACGCACACGCCGGCGAGAACCGCGGATGCGCGACTCCCGCGATCGATGGCCGCGATCACCGCACCGAGCGCGATCACGAACGTGAGTGCAAACGTCACGTCGGTGAGTGCGGTGCGTGACATCGCGACGTGAAATTCGCTGCCCGCAAGCCACCACGCGGCCGCCATGGCAGCGACCGGGCCGAACCAGCGCCGCGTGAGTACCCAGAGCACCGGGATGCTCACGGTCCCCATGACGAGATTCACGACGAACGGACTACGCTCAGGGGTGGCGCCAAGCAGATTGAACAGCGCCACCAGCGTGAAGTACACCGGCGGTGAGAACTTCTGCTGCTCCGGGAACAGGCGTGCCGGCTGCGACGCATCGGCGACGCCCAAACCGGAAAAGGCGTACACGCCCTCGTCGAAGTGCGTGAGGCCGGCGAGGTCGAGGTGCCAGCCACGGAGCGCCAGACCGGCCAATGTGGCCAGGGCCAGCAGCAGGACTTCAAGCGGCGTGATCGCCGCGGCGCCGCGAGGCGTCGGGGCGAACGGAGTCTGGGGTAGGCGGATCACCTGCGGGGTCGGACGCTGGAAGCCCCGGCGGCTGGCAGGGCGGAACTGTCGTTCATGGCTCGGCTCGATACGTGGACTCCACGCTCCCTCAGCACGATGCACGCCACCCCGGCGCTCGCGGCACGTGGAGGGCAGGCGGGCGTTGCTTGACCGTACCCACGCGCACCGGTCGGGGGGTCATGAGGGCATCGAGGCTCGGGCCAGCGCATGCAGATAGAAAGCGCGCATATCGTTCATGCTCAATGACTTGCGGATCACAAACCGGTCACATGATCGACGCGGCGCGCCCCGGGTCGGACACCGTGACTGGCGCTGCGTCGACCATGGCAACGGGCAGGGTTCTCGCGAGAGGGAAAGCATCACCGTCGTGATCGGTCCAGCTCGGCCGTGGGCGGTGAGCCGCCTACCGATGCACGGCGCGCCGATCTGCCTCCAGTGCCCTGAACAGCCGCTCGCGCATCCCCGGCATGCGAGCGAACCCGGAGTCCGACCCGACCAGATTGACGGCCTCACCAGGGTCCGTGGGGTAGCGGTACAGCTCCTCCATCATCTTCCGGCCACTCACGATGTAGTGCCATCCGCCCTCGGCGATCGACAGCATGCCGTTGTCGAGCGCGCGCACCGAGTCGTTGCGCGTCAGAAGATAGGACGACACGGAGGGGCTGGTCTCCCCGTTCCCGTCGATCCGCTGGCGCAGCGAGGTAGCGCCAAACGCCGCGGGCACCGGCTGCTTCGCCAGGTCGAGGATGGTGGCGCCGAGGTCGCGCAGGGAAACCTCCCCGTCGACACGGCGCCCGGCCGGGAGTGTCCCGTCGAACCGCAGGATCAACGGGACGTGCAACAGCGGCATGTAGATGCTGTTGAAGTGCCCCGTCATCCGGCGTTCACCGAAATGCTCGCCATGGTCGGCCGTGATCACGACGACCGTGTTCCTGAGGACGCCGCGCGCTTCGAGGTCGCGGAGCATGCGACCGAGGTGCGAGTCGAGGTAGGCGATCTCCGCATCGTAGGCCTTTCGCGGCGTCGCATTGGGATCGGTGACACCGAAGCGCGAGCGAAACGGCTCCTGCGGCAGGTACGGATCGTGGGCGTCGAAGAAGTTCAGGAAGGCAAACCACGGCCGTCCCGCCTCACGCGACGTCTGCCACTCGAGGAACCGCTTGACGATGAACTCCGCGTGGTTGGGTGCCGGCTGCGGACGTGGCACCTCCTGCAGATGCGCCGGGCGCAGTGCGCGCGACGCTTCGCGCAGCGACGTGCTCCGAAAGAGCATGTCCACCATGTCGGTGCGACCGAAGTGCGTGCTCTTGATGAGCTGCTCGAACGATCGCTGGTAGTCCACATACTGCTGGAACCCGCGCTGCAGCCCGGACTCCCACGAGGTGTACCACACGTTGCCGACAAAGCCGGCCGTCGCGAAACCCCGCGCGCCGAAGACCTCGGCCAGCGTGGAGTCGCGCGCGTCGAGTGGCGCCTTGTAGTCGGTGCTGAGGCTCGAGGGGTATCGACCCGTGAAGATGCTCGCGTGTGATGGCAGGGTCCACGGAGCCGTCGACATGGCGGCGTTGAACACCACGCCCTGAGCGGCGAAACGATCCAGCTCGGGTGAGGTCGGCTGGGCGTAGCCGTATAGCCCCAATTCGTCCGCACGAATCGTGTCCAGGATGACGAGCAGCACGTTAGGCGTTCCGGGCGGCGGCACTGTGGCGCTGAGGCCCGGCATGGTGCGTCGCGTGACGAAGGCCGCCGCGCCCAGCGCAATGGCGATGAGCATGCTGAAGAGCCATGCTCCGCGCACCACGACGGCGGCGCGGCTCGCGAGCTGGCGCGCGATCATCACGCCGACGCCCATGGACAGCACGAACGCCGCGATGCGCCCGATCGACGTGATGGGCATGAACGCGTCGAAGACTCCCAGCGTGGCGAAGGTCCCGGCGGCGAGCCATGTGGCACGCGTCGCGTCGAGCAAGCGCGCAACGGCAAGGACAGGAAGCGACGCCGCGGCAAAGAGCAGCACGTACGCGACCGGCGTCATCCAGAGGTAGTCGCGGCTGATGTTCGCGAAGTCTCCGGCGTAGTTGCGGATGAGGACGACCCGGATCACGAACGCCGCCGATGCGGCCATACCGGTCGCGACCGCGAGCGACAGCACGAGGCCGGCGTGCGACGTGGCGCCGGTGGCGGGCGAACTGGTCGAGCGCGCGTCAGGCATGTGAAGAACGGGTCCTCAATGACATCTGCGCACATCCTACCACCGCACGACCGTCCGGCAACAGCCCACCGCGGGACCGACCACACCACGATGTGGGCGCCGGTCCCCGATGCAGGCTACTTCGCGTAGATCGTGATGACTCCGTCGCCCGGGATCGAGGTCTGCACCGTGCCTCCGGCCGCGATCGTCTGGTCGGCAAGGTCCACGTTCCACTGCCCCGTCGGCGTGCTGTAGTTGATCGCGTACGTGCCGCCCGGGAGCCCGCGCACGCTGAACGCAGCGCCACGTTTCGCCTGCACCACCACCACGACTTTTCCGTTCGTGTTGCGGAACGCGAGCGGACGGAGGTCGGTGGAGTTGCCCGACGCAGCACCCAGCCGCACCGCGCCACGCCGCACGAACAGGAACAGTTGTCGGAACAGCCGCGAATGCTTCGTAATGTTCACGCGCGGATTGGCGGGGTCCGACTGATTGATCTGATAGTAGACGCCGTCGGCGTCGAAGTTGTCGCGCATCCCGCAGAACGCCGTGGAGAACTGCATCCACGCCGACACGCCCCCCACCGTGAGGTCCTCGTACAGATCATCGTATCCGCTGCCGATGTGCTCCAGCATGGACGTATTCACGTTGTCCCGCTGACGCCGCAGTCCAATCGCCGACAGTGCCGGGTAGGAGACGGCCACGTACCGATGGTACGCGAGTTCGCGCAGGAGGCGGGCTGTCCCTGGTACCTGGAGCATGCCGTCGTACCACACCGCCGCGTTGAACATCGAGGTAGTCGACGGGCCAATGAAGTCGGGCGTGAACCCATGTTGCCGGAGGCGACGCTCGACGGCGACGAGCGCGCGGCCCATGTCGGTGGCGTTGTACAGCGTGTGCTCGGGCTCGAGCAGCATCTCCACGGCATCCGGCACAAAGCCCCACTTTTTCTGCAGATGCTTGAACGCCATCGCGACCAGTTCGGCGAACTCCTCGGCCGACTTCATCTGGTTGAATGGCTTGCTCGTGCGATTCTGCAGGAAGTCGACGTAGGTCAGCGTCCAGTACAACGGCTCACCCCGCGCCTGCAGGCGCTGACGCAACGGCAGGACCGAGTGCGTGACGTTGTCGTCGATGAACGAGAAGAAGAACTTCGAACTGTCGGTGACCATCGGGTCGGCGTTGTCATTCACCGGCAGGAACCACGAGTCGCGATACGCGGTCTGGTCGATCTGCCCCGCCAGGAACTGCCGATGATGATCGGCCGTGTTCTCCATGCCCGAGCGCAAGGCGGTGGTCACCCGGTTGAGCCCAAGCTCGTTGACCGCGCGATCCATGAGCCCGGTCTTGTAGATCGGGTATGCCGTCTGGTTGCACTCCATCCATCCGTTCTGCGCGGCGGCTGACCACCCGGTGATCGTCTGATAGGTGATCGACGGGTTCACGTCGATGATGTTGCCGAGCGCCGTCCCGGTGACGGTGACGGTGGCCTGATCCACGTGGCCGCCCTGCGACATGGACACGTGCGCGGTTCCCGGCGCGAGACCGGTGACCAGCCCGCTCTGCGACACGGATGCGACGATGGGGTTGTCGGTGAGCCACAACGGCGTCTCCATCGACGTGGGGTTCCCCTGGGCGTCATAGGCCGTTCCCGTCAACTGAAAGGTCGCCCCCACGCCAACCGATGCGGTGGCCGGCGTCACGTCGACGCGGGCCACCGCCCCGCCACCGCCCGCCGTGACCGTGATCGCACTGGTCGCGCTCTTTCCGTTGGCCGACGCGGTGATCGTCGCGGTGCCGGGATTCACCGAGTTGAGCAGGCCGGTTGCCGTGACGGTGACAACCGTTGGGTTGCTGCTGACGAAGGTGTACGTCGCCCCGGGGACCGCGCGGCCGGCGGAGTCGTAGGCCACGGCCGTGAGCTGGTCCTGTCGCTTGGCTGGCATCGACACCTGCCCGGGCGAAAGGACGATGCGGACGACCGGGCCCGGCGCCTGGTTCGATGGCAGCACCGTCACGGCCGAGGTGGCCTGCTTTCCTTCGCTGGTCACCGTGATCGTCGCGGAGCCCTCGGCGACGGCGGTCACGAGGCCGCTGCCCGTCACCGTCGCCACCGTCGCGCTCGATGACGCGAACGTGAACGCCTTGCCGGCGAGGATCACGTCGTTCGCGTCGAGCGCGTTCGCGACAAGTGTCCCCGTTGCACCGGGCGCGAGCTGCATGGACGCGGGCGAGACGGTGACCCGGGCGACCGCACTGCTCGACGCGGGACGCACGGTGACCGAGACCGTCGCCGAGCGGCCCTCACTGCTCACCGTGATCGTCGCCGCACCGGCCGCCACGCCCGTCACGAGCCCGTCGGTCGACACGGTCGCGATGGCCGTCGCACTCGACGACCAGCTGAACGTGCGACCCGGTAACGTGTCCCCGGCCGCACCGAGCGCCACGGCCGCGAGCGGCGCCGACACGCCGACCGAAAGCGTCAGCGACGGCGGCGTCACGGCAATGCTGGCCACCTGCGGCCGAGTCACGGTTACGGTCGCCGTTCCCGAGCGGCCTTCGCTGCTCGCCGTGATCACCGCACTCCCGACCGAAACGCCCGTCACCGAGCCGGCGGTGGACACCGAGGCAACGTTGGGATCGCTCGTCGAGAAGCTCACCAGGCGACCGCTGAGCGCCGTCCCTGAGGGCCCATACGTCTTGGCCGTCAGTTGGCCCGACGCTCCCACCAGCACCGACAGCGTCGACGGATTCACGTCCACGCGCGCGACAGCTTCAGGCACCACAATGTTCGGCGACGCCGAGCCGTCGCCCCCGCAGCCGAGCGCGGCCAACAGCACCAGCAAGGGGGCGGGATATCGTGACAATCTCATCTGCAGATTCCTCAGTGCCTCTCAACGCCTCCGTGGGTCCGGAAGCCGGGTCCGAGCGTATCCCTGCCCCGTGTGCCCGTTCGCCGAGGACGACAGTCCCAAGTTGCCGTTCCCCTGACGAACGAGGCAAGCGGAATGGCGCCAACGCCACAGGGCCTCGCGCTCGGCGTGCGCCACGACACAATTGCGAGAACCCTGTGAAGCAGCGCACACTCCGCGCGTCCTGCGGCAGTCGACGGGCGGCGCCGATCAGGCGAGTTGGATCACCCGTCAGCTACCCCAAGGTTGCCGCAAGGATCGTGACTTCGACCCAACGATGACGACCAACGATCTCCCGATCCCTCGCACGTCACCGGTCCCCGTCAACGCTCGCGCCGGTCGAGCCGGCTTCTCGGTGGCCGCATGGCGGTCGTGAACGGGCCGCTCGCTCACCTCTGGGTAGCGCTCACCTGGGGGGTTGCGAGCGCGGTCTGCGTGGGGTGGGGCGCGGCGCTTGCGACCTGGTGGGGCGGTCGCATCACGACCTGGAGAGACGTCTCACTGGCATTCTGGATGGGCGCAGGTGCCGTCATTGCGACGTTGCAGCTTTGGCACTTCCTGTTGCCCGTCGACGGTCGGGCGTTGGCGCTGATCGTCGCGGGCGGCGCGCTGGGCTTGGCACTCCAGCACCGCGCTGTGTCCGGCGTGCTTGCGGCGGCAGACCGCCGGACGATTCTCGCTGGAGCGCTGGTGATCCTCTGGATTTCCAACCGTGCGCTCGGCGTCACGACGTTTTATGACACCGGCATGTACCACCAGCCGTTCGTGGCGTGGAGCAACGCGGGGCCGCTGGTTCCCGGGCTGGGCAACCTTCACGGTCGGCTGGCCTTCAACAGCAGTTCCCTGCTGCTCGCCTCGGCGTTCGATCTGGGACCGTTCGATGGGAGGGCGCCGCACCTTCTCAACGGCTGGCTGACGGCCGTCTTCGCCACGGAGGCGCTCGCGGCCTGGCGTTCGGCGCGTGGCGCCGGCGATCCGCGGCCGTTCGACCTGTTCACGCTGGCGGTGTTGCCGAGCGTCGCGTTTGGTGCGTTGACCCAGGACGTCCGCTCACTGAGTACCGACGCGACGGTGTGCCTCGTGCTCTTCGCCGGCACGCGCCTCGTGTTCGACGGCCTGGCGACGACGCCCACAACCCGCGGCGACCAGGGTCGCTGGATGGCGGCGGTGCTCCTGCTCTTCACCACCGCGGTCACGGTGAAACTCAGCGCGGCGGTGATGGCATTGGCGAGCGTGATGGTGGTGGCGTGGAGCCTGCGGTCGACCTCCTGGCCGCGGTGGTCCGAGGCGTTCCGTGGCGTTGTGGTGCCCGTGCTGCTGTTCGTCGGTTGGGTCGCGACGGGCATCGTCCTCAGCGGCTACCCGCTGTACCCAGCGAGCGTGCTCGGCGTCGACGTGCCATGGCGCGTCCCCGGCGAGCAGGTGTCCGCGGAAGCCGCGTGGATCGTGATGAGCGCACGCAACCTGAACAGCAACGTGATCTACCCGGGCGCCTCGTGGGTCGTGCCATGGCTCCGCGGCGTGATCGTGCGCGGCGACCTCTTCGTGCAGCTGCCGTTGCCGCTGCTGCTCACTGCCGCGGTGGCGCTCCGGGCACGCACCGCACCGCATCGCGTGGCGTGGGCGCCCACCTGGCGGCTGGCTTTCGCTCCGGCCGTCGCAGCGCTCGCGTTCTGGGTGGTTGCGGCTCCCCACACGCGCATGGCGCAGGGCATTGTCTGGGGCGTCGCGGCGATGGCGCTCGCGTGGTCGGCGCTCACATTTGCGGGCCGCCAGCGTGGCCCGGCTCGACTCATCACCGTGGTCGCCGTCGTGAGCTGCCTCCTCGGGGCGCGACAGGTGGCCGGGCTGTTCCTGCGTGCCGAACCGGGCCATCGGGTGCGCGCGGCGGTGGAGGGAGTCGTCACACTTCCGGCAAGCGGCGTGTGGATGGCGCCGCTGCCCGTACCTCGGCTCGCCGATACCACGCTGCCAAGCGGACTGCGCGTCGCGGTTCCGATCGACGACAACTCGTGCTGGAACACGCCCGGACCGTGCACTCCGCATCCCTCGGCCGGGCTCGCCCTGCGCTACCCGGACGCCGGCCCCCTCGCGGGCTTCATCTCGGCGGACGGACGTTGGGCGCCCCGGCGGTGGCCCAACCCGTGGACACCGTTCCTTGCCTGGTGGCGTTGCACGCGTGGTGGCGCCTCGGACGCCGCGTGCCTCGCGCGCACACCTCCAGCCTAACGCACGGCCGCCGCGATCGCCGCCCTGAGTCGGTCCAGGGGCGAGGCGGCCGCCACGTCACGCGACTCCCCACCATCCGTACGCCAGGCGTACACCTCCTCGCGCCCATCGCCATTCTTGATGTAGTGCAGCGAATCGGTCACGAGCGACGACATCGGGCCGCGGGTCACGGGCTCATTGGGAGCGGTGTTGATCCCCTGGCTCACCTGCGACACGACGGCGCTCCCCGCGGGCCAGGCACCGCCCGGCGTCGGAGGAAGCCAGGACGTTCCCGGAATCCCGTGAAATCCCTGCGGAGCACCCACCACGTCGAGCACGGTCGCGGGGAGATCCCGCAGCGTGACCGCCGCGGTGATGCGCTGGCCCGCGGGCACCCTGGCCGGATATCGGACGACCAGTGGCACGTGCAGCTCGGGGCGATACAGCGACACGCCGTGGCCATGGAGCCCATGTTCACCGAACAGTTCCCCGTGGTCCGATGACACGATCACCAGCGTGCGGTCCAGCACACCGCGTTGCCGCAGCTCGTCGAACATCGCGCCCAGCGTGCTGTCCATGTACGCGATGCCACCGTCATAGCGATCGAGCTCCGTCCCCTGCGGCGAAAAGCGCGTCCCCCACGAACCGGGCGGGTCGTAGGGAAGATGCGCATCGTAGAGGTTGAGGAACGCGAGGAAGGGCTGATTCCCGATGCCCGCCTGCCAGCGGAGAAAGCCCTGCGTGACATCCGGCGCCAGCGCGCGATCGCTCGACCACATCACCTGCGTACGCGGCACGAGCAGCGTGAGCGCCCGCAGTCGGCCACCGAGCGACGACGCATCGATGAGCTGACGGAGCACGCCGGTCTGCAGCAGGGTCGCGCTCAGCAACACTTGCTTGAACGTCCGCTTATAGTCTTCCCAGTGCTCGAAGCCACGCGAGAGCCCGCCTTCGTCGCTCACATAGAAGTGATTGGCGGCAAAGCCGGCGGTGCGGTACCCGCGCAGGGCGAGGGCCTCGGCCAGGGTTGGTGGCGTCGCGTCGAGGGGCGTTCGCCAGTCCGTCGAGAGCTGGCTCGGGTACCGACCGGTGAACATGCCGGCGTGCGACGGGAGCGTCCACGGCGCCGTGCTCCACGCCTGCTCGAAGACCGCGCCCTGGGCGCCTAACGCGGCCAGCGCCGGCGTCGTCGGACGCGGGTAGCCAAGGAACGACATCGACGCGGCTCGAACCGTGTCGAGGATGATCACGAGCACGTTCGGCGCACCTTCGGCAGCCGCCGGCAGCGACGCCACCTGGCGCCGCTCGGACCGGTGAGCCGACACATCGCGCCACGCCGCGACGGCGATGGCGCACGCACCGAGCACTGCCGCTGAGCGATAGACGGTTGAGCGCCGCCGCGCGGGATCGCGGCCGATCCACGCGGCCGCGCGCGCGCCGGCTCCCATCGCCACCAGGAGGCCCGCCAGCTGGTGAAGGCCCGGAATCAGCAGCGCGAGGCTGAACACGGCGGCCGTGCCGAACACGAACGCCGCCAGCCGCGCATCCCGACGGGGGAGCACCGCCTCGACAAGCAACACCGGCAGCGCGCCCGCCATGAAAACGAGCATGGTGCCCAGCGGCGTCATCCACACGTGGTCGCGACTCAACCAGATGAAGGCGTGCCCGATGCCCTGGCGCCACAGGCCAACAAGAGCCTGCACCACACCGGTACCAACGCCCGCTGCCGCGGCAATCGCGACCGTGTGCAGCACGTGCCGCGCGCGCGATGACATCAGCGACGCTCGACCGGTGGTGTCGCCACGCGACAGCGCGCGGTGTAGAACGGTGGCGTGCGAGGTTCGCGACTCGCAGCGCGCAACAACGAGTCGAGCTCCACGGAGGCCGCGCAACCTGTGGCCGTGGCGATCACGTCGCGCTCCTGCGCGTAGTCGTGCACGACGTCGAACAGCTGGTACGTCGAATCCCCGTTCCGGATGAACTGCAGCGAGTCCCGGACGATCGCCGCCATGGCGCCGCGTTCCGCCGGCTGGTGTTTGCGCGCCGACGGATCGAGCGCCTCCGTTTCCGTGATCACCGATCCCCGCCCGCCGGCAAGGAGCGATGTGCCGGGGATCCCGCCAGGCTCCACCTTCGTGACGGCCAGGATGGTTGCGGCGAGGTCGGTGAGACTCATGGGGTCGGAGACGCGCGTGCCCGCTGCCACCAACGCGGGATAGCGGATCACGAGTGGCACGTGGACCAACGGGAGGTACAGCGAGTTGCCGTGGTTCCCCAGGCCGTGCTCACCCCACTGCTCCCCGTGGTCTGCGGTGATGATCAGCAGCGTGTTGTCGAGCACGCCGCGCTGAGCCAGGGCTGCCGTGAGGCGGGCGAGCTGGTCGTCCATGTAGCGGATGCCGCCGTCATACAAGTCCTGCTTTGTCGGGTTGGTCGAGTAGAGCGTGCGGTAGTCGGGCGGCGGTTCGTACGGATCGTGTGCGTCGTAGAGGTTGAGGAACGCGAAGAATGGCTCGCGCTGCCCGACCTGCCACGCGAGGAAGTCGTCGATCACCTCCGATGAACGCCGCCGATCCTGCTGGGGCTCGACGCGCGACCGCAACTCGAACGCCTTGATCGTGGCCAGCAACCCGCGGGGCGATCGATCCTCCCACAGCAACCGGCTCAGGAGCGGCGTCTGCCCGATGGTCGTCGACCAGAGGACCTGCAGGCGCGAGCGTCGAAAGTCCCGCAGCACGTCGAAGCCTCGATCGATGCCCGACTCGTGGTGCGTGTAGTAGAGGTTGCCGACGAACGCACCCGTGGCCCAACCCGCGCGGCCGAGCACTTCGGCGACGGTTGGATACGTCGCATCCAGCGGGCGTCGCCAGGACGACGAGAGGTGCGAACCCGGACGCCCCGTGAACATCGACGCGTGCGATGGCAGCGTCCAGCTCGACGGCGAGATCGCCCACTCGTACACCGCGCCTTCGCGTCCGAGCCTCTCGAGGGTCGGCGTGGTCGCTCTCGCGTAGCCGTGCAGCGACGTGCTGGCCGCACGCACGGTGTCGAGAATCAGCACGACGACGTTGGGCGAGCCCTCAGCTGGCGTGCCCGCGGGCGTTCGCGTGGCCGATCGGCTGGTCATGAGGAACGCGACACTCGTTGCGACGACGCCGGCGACCGCAACGCGCGTGGTCCATCGCCGCCACCCATCGCCATGACTGGCCGCCGACAGGCCCGCGCGCACGGCCAGGCCTGCTGCGAGAATGAGCACGGCGAATGGGTGGAGCCGCTGGATCAGCAGGAGCACGCTCACCGCCGCGGGCAACACGACCAGAAACGTTCCCGGCGCCCTGGGTACGCGACCGCGGCGGACCAGGGCGACGACGACGAGCAACGCGGCCGGCGCGAGCAGCATCGCCACGTTGCCGAGCGGCGACATCCACGAGAGGTCGCGGCTGGACCACGTGAACTCGTGCGCCACGTGTCGGCGATACCAGGTGAACACCGTGTGCGCAAAACCGGCAACCCAGCCAGCGGCGACCGCAAGGACGGGCGGTTCCCACCAGGCCATCTCGCGTGGCGCGCTCACGGGCGGGCGCGACCCTAGCGGACCAGAGCGCGAGCCATCCGCGGCAGGAGCGCGCGGAATCGCCGGAGCTGCGTGCTGTCGCGCGACGCCAGGTTCTCCGATTCGCTGCGGTCCGAACGATACGCGAACAGTTCCTCCGCGCCCGTGGCGTCCACGATGTAGTGCAGGGAGTCGTCGGTGAGCGCGTGCATCGCGCCGAGCCGCGCCGGACCCTTCATCCAGAACAGCTGCGACTTCTCCACCTCGGACAGCGCGACGCGCGCCACGGTCGAGTCGCCGACTGGCGACGGCTGCAACCGGTCGGCGGTGGCGAACGAGCTGCCGCCGATGCCCGGCACCGATCCGAGGCCGGCAAGCTGTGCCAGCGTGGCGGCGAGGTCGCGCAACCCGACGACGCTCGACACGCGCTGTCCGGTCGGCAGGCCCGGCGCCCTGACGACCAGCGGCACGTGGATGAGCGGCATGTACAGCGCGTGTCCGTGGTTCGTCATGCCGTGCTCACCGAACATCTCCCCATGGTCCGACGTCACGACGATGATCGTGTTGTCCAGCAAACCACGTTGCGCGAGGGCCCTCGTGAGGCGGCCGAGTTCGCTGTCCATGTACGCCACGCCGCCCTCGTACAGGCCGAGCCGCTTTGGCGCCTGCGGGAACTTTGCGTCCCACGGCGCCGGCGGATCGTAGGGATCATGTGCGTCGAAAAGGTTCAGGAACGCGAAGAACGGCCGCGCGTCGCCCCGGTCCAGCCAGCCGAGGAACTCGTCATTCACCTGCGCGGCCAGTTTGCGATCGGTGAGCGGCTTGGGATCGCCGCGCAGCTTGAAGGATCGCAACGCCCGGGTGCGCTCCCGCCATGTGGAGCCCCGAAACAGGTCGCGCGCGATGCCGGTCTGCGACAGCGTCGACGACAGCAGCACCTGACGCACCGACACGCGGATTTCGTTGTAGCGCTCGAACCCGTAGCCGAGCCCCGACTCCCAGGACGTGTAGAACGGGTTTGCGACAAACGCTCCGGTGCGCCAACCACGGGCCCGGAACGCCTCGGCAATCGTCATCGGCTCGCCGCGGAGCGGCACGCCCCAGCGGCAACTGTGCTCGCCGGGCTGCAGGCCGGTGAACATCGAGCAGTGCGAGGGCAGCGTCCACGGCGACGGGGCCATGGCCCAGTCGAACGTCGTCGCCGTCGCGGCGAAGGCCTCGAGCTCGGGCGTCGTCGGTCGCTCGGCGCCATAGAGTCCGACGCTCGCGGCACGCACCGTGTCCCAGATGATCACGAGCACGTTGGGCGCGCCCTGCGGTGCGTCCTGCCGCGCGCCGGCGCTGAGCCGCCTGTCGCGGGTGAACCGCTCCGCGGCGCCCGCAGCCAGCATGATGCCCAGGACGCCAAGGCCCACCACGGTGGACCATCGTACCACACGCGCGCCCGACGCCGACCAGCGTCCAACCTGCACGCCAACGCCAACCGACAGCACCGCCACGGCGATCTCGTGAAGTCCACCGATCAGCAGCAGCACGGCAAGCGCGGTGAAACCCGCGAGCACGCCGTCGACGATTGCCTGCCCCCGCCCCCGGGCCACGGCGCGCGCCACCGCCCACGTCGCGATGGCCAGGCCGCAAAGGATCACGATGTTCGCGACCGGCGACATCCAGAGCATGTCGCGCGAGGCCCACGAGAACTCGCCCTTGAGGTACCGCGTGCGAACCAGCAACGCGACGTGAGCCGCACTCGCGAATCCGGCAAATGCCGCGGCCCGCGCGAGCGACGCGCCCAGCCGCGCGGCGCGCGGCGGGTTCGACAGCACCGGAGGTGCCTGGGCCTCGGTCACGACATCGTCACGCCGGGCGCTTCGATCGCACCAGGGCTGCGATCTGCGCGAGTGTGTTGAGATTGTCGGGGCCGGTCTCGTGCGCGCCGATCTCGATGTGGAAGTGCTGTTCGAGATAGATCGACAGCTGCACCGTCGCCAATGAGTCGAGAATGCCGCCGGTGATCAGCGGCGTCTCCTCGGTCAGCTGGGACGGGTCGGCCCCCGGCAGGAAGGAGTCGATGATGAAGGACTTGACGTTCTGCTCGATGGCGTCCATGGCGTGTGAGGAAAACGGAAGAGGCGGCGCGGCGCAAGGCGCACCACGAGGTCGAGCGCGAAGCGCTACGGGCGCGCGGCCGAGGTCGCGGGCGTCGCGGGCGTGTCCGGCGATCCACCAAGCAGGTGCGGGCGCGCCAGCAGCTCCTTGTAGAGCCGATCGGCGATGAGGCGGTGGCCCAGCGTGTTCGGGTGACGGTCGAAGTCGGCCACCACCAGGGCCCGCTCGTCGTGACCACGGTAGACGTCGCTCATGTCGATCCGCTCGATGCCGACGTCCGCCATGACACTCCGCAGCAGCGCCTCGCGTTCCGGCGATGGCCGCTGCATCGGGGTGGGGATCAGGACCCAGATGAGCCGCAGCTTGCGCTCGCGCGCCACGCGTGCGATGTGCTGGAACGATTCGCGCGCCAACCGCTCCTCCATCGGGAGGAGCCGATTTTTGAGTTCTTCGCGAGACATGCCCTGTCGCGCACCCACGGAGTCGACGATGTGCCGCAGGTAGTCGTACTTCAGGTCCCAGCCACGCTGTACCGCCTCGATCACGTGGTGCGAGGTGAACATGTCGATCACGTGGCCCACGAGGAGCACGACGTCCGGCTCGAAGCCCGACACGCGCCCGTTGTCCATGATCATGAGGTTCGAGATCGGGCTGTACTCGGCGACGCCGAAGTTGAGGAACTCCCACCCAACCGGACCCGCGACCGGACGCTCCCGATTCAGCCGACTCTCGACCAGCGCTTCGAACGTGTGGCCGTCGGCGACGCCATCACCCATCACGTACGACGACCCAAGCACGGCCACGCGGTGCGTGCCGGGCGCCGGCAGTTGCGCGTAGTCCCCGTCGCGCATGCCGAACCGGTTGGTGCGGAACGGGTGACCGTGAAACATGATCCCCAGGTACGGCTTGAGCTGCACGCGCAGCAGGTCACGGGTGGACTGCGTGCCACCGAGTTCCTGCAGGCGCGGCCAGTCGTTGCCCTTGGCCACGTATACGTTCCACAACTCGCCGTTGAACCGGTTGACGCCGGTGAGTTCCTCGTAGTAGCCCCGCTGCAGCTCGTTGGCGTCCCGCCGATTGAGCGCGGCCACCTGGAGGTCGCGCAGCACGCCACGCACGTCGCCATGCAACCGTTCGTTGACCACGCCGAACCCCATCCCCCACACGGCAAGCAACGGCGCGGCGGTCCGCAGCGTGCCCCACGCGGTCGGAGGGACGACGTCCTCGTGACCCGGCGGTCGAATGCGCTCTCCCACCCCGGCGCCGACGCCAACCAGCATCCAGGTGACCAGCACCATCGCCGTCGCGGTCCAGTCCCATGACTTGATCGCAAACAGCGCGAGCGCGTCGCCCAGCGTTGGCGAGTTCCAGAAGGCCCAGATCACGCACATGATCGTGAACACACCGATCGCCTGGACGCCGAGGCGCACCTGATGGCGCAGCGTCCGCGTCTCCGCCGTACCGGGTCGCACGCGGCCGCGCTTGCGCTCGCGCAGGGATCCGGCGACGAGCAGCACGCCGAGGATCACCCAGAAGAGCACATCGGTCACGGTGAAGAGCCAGCGCCCCAGGAGCCAGAACCACTGGTACGAGTGCAGGAACCACGTCGCGAAGATGGTGACGGCGGTCGCCACCACCAGCGCCACGGTGTCCCCGTGCTTCTTCACGAGCGGCATGTACACCGGCATGAAGAAGACCTTCTGCATGAAGTCCTTCCAGTAGATGTTGATCCGGCGCCAGAAGTCGGGGAACGACGCGGCGAGATAGAAGAACCGGTGCGTCTCCGGCAGCCGGAACCCAAAGAGATGCAGCAGGCCGACGATCAGATGGAACTGGCCGGAGACCCGCAGGTACAGCGCGAAGTTGGCGAGCAGGTACTGCACGAGTTCACGCCCGGTGTCCACCTCTCCCGTCCCGAGCGTGAGATGCTGATACACGAGCCGGTACAACACGAGGTGCGTGAGTCCGCGCACCATCCAGTGCACCCCGGTCTGGTAGATCGCAAAGGCCGGCTTGTCGTAGTACGTCCGCCGGAACATCCCGAAGTCGACGATCGGGAAGAACGGGAAGCTCACGCTGGGCAGCATGAAGAACCACGACAGCGTCATCTTCCAGTCGACGGGCCCCTTCTGGTAGCGCAGCTCGTACACGTAGACGATCGCGCGCAGCATGAAGATCGAGCCGAAGACCGGCCACAGCGCGCCCGACCACGGCACGGGGATCGTGCCCGCGCGTGCGAACCCGAGAACGGCCACCATCGCCACCCACCCCGCGAAGCGAAGCCCGAACGCGATCGGCAGGTGGAGCCACGCGAGCATGGCGGCGGCAAGCACGAGGAACCACGCCACCTGCGTGACGCCGAACACCAGAGCGAAGCCCGTGATGGACAGCGCGACGAAACACCACGCCCGCCAGGCCTTCGGCAGGAAATGGTGAACGACCGCACCACCAAAGGCCAACGGGATCACCCGATCGTGAAACACCGGGTTCTCGATGTTCAGGGCCTGGATCACCAGCATGAGCACCGAGAGCTGTGCGGCGATGACGACCATCGAACGCACGTCGCCCCACCGGCGGCTGACGTCGGTGAGATCGATGGCGCGGAGCCCGGACGGCGTGGTGCTGGCGTTCATTGCAGTGAAGAGATGCCTAGAGTCGGAGCCACGAACCGATGATGTTGCGCTGGATGTCGGAGGTGCCGGAGTAGATGCGGCTGCCAAGGGCGTCGCGCACCTCGCGCTCCACCTCGTACTCCACGGCGTAGCCATAGCCGGCAAAGACCTGCAGCACGTCGAGCGCGCCGCGTACCAGCGACTCGCTCACGAACAGCTTGGTCATGGCGCCGTCGAGCGACACCGCCCTGGTTCGGTCGAGACGCGTCGCCGAACGGTAGAGCAACAGGCGTGCCGCCTCGAGCTGCACCTTGAGGTCGGCGAGCTTGTGGGACACCGCCTGGTACTTCCCGATCGCCTTGCCGCCTTGCTGTCGGGTGCGTGCATACTGCACACCGCGCTCGAGCAGGCGCTCCATCTGGCCCACGTGCGCGGCGAAGAGCACGATGCGCTCCCAGTCCATCGCATGGGTGAAGATGCCGCTCCCGCCCCCGAGCGTCCCGAGGATCGCCGCGTCGGGAACGAGAACGCCGTCGAACCCGAGTTCGCCGAACGGCGACGTGCGCATGCCCATCTTCTCGATCTTGCGCGAGACCGTGAGGCCCGGAGTGTCGCGCTCCATCAGGAACGCGGTCACGCCGCCATGGTAGCCCTTGGTCACATCGGTGAGCGCAAAGACGATGATCACGTCGGCGACCGGCGCGTTGGAGATGAACGTCTTCGATCCATCGATGCGCCACGCGTCGCCCTCGCGCGTCGCGCGGGTCCGGAGCCCGAACGAATCGGAACCGCTCCCGGGTTCGGTCATTGCATGGATGCCGATCAACTCTCCGGTGCAGAGCCGCGGCAGGTACTTCGCCTGCTGCTCCGCGTTCCCGAAGCGCCACATCGGCACCACGCAGGAAAGCAGGTGCGCGCACACGGAGAACACGAGACCGTTGTCGGTGCAGCCGTAGCCCAGCGCCTCGATCGCGATCGTCGTCGTGAGGGGATCCAGCCCCGACCCACCAAGCGCCTCGGGCACGGGCAGGCCCTGCAGACCCATCTCGCCGCACGCGCGCCAGAGTTCGCGCGAGAACTCCTGCTGGCGGTCCCGCTCGATGACGCCTGCGTTGAGCCGCTCGCGCGCGAACCTGATCACCTCGCGTCGCAACGTCTCCTGCTCGGGCGAATAGTCGAAATTCATCGCGTCAGCTCGCCATGAGACACTGGTAGTCCACCTTGTCGGTCGACGTGCGCGGCAACGCATCGACGAAGGTGAACACGTCCGGGCTCATGTAGGCCGGAAGTACCTGCGCGCAGAACTGCTTCATCGCAATCACCGAAAGCGCGGCGCCTGACGATGCGAGCACCGCCTTGATGCGCACCCCACCCTCGGCGTCCTTCACGGCGACCACGGCGGCCTCCTTCACGTCGGGATGCCGATAGAGGCCCGATTCGATCTCGCCCAGCTCGATCCGGTAGCCGCGACGCTTGACCATTCGATCGCGTCGGCCCACGTACGTGAACACGCCGTGCGCGTCCTCGGTGACGAGGTCGCCGGTGCGATACCAACGCGTGCCACCTGCATCGACGAAGAAAGCCTCCGCCGTCTTCTCCGGCAGGTTCCAGTAGCCCAGGAGCACCCCTGGGCCCGCCATGATCAGCTCGCCCTCGGCGCCACGCTCCACGTCACGACCGTCCTCGTCGACCACGCGAGACGCGAACTGTTCGCACGCACGACCGATCGGGTAGGGCTCCGTGCGCGTCGGCTCCACCTCGGCGGGGATCTCGTGATACGTGCACACGTTGGTTTCGGTGGGCCCGTAGAGGTTGAAGAACCGCGCGCTCGGCAGAAGCGCCTTCACCGCCCGCAGGTGCTTCACGGGGAAGACCTCGCCGGCAAAGAAGACGTAGCGCAATGAGGTGTACTCGTGACGGTTCATCTTCCCGTACTGCGCGAGCATCGTCAGAATCGTCGGTGTGGAGTACCACACCGTCAGTCGGCGCTCGGCGATGAGCGCTGCCAGGCTCGTGGGCTCCTTCCCCTGATCCGCGTTGATCAGCACGACCGTCGCGCCATGTTTGAGCGGCACGTAGAGGTCCAGGATCGACAGGTCGAAGTGAAACGGCGCGTGCGATGAGAACCGATCGTCTTCGCGCGGCGCAAAGACCGCCGAGCACCAGTCCACGTACGAGACCGCGTTGCGGTGCGAGAGCATGACGCCCTTCGGCTTGCCCGTTGAACCGGAGGTGTAGAGGATGTACGCCAGCTCGTCGCTCCGCGGCCGAACCGTGACAGCGCGCGCGGCCATTCCGTGCGTGACGTCGAGCGCGTCCAGGGCCGCCGTGAGGTGCGACCCATCGCCCGCGCCCTGGAGTTCGATGAGGGAAGGAAGCGGGCCGAGCCTGGTCGCCTCTTCGGACCAGGCGGCGGTGAGCGAAGACTCGAGCACCACGGCCTTCACGCCGCAGTCCGCGAGAATGAAGGCGCTCCGCCACGCCGGCGCCGCGTAGTCGACCGGTACGTATGCAGCACCGCATTTCATGACGCCGAGCATCGCGCTGTATGCATCGATCGACTTGCGGGCATAGATCCCCACGCGATCGCCGCGGCCAACACCAAGCAATGTCAGGCGATCGCGGACACGATCGCTCAAGGCATCGAGCGCACGAAACGTCAGGCAGCCCGACGGAATCGCCTCGACGGCCGGATGGTCCGGTCGGCGCTGCGCCGCGTCCTGCAGGAGATCCACCAGGGTACCGATGTCCGACGCTGTCGTGCTGCTCGTCATGCGGGCGGAAGGAGCGATCGACCCTCGACCGACGCGGGAGCAGGTACTCCCAGGAGATCGAGGATGCTACGCATGCAATCAGCAAGCGTCGCGCCTTCGTGACTGAACGGCCGGTTCATGAGCAACACTCCCGGCACCAGTTCGGGCGACACGATGTGGTCGCCCGCCCACTTGCGAGTGTTGTGCTCGAACAACACTGCTGGCGCACCACCGAGTGCCGTTTCCCACGACACACGAAAACCATTGGCCATTCCAAGAATCACGTCAGGCGCGTCGTCGATGCGCGAACCACGGTATACCGACTCGCGCACCGCGGCGCGCGCCACCGCGACGACGTCCGTTTCAGTGTCCCGCGCGCCGCAGATGGACCGTGCAAGGTCGCTCGCCACGCGCGCGCGATCAGGGGCCGGAACGATCCCCTGCCCCTCGCGCCCCTCGACGTTGAGATAGATCGACCCGAACCCGGTCGCGTACGCACGCGTGCGGCTCCAATCAACGCCGTGGAAGAAGCTCGAGGTCTCGTCACCACGTCGCACACCGCGGCGAAACTGCAGCCAGCCGTGATCGGCGAGCCAGCTGTTGACATGAAACGCTCGGCGGAAGCTCGTGAATCCGTGATCGGAGAGGACCATGACCGTCGTGCGATCATCGACGCTGTCCAGCACCTCGCCGAGGATCGCGTCGCACGAGCGGTAGTGCTCGTCGATCACCGCGCGGTAGGCCGGATCCAGCCCGTGCATGGCGTTCGCCGGGTGATCGGGCTCGGTAAAGCGCCAGAACATGTGCTGCACGCGATCCGGCGTGTCGAACAGACAGTAGAGAAAATCGGAGTCCCCGCGGCCGAGCTCGTGGCGCAGCATGGCGAGACGCTCCTGCATGATGAGATCGCACTGGGCGAGGAACGTCGCCTCGTCAAAGCGGCTGTTGGTGAGGCCGGTGTGGTCCTCAGGCATCCCGAGCGTCGCATACGCACCGATCGCGTCCTGCAACGCACCGGCATACGACCATGGCTCGCTGATGGGGAACGCGGGTGAGGCAGGGTCGTAGTTGATGGGCGACACGTAGAGTTCGGGATCGTTCCCGCCACGCACGAGCAGCAGTCGCACTATTCCGCGGAGCCTGGTGAGCAGGCCGCTCCGAAAGGCGATGGGGACCCACTCGCTCCACGCTCCTTCACGGAGCGCGTGTACCGTCCCGCTATCAAAGCGCACGGACCCGTCGGCATCGCCGCGCGTGGTGAGCGTCAGCGGGATGACCAGTTCGTCGTTGTGTGAGCGCGCGGGCCCGGTGAGAAAGGAGCGAAATGTCGAGCCGTCGCGTTCCAGGCGCCGCACGATCTCCGCCTCATTCGATGGCGTGGCTTCACCGGCGCACAGGAAGGTCGCCGTACCGATCCCGCCGCGGAGGTCAGGCACGCCCATTCCCGAGAGGAGTCGGCCGCGGAACGGCGCCGGGGGAAAGGTGCACGGGCACCGGAGCACCACGCTGCGCAGCCCCGCTTGGCTCGCGAGTTCCCAGATGGTGGCGCCGCTCCTGAGGTTCACGGCTGCTGGCGGGAGCATCGCGCTTCGCTGCTCGAAGCGACTCAGGCCGAGGTCGGGGAGGTATCGCTCCGGGTCCCGGCGGAGGAAGTCGAAGATGCCGTGCCCGCCCGGGTTGAGGCCCGTGGCAAAGCTCGACCAGGCGACGGGCGTCTGCGCGGGCGTGGTGGTGGCCACGCGGGCGAGGCCACCCTGCGCGGCGAGTCGCGCGAACGCTGGCAACGCGCCGGCCGCGAGCAGTCGCTCCACGATCCTGGGGTCGAGCCCGTCAAACCCGACCGCGACGACCTTCAGCGATGCCGCAGGCATGGTCAATGAGAGACGAGGCGGAAAACGACAAAGGCCCCGGCGCGCCGGGGCCCTGCGCCAGGCCGCAGCCGTCTACTGCTTGTTGAAGAGCTTGCCGAAGATGAGCCGGAAGGCCCCGACGACCCGCCGCCAGAACATCAGGAGGAAGCCAGCGACGGCGGCAAACGCCGACGCGACGGGCATGAGGGAGTCAGGACCGATGTACATGAGCGCGGGTCTCCTCGGCACGAGCCGTAGAAATGGGGGTCACCTTACCAAGGCACCCCTGAAAACGTCCTTGGCTGCTTATCGTAACCACTGATTGTCGCGGTACCGTTTCTGCAAGAACAGGACTCACCGTAGCAAAAGCCGCAGATTCGGTCGGATCTTCTCAACGCAACGCACACCCATCCCCATGTCCAAAGGCGTAACTCTCTGGTTCACAGGTCTTTCCGGCTCCGGAAAGACCACCGTCGCCCGCCGGGTTCACGAGCTGCTGCAAAGCCGCCACATCCTGTCTGAACGCCTCGACGGGGACGTGGTTCGGCAGAGCCTCTGCCGAGACCTGGGTTTCTCCAAGGAGGACCGGGACAAGAACATCGAACGGGTGACGTTCGTCTCGCAGATCCTCACGCGCAATGGCGTCGTGGTCCTGAGCTGCTTCATTTCGCCCTATCGCGCGATGCGCGACAAGGCGCGGCACGACATCGGGGACTTTCTCGAGGTCTACGTCCGCACACCGCTCGACGTGCTCGTAGGGCGGGACGTCAAGGGCATGTACAAGAAGGCGATGGCCGGGGAGATCCAGGGCTTCACGGGGGTCAACGATCCATATGAAGAGCCCACCAACCCGGAGCTGATCCTCGACACGGACAAGGAGTCCATCGAAGAGAGCGCCGACCGGGTCATGAAGCTGCTCGAGGATCGCGGATACATCCCCAAGGGGCTGGGCACCGTGGTCGGCGTGGGGTCGGAGCGTGCGGAAGCGTCCAGGCGGGTCGAGGCCGCCAAGAAGACGCCGGGACCAAGCGTGCCGCACGGCGGCGTGCTGGTTGACCGCGAGCTCAAGGGCGAGGCGCGCAAGGAGGCGCTGGAACGCGCCAAGGCGCTGCCCAAGTTCGGTCTCGACGAGCGCGAGATGGCCGACCTCGAGATGATCGGCTACGGTGCGCTATCGCCCCTCACCGGCTTCATGCGCCGCGCCGACTACGACACGGTGGTTGACTCGATGCGACTGACCGACGGCCTGGTGTGGGCGATGCCGGTGAACCTCGCGACCTCATCGGAGCGCGCGAAGGACCTCACCGTGGGCCAGGAGATCGCGCTGACCGACAAGGGCGGCAAGATCCTCGCGGTGATGACGATCAACGACATCTGGACGCCAGACAAGGCGCGCGAAGTCAAGGCGTGCTACGGCACCGATGAGATGGCGCACCCCGGCGTCGCACGGGTCATGAACCAGGGCGACGTCTACCTCGGCGGTCCGGTGTGGGTCATCGATCGCCCCGCCTACGATCAGTTCAACGACCACCGCCTGACGCCGCTCGAGACGCGGCAGAAGTTCGACGAGCTCGGCTGGAAGACCGTCGTTGCGTTCCAGACGCGCAACCCGGTGCACCGCGCGCACGAGTACCTGCAGAAGGTGGCGATGGAAAGCGTGGATGGGCTCATGCTGCACCCGCTCGTTGGAGCGACCAAGTCCGACGACGTGCCTGCCGACGTGCGCATGAAAACGTACGAAGCGATCCTCGAGCACTACTACCCGAAGAACCGCGCGATGCTGGCCGTGTTCCCGGCCGCGATGCGCTACGCCGGGCCGCGCGAAGCGGTGTGGCACGCCATCGCCCGCAAGAACTACGGGTGCACGCACTTCATCGTCGGTCGCGACCACGCGGGCGTGGGCAACTACTACGGCTCCTACGATGCGCAGATCCTGATCGACAAGTTCCCGGCGCACGAGTTGGGGATCACGCCGTTCAAGTTCGAGCACACGTTCTTCTGCGCCACCTGCGGCAACATGGCCTCCACGCGCACGTGCCCGCACGACAAGACGCACCACGTGACGCTCTCGGGCACCAAGGTCCGCGAGATGCTCAACGCCGGTGAACTGCCACCGCCGGAGTTCACGCGTCCCGAGCTGGCGCGCATCCTGATGGCTGCCTACCAGGAACAGGCAGCGGCGGCCGGGGCACAGGCGTGAGCCAGCCCCATCGGCGTCCCGGTTCCGGCCGGGGCGCCGACCTTCAACTGCACTCTACCGCCTCCGACGGCTCCGACGCGCCGGCGGAGGTCGTGCGTCGTGCCCACGCGATGGGCTTCGCAACCATCGCGCTCACGGACCACGACACGCTCGACGGCATCGATGAAGCCGAGGGCGCCGCGCATGCGCTGGGCATGCGCTTCATCCCGGCTTGCGAGATCTCCACGCTCGACGACGACGATCGCCAGGTCGACATCCTCGCCTATGGCGTCGCCCGCGACGACGGCGCCTTCAGGCACACGCTCCGAGCCCTCCGCGACGGCCGCTTTGCCCGCGCCTGGGGCATGGTCCAGAAGCTCAATGAACACGGCCATGCCGTCTCCTTCGACCGCGTGCTCGAGATCGCCGGTGGCCCGGAGAACATCGGGCGCCCGCATGTCGCGCGTGCGATGGTCGAAGCCGGCATCGTGCCCGATGTGAAGTCGGCCTTCACCCCGGACCTCATCCTCGACGGCGGGCGCTGCTACGTGCAGCGCATCAAGATCTCGCCGGCCGAGGCCGTGCAGCGAATCCACGACGCTGGTGGTGTCGCCGTGGCGGCCCATCCGCTGCGCACCGGCCTCACCGACGCGGAGGTCCGCACGCTCGCCGTGCAGGGCCTCGACGGCATCGAGGTGTGGTATCCCACGCATGACGACGCCGCGGTCGCCAGGTTCTCATCCCTCGCGACGAAGCTTGGGCTCCTGATGACTGGTGGCTCGGACGACCACGGCGACGTGAACGAAGGTCGCCTCATGGGCCGCGTGCGGCTCGCCGACGAACACGTGGACGCCCTGCTCCGCGCCATCGACGTGCGTCGCGTCGCCATCGCACGCTGAGATGACCACACCCGGTCGACCTTCGGAGGCGGAACCCGTCGACGCACACGCGGAGTTCCGCTGGCCCGAAGAGCGACGCCAAACCACGCCGGGCAGGCTCGACGTCGTCGCGCCCGCGGAGCCGGCCTGGCAGCGCTGGGGACCACGCGTCATCCTGCTCGCCGGCGCGCTCACGTCGCTCGGCATTCTGCTCGCGCCGCTGCCCGCCGGACTCTCGGCCGAAGGCAAGACGGCCGGTGCGATCTTCATCTTCTGCACCGTCCTCTGGGTCACGAACGTCGTTCCGTTCGGCGTCACCGGCCTGCTTGCGCTCTCGCTGCTCGGGATTCTTGGCGTGATGAAGCCGGCCGATGCCTTTGCCGCGTTCGGCAGCTCGGCGGTCTTCTTCCTGATCGGCGTCTTTCTCATTGGCGGCGCCCTCGTCGACAGCGGTTTGAGCAAGCGGTGCGCCCTGCTCTTCCTGCGCTACTTCGAACGATCGCCGTACGCGTTCGCTAACGGCATGATGCTGGCCGCGGCATTCGGCACGCTCTGGATGCCTAACCAGGCCACCTCGGCGATGCTTTTCCCGATTGCCGTGGAGGTCGCGCTGGCGCTGCGGCTGCGACCGCTGCACAGCACCTATGCCAAGACGCTGTTCCTCTCGCTCGCCTGGGGCGCGATGATCGGCTCGAACGCGAGCATGCTGGGCAGTACGCGCGCCGCGCTCGCGCTCGGCATGCTGCACGAATCGTTCGGTCGCACGATCACGTTTTCGCAGTGGGTGATCGCGTCGCTTCCGATGGTGATCCTCGGCGTGGCCGTCGCCCCGTTCATTCTGCGCTGGTGTTTTCCGCGCGAGGAGGTGCAGTTCGGCTCGGCGCGCGTGCTGCTCGAGCGGACCGTCGCCGATATGGGCAAGGCGGATCGCCGACAGTGGTCCGTCGGCGTCATCGTGGCGCTGACGATCGCGGCCTGGGTGCTGATCGGCGATCGCGTGGACCTGGCGATCATCGCGCTGCTCGGCGCCGTGCTGCTGTTCGCCTTCCGCACGCTGAGCTGGGAAGAGGCCGAGCGCCGGATCTTCTGGAACATCGTGCTCATGTACGGCGGCGCCATCGCGCTCGGTGTCGCGATCGACCGAACGGGAGCGGCGCGATGGGTCGTCGAGAGCTACATGTCGGGCGTGAGCATCCCGCCGCTGCTCGCCGTGGGGCTCGTGGTCGTCGGGACGTTGCTGCTCTCCGAGTTCATGAGCAACGCCGCCGCGGTTGCCGTCATGCTCCCGCTGGCGTTCAGTCTCGGAAACCAGCTCGGCGCCTCGCCGGTGTCGCTGACCCTGGCGACCTCCATCGGCGCCGGGCTCGACTTTGCGCTGCCGTTTTCGTCGGCGCCGAATACGATCGTGTTTGCGTCGGGCTACCTGCGCATGATGGACGTCGTGAAGGCGGGCGGCATCATGACGATCGCGTCGGTCCTCATCGTGTTGCTGGTGGCGTGGCTGTGGTGGCCCGTGCTGGGGCTGGTGTGAGGCCACGATGAGCAACGTTGTCCGACGTGCGGACGGTGGATGGGTGCTACCTTGCTGAAGCGGCGAGCGTCGCCGCGTCTGGTCACGAACCGTCGCGTGCCATGAATCTGAAGGGCTCTACCGTGTGGTTCACCGGTCTCCCCTCGTCGGGCAAGAGCACCGTCGCCCGCGAGGTGTATCAGCGCCTGATCGATCGCGGGTGTGCGGTCGAGTTGCTCGATGGTGCCGAGGTACGAGAGAGCCTCTCGCGTGGACTTGGGTTCTCGCGGGCGGATCGCGAGGAGAACGTTCGGCGTATCGGGTACGTGGCCAAGTTGCTGTCGCGGAACGGCGTCATCGCCATCTGTGCCGCGGTGTCGCCCTACCGGTCGAGTCGCGACGAGGTGAGGCGCAACACGACGAACTTTCTTGAAGTGCACGTGGACTGCCCGGTGAAGATCGCCGAGCAACGCGACACCGACGGGATGTACGCCGCGGCACGTCGAGGAGAGGTGGAGGAGTTCACGGGGGTCAACGCGCCGTACGAGGCGCCGCTCCGACCCGAGGTCTATGTGGACTCGTCGCGCGAGTCGGTGGACCAGGCCGCGTGGAAGGTGATGCGGACCCTGGAGATGCTCGGCGTCATCCCGAGCGAGGGAACCAGCGTCGACACTCAGGAAGAGGAGATTCGTCGTCGACTGGCTTCGTTGGGCTACATCTAGCGCAACGTCCGGGGTCGCAGCCGATCTCGCCCTCACCTTTGGGGCACGTCGATCGCGCCGGGCGTTCGTGACAGGTAATCCAGGTCGTGCGTCCAAGTTGTGACGTACGAACACTTTGCCTCCGGCGGCCATGGGACTATCGTGGGGGGAGGCCGGGTCGGGCGTTTCGGCCCAGCGGGTACTATTCTTGCTTTTCTCGGGGCACACCGGCGCACAGCCCCCATCTTCTTCGTCCACGAGTGAACGCGACAGCCGCGGCGATTCCGCACCAGGGCCAGCAAGGGGTCACGCTCCCGAACGCGTTCGTGTACGCCGTGACGGCGTACACCCTCGTCTCGATGGGTCGCATCCACGAGATCGTGCGAGCACTGGGTCCGTTGCGTCTCGGGCTGCTGTCTGGCGTGCTGGTGTGCGCGCTCGCATTTACCGCGATCCGGCGCGACGTGCTGCGTGCCATCTTCGCGTCCCCGGTGACCAAGGGCCTTATGATCGTGGTGGCCTTCACCGTGCTCACGATCCCAACCGGTGTGTGGCCCAAGGCCAGCTTCAACTACCTCACCAAGACCTACTACAACGCGGTCCTGCTCTTCATCGTGACGGCCGCGATCTTTGCCGATCGGCGGGCCGCGCGTTTTCTGATCACGTCGCTGGTCGTGGGCGTCATGGTCGCTGGCGCGATTGCGCTGTTGCGATCCACGCCGGGTCGGTTCGAAATCGGCCTGACGTACGACGCCAACGAGACGGCCGCGCTGTTCACGCTGACGATTCCCTGGGCGATCTATCTCGTCCTCACGGAAAAGGGGTGGCCCCGCTACGTGGCCCTGCTCGCGCTGCCGATCTGCGCGCTCGGAATCCTCAAGACCGGCTCGCGGGGCGGCCTGCTCTCGGTGGGTGCGCTCGTGCCCTTCCTGCTGGTTCTCGCCCCACCCAAGCGCCGCGCGCCGTTCATTCTCTTCGTCGTCGCCGGGGCGATCGTCACCGCGCTCAGCATGGGCGATCAGGCCGTGTATCGCTTGCGCAAGGCATTCGACACCACCGAGTACAACTACACGACACGCGACGGACGTATCGAGATCTGGAAGCGGGGTCTCGGTTACGTGAAGGGCTCGCCGATTCTCGGCGTCGGCATGGACGGCTTTCAGTACAAGGAGCTGGAGTCCAAGCAGAACATCGGCTTTGGCGTGCGACAGGCGGCGGCGCACAACATGTATCTGCAGGTCGCGGCGGAGCTCGGTCTCATCGGATTCAGCGGCTTCATGACGATGCTCATTGGAGGGCAGATTGTCGGCATTCGGGCACGCAAGCGGGCCAAGGAGCTGATCGCGCGGGGCGGCGGCCGCGAAGCGGATCGCGACCTGCTGCGCGCGAACATGGCGCAGGCCGCACTGTTCTCGATCATGTGCACCGGATTCTTCCTGTCGCTCGGCTACTCGAGCATGGTGTACTTCGCGTGCGCGGCGCCCATTGGCGTGCTGCTCTCCACCATGACGAGTGGTGGTCCGCCGAACACGCCGGTACAGGCAGCGCCGCAGCAGCAGCGAGTGCGTGGGATGCGTGGATGGCGCTCGGCGCGGCCGTGGCCGGCCGGCGCGGGTGTTCACGGGATGAGCACACCGCCGCGCTAGCCTGCGCGTGTCGTCTCCCACGATAGTCCAGGTCGTGCTCGAACTCGATCGCGGCGGACTCGAAACGATGTGTGCCGACCTCGCGATCGAACTGGTCGCGCGCGGCGTGAGGTCGGTGGTGGTGGGCCTCGATCGCGGCGGCAGCCTCGAACCCCGACTCGCGGCACACGGCGTGGAGTTCGTGAACCTGGGTGGCCGGCGGCTGCGCGACCCACGCTTCTACCTGCGCGTCGCCCGCACCATTCGCGGATTTCGGCCCGCCGCGGTGCACGCACACAGTTTCGGTCCCCTGGTGTACGCCGTGCCGGCCCGATGGTTCGGCGGCGGCCCGCGCCTCGTGAACACCGAGCACTCGATCGAGTACCTGCTCGAGCGCCCCGACTTTCGGCGGACGCTGCGCTTCATGTCGCGATCGATCGATCGCTTCGTGGTGCTCGGCGAGCGCATGCGGCGCTACTACGCGAGCGAGATCGGTGTACCGCCGGCGTCGCTGCGTGTCATTCCCAACGGCGTTGCCACGCTGGAGCCGACGACGGCCGCACGACGCGCGACCGCGCGCGCCACGCTGGGGCTGGGTGACGGATTCTGCGTCACCACGGTCGGTCGCCTCGCCCCCGAAAAGAACTTCCCGATGCTCATCGAGGCATTTGCGAAGGCGACGCGCGATGAGCCGACGTCGCGCCTCGTGTTCGTGGGCGACGGCTCGGAGCGCGCGCCCCTCGAGGCGCTCGCCACGACACTCGGCGTCGCGGAGCGCGTGGTGTTTGCCGGCTGGCGCAAGGATGTGGCCGACCTGCTTCCCGCGTTTGACCTGTTCGTGCTCTCGTCCTTCTCGGAAGGGCTGCCCATGTCGATGCTCGAGGCCATGTCGGCTGCCGTGCCGGTGGTCAGCACCGCGGTGGGCGACATTCCGGAAGTGATCACCAGTGGCGAGAGCGGGCTGCTTGTCCCGGCTCGGGACACGGACGCGCTCGCCGATGCGATCGGGGCCATGCTCCGCTCGCCGGACCTGCGCGCGCGCGCCGGCGACGCGGGCCGAGCGCTCGTGGTCGGACGATACAGTCGCGCCGCGATGGTCGATGCCTACCTGGAGGCGTATGGCCTCCGCACGCCGTCCTCCGCCGCCGCCTGACGAGGACTCTCCGTGCTCTTCAACAGCGTCATCTTCCTGTTCGCGTTCCTCCCGGTCACGTACCTCGTGTTCTGGAGCCTGCAGCGCAAACAGGCCCGATACATCTGGCTCACGATCACCGGTTACGTCTTCTACGGCTACTGGGACCCGCGCTTCTGCCTGCTGATGGCGTTCTCGACGCTCGTCAGCTACTTCGCGGGGCTCGGCTTCCTCAGGTACAAGGACCGGAAGCATCGCAAGCTCTGCCTGGTCGTCCCGATCACGGTCGACCTGCTGCTCCTCGCCTTCTTCAAGTACTTCAACTTCACGCTCGATTCGGTGCGGGCGGTGACCGGGTGGTTTGGCGCCGACGTGCCGCTGCCGCACCTGAACATCATCCTGCCGGTCGGCATTTCGTTCTACACGTTCCACACGATTACCTACATCGTCGATGCGTATCGCGGCGTGATCACGCCGACGCGCAATTTCTTCGAGTTCTCCACGTACGTCTCGCTCTTTTCGCAGCTGGTGGCCGGTCCGATCGTGCGGTTCCGCCAGATCGAGGCCGATCTCGAGCACCTCGACAACGCCTCGCGCACCCGCTGGATCGTTCCCGGCGTGCAGTTCTTCCTGGTGGGGCTCGTGGAGAAGGTGCTCCTCGCCGATTCCATCGCCGCGTTCGTCGATCCGGCCCTCCACAACTGGCAGTCGCTGTCGACGCTCGGCGCCTGGATGGCGATGCTCGGGTACTCCTTCCAGCTGTACTTCGACTTTGCCGGCTACAGCTCGATGGCCGTGGGGCTCGGCTACCTCTTCGGCATCCGTATTCCGCGCAACTTCAACTCGCCGTACAAGGCGCTCGACCCCTCCGATTTCTGGGAGCGCTGGCACATCTCGCTGTCCAGTGTCCTGCGCGACTACCTCTACATCCCGCTCGGCGGCAACCGGCACGGGACGTACAAGACGTACCGCAATCTCATGATCACGATGCTCCTCGGCGGCCTGTGGCACGGCGCGTCGTGGACGTTCGTGCTCTGGGGCGCGTACCACGGGCTGCTGCTGTGCGGCTATCGTGTGTTTGCGAGTTCATGGACGACACTGCCGCGCGTCGTGCGACAAGTCCTGATGTTCGTGCTCGTGATGATCGGGTGGGTGTTCTTCCGCGCGACATCGTTCGGCATGGCCACCGGGATCCTCAAGGCCATGTGGCTGCCGACGACGGGAGTGCTCGTGCCGGGCGCACCGCTGGCCGGTGTGGCGATCGCGATCGCCGCGTGGTGGGCGATGATCGGCCCGAATGCCTTCGACCTGCAGGTGCGCGATACCTGGCCTCGTCGCCTGACCTTCGTTGCCGCAGCGGGCGCGTGTCTCGCGATCATCGCCGGTACCCGCTCGTCACCGTTCCTGTATTTCCAGTTCTGACCGATGGCACCTCGCGACGCATCGACCGGACCTGCACTCCCCGAGGTCATTCCGCCACCGCCCGGCAGCCGCTGGCGGTGGGTTCCGCTCCTCGTCATCGGGCTTGTCGTGCTCGAGCTGGCGAGTCGCGTGGAGGACCGCATCGTGTATGGGATGCCCCTGCTGTCGCGTGTGCAGTCGTCCAACCAGCTGGTGCTCCGCGACTCGCTGGGGGCACGCGGCCGGCCCAATGCCACCTTTCGCCGATGGCACCTCGACAGCCTGGGGTTCCGCGGCCCGAACATTCCCATCGCGGCGCCCACCGGAACGATCCGCATCGTGACCACCGGCGCATCGGAGACGTTTGGCCTCTACGAAAGCGTCGACAGGGAATACCCCCGCCAGCTCGAAGACTCGCTGCGCGCGAGGGTGGCGCAGGCGTGCGGCGCTGAGGCACCCGACGTGGAAGTCGTGAACGCCGCGCTCCCGGGCATGGCACTGCCATCGCTCGATGGTCACCTCCGCGCGCGGGTCGCGGTGATGCATCCGTCGATCCTGGTGATCTACCCCTCACCGGCGTTCTATCTGAACGACCGTGCGCCGGCCCCTGCGCGTCCCTCGGACAACGACACGACGCTCGCCGTGACCCGTGCGCTGGTTCCACGCTTTCCCGATCGTCTCGTCACGCAGGTCAAGGCGCTGGCCCCGGAGTGGGTGATGACGCTGGTGCGCGAACGCGCGATCGCGTCGACCGCCAGCAAGTTCGTTCCGGGCTGGCGATTCACCGCAGTCCCGGAGGACCGAGTGCAGCAGTTCGACAGTGACCTCCGACGCGTCATCGGCACGGTGCGGGCGATGGGGGCCACTCCCGTGCTCATGGGCTATGTGAACCGCACCATGTCACCGGGCTTTGACGACGAGGCGCTGCTCGTCTCCTGGGAGTACCAGTTCCCGCGGGCAGAGCGTGAGGTCATCCCCGCGTTCCACGCCAGGGCGGCGAAGAGCATCACGGACGTCGCGCGCGATTCTTCGGTCGCCTACGTCGACCTGGCCCGCGCGTTCGACGGACGTTGGCAGGGTGCCTTTGCCGACTTCGTGCATTTCACCGACGCCGGCGCCGCCACCGTGGCCTCGGCGCTCTCGGAGGCGCTCGCCCCCCACGGGCATGGCAGCGCGTGCACGCTTTCACCAACGGAGCGTTAGGCACGCATGGCCAGCCCTCTCAACGGCGGTGCGGAGCCTGATGCCCTGACGCTCGGCAGCCTCGTCCGGCGCGCTCGTGCGAGACTGGGCGGCGGCGGCATGGGCGCGAAGATGACCCGGGGCGCCATCGTGTCCCTCGTGATCCAGGTCGCCGGAGCGGGCATTTCGTTCGCCGGCCAGGTGGTGCTGTCCCGGTCGCTGGGAAAGGAAGCGTTTGGCGTGTACCTCGTCGCGCTCGCCGCGATGAACGCCGCACAGGTGCTGGGCCGCCTCGAGCTGGACGCGGCGGCGACGCGGTTCATCGGCGCGTACGTCGCCACCCAGCGATGGGAATTGGCGCGCGGGTTCGTGCAATGGAGCCGCCGCACCATGACCCGCGCCAGCCTGGCCGTGGTCGCGCTGGGGGCGCTCATCGTGTGGCTGGGATACGATCGCCTGTACGCGAAGCATCCGCAGATGCCCTGGGCGCTGCTGGCGGCCTGCGTGCTCCTGCCCTTCAACGCGCGGCTCATCCTCAACGGGGCGTACCTGCAGGGACTCAAGCACTACGCCGAGGCGCTGGTGGCGGGCACCATCGTGCGTCCGCTCATCCTGATGGCGGTGCTCGGCATTGCATGGTTTGGCTTCGGCCACCAGTTCTCGGCGACCACCGGCGTGCTCGTGAACGCCGGGGCCGCGACCGTGAGCCTCGCTCTCACCTGGGTATTCCTGCGCCGCCTCTGGCCGGCGCCCATGCGGGCCGCCGAGCCCGCGTATGAAGTCCCGGCCTGGTGGAAGGCCGTCAGTGGCATGATCGTCGTCGGCGTCTCACAGATGGTCGTGTCGCAGACCGTGGACCTGATCGTGGTCGGCACGTTCCTCAGCACGTCGGAGTCCGCGTTGTACGGCGCCGCGTCGAGCCTGACGCTCCTGCTCAACTTCGGCCAGATGTCGGTGAACTTCGTGGCCGCTCCGATGATCGCCGACCTCCACGCGCGCGGCCGGCAGCATGACCTGCAGCGGATGGTGCGTCTGGTGATGATGGCGAGCGCGCTCGTGACGCTGCCGGTACTGCTTGGCCTCGTCTTCTTTGGCCATTTCATCCTTCGCCTGTACGGCCCAACGTTCGACGCGGCGTATCCCGTCCTGATGGTGCTCACGGCTTCGGTGACCTTTGTCAGCCTGATCGGTTCGCTGGCCGGGTTCCTCCTCACGATGACCGACTACCAGCGCGAAGCCGCGCGCATCATTGGTGTGAGCGCGGTGCTCAACCTCGTGCTCACGCTGGTGCTCACCCCCATGTTCGGGATGATGGGCACCGCGACGGCCACGCTGATAGCGACTGTCTCGCGCGGTGTCGGACTGGCGGTGTTCATCCGTCGCCGGATGGGACTGCGCCTGATCTGAGCTGGGTCGAGTCATCTCGTTAGGCCGGCACCCGGCGCCGACGCGCGCGGCACGGGATTTTCGCCTGGCTGCGCGGGCGACTCCTTTGCCGATGGCGACGTGAGCAGGTCGCGACCGGTCAGCGGATTCGCCAGGCTAACACGTTATATTTGAACGCCTTAGCTCGACGCACTACGTCGTCGCCGCTGAGGCGCCTGCGGCCTCCTTCTTGCTTGTCCAATCGATCCTTCACGCAACGCTGACCACGCGGTGATCGCGCTTTTTCTCGCCACATCAGGACTCCTCCTGTTCACCTGGATCGGGTACCCGGCCGTCGTGCGCCTGCTCGCGGCGTTCGCCGGAAGCCGGCCCACGCGACCCGACGAGTCGTGGCCGCTGGTGAGCGTGGTCGTGGCGACCAGGGACAGCGATGCCGTGATCCTGGCCCGGGTGCAGGACATCCTCTCGGGTTCGTATCCCACCGATCGGCTCGAGGTCATCGTGGCGCTCGATCCGCGTCGCGATCCCAGGCAGCTGCTGGCTCCCCTCCCGGGTCCGCCTGGTGCGGTTCGCACCGTGGTTGGCGACGAGCCGGGCGGCAAGGCGGCTGCGCTGAACGCCGCGGTTCGCGATGCGCAAGGCGCGGTCCTCGCCTTCACCGACGCGGGACAGCGCTTTGCTCCCGATACAATCATGCGCCTCGTCGCCGCGCTGCAGGCCGACTCGCGCCTCGCGGCCGTCTCGGGAGCGCTCACCACGCGCGCCGTCGCCGCGGGGCGCGTGAGCGTGGCCGACCTCTACTGGCGCTACGAGCGCGGGCTGCGCGCCGCCGAAGCTCGCGTGCACTCCTCGATCGGCGTCACCGGCGCCGTCTACGCGATGCATCGGCACCTGTGGCAGCCCCTCCCGCCAGGGCTCATCCTCGACGACCTCTACACGCCGATGCACGCCGTGCTGCGCGGGTACCGGATCGGCTTTGAGCCGGACGCGACGGCCACCGACGACCGGCGCTTCTCGCCGCAGGACGAATACCGTCGCAAGGTGCGCACGCTCACCGGTGTGCTGCAGCTCTGTGCGTGGCTGCCAGGCGTACTCGCCCCCTGGCGCAATCCCGTGTGGATCCAGTTCGTGAGCCACAAGCTGCTGCGATTGCTCACTCCATGGCTGGCAATCGTCGCGGGCGGCAGTGCGCTCGCGTGGCTTACGAGCGCCGGGGACGCGGGATCACTGCGCGCGGTCGCTGGCGTGGCCGCGCTTGCGGCGATCGTCATCGTCCTTGGGGTCCGCCGGCTGCGCGAGGCGGCGTGGGGCGTGTTGCTCATGCAGGCCGCGATCGTGCGCGCCACCCTGAACGCGGCCCGCGGGGAATGGGATGTCTGGCGTCGTTAGGTTCTCTCCGTGAACTCAGGGCGACGCACGACGCTGGCCCGGCTCCGCGGGCGCAGCCTCGCGGAACTCCGGTTCCGGGGACTGCAGGCGACCGCGGCGTTCCTCGAACGCGTGGGCGTGGGCGACCTGCGCGACCCGGGCGCCGAGGGGGTGGCGCGGCACCTCGCCTCGCGGCGCACGCTCGATGCGTGGTGCGCTGACTTCCGCCGGCGCGGCGGGTCCGGGTTCTTTGCCGGCTTCGACGATCCGGGCCGCACGGTGGCCGCGGCGCTCCGCGACGACGCCGACGGCAGCGCGCGCGTGGTGCACGTCGCGACACGCGCGACCGAGGGCACGTTCGACCTGCTCGGCTACCACGACCTCTCGTTCGGGACGCCGGTCGACTGGCACCTCGATCCCGTGGCTGGCGTGCGCGCGCCTCGCGCGCACTGGAGCCGCGTCGCCTACCTCGATCCGCGTGTGGTCGGCGACCACAAGGTGACGTGGGAGCTCAATCGCCACGCGTGGCTCGTCTCGCTCGCCCAGGCGTGGCGCATCACGGGCGAGACGCGCTACGCGACGGCGGCGAACGCGTACCTCGCGGCGTGGATGGACGACAACCCTCCCAAGGTGGGCATCAACTGGGCGAGCAGCCTCGAAGTCGCCTTTCGCGCGATCGCGTGGTGCTGGGTGCTGCGCTTCCTCGGCGACGCTCCGGCCCTGGCCGACGCCACGGTCTGTCGCGCCGTGGGGCACTTGCGCCTCTCGGCGCGCCATCTCGAGCGGAACCTCTCCACCTGGTTCAGTCCCAACACGCATCTCACCGGCGAAGCGCTCGCGCTCTACTACCTGGGCCACGAGCTGCGAGACCTCACCGGCGCGGAGCAGTGGCGGTCCACCGGGCGACGCGTGCTGCTCGAGTGGCTCCCGACGCACGTACGACCGGACGGCACCTACTTCGAGCAATCGACGTGGTACCATCGATACACGCTCGATTTCTATGTGCATTTCCTGCTCCTCGCGCAGCGGACCGGCGATGCGCTTCCGCCCCAGGTCGCGGACTCGATCGGCCGCCTGGGTGAGGTGCTCCGGCACATCGCGCGCCTCGACGGCAGCATCCCGCTCATCGGCGACGACGATGGCGGCCGGATCCTGTCGCTCGACGGGCGCACGCAGCACGACGCACGGCCAGCGATCGCGGCCGCGGCGCTCGCCAGCCGCCGTTCATCGTTGGCCGCTTCCGGAACCGTGACGAGCGAGACGCTGTGGCTCTTTGGCGAGGACGCGACGCAGCGCGGGAGCTCCCTCGTCGCAGGCGAGGCGGAAGCCCCGCGTTCGCGCCTCTTCGCCGACGGCGGCCTCGCCGTGCTCCGCGACGCGAACGACGCGATGGTGCTCGACGCCGGCGTTCACGGTGCCATGAACTGCGGACATGCGCACGCGGACGCGCTGGCCTTCGATCTCACCTGGCGCGGCGCTCCACTGTTCGTGGACCCGGGCACGATGGCCTACACCGCGGATCCCGCCACGCGCAATCACTATCGCGCGACGGCGTCGCACAACGCCGCGACGGTTGACGGCCGCGACTCGTCGGAGATGACCGGCCCCTTCTCCTGGGGACAGCGCGCGGAGGCTCGCGTCGAGGCATGGCGATTCGGGCCCGGCGGAGACTGCCTCGTAGCCTCCCACGACGGCTACGACGACCTCGCGACGCAGCCGTTCGCCTGTCAGCGCACCGTCGTCAGGCTCGGCAACCCAACACACGCCTGGATCGTCCGCGACCGATTCATCGCCCAAGGGGCCGTGTCTCTCACGGCGCACCTCCAGTGCGCGCCGGGCACGACCGCCTCGCCCTGGCACGGGGCGCTGCGACTTCAGCGCAACGGCACCCCGGTCGCCGACCTGTACAGCTTTCCGTCGCCGACGACGGCGTCCGAGGGCAAGGTCTCCACCGTGTACGGCGTCGCGCAATCCGCGCTGCACCTCGCCACCACGCGCGAGCAAGCCGGACTGATCTCGGTGGTCACCGTGCTGGTGGGCGATGGCGCGGCTCCTCCCGTGTACACCGAGGATGAGGGCGGCTGCTCGATCGTCCTCCCCGGGGCCACGGCGGAAGGCGTCGTCCTTTGTGGGAACACGCGGAGCGGCGACCTTTCGGTGGACGGACTCGTCCTCTACGGGGAACGGACTCCCGGAGGGTTGTGGGTATGGTGGCAGGCGGTCGGTGCCCGGCGAGTGGTGATGGGTGGAGTCACGATGCTCGATTCCCGTGAGGCGACGGACACCGCGTGGACCGACGGTGGCGCGCCTCTCAACTCCAACTGACCATGTGCGGCATTGCAGGCATCGTGATCCCGAACCGGTCGTCCGTGCGGCTCGACCGCGCGCTCGCCGAACGCATGCGCGACGTGATCGCGCATCGGGGTCCGGACGGCGTGGGTCTCTACCTCACCGATCGGGTGGCGCTCGGGCATCGTCGGCTCGCCATCGTCGACGTCGAACACGGCGCACAGCCGATGGCCAGCGACGACGGGCGCATCCAGCTCATCTACAACGGCGAGATCTACAATCACCCGGAGCTCTCCCGGCAGTTGCAGTCCGAAGGCGTGCGCTACCACACGCACTGCGACACCGAGACGATCCTGCGACTCTACGAGCGCCACGGTGCCGACCTGCCGTCGCACCTGCGCGGCATGTTCGCCATCGCCATCTGGGACGCTCGCACCGAGTCGCTGTTGCTGGTCCGTGATCGCTTTGGGGTAAAGCCGGTCTACTACGCTCACCTCGACGACGGGACGTTGCTGTTCGGATCGGAGATCAAGGCCATCCTGGCGTCTGGGCTGGTGCGCGCGTCGATGAACGCCGCGGCGCTGCCGGACATGCTGGCGAACCACGCGCCATCGGGCGACGAGACGATGTTCGAGGGCATCCGTCGGCTGCCCCCCGGACACACGCTGACCTGGCGCGACGGCCGCGTCGTGATCGCGCCGTATTGGGATCTGCACTACGGCGCGACCGATGAACGCGCCGATGACGTGATCGTGGCCGACTATCGCGAGCGGTTCATCGAGGCGGTGCGCATGCGGCTCATGGCCGATGTGCCGCTTGGCATGTTCCTCTCCGGTGGCATCGACTCCGCGGCGATCACCGCGGCGATGAGCACGCTCGTCACCGACCCCATCAAGACGTTCTCCGTGGCGTTCGCCGAGCGCGAGGCCAACGAACTCTCATACGCGAGGATGATCGCCGAGCGGTATCGCACGGACCATCACGAGGTGGTGGTGTCGCCCGGCGAGTTCTGGCAGGCGGTGCCGTCGCTCGTGTGGCACGAGGACGAGCCGATGGCGCACCCGTCGAGCGTCGCGCTCAACTTTGTCTCGCGGCTGGCCGTGAAGCACGTGAAGGTGGTGCTCACGGGAGAGGGCAGCGACGAGACGCTGGCCGGCTACAATCGCTATCGTGTCACGATCTTCAACCGGACGCTCGGCACGCTGGTCCCTGCCCCGGTGCGGGCGCTGGCGAGAACGGCGGTCGGTGCGCTGCCGGTGGCGTCCCGCGTCAGGCAGCGCGTGTCGCGGACGTCACTCGTGCTCCCGGCGGATCTCACCACGCTCTACTTCGACAATTTTGCGGTCTTTCCGCGGCAGCAGCAGCCGGGACTCCTGAGCGCCGCGATGCGCGAGCGGGTGGCGGGCATCGATCCCTATGCGGCCGCGCAGGCAGCCCTCGACCGCACGGACGCGCGCACCCTGCTCGACCAGCTGCTCTACGCCGACACGAAGACGTACCTGCACGAGTTACTCATGAAGCAGGACCAGATGAGCATGGCGGCGTCGATCGAGAGTCGCGTGCCGTTCCTCGATCACCCGCTGGTGGAGTTCGCGTCGACGCTGCCCATGCGCCTCAAGCTGCGCGGCTGGACCACCAAATACGTGCTGCGTCAGGCCATGAAGGACATGTTGCCGCCCGAGATCCTGTCGCGGAAGAAGATGGGTTTCCCGGTACCGGTGGGCGCCTGGCTGCGCGGGTCGTGGCAGCCGCTGGTCAACGAGTTCGTGCTCAGCCCACGCGTCGCGGCCCGCGGCATCTTCGACGCGGGGACGCTGGCGTTGATCGCCGCAGCGCACCAGCGCGGCGCCAACAACGGGCAGCGGCTCTGGTCCCTCATCAACTTCGAAATCTGGCAGCGCATCTTCATGGACGGCGAAGCGCCCGGCGACATCCGCATGCCCGCTGCCTGACGATGCGGATTCTCTGGCTCAAGACCGAACTGCTCCACCCGATCGACAAGGGCGGCAAGATCCGGACGTACGCGATGATGCGCGAGCTGCGGGCGCTGCATCACATCACGTACCTCACGCTCGACGACGGCTCGGCCGCCACCGACGCCGCCGAGAAGGCGCTCGAGTATTGCCATGAGGTAATCCGCGTGCCGTTCACGCAGCCGGCCAAAGGGAGTCCGGGGTTCTACCTGGATCTCGCGCGCAACCTCGCGTCGACGCAACCCTATGCCGTCGCCAAGTACCGTTCGCCGGCCATGGAGGAAGCGATCCGCAACGCCGTGCGCACGGGAGACTACGATGTCGTCGTCTGCGACTTCCTCTTTCCGAGTCTCAACGTCCCGGATGACCTCGGCGTCCCGACGCTGCTCTTTCAGCACAACGTCGAGGCCACAATCTGGGAGCGACATACCGCCGTCGCCACATCCTGGCTCAAGCGATGGTACCTCGGCCTGCAATGGCGGCGCATGACCGCGTGGGAGCGGCGCGAATGCCAGCGGTTCAGTCACGTGGTCGCGGTGTCGGACGCCGACCGTGATGCCATGCGCGCGGCCTACGGCACGTCACACGTGAGCAGCGTGCCGACCGGCGTGGACACGGACTACTTCCGGCCCGCGCAGCGAGAGCCACAGCGCCCGAAGGAGATCGTCTTCACCGGCTCCATGGACTGGATGCCGAACGAAGACGGGATCGGCTGGTTCTGTGACGAGGTGTTGCCGCTCATCAGGGCTCGCGTCCCCGACGCAACGCTCGCGATCGTTGGCCGCAACCCTACCGGCCGGGTGCGCGAACTGGCCTCGCGCCACGCCGGCGTGACGGTCACGGGTACGGTGCCCGACGTTCGTCCGTGGCTCGAGCGCGCGGGCGTGCTCGTGGTGCCGCTTCGCGTCGGCGGTGGAACGCGCCTCAAGATCTACGAAGGCATGGCCATGGAGCGCGCCACGGTCTCCACGACCATCGGCGCCGAGGGCCTTCCCGTGGCACACGGCGAGGAGATCCTGATCGCCGACGAGGCGACCGGGTTTGCCGACGCGGTGGTGCGCACGCTCACGGACGCCGACTTCGCGCACCAGCTCGGCATGCGCGCGGCGCGGCGCGTGCGACGCGATTTCAGCTGGGCGAGCGTGGCGGCGCAGTTTACGGTGGCCTGCGAGGCCGCGGTCCAGCGCGCGACGGGCCCCGCCAGCGCGGTGGCATGAGCCGCGTCGACCAGGCGAGGCCGCGCACGGTCCTCATCTGCCACCACGATGCACCGCTCCATCTGGACGGCCTCGCGCGCTGGCTCGCCAGCTGGTCCGACCTCGCGGGAATCGTGGTGATCGAGGAGCCCGGCGGTCTCCTGCGCAAGCGACTGCGGCGGGAGTGGAGACGCGTGGGACTGCGCATCGTCGACGTGCTCGCGCAACGCGTGCACTACCGCCTGACGAGCGCGGCCCGTGACCGCGCGTGGATCGAGGAACGAGTTGCTGGCCTGCGCGAACGCTTCCCGGTGATGCCGCGCGTCCCCACCGTGCGCGTGGCTTCACCCAATACCTCCGAGGCGCAACGGCTCATCGCCGACGCGCGGCCCGACATTGTACTGGCCCTGTGCAAGAACCTGCTCGCCGAGCGCGTGTACTCGATTCCGGTGCACGGAACGATCGTGCTGCACCCCGGCATTTGTCCCGAGTACCGCAACGCCCACGGCTGCTTCTGGGCGCTCGCCAACGACGACCTCGACCGCGTAGGCATGACCGTGCTCCGCATCGATCGCGGGATCGACACCGGACCCGTCCTGGGCTGGTTTCGCGCCAGCTACGATGAGGTGAACGAGAGCCACATCGTGATCCAGCACCGCATGACGCTCGACAACCTCGACGGTATCGCCGAGCTCCTCCGCCGCGTGGCCACCGGCAAAGCCAAGCCGATTCCGGTGCAGGGGCGCGCGTCGCATGAGTGGGGACAACCGTGGCTCACCAAACTCCTGTACTGGAAGCGACAGGCCAGGCGGAGGCGCGATGCGACCCATCACGCTTGAGTACCACGACGTCCTCGACGTCGGCGACTTCGATCAGAGTGGCTTTCCGGGCGGGGCCGCAAACTCCTACAAGATGTCCCGCGCCGATTTCGAGGCGCATCTGGACGTCCTGCGCGGTCGACCGGAGGCCGGTGTCGATGTGCGCCTGACTGACGCAGCGCGCACCCCGGTGTTCATTACCTTCGACGACGGTGGCGCGAGCGCACTCGGCGTCAGCGCCCCGGCGCTCGAGGCCCGCGGGCTGATGGGCCACTTCTTCATGACCACCTCCCAACTCGGCGCGCCCACGTTCTGCGACGGCGACGCGCTCCGCGAACTCGTCAGGCGCGGGCACGTGGTCGGCAGCCACTCCCACACCCACCCGGTGCGCATGGCGGTGCTCACGGACGCCGAGCTGGACCAGGAGTGGCACACGTCGTATCAACTGCTGTCGGACCTGCTCGGCGCACCAGCCACGGTGGCCTCGGTGCCGGGCGGGTACTACTCCGCGCGTGTCGGCCGCGCGGCCGCGCGCGCCGGAATCAGGTACCTCTTTACCTCCGAGCCGGTGACGTCCGTCGCTCGTGAGGCGGAGTGCCTCGTCCTGGGGCGCTATACTCTCCGGCGGACATCGCCAGCGTCGGAGGTGGCCTCCCTCGTGTCGCGTGCGGGGTTCGCCCGGCACCGGCAGTGGGCGGTGTGGAACGCCAAGAAGGCCGTGAAGGCGGTGGCTGGCGAGACGTACCTTCGTGTTCGCGCGTCCATCCTTGGAGATACTTCACCCGCCCCGCCGTCAACGCCCCGCTGACGGGGCGGGTCGCGCTTTTCTCTCTCTTTCCCTATGGCATCGAATATCAGTGTGTTTGGCCTCGGATACGTCGGGTGCGTGTCCGCCGCCTGCTTCGCAAAGGAAGGCCACCACGTAATCGGCGTGGACGTGAGTCAGTCCAAGGTCGACATGATCAACGACGGCAAGGCCACCATCGTGGAGCACGGCATTGCCGAGCTTGTCTCCGAGATGAAGGCGGCCGGTCGGCTGCGCGCCACCACCAGCGTCTCGGACGCGGTGAAGAACTCGTCGATCTCGCTGGTCTGCGTCGGGACTCCCAGCGCGCCCAACGGCAGCCTGGACCTGAGCTACGTCGAGCGCGTGTGTTTCGAGATTGGCGCCGCGCTGAAGGACAAGCCGACGCGGCACACGATCGTGATCCGCAGCACCGTGCTCCCCGGCTCGACGGAAGACATCGCCGCAGCCGCCATCGAGCGGGGGTCAGGGCGGACGCGCCACCAGGACTTCGGGCTCTCCATGAACCCCGAGTTCCTGCGCGAGGGCACGTCGATCAAGGACTTCTACGACCCGCCGTTCACGGTCGTAGGCGCCGAAGACGAGGCCACGGCAAAGGCGGTCAGCGATTTGTACGCCGGGCTCGACGCGCCGGTGCGCGTCGTCGCGATCCGCGTCGCCGAGATGATCAAGTACGCCTGCAACTGCTTCCACGGCCTCAAGGTCGGTTTCGCCAACGAGATCGGGAACGTCTGCAAGGCGCTCGGCGTGGACAGCCACGAGGTGATGCGGATCTTCTGCGAGGACACGAAGCTCAACATCTCGCCGTACTACCTCAAGCCGGGATTCGCGTTCGGCGGATCGTGCCTGCCCAAGGACCTGCGCGCCGTCAGCTACCGGGCGCGGCAGCTCGACGTGCCCACGCCGATCCTCGCCGCCACGCTGCAGAGCAATGAGCTGCAGGTGAAACGTGCGGTGGACATGGTCCTCGCCACAGGGAGCCGCCAGGTCGGCGTCCTTGGTCTCGCCTTCAAGGCGGGCACGGACGACCTGCGCGAGTCGCCCATGGTGACGCTCATCGAACACCTGATCGGCAAGGGCGTTTCGGTCACCATCTACGACCGCGAAGTGACGAGCGCGCGGCTGATCGGTGCCAACAAGGAGTACGTCGAGCGCGAGATTCCGCACATCTGGACGCTCATGCGCGGCACCATCGATGACGTGTTGTCCCAGAGCGAAACCGTGGTAATCGGCAACGGCTCGCCGGAATTCCGCTCGATCGGCGATCGGCTCACCGAGGGCCAGCTCGTCGTCGACCTGGTGCGGGCGTTCGGCTCGCGACGAAGCGACGGCAAGACCTACGAGGGTATCTGCTGGTAACGTATCGTTAGCGCCTACCAGCAAAAGGAGCAGGGCCATCCGCGTACTACCGGATCCCGTGGCACGTACACGAGATTTCGCGCCTGGCGCGCCCTTGGGACGCGTGGTTCGCACGACGCACCGACGGCCACAGGATCTCTACGCGCCTGTGGACGGTGCCTGGACTGTCCTTACGTAACCCGAACAACTGAGCCCCGCACCATATGCGCATGCGATCGTGGTACGTACTGGTTGTCACGCTCTACATAGTTTGTGCAACCGCCCTCGCCGCGAACAAGCTTCCATGGGTGGATGAAGCATGGTACGCCTCACCCGCGATCAACGCGCTGCGGACGGGCTCGTTCGGCACACCCAACTTCTGGATGATTGGCTTGCCTGGTGTGCGGTCGTACACCTACTGGGAGATGCCGGGTTTCATCATGTCTCTCGTTCCGTGGCTTGCCGTGTTTGGCACAAGCCTCGCCGCAGCTCGCGCGTTCACGATCGTGCTGGGCGGGGCTGTGCTTTTCGTTTGGGAGCGAACGCTTGCAGCAATGGGCTGGCCCGTCCCGGCCCGAGGCGTTGCGCTGCTGTTGATGGCAGCTGAGGATCTATTCCTGCTCGACGCTACCTACGCACGCTCGGACATGCTGAGCCTTCTGTTCATGGTGAGCGCGCTGTGCAGCTACGTCAGACTTCGGGAGGCAAACTTCCGGATGGCCTTGCTTGCCTCTCAGGCCTTCGCAGTGGCAGCGGGCCTTGTTCACCCGAATGCAGGGCTCCTTTCACTCGTCGCGCTTGCAGTTCTCGCGTGGCCAGACCGTCGGCGCTTTCGCCTCGATGTGGCTCCGCTGCTCATGCTTCCCTACGTGATTGGCGCTCTTCTCTGGGGGGCGTACATAAGCCAGGCCCCGGAGCTGTGGATTGCACAGCTGTCCCGCAACTCCGCGAACCGCTTCCTTGGCAATGTCAACCCGATTGCGGTGGTCATCGACGAGGTGGTCAAGCGCTACCTGACTGCCTTCGGCTGGGGGCCGCACACAGCTGGCACGCCTCGACTCGTCGCATTGAAGGGCATTGTGCTCGCACTTTGGGTCGCCGGTGTCGTCGGATGCTGCGGTTCCGCCGCCATTCGAAAAGACGTGTGGGTGCGTCGCCTGTTGCTTGTGCTGCTCGCTTCGTTCTTGTTCTTTGCCTTCTTCGAGAACAAGCATACGACGTACTACCTGATCTGGTTCGTTCCGACGTACAGTGCACTCGCAGGTCGATGGGTCCATGTGTTCAGTTCTCAGGGCGGTTGGAGGCGCTCGCTCGCAGTCTCGCTCTGTCTGGGCGCGTTGGCAGTCTCCCTCGCTGCGGCCGCGCAGAAGACCCGCCGGCACTTGGGCATGCAGCAGTACTGGCAGGTGGTGGAGCACCTGCGCACGCGATCAGCTTTGGGGCCGATCGCGGCATCCGTGGAGTTCGGGTTCGCGCTCGGCTTTGGCCCCGGGGCCTTGGTGGACGATATCAGTCTTGGGACCTGGTCTCGAATAGGGCCGCGCACGGTTGTGGTCGGGCTCCGGTACGACGAGTACATGCCAATTCCCAAGGTGCCGATATCGCAGGACGTACATGAGGCTGCGGCGTGGCTGCGTTCGGACTGCGTGATAGGAATGCGAAACAGTGATTACCGGGTGTACCACTGCCCGGAGCGTGTCCTTCCATCACGAGATGGGCCGATCCCTTAGGCGTGGATCCTTACAGGAACCCATTGACGAGGCCCTCCGGGTTGGGGTGAGGGGGCGGGGCGCTCTGGTGTCCCGAGTAGCGCGCCCAGTTCCCGCAGCCGGTAGCCTCCAGGATCGCCGTGGTGAGGATCTCGTCCCCGGCGAAGATGGCGGGCCAGTCGCGCACATGCTTGTTCGATGTCAGGACGATGCTACCCTTCTCGTAGCGGGCGGACACGAGCCGGAAGAAGCGGTTCGCCTCCGCGTGGTCGAGGGGCCGGAAGCCACTTCGTTGATGATCAGCCGCGCACAGTTGAAATAGCGCTTGGCTCGGAGCCGCGCCGGTGGAATCGCCGCGTCGGCCTTGAGCACATGCATCAGGTCATCGAGGATGAAGTGAGCCACCGAGAAGCCGTTCTTGATGGCCTTCACGCCTAACGCGGTCGGCAGGTGGCTCTTCCCGACGCCGGGCGGCCCGAGAAACAGGACGGTCGACTTCTCGCGGAGATAGCTGCACGTGGCCAGGGCGTCGATCTGGCGCCAATCGGCCCGCGGCTGGAAGGTCCAGTCGAAGTCCTCCAGCGCCTTGCCCGGCGGCAGCCCCGAGAGCTTGAGCATGGTCGTGACGCGCCGCTCGTCCTTCCGTTCGATCTGGCGTGTCAGGATCAGGTCGAGGAAGGGAGCGAGGTGAGCTGCTCGCGCGTGGCTGCTTCGACGAGTTCGGGCAGGCAGCTCGCCGGATAGTCGAGGCCCACGGTGTCGAGTTTCGCGGCCAGTGGGTCGAGCGTGACGGTGGGCGCGGCGTCCTGGCGTCGGCGCGGGGACGTCATCGGCACCCCCCCTCAAACAGGGTGATGTACTCGTGCAACGGGCGGGCGATTGGCCGCGTTTCGGGGAGCGCGGCTAGCTGCAAGCGAGCCCGGACGCCTAACGGCACCGGCGCTCGCCCCGTGTCGGTCGAGGGGCCTTCGTAGTGGGTGGGATCGAGCACGAGGCGGCGCGTCGTGCGTCGCGGATGCCGCGCACTGTCCGCGCCGTCGGCCAGGAGCACGACCGCCTGCGCGGTGCCGCCGGGCGTCTCGACCCGGTGGATCGCCTGCATCGGCGCCTGCCGAAAGGTCCGCTGCAGGTAGCGGCGCACCGCTTGATAGCTGCCGTGAAAGCCATACTCCCGCACGAGGATATCGTGCACCAGCTGCGCCCGGATCCGGCGGACCGTCCCCGGCGTCACGCGCGCTTCCCCGAGACGCGTCAGCACCCGGTGCACCATCCCCTCCCACCCATCCATCACACTGGCTCGCTCCTGGCGTCCATCCGGCGCATCGAGCGGCCGGCCCAGCCGATACCGCAGGGTCGACTCATCGACCCCCAAGTGGCTCGCGATCTGTCGGACCGACACATCACGTGCTCCCTCCGTAACTTGGCCATCCAGCGCTCCGCCTCGCGAGTCGAGACGGAGAGGGCGTCGTCGCCGACGCCCCGTCAGGCCAGTGCGGGAATTGGGTGTGCACGCCTGCGGGAATTTGGTGTTCAGAGACACCCTCCCGGCGCCATGACATTGCGCGCACGGGCCTTACCTGGTGACTACCGCTTGCGGCGCTGCCCTTGCATCGCGGGGCCCCAGCGGGACCGTGTCGGAGGTGCCAGCTATTGCTTCGAGGTTGAACGGTGCCAGTATCCAGCGGCCGCCTCCCCCGGGGCGGTGGAATTCGGGCGGGTGACTGCGCGAGTCTCCTCGTCCTCGCCTCAGAGGTGTCTTCAACATTTGAGAGCGGAATCCTCGCCGGGATCAATGCTCGAGTGCTGGAGACACCTCCTGGATCCCAGCTGGTCCTGGAACGGCCCCTTAGGGTGCAATTACGACGTTGAGAACTCCTGCGTCGACAACGTTCCGGCTCACGCCCATCCCAGCACTTACTGCCGAGGCAGTTCCGGAGTGCCATTGTGTACCCGACGGGTACGCTGCTCGGGTGGAGCCCACCATGGCCATGCTAGTCCATGAGGAGCTGCCAAGGGCCGCCTTGGTCCATGAAGCCAGACCTTCTCCTGTTGCAGTCGCGAACACACCGTACTGTCCGCGCGCAAGCACATTGTTCATCATTGCAAGGTTCTTCACGGCCCAGTTGCCGTTTGAGATGTCCATAAGAAGGGCCGCGTTGTTGTTCCCGCCCTCGAAGACGTTGCCCCTGACGGTGAAGTCGTGATTCTCGGCGACAAAGATTATCAGCCGTCCATCGCCGTTGTAGGGCGCCACGTTGATCGGTTCAAACCAATTTTCGGCGATCTCGAACCTACGATTCGTTGAGTCCGTCGCGTACGTCTGCTGGTCGGCCCGGCCGGCGATGGAGAACCCAGCACCAACGTTTCGGACCAGATTGCGGCGAATCGTCCAGTCCGAAGTTCCACATCGCCTGCAAGCACCGTTCTGATTGGACGATTTGAGCACAAAGGCGTAGCCCACCTGCCCATCCGTCCACGAGCCTTCCAGGACGTTCTCTTCGACCAAGACGCGGGCGGATGCCTTTGTCTCAATGAGGTTCTTCACGTTCCACCCACCGCCCTTCCACCCAATGGGCTTTGCGATGTGATTTCGCCTTATCGTGACATCGCTCGTCACGTTGTTGGCGATCTTCGGATCGGCGCCGCCGAACATGATATTCTCGGACGCCGCCTTGAGCGTGTTGTTCTCGATGAGGATCGGGCCGCTCGAGTTCCAGCTGATCGAGCACTGGCTGTCGTAGCCCGACGCGTGAATCTCGTCGCACCAGGAATCGCGGATCGACTGGGCCGCACCGTTGAGCGTGAAACCGCGGCGGATGTGCGCACCCGGCCAGCCGTGGACGTAGAGCGACTGGAAGGCGATGTCGTTCGGGAGCTCGGAGAGCTGGTTCTCGGTGCCGTTGCCGACCAGCACCAGGGACACCGGCGCGAGCGTCGTGAGGTTTGAGCTGGACGTGATCTCGAGTCCGTAGACCAGCGTGCGCACGGAGCGCGAGTTGAACTGGATCGCGGGCAGTACGTTGGTGGAGACCAGCTTGGCGATGCCGGTGGCCAGCGACGGGCGCATGCGTCCCGACGGGACGGCGCCCGCGTTGCGGATCACGACCCAGCCGGCGTCGGTACGCGGCGGCACCGTGAAGTTGCCAGTGTGCGTCCCGGTGAGGCAAAGAACAGACCCACCCCGGGCAGCGTTGATCGCAGGCTGCAGGCCACCCGCTGGCACATGCACCGTGCAGGGCAGCGACGTGAGGTTCGACGGCACACTCGGCGTCACGCGCGGCAGGTGCGCCGACGCGACCGGCAACGGCGCCTGGACCGTGAGCGTCGCCGATCCGCTGACGCCGCTCGCCGTACCGATGATGTTGGCCGAGCCCTGCGACACGGCGCTCACAGCGCCCGTTGTCGCGTTGACCGTCGCGACTGCCGAGTTCGAGCTGCTGTAGCTCACCGCGATACCGGGGAGCACGTTGCCCTGGTTGTCCTTCACGATCGACGTTGCGGTCGTCGTCTGGCCAGCCGCGAGCGTGGGCGCCGCGAGACTCACCGTGAGTGACGCAGGCGTGGAGGCCGTCACCGACACGGACGCCGATCCCGATGCCGAGCCGCTGGTCGCCGAGATCGAGGCCGACCCCGTGCCGACGGCCGTGACCACACCGTTCGAGGCCACCGTAGCCACCGCGGTGTTGGAGCTGGACCAGGCGATAGGCCGACCGGTGAGCACCTTGCCGTTTGCGTCCTTCGTGACGGCGGTGCCCTGCGTGGTCTGGCCCACCTTGATCGACGACGCCGCAAGCGAAACGCTCACGCTGGCCACCGGAGCTGGTGCATTGTTCTGCACGGTAAAGCCGAGCGTGCCCGCGACGCCTGACGTGACGGCCGTGATGGTCGCGCTCCCGGCGGCGATCGCGGTGAGCTGCCCGCCTGACGAGACGGACAGGATGGTCGGCGCCGACGACGTCCAGGCGAACGGCCCCGTCGACACGGTGTCACCGCTGGCGTCGAGTGCAACCGCGGTCGCCGTCTGTGTATCGCCGACGTCCATCTGGGTCGTGGGTGCGTCGACCACGACGCTCGCAATCACCGGTGCGCCCGACGTGACCTTGAAGAGCCTGAAGCCCATCTTGCCGCCGCTCGTCGCGCGGATGTTCGTGAGACCGGCCGAGACCGCGGTGACCAGGCCGGAGGTGTTCACGGTGGCGATGGTCGGCTTGTCACTCGACAGCCCGTAGCTGCGACCCGTGAGCACGTTGCCCGCGGAGTCGCGCAGCACCACCGTGGCTTGCGCAGTTGCGCCTGCCGTGGTCGTGGTAGGCGTCAGCGCCACCGTGACGCTCGCGACCGCTGCGGGCGCCGCCGCGTTGACGGTAATGGACGCGGCACCGGTGACACCACCGACCGACGCCATGATGGTGGCCGTGCCGCCTGAGACCGCGGAGATGATGCCGCCGCCGTTGACGGAGGCGATCGTCGGATCCGAGCTGCTCCAGGTGAGCACAGGCGCGGCGACGGTATTTCCGTTGTCATCGGTGGCGACCGCCGCCGCCTGCGTGGTCTGGCCGACGTTGAGCGTGCCCGAGTTCAGGGTCACCGTGACCTGCGCGATGCCCGGCGCCGGTGGCGGATCGATCGTGAGCGTCGCGGTCGCTGACTTGCCTTCGGATGTGGCCGTAATGGTCGTCGTGCCCTCGGCAACGCCCGTGGCAACGCCGGTCACCGAAACCGTGGCGACCAAAGGATCCGACGACGTCCAGCTGATGCTGCGGCCAGACAGGACGTTGCCGTCCGCGTCGCGGAGTACCGCAAAGAACGCCGGCTGGTCGCCGATGTCGGCGTTGAGGGACGCGGGGCTGACGCTGATGGTCGCGACCGGCGCGGCACCAACGGTGACGAGGACGGTGCTCTGCAGCGCCCCGGCGCGAGCAGTGATCGTAGCCTGTCCCAGCGCAACACCACTCACGACACCGCTGGCGTTGACCGTGGCAATCGCGGCGTTGCTGCTCGACCAGGAGACCTGGATGCCGCTCATCGGACTGCCGTTCTGATCGAGAACGCTGGCGGTCAGCGCCGCGGTCGTCCCGACACCGACGGCCGGTGCATCGGGCGTGATGTCAATCGAAGTCGCGGCGCGCTTGCTCACGACGACCGGAATGGTCGCGGTCTTGCCGCCACTCAGCGCGATGATGTTGACGTTGCCGGCCACGATGCCAGTGACGCGCCCCGTCGACGTAACGGTCGCGATGGCCGGGTTGGAACTCTGCCAGGCGATGGTCGCGCCCGAAATGGTGTTGCCCGCCGAATCGCGCGCGGTGGCCGAGGCCTGCAGCACCTGTGCTTCGAGGATGGAGCTGTCGGGAAGGGTGGCCTTGACCGACGTGACGGGCGGCGGACCGACGTTGACGCTCACGCTACCGCGCTTGGTGCCAGCAGCCGCCGAGATGATGGCGTAGCCGCGCGCCTTGCCGGTGACGAGGCCTTTGGAATTGACGGTAGCGACGGTGGTATTGGAGCTCGACCAGGCGAAGACCGCTTCGATGCGACGGCCGGTGGCGCTGCGCGCCGTGGCGGTGAGCTTGACCGTCGCGCCCGGGCTGATGGAGTTGACGGTTGGCGTTATGGAAATGGTCGCGATGTTCGCCGCCTGGACGCTGACCTTGGCCGTCGCGGTGGCGGCGCCGAGCTTCGCCGTGAGCGTCACCTCACCGGCTTCTACGCCTGTGACGGTTCCGTCGGCGGCCACCGTGGCGAGCGTGCTGTCGGACGTTTCCCAGGTGACTTCGCTGCCAGCGCCTGCGGTGCTGTCGCCCAGGCTTGCCTGCAGCGTGATGTCGTCACCGACGTTGAGGTTCACGGCGTCCGGGACGATCAGGAGCGGGGCCGGGCTGCCGTAGACGGTGACGGCCGACGTGTCGGCGTGGCCCGTGATGGTGGCGACGATCTGCACGGAGCCCGCACCGATGGCCGTGACGAGGCCGGCGTTGGTCACGCTGGCCACTTCGGCGTTGGTGCTGCTCCAGGTGACGGCGGCCTGGCGTTCGGCGCCGAACTGGTTGGTGACGGTCGCGGTGTACTGGCGGGTGGTGCCGAACAGGATCGAATCCCGATCCGGTGTGAGGTTCACGGACAGACGGTCGCTGACGACCGGCGGTCCCTGGGGCGTCGCTCCGTCGTCCCCACCGCACGCGGCGACCAGGGCAAGACCGGCGACTCCGAGCAGCTTCCTCACGTATCCATTGTGCATGTTGCGCTTCTCCTCGCGACTCCATGGGTTCGTTCGGCGGCCCAGCCGGCATGGCGCGTCGTCCTCACGCGCGGTAGCCCCGATTGGCTTTGCGTGCACCCGCCTTTCGACGGGGTTGCCCTTCTCGCGTCTCCGGATTCCGGAAAAGCGTTACTGCCGATGACTGTGTGCTCTTTGGGAGCAGGACTTCTCCGCCACCTCACCGTGGTGAATGGACGAGCGCACCGTGCGCGCGTAACGCGCTCAACTCATTGTCAGCAATGAGCTTAGGGACCATCAACAACTTGACGAACATCACAGCGGGGATGTGCGACCTGCGGGACTTGCTTTGGTCGCGAGAGGTAGGACGGGGTAACGCGGCGGGAGAATATCGTTGTAACCCCCATGATGATGTGCCGTGGGTCACGATGTTGCGGGAAGTTTGCGTTTTTTTTTCACACGCGCGCTGCCTAACGAGAGTTCTCCACGACGCGCGGACGCACAACCTCTGAAGGACGACCCACGCGAACCTCGGTCACGACCCGCGTGGCGAGCCGGACCATATGACCGAACCTAAGCGCGAAAAACGTGCGAGCCGCCCCGGTCGAGGCCGCGCCGCGCACGCACACCCTCCGATCGTGACCTGGAGCGTCCTCCGCGCGTTTCCGCTGGCGACCCCGACAGCACCCGCCCGCACCTCGCTACATTCCGGCACCGCCAACCACGCCCTCGTCAGGCGACCCCGACCATTCCGGCCGCCCGGAAGCAGGCCATCCGGTGGCGGCGACGGAGCAGCAGCACCTCGAGGGCGAACATGCGCAACCGGCACCAGTCCCGATGACCGAACGACCGATCCGCGTCCTCCTCATCGGACCCTCGATGGCGATCACCGGTGGACAGTCGGTGATGATCCGGCAGGTGCTCGAACACGTCGGCGCGCGCCCCGAAGTCGACATCCGGTTCCAATGGATGAACTTCGCCGTCCCCTTCCCCGTGAACCGCGTGCCGGGGCTTCGGACGCTCGTTGCCTGGCTCGCCTACCTGCCAATCCTCATCGTACGTGCGCCGCGCTACGATGTGATCCACGCCTTCACCGCCGCCTACTGGGGCTACTACCTGTGGGTGCTGCCCGCGCTCGGCGCCGCGCGCCTCTTCGGGAAGAAGTTCATCCTGCACTACCACGATGGGCAGGCGAAACAGCACCTCGACGGCTGGCGGTGGGCGCGACCCACCATCAAGCGGGTCGACGCGCTCATCGTGCCGAGTGGGTTCCTCGTCGACGTCTTCGCGGCATACGGAATCCGAGCGCACGTGATCTTCAACGTCGTCGACACCGATCGATTCCGCTTCCGCCAGCGCTCGGCCATCTCCCCTCGGTTGCTCCACAATCGCGGGCACGAGCCACTCTACAACGTGCCCTGCGCGTTACGCGCGTTTCAGCGCATCCAGGCGACCTGGCCGAACGCGGAGCTGACCGTCGCGCACGACGGCCCCGAACGGGCCAATCTCGAGGCCCTCGCGCGAACACTCGGGCTGCGCAACTGTCACTTCGTCGGCCGGGTGAAGTACGAAGACGGCCCCGCCGTCTACGACGCGGCCGACATTTACCTCACGACGCCGAACATCGACAACATGCCGGTGAGCCTGCTCGAGGCGTCGGCCTCGGGGCTGCCGATCGTTGCGACGCGCGCGGGAGGTATCCCGTGGATCGTGACCGATGGAGAGTCGGCGCTCCTCGTTCCGCTCGACGACGATGCCGCCGCGGCAGAAGCCTGCCTGCGCTTGCTGGGCGAGCCGGCGCTGGTGGAGCGTCTGACCACCAACGCGCGGGCCGCACTCCGGCCCTATGCAGGGGCGACCGTCGCGCAGGAGTGGGTGCGCGTGTACCGCGAGGTGCTCGCTGGGGACGCACTTCGTCCCTGAATCAGGAGCCCTGTGTGGGCAACGGCGGATACAGGTCGCGCAGTCGATAGACCGTGAAGTCGCCGTTCTCGAACACGGGTTCGAACGACGACTTTCGCTCCTGCATCAGCGTTTCCAGGCCATCGAGCGAGGGGTGCAGCAGGCCGATGCTGCCGGTGATGACGTGCGTCAGGCGCACGCGCGCAAACTCCGACACGACGTCCTCTGGTTTGGCCCAGAAGAAGCCCATGGCTGGCACGCCCGTCTCCAGCGTGAGCACGCGTGGGGTAATGAACAAAACGCGCATGGGATCGGGACTGCGTGCTGCCTCTCCGCGCACCCACTCGAAGAGCGCCTGCACGTCGGGTCGCGTGAGCAACTCACCGCGCGCGGGCGTCTGCGTCGCGGTGGCCACCGACCCGGCGATGATCGCGGCAGCGCCCCACGGCACGAGCCGCTGCATGGGCGCCGAGATGCGCGGCAACCAGCTCACCAGGCGCCGAGCGCCGGCGAACAGGCAATAGACGATCACGGGCCACATGGGCCAGAGATACCGCTGGTCATACACGGGCGCCGTCCCCATGACGCCGAGGTAGGCCACCACGAGGCAGAACAGCAGCGACCTCCAGTAGCGCCTCACGAAATCCCAGGCACCGAGTGGCAGCAGGATGAGTCCGACGCCATGCCAGGCGTCATTGATGAGGTTCCACGGCGTGGGATACAGCAGACTCTCGAGGAGCGAGAACCGATAGCGCACGAAGATGGAGATGAACCGCTTGAAGAGCACCTCGGGGCCACGCAGCGCGAGTGCAAGAAACGGCACGCGGTCGAGGCCCACGATGACGATGGCGATGGCACCGAGGACGACCCAGGCGAGGCTCAGCGTGAGCAGCTTCTTCCGATCGCGCGGCCGTACCAGGGCGAGCAGGAACACGGCGGGCACGATCGCAACGCCGATGAGCCGCACGGAGATCACGAAAGTTCCCAGCAGCCCAATGAGCAACGTGCGTCGCCACGTCAGCGGCACCTCGGTGTCCGCGAGCAGCGTGATCCCGAACAACAGCGCCATGAACGGCACGTCGGAGAGCGGCGAGTTGGTGGCGAACGACGCTTCGAGACCAACGCCAACGGCAGCCGCTGTCGCCACCGCGATCCAGCGATCGTCACCGCGGCCGATGCGAAGCGCGATCGCGACGATGAAGCCGACCATGAACAGCGTGACGAGAATCTTGGGGACGAGGAGTCCCGTCCCGAACAGCGCCACGGAGGGCAGCAGCAGCAACGGCCATCCCGGCGGCTGCACGCGGGGCCCGATCATGAAGTTGTACGGCGTGTAGAGGTACCCGATGTCGCCATAGGGCCGACCGTCGACAAGCGCCTTGGCATGTGACAGGTACTGCGCGTAGTCACCCGCTTCTTTGAACGGCAACAGACGCCAGTGGACGGCCGCGAGCACGGCGAACGGCGCGACGGCCAGGGCAAGCCACAACACCGCGCGCGGCCACGGACCCCAGTCTGCTGCGACCCCGGACCTGGGGCGGGACTCGGGGGAGGACAACACGGGCGCAGTCCACGGCTGGGAAGGAGAGGCAACTTCGGCCACGTGGCTGAAGTTTGCAAGCTCCGGGCCGCTAGGTCAGGGTGACGGAGATCAGACGACTATCTTCTTCTCGTGCCGAACCGCCCCAGACCCAGATCGTCGATCCTCCCGCGCCTGGCAGCTGTGGGGTTTGTGGTCGTCATCGCGGCCGCCACGCTGTGGCCCATGCCCGGCGCCCCTCAGCCCGCCGAAGGGCTGTGCGTCATCTGTGGCTCGCTCGGCGGCATCGACTTTCTGTCCAACATCGCCCTGTTCGTTCCGCTCGGCGTCTCGTTGGTGGCGGCCGGTACAAGACCGACCACCACCGTCATCCTCGGTGCCGCGTTTTCGCTGGGGATCGAGGCCCTGCAATGGCAGACGATTGCGGGCCGCGATGCATCCCTCGGCGACCTGTTCTCCAACACACTGGGGACGGCGCTCGGCGCAGCGCTGATGTCGTATCGGCGGCTACTGCTGCTGCCGTCGCCGCGGGTGGCGAGGCGGCTGGCCCGAGGAATGACGGTGCTGGTGATTGTGGTGGGCAGCGCGAGCGCGTGGGCCATGCGCCCCGCCCCCGTCGTGTACAAGTACTGGAGCCAGTGGGCACCGGTGCGGCACAACTATCATCCCTTTCAGGGCCGACTACTCACCCTGGTGCTCGACAACCATCCGATTCCCCTCGGTGCCGAAATCGACCCGACACGAGAGGATTCGAGCTTCGCGCAGGGGCTGTTCGAGGTGAAGGCAGTCATCCTGCCCGATTCGATGCCGGTTGGCACGGGCCTCATCGCGCGCGCGGGCAACCCGATCGACGAGGAGTTCGAACTGGCGCAGCGAGGCCACGACCTGCTGTTTCGCGCACGTCGCAATGCGTCGCGTCTGGCGATTCGCACACCGGTCATCGTGCTCCGGAATGCCTTCGTTGGCCCACCGGGCGTCGTCTACCACGTGTCGGCTCGCACGCGTCGCGCGCACATCGACCTGTCGTCAACCGTGGATGGCGGCGCGACCGTTGCGGATTCCGTACCGCTCACGATTGGGCGCATCTGGCAATCGCTCGCGCCGATCGAGGTGCGCGACGTGCGGTGGCATGGCCCGGGAGCGACGGCCGCGATGGCTCTGCTGCTTCTCCCGCTGGCCTACTGGGCGGCGAGTGGCGTAATGCTTTCGGCGGCGACGGTGTGGCTTGGCACGGTGGCCCTGGTGCTGATTGGCGGCATTCCGGTTGTTGCCGGGATTGCGCCAGGCGGCGCGTGGGAGTCTCTTGGGCTCGTGCTCGGCGCGACGGTGGGCATCGCGCTCGCGCGGTTCACCGTTGCCAGAACCAGCGCGTCCGGCGGGCGTCCAATGCGGTCAGCGAACCCGCTGCATTGATGGTGTGTGTCGCGACCAGGTCGCGGCGCCAGTGTGGTTCGAGTCGCGACACTGCCGTCTCGCGATAGCCCTCGTCGTCGAGCTGGTCGATGCGCTGGATCGTCATCGCGCCACCGTAGCGACGCGAGCCATCCTGTGCGGGGCGATACCACGCGCCTCCGTGACAGAACAATCGACCGGCGGGACGCGCCGAGCGCACGTCGCTGATCACGGGGTTCCGTGCGTGCGGTCGCCAGGGACCGAGCGGCGAATCGGCATGGTACAGATAGAGTTCGTCCCAGGCGTCGCCACCGCTTTCGGTGCCGGCGGCGAACATCCACCATCGACCGTCGACCTGCGTGATGGTGGCATCGACGAGCGGCCGATCGTCGAGCAGCACGCTGACGCGGCTCCACTGGTCGGGGAAGCGGGTGGCGCGCCACAACTCCACGCGCCCCATTGCCGCGGTCTCGGGCACCATGTAGTGCTGCCCCTGCCACTCGAACACGTACGGGTACGAGAGGTGGTAGTCGGTAGCGAGGGCTTCGCGCATGGGGCCCGCGTTGCCCCTGGCGTCGACCTCGAACACGGCGATGTGCGCGCGACCTCTCGCGGTCACGAAGTCCTCGAAGAACACGTAGTGTCGCCCATCAACGACCACGGGGAACGGGTCGGCCCAGAACCGATCGTCCGGGGGAATCATCATGCGGAAGCGGTGCGGCGCGAGGTCGGGGCCGTCCTGCCCGGGCGCGCCGAGTCGGTAGCCGATGATCCACTGCTCCTCGCTGAGCGCGGTGCGCAGGTGGCTCACCGTCCAGCTCGCAGCAAGGGAACCGATACGCTTGACCAACTCGACGTTGCCGGGCGCCGTGTACAGCCGCTCGCTGTACGCGACCGGCGCCTCCGGCTCCGGTGGCGCCCCGGCGCGGCCGGGGTCTCCGTCCAGGGCCAGGTCGCGAATCGCGCGCGCAAGAAAGGGAACCGCCTGCCAGTAGTACACGGCCCGATTGCGGCGTACCGAGTAGCGATCAGTGCGTGACCATCCACGGCACAACACCCGGCCGTCATCGAGCGATTCGCCCAGGACCTGCAACACGGCTCCAGTGACGTGCTGCCGCTCCATCACCTCCCAGAAACCCGGGGGGCCGCCGCGGTTCACACGGCTGTCGCCGTGGTGATAGCTCCAGACCCCGTGCCGCGCGATCGTGAGCGCGCGACCACGCAGGATCCGGAACCCGAAGCGCACCACCACGTCGAGGTCATGCGCGAGGATGCGCTCGATGTCAGCATCTTCGATGTAGTCGGAGTGCTTCGTCTGCCGCGGCGTCACGTCGATCACCGGCGCCCCGGCCACGAGCGGCGCCAGGCTGGTCATCACGAATGGGTCGCGCTCGACAGAGAACTTCCAGGTGTCGATGCGATGGTAGAGCGCGTGGGCGAGCACCCGGCGATTGGCGATCCAGGAGGCGACGCGTCCACGCCGCGCCGCGTGGCCGTGCGGCGTGGCATTGCGCACCACGAGGCTGACCTGTGCATGGCCCTCCTGGAGCATGCGCGCGACGGCGTCGTGCACCCACTGGGGCTGCTCCAGTCCATCGAGCAGCAGGCCCACGCGCAACGGCTGGCGTGCGCGCACGGCAGAAGCGCCGGGCGCTGCCACCTGCGATTCGGGTGGGCGTTCGGGAACGTGGGACAGTCGAGCACCAGCAGGTCAGGGGTGCCGACAACGCAATGCCGATTGATGTGGATTCGCAAGACACCGGGCATATTGAGATTCGCCCCGGCGCCCGAACCCCGGACCAGCCCACGGTGCATAACGCGGACGACGCAGCGCCGACGAACCTCATCGATCGCCCTGACGATCCCGCGCCTCAGCGGGTGGCGCGTGCCACCGCGCGTGCCCGCGCGGCGCAGCGCGACTGGCTCGCGTCGGGTGTCGACGCCCGGATCCGCGTCATCGCACGGGCACGACGGCGCCTGTTCGAGCGACGCGTGGACGTCGCGGAGGCGATCAGTCGTGAAACCGGCAAACCGGTCGCCGAGGCGCTGGTCGCCGAGGTGGTGACGGTGCTCGACATGCTCCGCTTCGTGGAGCGCGTCGCACCGGAGTTCATGCGGACTTCATGGTTCAGCTCGGCGTCACTGGCGCTGTGGCGAAAGCGGTTCTCCGTAGCCCGGGAGCCACATGGCGTGGTGGGGGTGATCTCGCCCTGGAACTACCCGTTCATGTTGCCCGCGGGCCAGGCAGTGAGTGCCCTCGCGACAGGGAATGCGGTGGTGCTCAAGCCATCGGAACTGACACCAGCGTGTGGCGACCTCTTGGCGAACCTGTTCCGTGAGGCGGGGGCGCCGGCGGGCGTGCTCGAGGTGGTCCATGGCGACGGCGCCGTGGGCAGCGCGTTGGTCGATGGGGGCGTCGACAAGGTGTTCTTCACCGGATCGGTGGCGACCGGGTCGCCGGGTGGCGAGCCGATGCGCCGAGCGCCTCGTGCCCTGCGCGCTGGAACTGGGCGGCAGCGACCCGGCGATCGTGCTCGACGACGCAGACGTGGCGCACGCTGCCCGGGGCATCGCGTGGGGTCGCTTTGCGAACGCGGGCCAGACGTGCGTGGCGCCAAAGCGGGTTTATGTGCTGAGCGCGGTGCATGACCAACTGGTCCGCGCCCTGGAGTCACAAGTGCGGCGGCTGCAGCTCCGCGGACCTAACGACGCGCACTGGGAGATGGGTGGATTGATCACCGCCGCGAGTGTCGCACCGCTCGCGCGTCTGCGCGATGCCGCGGTGTCGTCCGGAGCGCGCGCCGTCGTCGCAACCCACGCGCCGGACTCGGGCCTGTTCCCACCGACGCTCCTGCTCGAGGTGCCGCCTGATGCTGCCGTCCTTCGCGAGGAAACCTTCGGGCCACTGCTGCCGGTTGTCCCGGTACCCGACGTCGAGACGGCCATTGCGCTCGCGAACGCGTCGCCTTTCGGGTTGAGTGCGAGTGTCTGGAGCCGATCGCGCCAGCGGGCGCGCGAGATCGCGCGACAGCTCAATGCGGGAACCGTGGTGATCAATGACGTCGCCCTGGCGGCGGGACTGGCGGAGGTTCCGCACGGAGGGGTGCGCCAGAGCGGGTATGGCCGGTCCCACGCACTCGCCGGGCTGGAGGAGTGCGTGCGGACGCGGGCCATCGTGGACGACATCCTCCCGGGCGCGCGGCAACCCTGGTGGTTCCCCTATGAGGAGACGATGACGCAGGACGTGGATGCGTACACGCGGTTGGCGCACGCGCCGACGCTCCTGCAGCGGCTGATGGGCCTTGGAGGCGCCCTGCGGCTGCTCCTTGGCCGGCGCTGAGTTGCGCTTGAATGCGGCGCCGCCTGCGGCGAGACTTGAGGGGTGACGATCGTCTCCCTCCTCGACCGCGTCCTGCTGCTGCTGCGCCCGGCCCTGTTCTGGGCCGCGCTCGTCCTGGGCGTGCTCGCGCTCGTGGACTGGCTGGTTCGCACCCGGCGCATCAACGCGTTCAGCCCGGTGGCCCGGGTCGCGCGAGACTATGTCGACCCGCTGTTCAAGCCGGTGGAGCGCACGATCACGCGCGCCGGTGGCAACCCGCAAACGGCGCCCTTCTGGGCGCTGGCGCTCGCGATACTGGGCGGGATCGTCCTGATTTCGCTGCTGGAGTTTGCCCGGGATCAGGTGCTGATGGGCTTTGCCGCCGCGGGCAACGGGCCGCGCGGCCTCGTCATGCAACTGCTGCGATGGACGTTCCAGATTCTGCGGCTGGCGCTGATCGTGCGCGTCATTTCGTCGTGGATCCGCGTCTCGCCCTATTCGCCCTGGGTGCGGTGGTCATTCGCGCTCTCCGAGCCGATCATCGGGCCGCTACGCCGCGTCATTCCTCCGCTTGGCATGATCGACATCACGCCCATCGTCGCGTTCCTGCTCCTCGGTCTCCTCGAAGGTGTGGTGCTCGGCGCGCTCTGAGGCGACAGCCTTGGGGTGGCCAGGCTCGAACGTTCGACCTTCGCGCCGCCTTCACCCCTTCCCTCGATCGACGGCGCAGTGACGTTTGTCATCACAGAGGTCGCGTGGGGCCTGAGGTTCACGGTACTGGTGCAGCCCCGGGCGTCGCGCACGGAGCTATCCGGGGCCCATGGCGGCGCGCTCCGCCTGCGAGTGCAGGCGCCCCCGGTCGACGGCGCGGCCAACGACGCGGTGATTGCGTTCCTCGCGGAGACGCTGGGGATTCGCCGGCGCGACGTGCGCATCGTGGCCGGTGAGACCTCGCGCTCAAAGATCGTTGATGTGGCTGGCGTGACACGCGCGGAGGTCGAGCAACTCGGTATGATCATCGGGCGCCGGTGATCACTGGCCGGATCGGTCGAATCGTCGCGACCGGGGCGCGCTGGCGGCGCCGGAGGTCGGGGCCGGGCGCGCGTCGGTTCTCACGGAGCGTTCCCGGTACTACCTTATGAGCCGAGCCTCCCGATGGGGGCTCGACAACCTGATACGTGGCGATTTAACGGCAACTTGCGGCCACGCTAAACAAACGCTAAAGCGCCGGCCCGGCGCCTGAGCACCGGGCTTTTTTCATATGAGCCCGATGAGTCCGACCGACATGTCGACGTTTCCTCGTCTCGATTCCCTGCCCCTGCGCTCCGCCTACCTCGACGCGCTCGCTCGAGGCGTGCTCGTCTACGACGGCGCCATGGGAACGAGCATTCAGCGCTTCCACCTCACGCCCGAGGACTTTGGAGGGGCGGCGCTGGAAGGTTGCAACGACCACCTCGTCCTGACGCGACCGGACGTGATCCAGCAGATCCACGAGTCGTTTCTCGCGGTCGGGTGCGACGTGGTCGAGACCTGCACCTTCCAGAGCACGCCGAGGCGGCTCGAGGAGTGGGGCATCGGCGAGAAGACCGAGGCGGTGAACGTGGCGGCGGCGCGCGTGGCCCGCGCGGCGTGCGATCGCTTTGCCACGCCGGAGCGCCCCCGCTTTGTTGCCGGCTCCATCGGTCCGACGGGTATGCTGCCATCGAGCAGCGACCCGGTGCTCTCCAGGGTCACGTTCGAGGAACTGGCCTGGAACTACGAGCAGCAGGCACGGTCCCTGATTGCCGGCGGCGTGGACGTGCTGCTCGTGGAGACGTCGCAGGACATCCTCGAGGTGAAGGCGGCGATCGCGGGCTTTCGCCGGCTGTTCCACGAGCTGGGGTTCCGCGTGCCCGTGCAGGCGCAGGTGACGCTGGACATCAGCGGCCGAATGCTGTTGGGCACCGACATCGCCAGTGCGATGACGACCCTCGAGGCGCTTCCGGTGGACGTGATCGGGCTCAACTGCTCGACGGGGCCGGAGCACATGCGCGAGCCGGTGCGGTACCTGTCGCAGCACGCGACTCGGTGGCTGTCGGTGATCCCGAACGCGGGGCTGCCGCTCAACACGGGGACGGGGGACGCGGTGTACCCGCTCGAACCGGCGCCGATGGCGGCGATGCTTGGCGAGTTCGTGCGCGACCTGGGCGTGCGCATCGTGGGTGGGTGTTGCGGCACGCAGCCCGAGCACCTGCGCGCGATCAATGAGGTGGTGGATGCGGCGGGCGTGCGGGCGTTCCCGTCTGGGCCGTCGCGGGAGGCCGGCGCATCGAACGCGGCGTCGCCGCGCGAGCGGGGGGCCCCCCCCGAAAGACACGATCGCGCCGCGGAACCCGACGGACAAGCGCATCCTGTCCCCACCGCAACCGGAAAACCGCATACCATCGCCCGCGCGTCGTCCGCCATGCGGGCCATCACCCTCCACCAGGATCCGCCGCCCCTGCTCGTCGGCGAGCGCGTCAACTCGCAGGGCTCGCGCAAGGTCAAGCGCCTCCTGCTCGCGAACGACTACGAAGGCATCCTCGACGTCGCGCGCGAACAGGGAGAGTCCGGCGCCCACGTGCTCGACGTCTGCGTCGCCCTCACCGAGCGTGCGGACGAAGCCGAGCAGATGTCCGAAGTGGTGAAGCTGCTCTCCATGAGCGTGGAGCAGCCGCTCATGATCGACTCCACCGAAGCGCCCGTCATCAAGGCCGCGCTGGAACACGTGCCTGGGCGTGCGATCATCAACTCCATCAACATGGAGAATGGGCGCGCGCGCATCGACTCGGTCGTGCCGCTCGCCATCGAACACGGAGCCGCCCTCGTGGCCCTCACCATCGACCCGGTGGGCATGGCCCGCACCCGGGAGCGCAAGCTCGAGGTGGCGCGCGCGATCCACGAGATCGTCGTGAACGAATACGGCATGCAGCCGCACGACCTGATCTTCGACGCGCTCACCTTCACGCTCGCCACCGGCGACGCCGAGTGGATCGACTCGGCCCGGGAGACCATCGAGGGGATCCGGCTCATCAAGCGCGAACTGCCGGGCGTCCTCACGATCCTCGGCGTGTCGAACGTCAGCTTTGGCCTCGCGCCGGAAACGCGGGCGGTGCTCAACTCGGTGTTCCTGCACCATTGCGTCCAGGCGGGACTGGACGCGGCCATCGTGAACCCGGCGCACGTGACGCCGTACGCCGAGATCAGTACGGCCAACCGCGAGCTCGCAGACGATCTCGTGTTCAACCGGCGCCCCGACGCGCTCCAGCGCTTCATTGCCGCGTTCGAGTCCTCGGGGGCCACGCAGGCCTCCGCCGAGAGTGAGCGCGCCGACCCGACCGAGGGCATGACGCCCGACGCGCGCGTGCACTGGATGATCGTGCACCGCAAGAAGGAGGGCATCGAGGCCGCCCTCGACGCGGCCGGCGTGCGCGAACACCCCGTGCGCGTGCTCAACGACGTGCTGCTGCCGGCCATGAAGGAGGTGGGCGACAAGTTCGGTTCGGGCGAGCTCATTCTCCCGTTCGTGCTGCAGAGCGCCGAGGCGATGAAGAAGGCGGTGAAGCACCTGGAGCAGTTCCTGGAGAAGGCCGAGGGGTACACCAAGGGTCGCGTGGTGCTGGCCACCGTGTACGGCGACGTGCACGACATCGGCAAGTCGCTGGTGAACACCATCCTCTCCAACAACGGCTACACGGTGTTCGACCTGGGCAAGCAGGTGCCGGTGAACACGATCATCGAGAAGGCACTCGAGGTGAACGCCGACGCCATCGGCCTCTCGGCGCTCCTCGTGAGCACGTCGAAGCAGATGCCGCTGTGCGTGCAGGAGCTCGACCGCCGGAACATCGGGATCCCGGTGCTCATCGGCGGCGCGGCAATCAATCGGCGCTTCGGGCGGCGCGCGCTGTTCGTCGAGGGCGAGCGCGCGTACGACTCGGGCGTGTTCTACTGCAAGGATGCCTTCGAGGGGCTGGAGACGATGGATCGCCTCCAGGACGCCGAGCAGCGACCGGGCTTCGTGGCCAGGGCGCTCGAAGCCGCGCGCACCGATGTCTTTCTCCATCACAACGTCGGCAAGGACATGCGTGCCGGGGTCGAAGGCGGCCAGCGGAGCGACGTCTCGCGCACGCACGACGTTCCGCGCGCGCCGTTCTACGGGACCCGCGTGCTGCACGACATTCCGGTGGAGGAAGTGCTCGACCTGCTCGACCTCGATGAGCTGTTCCGCCTGCAGTGGGGCGCGCGCGGCTCGGGTGAGGCCTACGAGCGCACGGTGCGCGAGGAGTTCCGTCCGACGCTGGCCCGGCTGCGCGCCGAAGTGCTGGAGCAGCGCTGGCTGCAGCCGCGTGCCGTCTACGGGTTCTTCCCGGCCCGGAGCGACGGGAACGCCCTGGTGATCTACGATCCGGCGGCCTTCGAGGCCGACGGCGGTGCGCTCCGCGAGATCGGGCGCTTCACGTTCCCGCGCCAGGAAGGGCGTGAGCGGCTGTGCATCGCCGACTACTTCCGCGATCAGGAAGCGGACGAGCCGGATGTGGTCGCGCTGCAGGTGGTCACGGTTGGCTCCGCGGCCACCGAACACTTCGAGCGGCTGCAGGCCCAGGCCGAATACAGCGAAGCGTTCTACGCGCACGGCCTGTCGGTGGAAGCGGCCGAGGCGACGGCCGAATGGCTGCACCGTCGGATCCGGAAGGAGCTGTCGATCGAACCGACACGCGGCAAGCGGTACTCGTGGGGGTACGGCGCGTGCCCCGACCTCGACGACCACGCGCTGGTCTTTCGCCTGCTGCCGGTCGCCGAGTCGTTAGGCATGACGCTGACCGAGGCGTTCCAGCTGGTCCCGGAGCAGTCCACGGCGGCCATCATCGTGCATCATCCGCAGTCGAAGTACTACGCGGTGCGTGGCGAGGGGGCGCGTGTCGAGTGACCGCCCCCATTCTCCGGTGCACCGCTCCAGCGAGGTGAGGCCCTGATGGCCAAGGACGACCTGCTCCGCCGTCTGCGCGATCCCGATGCCGTCGTGGTTTTTGACGGCGCGATGGGGACCATGCTGTACGCGCGCGGCGTGTTCATCAATCAGTGCTACGACGAACTCAACCTCCGCGCGCCGGACCTGGTGCGCGAGGTGCATGCGGCGTACGTGGCCGCGGGCGCCGAGGCGGTGGAGACGAACTCCTTTGGCGCCAATCGCGTGAAGCTCACGCCCTTTGGGCTGCAGGACGACATCGCCGCGATCAACCGGGCCGCGGCGCGCGTGGCCAGGGAGGCGGCCGGGCCTGACCGCCTGGTCGCGGGCGCGGTAGGCCCGCTCGGTCTTCGCGTCGAGCCCTACGGCTCGACGTCGCTCGCCGAGGCGCAGACCCATTTTGCCGAGCAGATGGAGGCGCTGCTCGACGGGGGCGTGGACTGCTTCATCCTGGAGACCTTCGGGGACCTCGACGAGATCGCGCAGGCGATCGTGGCGGCGCGCCGCGTGAGCCCGACCACGCCGGTGATCGCGCAGGTCACGATCGGCATGGACGGGGTCACGCCGTATGGCGCCACGCCCGAGGACGCGGCAAGGCGGCTGGACGCACTGGGCGCGGACGTGGTCGGGCTCAACTGCTCGGTCGGGCCGCAGATCATCCTCGAAGCCATCGAAAAGATGGCGACGGCGACGACGAAGAAGCTGAGTGCGATGCCTAACGCGGGCATGCCCCGTGAAGTCGGCGGCCGGCACATGTACATGGCGAGCCCCGAATACATGGCCACGTACGCCCGACACCTGGTGCAGGCCGGTGCCAAGGTGATCGGCGGGTGCTGCGGCACCACCCCCGATCACGTGAAGGCGATGATCGAAGGCATCCGCCCGCTGGTCCCGCGGCTCGGTCCGGCGGTGCGCGGCCCGCAGAGCGGGATGTCGGTGCGTGTCACGGCATCGGTGGCGCCGAGGCCCACCGGGACCGAGCCCGTGCCGCTGGCGCAGCGGTCGCGGTTTGGCGCCAAACTCGCCAGCCAGACGTTCGTGACGTCGGTGGAGATCGTGCCACCGCGCGGCGTCGACGCGAGCCGCATGCTCACCGATGTCGCGAAGCTCAAGGTGGCCGGCGTGGACGCCGTCAACGTGCCGGACGGACCGCGCGCGCAGAGCCGCATGGGGGCCATGCTCTGCTCCGTGCTGATCGAGCAGCAGGTCGGCATCGAGACGGTGTGTCACTATGCCTGCCGGGACCGCAACCTGCTCGGCATGCTGAGCGACCTGCTTGGCGGCGCGGCCATCGGCCTGCGCAACATCCTGCTGATCACGGGAGACCCGCCCAAGATGGGGCCCTATCCCGACGCGACCGCCGTGTTCGACATCGACGCCATCGGGCTGACGAACCTGGTGCGGAACCTCAACCACGGCCTCGACCCCGGTGACAACCCGATCGGGCCGCCAACGCGATACGTGATCGGCGTGGGCGCGAATCCGGCCGCCGTCGACCCCGCCCTCGAACAGCGGCGTTTTGCCTACAAGGTCGATGCAGGGGCGGAGTACGCCATCACGCAGCCCGTGTTCGACGTACGGCAGCTCGAGCGCTTTCTGGGTGAGGTGGAGTCGCACCGGATTCCGATCGTGGCCGGGATCTGGCCATTGGTCTCGGTGCGCAACGCCGAGTTCCTTGCCAACGAGGTACCCGGCGTTGTCGTGCCGAAGGAGATCATCGACCGGATGCGGCGCGCCAACGAGCGCTCGAAGGAGCATGCCGTGGAAGAAGGCATCGCGATTGCCCGCGAGATGTTCGCCCAGGTTCGGCCCTCGATGCAGGGGGTCCAGGTTTCGGCGCCCCTCGGGAAGGTGGAACTCGCGCTTCGCGTCTTCGAAACGTGAACCCGGGTTCATCGAGCCGTTCGGGGCCCCTGATTCGCTTTCCGACTTCCCGGTTGCCGCGAAAGTTGCTAATTAGGACGCCGACCACCTGCCCTCGGTCGCGCTGACACCCAGCCGCCTCACCGTGCGACTCCTCTTCGTCGAAGACGACCCGACCATTTCGCGCACCGCGTCCCAGTACCTCAGGGGCGCCGGATTTGCCGTCGATGCGGCGGAGACCGGCGAGAGCGCCCTCCGGCTCTCCGCCGCGAACAACTACGACGCCGTGGTGCTCGACCTCCGACTCCCCGGCATCGACGGCCACGAAGTGTGCCGACGCATGCGACGCGACGGGTCGCGCACCCGCATCCTGATGGCGACGGCCCGCGACAGTCTCGACGATCGCATCGCCGGCCTCGACCTCGGCGCCGATGATTACCTGGTGAAGCCCTACGCGCTCGCCGAACTCGCCGCGAGGCTGCGCGCGCTGCTGCGGCGTCCTGCCGACGCGCTTCCGGTCAGGCTCACCGTCGAGGATCTGGTGCTCGATACGGGGACGCGCGTGGCGATGCGCGGCAGCCGGCCCATGGAACTCACGAACAAGGAGTTCTCGGTCCTGGAGTACCTGATGCGCCACGGCGGGGAAGTCATCACGCGCGAGCGCATCGCCGCGCACGCGTGGGACAACAACTACGACCCGACGAGCAACGTGATCGACGTGTACATCGGCCGGCTGCGACGCAAGATCGACGGGCCCAACGATCCCCCGCTGCTCGCGACGATCCGGGGCGCCGGGTACCGACTGGGTCCTCCGGAGGCTCGCAGCCGGTGAGTCGCGCCGGCGTGCGTCGGCGTCTGACGACGTGGTACGCCGTGAGCACGCTGACCCTTCTTGTCGTGGCGCTGCTCGGCATGCGCACCTACGCGCGCCACGCGCTGGAGCGAGAGCACGAGATCGCGACGGCCCGGGCGATGGAACTCGTTCGCTCGTTCGTCCGCGCCGAGATGGCCGAATTCCGGAACGTGAGCTTCACCATCTCGCACGTGGCGTCGGAACTCGTCTTTGCCGGGATGCGGATCGACTTCCTGCGTCCCGGCGGGACCGTGTTCGCGAGCGCGCGGCGCCCGCTTCGCTTTGGGGATCCGGCGCCCCCGGTGATCGAACGCAGCGCGCCGCTCGAAAGCGCGCTCGCGCCCGGATGGACGCTGCGCGTGCGCATCTCCACCGCCGACCTCGAAGCGGCACGTCGCCGAATCGATCGGTTGACGCTCGCCGCCCTGGCCTTGGCCGCGCTGCTGGCGACCATGGTGGCCTGGTTCATGACCGGGCGCGCCCTGGCGCCGGTGGGCGCCATGGCCGCCGCGGCCTCGCAGCTCGGCAGCGATCCCTCATCGCGACTGCCGATCGCGAACCCGCGCGACGAGTTCGGTCGCCTCGGCCGCGCGTTCAACGACCTGCTCGAACGTCTGGAAGGCGCCGTCGCACAGCAGCGTCGATTTCTCGCCGATGCCGCGCATGAACTTCGGACACCGCTCGCCCGCATGCGGGTGGAGTCCGACTTGCGGCTCGCCGCACCGCCATCGAACGAAGATCGCGACACCCTGGTGCGCATCGGCGAGGAACTGCAGGGGATCTCGCGTCTCGTCGATGAACTGCTGCACATCGCACAGTCCGATTCGGGTGCGATGCAGATGGAGACGCGTACCCTCTTCCTCGACGACGTGGTCGCCGATGCCATCGCCCCGTGGGAGGCGGAGATGACACGTCGACAGCTGCGGCTCGACGTCTCGCGCCTTCAGGAAGCGCGCGTGGTTGGCGATCCGATGCTGCTGCAGCGGCTCATTGTCGTGCTGCTGGACAACGCGGTGCGCTACACACCCGACGGCGGCCGCGTGTCGGTGTCGGTGCATCGGGAAGACGAACGGGTGCGCTTGACCGTCGAGGACTCAGGGATCGGGATCCCCCACTCCGAGCGTGCAAAGGTCTTTGAGCGCTTCGGCCGCGGCGCGGAGGCCCGGCAACGCGTGCCTCACGGCAGCGGGCTCGGCCTCGCGATCGCCGCGAACATCGTCAGGCGACACGACGCCTCGATCGCGATCAGTGACTCGGGCCTTGGCGGTGCCCGGTTCGACGTGTTGTTTCCCGCCGTGTGAGACACGCCACGCGGGGAGCCGCTCGCCCGGGAAGCCGTGAACACGAAGCGTACGTACTCACGCAAGGGGTGATTCCCTCACACAGCGGTCGGGTAAGGTGCGGTGCCGGCGAAGCGATCGACCGGATCTTTCTCAACCGCGCGTGGTTCATCGGTGCTTCATGTCCAGAGATTAAGCTGCCCTCGTGCATCGCCTCATCACACTCCTCGTCCTGCTCGCGGCCCCGCGGGCGACGCTTCCGGCGCAGGCGGCGGACCGACTGACGCCTGAGCGTGCGGTGGCGCTTGGGCGCGCTCACGGGCCGCTGGCCGCGCATGCCGCCGCCCGCCGGCTGGTGCACGACGGGCGCGCCCGGACCGATGGCGCGTGGCCAAACCCGATCGCCGAGTGGCGCGTGGAGAACCTCGACGCGCCGATCGCGCGCGACCGCTTTGCCACGATTCAGCTGCCGGTTGACGTCACGGGCCGACGCGTTGCACTCCGCCAGGCCGCCGGCCTGGCGCGGGATCGTGGACGCGCCGACTCGGCCGCGACGCTGCGAGCCTTTGACGCCGAGGTGCTGCGCGCCTATTGGCGCGTCATGCTCGCCGTCGAGCTGGCGCAGATCGCCATGACCGAACGGGACGCACGTGTGGAGACGGCGACCTTCGAAACCGGGCGGTTCCGCGAGGGGGCCGTTGCCGAGGTCTCCGCGATGCGCACACAGCTGGAGGCGGATCGCGCGCGCGTGGTCGGCGCGTCCGCCGAGGCCGAGGCGACACGAGCACGCGCGGATCTGGCTCGACTGATCGGGGTCGCGACCCCCGAACTGCCGGCGCTGCCCGCGCTCGAGGACGTGCCGATCGATTCGAGCGCGAGCGACACGTCCTGGTCTCTCGTACGCGAGCGTCGCCCCGAGCTCCACACCACACGCCTCGCAGCCGCGGAGTCCGAGCGCCGCTGGCGCGCCGAAACCCGGGGCCTCGTCGGGGATCTTGGGTTTGTGGGCGGCTACAAGGGTACGGGCGGATTCGCCACGGGCATCCTCGGCGTGCAGGTGCCGTTGCCGCTCTTCAACCGCAACGACGGGCCGCGTCTGCGCTCACAGGGTGAGTTTCTCGCGGCCCGGGCTGATCTGCTCGATGCCGAGTTGCGCGCGCGCGCCGAAGTCCATGCCGCGGCCCTGGCGTGGGCCGGCGTGCGCGACGCCGGGCGCGCAGGCGCGGCGACACTCGACGATCGTGCGTCCGAGATAGCACGCATCGCCGAGGCGTCGTACCGGGAGGGCGCCATCTCCCTCGTTGATCTGCTCGAGGCCCAGCGCGCACGGGCCGACGCGCGTGCCGCCGCCGCGCGCTGGCTCGTGGACGTCCACCTCGCCCGTCTCGAACTCGACCGCGCCACCGGCGCGCCTCTCCTCCGCTGACACTCATGCGCCGATTGATACTCCTCGTCGCCACGGGCATGGCGGCCGCGTGCGGCAAAGCCCCGCCGGACGCGGCACCGCCTAACGGCGCACCGGCCGCCGATACCGTGGTGCTCTCGGCCGAATCCGTGCGGATCGCCGGCTTCACGTTCGACACCGCGAGGCAGGAGCGCTGGACGAACGTCGTCACCGCACCCGGACGCGTCGCGCTCGATCCCACCAACACGGAACCCATCGGTTCGATCGTCGAGGGGCGCGTCGCCAAGGTCTACGTGATGCCGGGTGATCGCGTGCGGCGAGGGCAAGTGCTCCTCGCGATTCACTCGCACGAACTGATGGACGCCCGGGCCACCCTCGCGAAGGCGCGCGCAGCCACCGCGTCGGCCGGGTCGTTGCAACGGGTGGCGACGAGCGCGGCCGATCGTGCCGAGCGCCTCCACGGCATCAAGGCGCTGTCGCTCGCGGAGCTCGAGCGAGCCCGCGGTGCGAAGGAGGAGGCCGACGCCAGCGTCGCCACCGCCGAGGCCGAGCTGCACCGCGCCGAGGCGCTGATCGAACACCTGGTCGGGCACGACGCGCTCCCGACGGACTACGATGAACACTGGGTGCTCATCCGGTCGCCGATCGACGGCCAGGTGGTCGCTCGCCACGTGGACCCCGGCAACGTGGTGCTCATCGGAGCCCCGCTCGTGACGGTGAGTCGAACGTCGACCCTCGTCCTCGTCGTGCATCTCCCGGACGCGTCGGCGAGCGACGTGCGACCCGGATCGCTGGTGCGATTCACCACCGGCGCGACGGGAGCCATCGTCCATTCGGCGCGGGTCTCCCGGATCTTTCCCGGCATCGACACGCTCACTCGGACGGTGGAGGTGCATGCAGCGATCGCCGCCGCGGGTGCCCTGCGGCCGGAGCTGTTCGCCACCGCCGAGGTGGAGACCGGCGCCGCGACATCCGGGCTGGTGGTGCCGGCAGCCGCCGTGCAGTCGTTCGATGGTGATACCGCGGTGATCACCGCGGAGCCGCGCGACGACGGCCTCCGACTCACCGTTCGCCGCGTGCGGGTGGGACGGCGGTCGCGCGATCGGGTCGAGATCCTCGCGGGGCTCGACGCCAACAGCCTTGTGGTCTCCGGGGGCGCGGCCGTGGCGCGCGCGGAGATCATCAAACGGCGTAACGGCGGCAACGGGTGATGCATCGCCTGTTTGGGTTTTCCGTCCGCCATCGCGGGTTCGTCATCGGCGCCTGCCTGGCGATCGTCGCCGCCGGACTCTGGTCCGTCATGCATGTGCCATTCGACGCGTTTCCGGACCTCACCGGGGTGCGCGTCGAGGTGATCACCCCCGCACCCGGCATGGCGCCCGAAGACGTCGAGCGGCTCGTGACGTTCCCCATCGAGTCGTCGCTGATGGGCATCCCAGGCGCACACCAGGTCCGCTCGGTCTCCAAGTTCGGGCTGTCGCTGATCACGATTCCCTTCCCCGACGACGTCGACATCTACTTCGCGCGCACGTTGGTGCAGCAGCGACTCGGTGACGCAAAGTCCGCACTCCCCGAGGGGATCGAGCCCGGCCTCGGGCCCGTGTCCACGCCGATGGGTGAGCTGTACCAGTACGTGCTCACGTCGGACTCGCTCACGCTTACCGAACTCAAGACCCTGCACGACTACACCGTGCGCCCTCGGCTTCGCACGGTTCCCGGCGTGTCCGAGGTGAACTCGTGGGGCGGATTCACCGAGCAGGTGCACGTCGTCGTGGATCCGGTGCGACTCGCGGCCTACCGCCTGACACTGGCCGACGTGGATCGCGCGCTGGCCGAGAACAACCGCACCTTTGGCGGCTCCTACCTCGAATCCGGTGGCGAGCGCTTTACCGTGCGCGGGCTTGGCCGTGTGGAGCAGGGGCGCGAGCTCGGTGAGATCGTGATCTCCGCGCACGCCGGGACCTCCGTGCGCATTCGCGATGTGGCCGAGGTGCGCCCGGGTACGTTGCCGCGATCCGGTGCAGTCACGCGCGACGGCGAAGGCGAAGTGGTGAGCGGGATGGTGCTCAAGCTGCGAGGCGCCGACTCACGGCGGGTGATCGCCGCGGTGAAGGAGCGCATGGACGAGATCCGCGCCGGCCTCCCCGCGCACGTGGAGATCACGCCGTTCTACGACCAGACGGACCTCGTTCGCCGCACGACCACCACGATCGTCAAGAACCTGGTCGAGGGTGGCCTCCTGGTCATCGCGGTGCTGTTTCTGTTCCTGCGCAACGTGCGCGCGTCGCTCATCGTGGCATCGGTCATCCCGTTGTCGATGCTGTTCGCGTTCATCGCGATGCGCATCTTTGGCTACTCCGCAAACCTCATGAGCCTCGGCGCCCTCGACTTCGGATTGATCGTCGATGCGTCAGTGGTGATGGTCGAGAACCTGGTGCGACGGCTGGAGCACTCACGACCGACCGAAAGCGAGCGCCCGTCACTCGTCGTGACCGCGGCCACCGAAGTCGGGCGGCCGATCCTCTTCGGCATCGCCATCATCGTGGCGGTCTACCTGCCCATCTTCGCGCTCGACGGCATGGAAGGGCGCATGTTCAAGCCGATGGCGTTCACGGTGGTCACCGCCGTCGTCGGTTCGCTGCTGCTCGCGTTCACCTATGTACCGGCCATCAGCGCGCGGCTGCTCACCCACGCCAGCGAGAAGCCGGCTCCGCTGTTCGAGGCGATCCGTGCACGGTACGCCAACGGGTTGGAGTGGGCTCTCGCCCACGGTCGGCGGGTCGTCGCCGTGGCGGTGGTTCTCGTGATCGCGGCAGTCGGGTCGCTCGCGTCGATCGGCACCGAGTTCATGCCGAAGCTCGATGAAGGCTCCATCCTCATCACGTCGCGTCGACTCCCGTCCATCTCGCTCGATGAAGCCACGCGCATCTCCCTGCAGATCGAGCGTATCGTCAAGCGCTTTCCCGAGGTGCTCACCGTCGTCACCAAGGAGGGGCGCCCCGATCTCGCCACCGAGGCGATGGGCCTGTTCGAGGGCGACCTGTACGTGATTCTGCGGGACAAGAGCGAGTGGACTACCGCGCGCAACGCCGAGGGGCTCGTGGCCGCCCTCGACTCCGCCCTGGCCGTCGTGCCCGGCGTCGAGATCGCCTTCACGCAACCGCTCGCGATGCGACTGGACGAAGCGGAGAGCGGAATCCGCACGGACCTGGGCGTGAAGGTCGTGAGTCCGGACATCGACCAGAACAACCGCGTCGCCGAGCAGATCCTGCGGGTGATTCGAACCGTGCGGGGCAACGCCGATGCCTCGGTGGAGGTGTCGGATGGCTCCGGTCAGGTCGCGATTCAGCTGGACCGTGATGCCCTCGCCGCCAACGGCCTCTCGGTAGCTGAACTGCAGCAGCACCTCGAGCTGGCCATGGGGACGCGCGTCGCGACCGAACTCGTGGAAGGTCCGCGTCGCATTGGCGTTGCCGTGCGCTACCCCGACGTGATCCGCGACGACATCAACGCGCTCGAACGCCTGACGATCCGCAGCGCCGGCGGTGCCCTCCTGCCTCTGAACGCGGTGGCGCGGCTCGTCCCCACGACCGGGCCCGAACTCATCGGCCATGAAGACGGCCAAAGGCGCGCACTGGTCCTGAGCAACGTGCGTGGTCGAGACCTCGGGAGTTTTGCCGAGGAAGTGCGCGAGCGGGTCGCGCGCGAGGTGACCCTTCCGCCCGGCACTTTCCTGGAGTGGGGTGGGCAGTACGAAAACCAGCAACGCGCGATGAGTCGCCTCGCCGTGGTCGTCCCCGCGTCGCTCGTGCTGATCTTTCTGCTGCTCTTTGCGACGTTTCGCTCGGTCTCGCAGTCGGTGCTGGTGCTCTCGAACGTGCCGTTCGCCCTCGTCGGCGGCATCGCGGTGCTGTGGCTCCGAGGGCTGAACCTCAATCTGTCGGCCAGCATCGGCTTCATCGCCCTGTTCGGGATCGCCGTCCTCAATGGCGTGGTGATGGTCTCGCACATGAACGCCTTGCGGGTCAGCGGCCTGTCGCTCGGTGACGCGGTGCGGCATGGTGCGATCGATCGACTTCGGCCCGTGCTCATGACCGCGCTCGTGGCGTCGCTGGGCTTTGTGCCGATGGCGCTGTCGACCAGCGCCGGCGGCGAGGTGCAGCGGCCGCTGGCGACCGTGGTGATCGGTGGCCTGGTCACCTCGACGCTGCTGACGCTGTTCGTGCTCCCGACGCTGTACCTGGCGCTCGCCCACTGGCTCGCCGGTCGCAGCGACGAAGCGCGGGGCGAGGGGCAGCGCGGCGCGCCGGAGCTGGAGCTGTCTCCTGAGCTGTCGGGAGACTGATCGCCTCAGGGGGACCCTCCTCGGCGCGGTAGGCTCGTACCCTTCGATCGTGTAGTTTCCGGCTCCCCCGCCACCACTGCGCCCTGCATCCGTCCGTTGCCATGACCGGTCCGCTGACCCGACTCACCGAAGAGGAAGAGCTGTTTCGCGATGCGGTTGCCGGCTTCGCGGAATCCGAAGTCCGCCCTCGTGTGCAGGCCATGGAGCAGGCGGCCCAGATGGACCGCACGCTGATCGACAAGGCGTTCGAACTGGGCCTGATGGGCATCGAGGCCGACGAGCGCTTTGGCGGCGCCGGTGGGTCGCTCACCATGGTGGCGCTGGCGGTCGAGGAGATCAGCAAGGTCGATGCGTCGTCCGCGATCCTCGTTGACGTGCAGAACACGCTGGTGAACTACCCCATCAACACCTACGCATCCGATGCGCAAAAAGAGCGGTACCTCACGTCGCTCACATCCGGCACGGTGGGCGCGTACGCGCTGAGCGAATCGGGCTCGGGCTCCGACGCGTTCGGTCTTGCCACGCGGGCCGAGCTGCGCGGCGACACCTGGGTGCTCAACGGCCGGAAGATGTGGATCACCAACGGCTACGAGGCGGGCGTCTACGTGGTCTTTGCGAATGCCAGACCCGACGCAGGCTACCGCGGGATCACGGCGTTTCTCGTCGAGCGTGACTTCCCGGGGTTCTCGGTGGGCAAGAAGGAGGACAAGCTCGGGATCCGCGCTTCGAGCACGGTGGAGCTGATTCTCGACGGTTGCGAGGTTCCTGCCGCGAACGTGCTCGGCCCTGTGGGACAGGGCTACAAGATCGCGATCGACACCCTCAACGGCGGCCGCATCGGCATTGGCGCGCAGATGATCGGTGTGGCGGGCGGCGCGTTGCGCGCGGCCGTGCAGTACATCCAGGAGCGCCGACAGTTCGGCAAGGCGCTGGGTGAGTTCCAGGCCATACAGTTCCAGGTCGCGCAGGCCGCGACAGAGCTGGAAGCCGCGCGACTCATGGTGTACAACGCCGCCCGCCTGCGCGACGCGGGTCAGGACATCGTGAAGGAGGGCGCCATGGCCAAGCTCTTCTCCTCACAGGTCTGCGAGCGCGTGACCTCGCTCTGCGTGGAGCTGTTCGGTGGCTACGGCTACACGCGCGACTTCCCGGTCGAGAAGTTCTATCGCGACGCCAAGATCGGCACGATCTACGAGGGCACGAGCAACATGCAGCTGCAGACGATCGCGAAGCAGGTGATTCGATAGCGCACCGACCTTCGCGGAGGGCCCGCGTGCCCAGCGCCTGATCGGGCCCACCTGACGCGCCGAACACGCCCGTCGACCGACGCGGACGGGTACTACGCTATCACACGGGCGGCTCGAGGATCCTCAGCGACCGAAGATGGCGCCGAAGGCCCGCACGAATCCCGCGACCGCCGGATAGGAACGGGCTCGGAACGCATCCGTCGCTCTCAGCGCACTCGGGTTGGCGGCATCGGCGCCGCAGTGGTATCGATGTGCGACGGCCACGCGCCGGAGCTGGGCTCGCGATGGGCCGACGCGCCGCTACCGGATCTCCCGGCCCGCCACGAAGTCGTACAGCGTCGACCGGCGCAGGCGGTAGAACGCCTGCCAGTACCCGCGCAACGACTGCAGGTACTGCTGTACCGCCTGATCCTTCTCGTTCTGGGCGATGTAGAGGTTGTCGATCTGGATGCGACCGATCACGTAGCGGTTCTTCGCCACCTCGAATCGCTTGTTCGCGACGGTGTCGGCCTTGGCGGAAAGGGCGAGCTGATTGCGCGACTGATCGAGCTGCAACACGGCGAAGTGGGCTTCCTGCATGAGTTGTTCGCGCGCGAGTCGCCGATTGGCTTCCACACGACCTTCATCCGCGCGCGCTGCCTGGATGCTGGCGCTCCGGGCGCCCCACTGCACGAGGGGCATCGTCACCGCAACGGAGAGGCGCTGCGCGTTGCGCAGGTCGCGGTACGCAAGGTCGAAGTCGGAGGCCGACTGGTTGTAGCCCACGCTGGCCTGCAGGGTGGCACCGAGCCCCTCGTTGAGGCGCGCTTCCGTCACCCGGCGCCGGGCCTGCACGGCCTGCAGCTCCTGGGTGGTCATCTGCGCGCGATTGCGCAGCGCCTGCTCCACGGCGACGGCGGTATCGGCCTTCACGTCGGGGACTTCACCGCCCACGACGAGCTCGAGCGGCGCGTCGGGTGGCAGATTCAGCTGCAGGCGCAGCGCCGCGCGCGTCCGGTCGAACTCGAGCTGCGCCGCGCTCTGCGCATTGCGTGAGCGCAGGAGCGCCAGCTCGCTCTGCAACAGGTCGTTTTCGCCGATCTTGCCGACTTCGTATCGTCCTTTGTTGAGCGTGTACAGCGTGTCGTTCACCGCCGCGTTCATCGTGGCGTTCAGCAGCTGGATGCGCGCCGAGTAGTGGTCGAAGAAGGCGCCGGCGGTCTGGATCGCGAGGTCCTCGCGCGCCTCCAGGAACGTTCGCTCCGCCGCGTCGCCCTGCAACGCCTGCTCCTTCGAGTCCCACGCCAGGGTGTTCGGCCGCAGAAGGTTCTGGCGAATGCCGACGAGGAACGGCGTCGAGTTCCAGTTGCGCACCTCCTGGGTTCCGGCGAGCTGGATGCGCGCGAGCGACGACTGCACGAACAGGTCACCGCCGGTGAATGGCAGCTTCTGCGCCACCTGAAGGTTCACACCCGTCTGGTTCTGCTGCTGCGCGCGGAACAGCGTACTGCCGTCGGGCTGGAGCACCGGAATGATCGAGCGGTTGTAGATCGGCAGGTCACTCTGCAGCGAGACCTGCGGCAGCAGCCGGGCATTGAAGCTGCGCTCCCGCTGTCGCGCCGACTCGCGAGTGCTTTCGGCAGCGCGGGCGCCATACGACTCTCGCTGCGACCGCTCGATGGCTTGCTGCAGGGTAAACGAGGTCTGCGCCCCGGCGGCGGGCAGGGGGAGCGCGAACCACGCGAGCGCGAGCGCAAGGCGGGCGGATCCGGAACGACCAGGCATCATTCGTACCTCAGGCAGACCACGGGATCCTGTCGTGCCGCGCGATAGGCGGGCACGATCCCGAACACGAGACCGACTGTGATCGATACGCCAAAGGCGACGACCACGGAGATGAGCGAGACCACCGTCGCGATTCCGGCGAGGCGCTCGATGCCGAAGCTCAGCGCGACACCGGTGATGATGCCGGCGACGCCACCGGCGACGGAGATGAGCATCGCCTCGGTGAGGAACTGCGCGAGAATGTCCTTCTGCGTGGCGCCCATCGCCCGGCGCACGCCGATCTCGCGGATGCGCTCCAGCACCGAGGCGAGCATGATGTTCATGATGCCGATCCCGCCAACGACGAGCGAAATCGACGCGATCGCGCCGAGCACGACGTTGAAGATCGTCTTGGTACGCTGCTCCTGACGGAGGAGCAGCTCGGGGACCGTGATTTCGAAGTCGATGACTTCGTTGTGACGCCGCGTGAGCATGCGCTGGAGGATCTCGGCGACCGGGGGCACGAACCTCGCCTCGGTCACGCGCACCACGATGCGATCGAGCTGGTGATAGTTGCGCTGCTCGGCGACGGCTTCGGGGTCAGCCGTTGCGGCGTTGGGATCGATCTCCTGTTCGGGACGCGCCGCCAGCTCGATGTCGCGCTGCGTGAGCTGAGCACGATTCCGGAAGCGCAGGAGCATGGTGTGCACGGGCACGTACACGTCCATGTTGGGATCGCGCACGCCGAGTCGCTCGGACGTTTCCTTGCTCACCGTGCGATCGTCCAGCACGCCGACCACCGTGAGCCAGATGTCGCCGGCCTTGATCCGACGGCCGATCGGGTCTTCGGTCGTGAAGAAGCGCGTGCGGATTCCGTGACCGATGATGGCCACCGGGCGGCCCTGCGACACCTGGGCTGCGTTGAACCACTGCCCCTGGGCGAGCGTGAGGTTCAGCAGGGGGAAATGCGAGGTGTCGACCCCGACCACCTTGCCCGTGCGCCGACGTCCCTCACGCGTGATGAGCGAGTTGAGCACGATCTCCGCACTGGCCCGGTCCACGTGCGGCACCACGCGGGCGATCGACTCGGCATCCCTGAATGTGAGGCCCGGCGAGTACTTCTTTGGTTCCTGCTTGCCGTCGTCGCGCGCCACCGGTCCCTCGCGCTGCTCCTCGAGAGGCGTGATGAGGATGTTGTTGGACCCGAGCAGGCGCATCTGCTCGAGGATCTCCTGCTCGGCGCCCTTGCCGATGGCGAGCATGGCGATGACGGACGCCACGCCGAACAGGATGCCGAGCGAGGTGAGTGCCGCGCGCAGCGTGTTGTGCCCCACCGCCACGAGTGCGGTGCGGAGCGCGAACGCCACCCGCGTGCCCAGGGTGTCCCGTGCGCGGACGGGCGCCTCCGTCGACGGTTGCACGGGGGCCTAACGACTCGTGCGGGTCGCCGTTGCCTTCTCCTTTGCCGCTGGGACCGGCGAGGCCGGCGGGACCGGGAGTGGACGCTGACCGCGGGCCGTGTCCCCGGCCCCCTCGCGGGGGCGATCGCCCGACCCCGGAAGCCGCACGGTTTCGACTCCCTCCGTCACGGCCGGTGGCGACAGGAGGATCTCGTCACCTTCGCTCAGGCCACGGCGAATGATCACTGCGTCGTCGTTCATCGCGCCGGTCTCGACCTCGAGCCGCTGCACACCGGCGCCGCGCTTCCGGTAGACGTAGGGAATGTCTCCGTCGGCCATCACCGCCTCGAGCGGCACGTACAGCGCCTCCTTGATCGCGTAGGTCTCGATCGCGGCCGCGGACGTCATTCCCGGTCGAAGCGTGGTGTCGGCCTGCTCGAGCAGCACACGGACCTCGAAGACCTTGGCGTCCGCGTTGGGCCGCTGCTCGCCGACGTTGGCCACACTCGTCACCTTGCCCGTCAGGCGCTTGGAGGGATCGGCATCCAGCGTGATCACGGCCGGATGACCCACGGAAATCTTCCGGACGTCGATCTCATTGACGTAGGTGATCGTCTCCATCTGCGAGAGATCAGGGAGTGTCGCCACGGTGGGATCCCACGGACTCACCTGCGATCCCGCCGTCTTCTTCCGGCCGTTCCACTCCTTCACGTAGATGACCATCCCGTCGGCCGGCGCACGGATGGTGAACGCGGCCATCACCTCGTCGACCACGGTGAGCTTGTTGCGCTGCCGCTGTACGTCGGCGCCCACCTCACGCATCTTGGCCTGCGCCTGCTCGGTTTTCGTCTTGTAGTCGACCTTGGCCTGGGCGAGGGCACGCTCGGCTTTTTCGTAGGCGATTTCCTCCTGTCGGCGCACGGAGGGCGCCTCGAACTGCGCCTGCTCACGCGCGATGCGCCGTTCCTCGAGTGCGAGTTCCATGGACTTCATGTCCTCGCGCGCCTTCGACAGGTTCAGCGTCGAGTCGAGCTGCGCCTGCTCCAGTTGGGCTTCGGCCTTGGTGAGCGCCAGCTGCACTTCGCCACGCTTGGCCGCGATCGACGACCGGTCGAGTTCCGCCACCAGGTCGCCCGCCTTGACCACCGTCCCCTCCGGGACGATCGAGGCGATCTTCATCTGGAACGACTCCGCCTGCTGTGCGTTGGGTGGTCCCTGGACCTGGACGAACCGCACGGCGCGCAACTCACCGGCGTTGGTCACCACCACGCGAAAATCGCCCTTCTTCACCGCGGTCGTGATTTCGGCCGCCTCCGCGTCGCCGTCTCGCGTGACATACCACAACGCCGGAACGGCGAGGACGACGAGGAGGGCAAGGAATGCCGTCCTCCGTGGCTGCGGGAGCTTCATCAACGGACCCTCGTGGTTGGGGGGCGTTCCGAGCGAAACGCGATGAGCCTGCTACCCTGCATTGGTGTCACGGGACCCGGGCGCGATACCCCGGCATCCAGTGCCAGCCGGAAGCGGCCGCGAGATCCGCGGTCATGAGACACCCGAGGGGGGCCAAACGTTAGCTGGCGTCGTGCCTCGGGTCCGATCCCGCGCCAATGGCCCCATCGGCGCGCCGGTGGCCGACTTGCGCGAGCCCTCGGGCCACTGCCAATCTGCGACCACCGGCCGACCTGCCGGCGCACGCGCCGGCGTTGGCCGACGAGCCCGCCTACTCTCTCTCCGGCTCCCATGCGTACACCTCCCCGGGCCAGCCCCTGCGGCCAGTCGTCTGTCCCGATCTTGTTCGGCGAATGACCACGTTGCCAGTCGCCGTGGTCCAGGGTGAGTCCCTGGGTGACTTCGGTGCCGTACTCGACCAGACCCGGTCCCTCGCGACCGACGCCGCCCGAGACGGCGCGCGACTCGTGGTGTTTCCCGAGACGTGGGTGCCGGGCTACCCCGTGTGGTTCGACGTCTGCCGCGACTCGGGCCTCTGGGATCATGCGCCAATCAAGGAGCTGCACGGCCGCTACGCAGCGGCCTCGGTCGACGTAGCCGGCGATTCGGGAGCCGCGCTCGCCGCCGTTGCGCGCGATCTCGACATCACGCTCGTGGTCGGCGTGAGCGAGCGCATCGCGCAGGGCGTTGGTCGCGGAACGCTCTACAATACGCTCCTCACGTGGGGCCCGAACGGGGCACTGCTCAATCATCATCGAAAACTCATCCCGACCTTCACTGAACGGATGGTCTGGGGCGTCGGCGACGCCGACGGGCTGCGCGCCGTCGACACGCCGAGCGGGCGCATCGGTGGGCTGGTCTGCTGGGAGCACTGGATGCCGCTGGCTCGCCAGGCACTCCACGACAGCGGCGAAGACATCCACATCGCCGCCTGGCCCACGGCGCACGAACGCAACCAGCTCGCCTCTCGCCAGTTTGCCTTCGAGGGGCGGTGCTTCGTCCTCGTCGCGGCTTCGGTAATGCGGGCGTCCGCGTTGCCGGCGCACCTCGAACCCCACCCGGATCGCGTGTCGTCCCCCGATCATTGGGTGATTCGCGGTGGCAGTGCGATCATCGGGCCCGACGGCGAATACATCGTTCCACCGGTGTTCGAGCGGGCGGCCATCCTCCACGCGGAACTCCCCATGCACCGCATCCGCGAAGAACAGATGACCCTCGACGTCTCAGGGCACTACAGCCGGCCGGACGTGTTACAACTCACCGTGCGGCGGGGCGGGCGCGTTGCCGGACAGGGTGGACATTGACCGGATGAACCTCCACCCGGACCCACTCCCGCCGCGTGGGAGGAAGGCACCGCGTATGACCACGGCGCGCCTCCTGGTGTCTGAACACACGCCGAAGTTTGCCTCCGACGAATGATCCGCGAACGCCGCTGCTGCTGCGTCACCGAACTCCTTTCCCTGCCCTTCCCCGCGATGCGCCTGACTCCACTCGTTCTCCTCGCCACCGCCGTTGTCGCCCCGCACCTCGCCACCGCGCAGATCCCGGCCACCGAGTACGCTGCCCGGCGCGCCCGGCTCGCCGAGCGACTGGGGGACGGGGTCTTTGTGGCGCGCGGCGCCGAAGAACCCGTGCAGGACTACAATGCCTTCTATCAGTCCGCCGGCTTTGCCTACCTCACGGGATATCGCGAACCCGGAGCCTCGCTCATCATGACGCGCCGCGGCAACCGCGTGGACTGGACGCTGTTCGTGCTCCGCAAGGAGCCATCGGCGGAGGTGTGGAGCGGCGTGCGCAACGGGCGCGCGCGGGCCACGGAACTGACGGGCATCCCCGCCAGGGACGATCGCGACTTCGCGCCGACGCTCGACTCGCTGATCAAGACGCAGGCGAAAGTCTGGTTCCTCGCCGACCTCGCCGAAGGCGGCGACACGCTCAATCGCGACGACGCGTTCGTCCGCGACCTCCGAGGTCGGCACGCGGGCCTCCAGCTGACGAGCGCCAACGGAGCGCTGCAGCAGATGCGTGGCACCAAGAGCGCCGCCGAGCTCGAGCTGTTGCGCAAGGCCATCGCCATTTCCGCCGACGCCCACCGCGAGGCCATGCGCGCGGTACGGCCCGGCATGAACGAGTTCGAGATCCAGGCGCTGGTGGAGTACGTCTTCCGTCGCAACGGCGCCGATCGCCCGGGCTACGCGTCCATCGTCGGTTCGGGGCCCAACGCGACCACGCTGCACTACAATCGCGACGATCGGTTCATGCAGGCTGGCGACATGATGGTGATGGACGTCGGCGCCCTGTACCAGGGCTACTCGGCGGACCTCACGCGATCATTCCCGATCAGCGGAACGTTCACGCCCGAACAGCGCGAGGTCTACGCAATCGTACGAGAGGCCCAGGCGGCGGCCGAGCGCAACGCGAAGCCCGGCCAGCGGTGGGCCGCCACGAGCGACAGTGCCTCCAGGGTCATTGCACGCGGATTGGCGCGTCTCGGACTCATCGAAGCCGCGGACGCCACGTACGACTGCGGCACCAGCGAACGGCCGCGCACCTGTCCCCAGTCGAGCCTCTACTACATGCACGGACTCGGGCACGGCATCGGGCTCGAGGTGCACGACCCCGACCAGTACTATTTCTCGGGCATCATCGCCACGGGCAGCGCCTTCAGCCTCGAACCGGGGATCTACGTGCGCGCCAACCTGGTCGACATCATCCCCGACACGCCGGCCAACGCCGCGCTGCGGCGCAAGCTGACGCCCGTGGTGCAGAAGTATGCCAACATCGGCGTGCGCATCGAAGACAACTACCTCGTCACCGAGCAGGGCCTCGAGTGGGCCTCGTGTGGACTCCCGCGCGAGATCGACGAGATCGAGACCCTCATGAAGGAACGCACCACCGGCCCCTCCGCACGCGATGCGACCAAGGTCGAGTGGTACCGGACCGCGGGAAGCCCTCGTGCCGGCAGCACGCCAGGCGTCGTGCCGGCAGCCGGCTGCGGGCCCCGGATGTAGCCCAGGCTTTGTCCCACATCACCAACCGCCCTCCAGGAACCGCATCCAGCGCAATGACTGACCCGCGACGATTCATCGCCGACCAGCTGCACCGCCTTCACGTGGGCGACGCGTGGCACGGCCCTTCGATGCACGAGGCCCTCGACGGGGTCACCGCGGCGATGGCGGTCAGTCGACCCGTGCCGAACGCGCACAACATCGCGGAATACGTCCACCACATCGCCGCGTGGGCGGGCGAAGTCACGATGCGGCTCGGCGGTCGCGAACCGCAGATGCCCGAGGCGGGCGACTTTCCCGAACCCCTCTGGCACCTCACCGACGACGAATGGGCCGCGCTCCGGGACAAACTCGACCGTGCGCACGAAGGCCTCGCGGCCGCGATTCTCGCGTTCGACGTCTCGCGCCTCGATGAGCCGGTCGGCACCGCGCGCGATGCGCCGACCGGCACCGGCGTCACGTACGCGGCGATGCTCCACGGGCTCGTCCAGCACGACGCCTACCACGCCGGCCAGCTCGTGATGCTTCGGCGCGCGCTTGGCTGAGCAGCCCGCGCGAGTGCGGGCTCTCGCCGCGAGACCGCTAGCCGTGACGCCCGGTCAGGAGGCCGTGCCGCACCTTCGCGGCGCGTGGGGACGCGGTGCGATCGAACGCCAGGCGTGACTCGGTGCGAACGGCCAGTTGCACCCTGAGCGGAAGGCTCGTTTCCTGGCCCGCACGCCGCACGCGGACCGTCACCGTCTGCCCGTCGCTTCGCCCATAGCGCGCACGGAATCGCTCACCAAACCCTTCGGTGACGGTGACGTCGCCCACCGCAAGGAGGTAGTCTCCCACGCGCACACCGGCGAGTTGCGCCGCGCTGCCCGAATCCGTCGCCGTGACACGCACGCCAAGGGAATCCTGCTCCGTGTATACGCCAAGCCGCGGCTCGCGGATGCTGTCGACCATCACGCGCATGCCGGCGAGGGCGAGCACCTGCGACCACGGGAAGGGCTCGCGTCCGTCGATGTAGCGCGCGCTGAAGTCGGCGAATGACTTGCCCCTGGCCGCGCGCGCGACCGCCGCCCACCACTCTTCCGTGGTGAACCCCCGTCCCTGCTTGTAGCTGCGCTGGTACACGTCACGCATCACGGCGTCGAGCGACGACGCGTTGTCGCTCGCGTCACGGATCATCACGTCGAGCGCGAAGCCGGCCAGCGAGCCCTTGGGGTAGTAGATGTATCCCGTGCCGTCGGTCGGATGGATCCACGTGGAGAGCGAGGCATCCTCCAGGGCGACCTGCGGCAGCGCGTCCACTTCCTCCATCTTGGCGTGGGTCAGCGCGAGAAAGCCTGACGAGTCGACCACGCCTGCGCGGAGCAGCGTGAGGTCGGCGTAGTAGTCGGTGATGCCTTCACTCACCCAGAGCAGGGTGGTGGGCTGCGCGCGGTCGTAGCGATAGGGCCACATCTCCGCCGGCCGCATGCGCTTCACGTTCCAGAGGTGAAAGATCTCGTGCGCCGTGATCGAGGCGAGCAGGTCGTTCCCGATGATGAACGGCGTGTAGATGCCCACGTGCGAATTGGCGTGTTCGAGCGCGCTCCCGCCCTGCGTCTCCTCGGTGAAGACCAGCAGGTTGGTGTACGCGTCGTACGGCGCCTCGCCAAAGACGTCGATCATCGGCCGATACAACCGGTCGAGTTGGCCCCAGAACGCCTTGCGTTCATCGCCGCCGAGCTTGCCCGCCGGATACGTCGCGAGCCGCACCCACTTCCCGTCCACCTGCGAGGAGTCGAGGTCGAACGCGCCGACAAAGAAGGGCATGTCGACGAGGTCGTGGTAGTTGCTCGCCGTCCAGGTCCGCGGGGTGGTGGCAGCGCTCATGCCGGTGGCAACCTGCCACGCGTCGTCGGTCTTCACGGTCACGGTTGCCGGGAAGGCGGTGTCGCGGCCCTCGGGATACAGAAAGAGGTTCGTGCCGTTGAAGAACGCAAAGTCGGCGCGCGACCAGGCCATCGCGTTATCGAGCGAGTCGGCGCGATAGTCGAACGCCACCGTGACCCGCTGAGCCCCGGACGGCTGCACCCGCCAGGTATCTGCGTCGAGTTTGTCCCAGGTGAGCGGCTTCCCGTCGCCCGTCACCTCGAACCCGGAGACGTTGCGCGCAAACCAGCTCAGCTCGTACGCGCCCGGCGTCCATGCGGGCAGCGAGAGCAGCAACGGCTCGCGGCCGGTCGTGGTGAGCGTCGTCGTAACGCGGAGCGAACGCCGCGCACCGTGTGCCCTGGTGAACTCCACCGTGTACGCGACGTTGCTGACGCCGGCGGACATGGCGATCCCCGGCGGCGTCGCCGGACGCTGGGCCGGCAGGCACGGGGCAAGGACGACGAGAGCGGTCGAGAGTGCGAGGCGCATGGAGGGGAGTGGCGGTGGTTCAACGTAATACACCCGAGCGCAGCGAAGGTGTTGCCAGTGACCGACTTGCACGAACCTGCGACCAGCCGTCCGCCGGTGGCGTCAGGCGGCTGCCCCTCGCGCGTGTGCAAGTCGGGCGTTAACCAACGTCTCCATGTCGTGCCGCTGACCTGCGGCCCTCGACCCTGGAGATCGTCATGAACCGCGCCGTCCCGACAACCCGCGCCCGTCACGTGGCCGTGCTCGCCACACTCACGCTCACCCTCGTCATCGGCGCGGCCTGCGGACGGGCCGAATCCGACTCCGCTCCCGGCAGCCAGGCCGTCGAGGGTGGAATACCCGGTGGTGGGGTCGCGGCCGCTCCCATGTCCATGGAACGGCAGCGCGCGGACGCCACGGCGCCGTCCGAAGCCGTGACCAAGACCTCGATGCCCCAAGGCCCCGTCATCCGCGGCGACTCGGTCGCCACGAACATGATCATCCGCAACGGGTTCGTGTCCATCCAGGTCGACTCACTCGAAATCGCGATGGCCGCGGTCCGCGCGATGGCCACTCGACTCGGCGGCTATATCGGCAATGTGTCCACCAGCACCGGGGAATACGCCATCCGTAGCGCCACGCTCGAGGTCAAGGTGCCATCGGCGCGCTTTGAAGAGGCGATGACCACGCTTGGCCCCATCGGAAAGGTCGAGCAGAGCAACGCCACCGCCGAAGATGTTGGCGAAGAGTTCGTTGACCTGACGGCGCGCATGACCAACGCCCGTCGTCTGGAGGATCGCCTGGTCGCTCTTCTTGCCACGCGCACGGGCAAGCTCGAGGACGTCCTGGCCGTGGAGCGAGAGCTCGCGCGCGTTCGCGAGGAGATCGAACGCCACGAGGGTCGGCTGCGCTTTCTGCGCTCGCGGGTCGCGCTCAGCACCCTGTCGGTAACCGTGCACGAAGCGGCGCCTCTCGTGAACCCCAACCCAGGCACCAGCGTGCTCGGTGAGGCGGTGAAGGCGATGTGGCGGAACTTCGTCACGCTCATCGCCGCCACGATCGCGTCGCTCGGGGTCGTCGTGCCGGTTGGCGCCGTGATCCTGCTCGGCGTGTGGGGATGGAAGCGCCGGCGTCGCGCCGCCATCAGCGGAGCGCCTTCGCGCTAGCCCCGATCGGCGGGCGTGCGCAGGGTCGCGGTATGGCGACCCTGCCGCGCTCACGCAACGACTGGACGCGTGATGGGCAGCGAGGGCAGTTTTGCATTCTGCCCATCACGCCACGGCCGTGATCGCGTTCTACCTGACCTGCTTTGTTCTCGGAGGCCTCGCCCTCATCGCCCAGCTCATCCTGAGCGCGGTGGGGGCCGACGCCGACCATCACGTGTCGCTGGACCACGGGCACGGTGGGCTGGACCTGCTGAGCGTCCGGACGATCTCCGCCGCCGCCGGCTTCTTTGGGCTCGTCGGCTTTGGCATGTCGCGCGCGGGGTTCGGTTTCGTGATCGCCCTGACGGCGGCCGTGGCGGCGGGATTCGGCGCCGCGCTCGGCATGGCGACGCTCCTGCGCGCGGTACGCCGCCTCGAAGTCGACAAGAGCTTCGACATCGCCAGCGCGCTGGGCCTGCAGGGCCGCGTCTATCTCGGCATCCCCGCCAACAAGTCCGGTGTCGGCAAGGTTCACCTCACCGTCCACGACCGACTCCTCGAACTCGCGGCCGTCTCGCCGGACGTCGCGATCCCCAGCGGCACCGAGATCCTTGTCGTGGACACACAGTCGTCCGACACGCTCATCGTGACCCCATCACAACCCCTGCTCCGGGAGATCGACAATGTCGAGTAGTGTGTTCGCCCTCATCCAGGCTCTCCCCGACCTCGGCAACTGGGTCGTCGGGATCGGGGCGCCCCTGCTCGGCGCGATCGCGTTAGGCGGTGTGGTGCTCCTGTTCGTGTCGCGCTACAAACGCTGTCCCGCGAACCGCGTGCTGGTCATCAGCGGTCGGGTGGGTGGCGACGGCGCCGCGCGGTGCATCTCGGGCGGCGGCGCGTTCGTCTGGCCGGTGATCCAGGAGTCCGCCTACCTCAGCCTCGAACCGATCCAGATCGACATTCCGCTCAAGGACGCGCTCTCACTCGAAAACATTCGCGTCGCGGTGCCCAGCGTCTTCACCGTGGCGATCGGCACCGAAGCCGAGGTCCGCGGCAACGCCGCCGTACGACTCCTCGGCCTCACCCACGACCAGATCAAGCGCCAGGCCCAGGACATCATCTTCGGCCAGTTGCGCCAGGTGATCGCGTCGATGCGGATCGAGGAGATCAATCGCGACCGCGAGGCGTTCCTGCACCGCATCCAGACGTCGCTCGAACCGGAACTCAAGAAGATCGGCCTCGTGCTGATCAACGTGAACATCACCGACCTCAAGGACGACTCGGGCTACATCGAGGCGATCGGAAAGAAGGCCGCCGCCATGGCCGTGCAGCAGGCGCGCGGCGACGTGGCCGAGCAGGAAAAGCTGGGCGAAGTGCGCGTGGCCGAGGCCGAGCGCGAACGGTCGGTGCAGGTGGCCAGCGCCCAGAAGTTCCGCGAGATCGGCATGCGCGAGGCCGATCGCGAAAAGCTCGTGCGACTGGCCGAACTCGAGAAGGAACAGCGGGTCGGCGAGCAGACGGCGGCACTCGCCCGCGAGGCGCAGATCAAGCAGGCGCAACGCGAACAGGCGGTGCGCATGGCCGAATTGGACAAGGAACAGCGCGTAGGCGAACAGACGGCCGCGTTCGAGCGCGATGCGATGGTGAAGGACGCGGAACGCGCGCGCCGTATCGCGATCGCCGAGGCCGAACAGAAGGCCATCGAAGGCGAAGCGACGTCACAGGCGCTGATCGCGACCACACGCGCGCAGCTGCAGGTGCGCGAGGCCGAAGCGTTCCAGGTCGCCGAGACCCGCAAGCGTGAAGCGGAGGCCGCGGTGCAGGAGGCGCAGAACCGCGCCCTGGCCCGCGCCGCCATCGCCGATGCTGAACGCGTCGAAGCGGAGCAGCGTGCCGAACTCGAGGCGTCGGCCAAGGCACAGAAGGCCCGGACGATCGTCGAGGCGGAGGCGTCGGCCGAACGCCGGCGGATCGAAGCCGAGGCCGAGGCGCGCGCCATCTTCGTCAAGCTCGAAGCCGAGGCCCGCGGCCAATACGAGATCATGTCCCGCAAGGCCGAAGCCATGAAGGAACTGGTGCAGGCCGCGGGCGGTGCCAAGGAGGCCTTTCAGCTGCTCATGGTGGAACACCTCGACACGCTCGCCGAGACCTCGGCCAAGGCCATCTCGAACATCAAGTTCGACAAGGTCGTCGTGTGGGACAGCGGCAGTGGTCAGGCCGGCAGTGGCGCCAGCGGGTTCCTGCAGAGCATGGCCAAGACGCTGCCGCCGATGATGCACGTCCTCCGTGACATCGCCGACGTGGAACTGCCCGGATTCGTGGGCAAGGTCGCGCCAGCCGATGGTCCTGCGCCCCAGGCGCCACCGGCCCCAGCGGCGATCCCCGCGCCGCCCGACCCGACAGGCAAGGTGAGCATGAAGGCAAACCGTGTTTGAACGAACGCGGGGGACCACGTGACGTCGAGCGTGCGCGCCACCCAGCTCATTCGCGTGGCCATGCTGTCGGGCGTCGTGATGTTCGGCGCCGTCATCTACTTCATGCGACGATCCCCCGATGCCATCCCCGGCACGTCGCCCGAGCAGGCTCGGTCCCTGCTGTGGATCGGCCGCGCCATCTGGGGGACCGCCATCCTCGGGTCGATGATTCTCTGGTACGTCATCGGCCGCACACGTGACGCCGCCAGGCGCCTCACCTACTGCGTTTCGGCCTGGGCGCTCGCCGAAATGGTGGGCCTGTACGGAGGTGTGATCGCCTTCCTCACCGGCAGCTGGTCGTGGTACGCACCGGGCCTGGTCTTCCTCGCGCTGTCGCTCCTCGCCTTCCCCCTTCAGCGCGAGTGACGCGGCGCGCGCGCCGGGCCGGTTCCCGACGCTGAATATGCACGGGCCTCACCGTGCGGCCGCGGTGGAACCCTACTGCTTCACAATCTCGACTCGGCGGTTCTGCGCCCGTCCCGTCGCGGTCGTGTTCGGCACCGAGGGTTTCGTGTCGCCGAGCCCCTGCGTGGTGACTCTCGCACCGTCGATGCCGTACTGCGCCACCAGCGCCGTTTTCACGGCGGCCGCTCGCGCGTCGCTCAGCGTGAGGTTGCTCGCCGCCGAGCCCACGTTGTCGGTGTGCCCTTCGATGAGAATCTTCAGGTCGCCGTACTTCCGGAGCGTGGCCGCGATCTCCTTGAGGACGGCGTGCGACTCCGGCTGAAGGTCGGATTTGCCCGTGGCGAACAGAATGCCGTGCGTGGCCCAACGACCCCTTGCCGCCAGGGCGTCGTACAGCACATCGGTCTCGCTCTCGGCGACGCGTATGCTCGCGAGATACACTGCGACGTCAGGCTCCTCGGTGCCGTTCACGAAGAGCCGGATGACGGAGTCGCGCCTGAACGGGAACTCCGGGATGTTGTACATCCGGCGCTCATTCGTGTACATCTTGAGGTACGGCCCGTCCATGAGCACGCGCAGGTGCGCCACGTTCCCCCTGAGCTGGCCCTGCATCGACTCGGGGATGTTCGACGCCATGTTCCGGTTGGCGAAGGCGCTGCCGATGATCAGGCTGCCCGACGGCGTCCAGGCGATCTCCGACGACTCGTTGCCGCGATTCCGCACGGCGCCACCCTCGAACGCGACCATCTCGTACCCGCAGCAGGCAGCTCGCGGAGCGATGACGTCGATCTCCAGGGTGAAGCGTTCGGGCAACTGCTTGCCCACCGGAATCAGGATTTCGGATCGGCCCGTGCTCCGAAGCACCTTCACCCCATCGCGTTCGACGATCTCGATGGGACCCGAGCTGTACTTCAGGCCACGGGCGAAGTTGCCGACCTTGTCTTCGGAAAAGTCGGTAAAGAAGATCACCTTGTTGCCCGGGACGAAGTCGTAGTTCTCCCAGACCTTGGCCGCTGTCGGCGTGGGCGCGCTGGCTGCCGCCGGCGTGCCGGGCCGCGCGACCGCGGCCGAGTCTCCCTTGGTCGCCTTGGAGCTGTCCGCACTCCCGGCTGCGCCTGACCCTTTGCGAGCATCCTCTTCCGCCTTCTTCGCCGCCTCGGCGGCCTTCCTGGCGGCCTCCTGCTCGGCGCGGCGCTTGGCGGCTTCCTTGAGTCGCGTGCCGACCTGGGCGTCGACAGCAACGGGCGCCGAGGTGACCGCGATCAGGAGCGCGGTCAGGAGAGCAGGCCATCGGAATCGGGACATCGTATCCTCCGGAGGCGTGAGTTGATCGCCAGCCTCACACGGTGAAGAACGCACGTGCATGCCGCTGTTTCTCAGCGAATCGCACGCTCGCCGACACGACTTGCCGACGGTGCGCGAGCGCGGCAAACTCCGGCCGGCCTGGGCCCGACCCTCCAGGTACGGCAACTCGGGCCCGCACGATGCACCAGACGAGCTTCGAGGCAGACTCCACTCCGGTGCGAGCTCGATGCTCCGCCCACACACTTCCCCGCACCTGACCCCGTCGTGTCACACTCGGCGCCAAGCCTCCCGCCCCAATCCCTCGCATTTCTGGAACGCCTGCTCGATACGCCCGGTCCCTCGGGCTTCGAGGCCGCCGCGGCTCGCGTGTGGCGCGAGGGGGTGAGCGGATTTGCACAAGTCGCCGCGGACGTATCCGGCAACAGCGTGGCGGTCGTCGAAGGAGGCGGCGGTCCCACGATCATGCTGGCCGGCCACATCGACGAGATCGGCGTCATCGTGACCTGGATCGACGATACGGGACTGGTCTACATCGGTCCCATCGGCGGATGGGACGTGCAGGTGCTGGTCGGGCAGCGCATCCGCTTCGCCGGCCGGAGCGGCGACGTGATCGGCGTCGTTGGCAAGAAACCGATCCACCTGATCAAGCCGGACGAACGGGAAAAGGCGTCAAAGTTCGCCGACCTGTGGGTCGACATCGGCGCCACGTCGCGCGCCGAGGCCGCCGAGCGGGTCGAGATCGGGGACCCCGGGGTCATCGACGCACGCATGGTGCGACTGCCGAACGATCGGCTCGTCTCGCGCGCCATCGACGACCGCATCGGCGCGTTTGTCATCGCCGAAGCACTGCGCCGATACGCGGCCCAGCCCGGGGCGGCACGCGTCGTCGCCGTCGCGACCACGCAGGAAGAGATCGGGTTTCACGGCGGCGGTGCGGTCGTCGCCGCCACGCGCGTCAATCCCGTGATGGCCATCGCGGTGGACGTGACCTTCGCCTCCGATCACCCCGGCATCGAAAAGAAGGAGGTCGGAGAGCACTCGATCGGTGGCGGCCCGGTGCTCGCCCGCGGCTCGGTCATCTCACCGGTCGTGTTCCGGCTCCTGAAGGACACGGCCGCCGAGCTTGCGATTCCCTGCTCGGTGCACGCGGCGGGTCGCGACACCGCCACCGACGCCGATTTCATTCACCTCGCGCGCGAAGGCGTGGCCACCGGACTGCTCTCGATTCCGAACCGCTACATGCACTCGCCCAACGAAATGGTGAGTCTGCTCGACGTCGATCGCGCGGCGACCCTCATTGCCGAAGCCTGCCGACGCGTCACGACGGCGACCGACTTCACCGCGCGCTGAATCGACGGCGTCGCGCCTAACGCGGACCGTCCGCGAGCAGCCGCGCGGCCAGGTCGCGCACGGCCCCGTCGCGGTCCCTGGCCAGGGGTGCGAGCACGAGGCGCGACGCCTCGCTCTGCATCTCCCCCAGGGCCTGAACCGCCACCAGGCGACGCGCCTGCGGTCGCCGCCTGAAGAACGAACCCGGCGACGCCTCCAGCGACAGGCGTTGAACCGCGGCATCCACCGGGTGTCTCGCCAGGGCGAGTACCAGCGTGTTCCGGATCTCCTCGTCCGACTCGGCGTCCAGCGCCGCCAGCAACGCCGGCACCGCACGCGCGTGGTTCACCCGTGCGATTCCGTGCACCGCCTTGAGACGCACACTCGCGTCGGGGTCGCCCAGCGCCCGAAGGATCGTGTGCCCGGCCCGTGGCGTGCCGAGCCGGATCAGCGCCAGCGTCGCGGCATGGCGTACACGCGCATCGCGATGCCGCAGCGTCTCCACGAGATCTTCATCGGCAGCCACCGCGTTCATCTCGCCAAGCAGTTCGGCCGCGTTGCGCACCACGAACCAGCGATGGTCGCGTAGCAGCTGCCGCAGCGGGTCCACCGCCGCCGGCAAGCCACGGAGGGCATCGCGATAGGCGCGCCGATCCCCCGCCGGCTCGGCCGTGATCAGCAGGTCGACGATGATGTCGGCCGCCGGCTCACCCTGCCTGACGAGGAACTGCTGCACCGCGTCGCGCAGGTCGCGATGGCTGGGCAGCAGCTGTGCCACGCCTCGCAGGATCCCCGGCTTCGCCAACCGCTTGAAGACGATGCCGAACGCCCGCTTTACGTCGGGCTGCGTGACGCTCTCCTCGCGAGCCAGCACGCGCGACACGAGATCGACCACCGCGGTCCACGATCCCTCGCGCGCCGCGTCTTCCAGCACTCGCGTCACCTCGTCGAGCAGGGCCGGCGCCACCACGGGCGTGATCTCGCCGCGCAACCGGATCACGAGATCGTCCACGTGCCGCGCCGGCATCAACTCCTCGGTCGCAATCGCCGGTTTCCCCGGCGGCGCCACCCGCACCGGCTCGAGCGCCGACGGGGTCACGCGCGCGGCGAGGTGCTCCCGCATCGCCTCCTCGACCGGCGTGGTCCCGTTCGCCGGCGTCCGCGTACTCGCGCCGTACGCGAGGCGCGGCATCGGCGGGGTCGGGGTGCGCTGAAACCCGTGGCGGCCCAGTTGCACCGCCAGGTGCTGCGCCTGCAGCGCGACGAACTGCTCGTCGAACGAATGCCCTGGATCTTCGGAGTCGCCCGCGCTCGCCAGGGCCCGCGCGAGACCCAGCAGCTCTGCCGCCGTTGCCCCCGAATGCGACTCGATCACGCGCACCGTGTGCACGGCCATGCGCGTACTCAGCTCCGCCAACCACGGGTGACTCTCCGCGAGCGGACGCCGGCCTGCGCTGTCGGCGACCGCCGCTGCCAGTTCGGACTGTTCGATCCGGGCCGCGCTCTCCATCCCCGAGGTCCGCAGCGATCGGAGCACCGACTTCTGGACGTCGAGGTGCCCCGGACGGTACACGAGCAGCCAGACGAGATGGGCAAGCTCCCGGACGAAAGGGTCCGAGGTCACCGGTTCCGAACGATCGACGCGCGTGGGCACGTCCTAGGACGCACAGGGGGACCACGACGAAACGGCACTGGCGCCGACAGAGGCCGCGCGCAGGTTCCCCGAGCGTGAACCTTCGCGTACCGCCGCACCACCCTCCTGCACGACTGGTCCTCGCCGCACTGCCCTGCCGCAGGGATCGGGCGGACTCCGAGCACGTTCGCACCCCGTGGCGACGGTAGGGGCGTGTCGCTCCATGTGTGGTCCCCGGCGCGGTTTGCGGTGCCCCTCCCGGACGGGCATCGATTCCCGATCGCCAAATACGCCCTCCTCCGCGACCGTGCCCGAGCGGAAGGACTCGTGGACGACCTGCGACTCCACGAACCGTCTCGCGTGCCAACCTCGGCGCTGCTTCGCGTGCACGACGCGGGGTACGTCGAGCACCTCAGCAACGGTACGCTCGACGCGTCGTCGATCCGCCGCCTGGGATTCCCCTGGTCCGAAGGGCTGGTCGAGCGATCGTACCGCGCCGCCGGCGGCACCTTCGAGGCGGCCGACGCCGCGCTCACCCACGGTCTCGCGATGAACCTCGCCGGTGGCACACATCACGCGTTTCCCGCGCACGGCGAAGGTTTCTGCGTCTTCAACGATGTGGCGATCGCCACGCGCGCGCTGCTGGCCCGCGGGCGCATCACGCGTGCGGCCATCGTGGACCTCGACGTGCATCAGGGGAACGGCACGCACGCCATCTTTGCCGGCGACCCTCGCGTCTACACGTTCAGCATGCACGGCGCGCGGAACTATCCATTCCGCAAGGTGCCCGGTGACCACGACGTGGAGCTCGATGACGGCACCGACGATGCGCGGTACTGTGAGCTGCTCGCGGACGCCTTGCCGCGCGTGCTCAGCGAGTCAAACCCCGACATCGTGTTCTACCTCGCCGGCGCCGACCCGCACGAAGACGACCGGCTCGGCCGACTCGCGCTCACGCACGACGGACTCGCCCGTCGGGACCACATGGTGCTTCGCGCCTGTAGGGAAGTGGGGATTCCCGTCGCGATCACGATTGCCGGTGGCTACGGCCGCGACATCGCCACGACGGTGGAAGCGCACGTCCGCACACTCCGGGCAGCGCGCGAATACACCTGAGCCCCTCAGGGCCTCTTGATCGCGAACCCGGTGACGTGCACGTCGAGGTTGTGGTTCACGCGAAGGCCGACGATGCCGTTCAGGCTTTCGAGCTTCCCCTCGCCAACCAGCGACGCGCTGCCGTAGCCCCACACCTCCGTTCCGTTCACCAGGCACGACGTCCGCGCACCCGTCACGCGCCACGCGACCTCGTTTGACGCCTTCCCGCTGGGGCCCACTTTGCGGATCGCCGAGTGTGCCGTGCGGCCCGCCAGCTCGTGGACCTCGTCGCCCAATCGGTGCTTTACGGTGAACGTGCCGTTGCCGGCAATCGCGCAGTAGAGATAGTTCTGCCTGGGCCGATCGAGCTGTGAACCGCCGATGAAGAGGCCGTAGTACTCCGCGTGTTCGGTCGGCGTTTCCTGGTTGAACCGCGCGCTCGCCGTGTAGTCGCCCGCGGCCGCATTTGCCGGGTTCCAGTAGATCGCGGGAGGGCCGGCGACCACGAGCCACCCCCCAGCCAGGTCGCTGAAGCGCGCGTCGGTCAGGCGCGCTCCACCCTTCTCCGCCTGCGGATCGACACGCCCCGTCCACCCCTTCACGAGCACCCCACCGTTCTTCACCAGACGGTCAGGGTCGCTGGCCTGCCCCTGCGACACGCGCGCAGGGACCGCCGCCATCGCAAGCGTCGCGACGAGTGTCCAGGCGTCACGGGTTCTCATGTGCTCACCTCGCGGAAATCCATGCTGATGGAGAACGATACCACGCGGCACGCGTGCGAACCGGGCACCCGAGCGAACCCGGGGGCTCTGCACCCGGATGGACGAGCCGGCTCGCTCGCCCAATGACGGGCGCGACCGCGAGTCGGTGAACGTGGCGTGTTCTCCCGATCCCGGTGTTAGCGTTGCCGCATGCCGATGCCGATCCCCGCCCCGCGCGCCAATGGGATGACCACCACCACGCCGATGCCGTTGTACTGGGCACGCCACGGACGCGAGGGAGGTCCGCCGCTGCTCGTTCTGCACGGCGGCCCTGGAGCGAGCCACGAGTATCTCCTCCCGCAGATGCTCCGGCTCGGTGCGACGAACGACCTGCTGTTCTACGACCAGCGCGGCGGCGGGCGCTCCCGGACCGATGATCCGACTCCCGTGACCTGGCAGGTGCAGGTCGGTGACCTTGCCGCGGTGATCGAGGAGCTGTCGCGCGACCGGCCACTCACCATCGTCGGCTACTCGTGGGGAGCGCTGCTGGCGCTGCTGTACACCCTCGAGGTCGCGGCCGGACGCGTGCCGGTACCGCCGGCGCGCCTCGTGCTGATCGACCCCGCGCCGGTGAACCGGACGTGGCGTGCCGCCTTCGAGGAGGAGTTCCAGCGGCGTCAGGCCGGAGATGCGGTCCGTGCCTTGCGAGAGGAACTGGCGGCGTCGGGCCTGCGCGAGGCGGACGCCGTCGCGTACCGGCAGCGGCAGTTCGAGTTGTCGGTCGCCGGCTACTTCGCCGACCCGCGCCGCGCACGTGACCTGACGCCGTTTCGCATCACCGGTCGCGTGCAGCAGTCCGTGTGGGAGAGCCTGGGCGACTTCGATCTCGTACCCGGGCTGCACCGGGTCCCACCTGTGCCGACACTTCTCGTGCATGGGTGGCACGACCCGATCCCGGTGGAATCGTCGTTCGCGGTCGCCCGTGCCTTGCACGCGCGGTGCGTCGTCCTTGAGGCAAGCGGGCACGTACCCTACGTGGAGCAACCCGACACCCTGTTCGCCACGATCGAGCAGTTCCTGAACGAGACCTCCTGAGGACGAGGTAGCCCCATGACAAGCGTTGGCCAGAAGGAGGAGATGCACGTCACGACCATCGAAGTGGAAGGGCGTCCGTACAGCGTCTCCATCGAGGTCGAGAACGACGGCATCGAGCACGTGGGATATCTCTGGTTCACCGACGACGAATGGGACGACGACGGCCTCCGGGATCACGGCGCGATCCCAGGTCACTCGTCGGAGGAGGTCCTGCACGCCGCGCGCGCGATCTCGCCGACCGACCTGCAGCTGCGCTTCGCCCGGGCGCGCCAGGACCAGCGCCGCTACCACGGGCTGCGCCGCCTCACCGAGCAGGTGCTGGAAGACATCCGCCACCTGAACAAGGTCGCCACCTCGATGCGCGTCGGCCTGCTCGAGGTCACGGACGCCGCCGAGGAAATCGATCGGACGGAGCAGCGGCTGCACGAACTGATCGATCAGCTGCGCGTGGTGGCCGGAGTGGTCTCGCAACCCGGAAACTGATCGGCCCTCCCCCGACCGCCGAGCCAACGAGCACGCTGGCACGGCCCGCCTCAGAAGGCGAGGGTCACGCGAGAGTGAGGTCCACGAGCGGCCGTTGCCCACGTCGCGGTTCCGGGCGGACATCGAGACCTATAGGGAGCCCACCGCGCCGCGCGTCACCGCTTCGCTTCTTGGGACCTCCGGAGTCGGCGATATTCCGCGCGGAGGCGCGCTCACACGCCTCGAACACCGTGCAGACCGGGAGCGCAGATGGCGAAGCGAGGAGGGGGAAAACCGCGGCAGCCGCTGTCCCAGCGCCGGCCTGGCAAGGCCGCGGCCCGCGGAACCCCAAAAGGCCCCAGTGCCACATCACGTCCGCGAACGAAAGCCTCCGCGGCGCGAAAGACGGCCACGGCCGCCCGACCTTCACCCTCCCAGTCCCGCAGGCTCGCCCACCCCGGTCGCGTACCAGCGCGCGGTGATGACGCTGCGCGGCGACGCCACGCGGAAGCGGTCTGGAACCATCTGGCCGCGCTCTACCCTGACGCACACTGCGAGCTGGATTTTCGCTCCCCCTGGGAACTGCTGGTCGCCACGATCCTCTCGGCGCAGTGCACGGACAAGCGCGTGAACATGGTGACGCCCGTGCTGTTCGAGCGGTGGCCCTCGCCGGCGGCGCTGGCGGCGGCCGAAGCCAGCGCACTCGAGGGTGTCATCAAGAGTACCGGCTTCTTCCGCGCCAAGACCAGGGCGCTGCTCGGCGTCGCTGCGGCCGTGACCGATGTGCACGGCGGCGCGGTCCCGTCGCGCATGGAGGATCTCGTGGTGCTTCCGGGCGTGGGCCGCAAGACCGCGAACGTGGTGCTCGGCAATGCCTTCGGCGTGAACGAAGGCGTGGTCGTCGACACCCACGTCGGGCGCCTCGCGGTCCGCCTGGGCCTAACGAGCGAGACGGACCCGGTGAAGGTGGAGGCGGCCCTGATGGCGCTCTTCGACCGCGAGCGCTGGACGTTGCTCTCGCACCTGCTGATCTGGCACGGGCGCCGTGTGTGCGAGGCGCGCAAGCCCCGGTGCGGAGACTGCCGGCTCAACGCCATTTGCCCGGCGTCGCTGGCGTAGTGGTGCCCCCCGCAGCGTCGGCTTACCTTCCGGCGCATGAAGACTGCCACGATTGAGACCTCCCGCGGCACGGTCGTCGCCGAGCTGTACGACGCCGAGGCCCCCATCACCGTCGCCAACTTCGAGAAGCTCGCCAACGACGGCTTCTACAACGGCACCAAGTTCCACCGCGTCATCCCCGATTTCGTCGTCCAGGGCGGCGATCCCTACTCCAGGGGCGGCGCCAGCGCCAAGGGCCCCGTCGGCACCGGCGGCCCCGGCTGGACCATCAAGTGCGAGACCAAGGGGAACCCGCACAAGCACGCCGTCGGCGCCCTGTCCATGGCCCACGCCGGCAAGGATACCGGCGGTTCCCAGTTCTTCATGGTGCTCAGCGAGCAGAACACGCGGCACCTCGATGGCGTTCACACCGTCTTCGGCCGCATCGTCAAGGGACTCGACGTCATGGCGCAGATCCGCCAGAACGACGAACTCGTGAGCGCCAAGGTCGAGTAACCTCCGCCCCGAACCGACCCACCATGTCCTCCCTCCAGCCCAGCGACAAGCCGGCCGCGTTCCGCGGACTCATCCTCACCGCGCTCGCGCTCTTCGTGATGTGCTTCACCATCGTGAAGCTCACGAACAAGAAGTTCGCCAGCCACACCGCGAGCGCTGCCCCGGCTGCAAAGCACTAGCTGCCAGCACACTCGACCGCGCGGGCCGCATTCCCTGAATGCGGCCCGTCGTCCTTTCGGGCCGCACGCCTGCGTTGCCCTCTGGATTGACGCCCATTGAGCGAGGCAGATTCCCCTTCCCCGCCGGCAGCCGTCGGCCACACCGCCCGACCCGACCCGATGACCGTTCCCTCCCGCGACGCCGCACACGCCCTGATGTGCGAGTTCACTGCCAGCGAGTCGCTGCGCAAGCACATGTACGCGGTCGAAGCCGCCATGCGCGCCTACGCCCGACAGTTCGGCGAAGACGAGGAACGTTGGGGACTGGCCGGCCTGATGCACGATTTCGACTACGAGCGCTGGCCAAACGCGGGCCACGAGCCGGATCGCGAGCACCCCGCCGAGGGCGTGCGTCATCTGCGGGCACTTGGGTATCCGGACGACGTGCTGCAAGCGATTCTTGGGCATGCCAACTACTCGGGCGTGCCCCGGTCGAGTCGCATGGCGAAGGCGCTCTTCGCGGTGGACGAACTGACCGGCCTGGTGACGGCGACGGCGCTGGTCCGCCCGAGTCGAAGCGTCCACGAGGTGGATGCGCGGAGCGTCCGAAAGAAAATGAAGGACAAGGCGTTCGCGCGGGGCGTCAGTCGTGACGATGTCATTAACGGCGCCGCGGACCTGGGCGTCGAACTGGACACGCACATTGCGTTCGTCATCGGTGCCATGCAGGCCGATGCCGAACGCCTTGGCTTGCAAGGAACTCCGACAGCCCCCGCATGAGGCCTGGGTTGCCCAACACAACGCACGGCGGGTGCGTTCTAGAGGTGACGTTACGCTGAGCCCCTGTGACGACTTCCATCGCGCCGATTCTCGTACGACCGCTCGCGCCTCCCGCGCGCCAGTGGCCGATGCGTGACGCGCAGGAGCGGCTGCAGGAGCAGGCAGTCATCGTCGCCGCGCAGCGCGGTGACACCGAGGCGTTCGCGACGCTCGTGCGAACGCACCAGCGTCGGGCGTACGCGGTGGCGCGGTCGATCGTGCTCACGCACGAAGATGCGGAGGACGCGGTGCAGGAGGGCTTCCTCCATGCCTTTCGCGCGCTGGATCGGTTCCTGCCTGATCAGGCGTTCGGGGCGTGGTTGCATCGGATCGTAGCCAACGCGGCGCTCGACATCACGCGGCGCAAAAAGGTGCGCGATGCCGAACCGCTTGCCGACACGATCGCGTCGCCATTCCGGGACCCGGCTGAGTCGGATGAGTTGCGTCGTCGGCTGCAGGACGCGCTGGCGGAGTTGGGCGAGCGGCAACGCTCGGTGATCGTGCTGCACGATGTCGAAGGCTTCAAACATTCGGAAATCGGCCGTATGCTCGGGATTCCCGAGGGCACGGCCCGGTCGGACTTGCACCATGCCCGCGCGCGCCTGCGACAGGCCCTGAGCGGGATACGGAGTCACCTATGAAGATCATCCAGGGTTCAGCCCACGAATGGAGCGACGAGGAGCTGCAGCGTACGCTGCAATCGCATCTCGCGCCCCCCACCGACACCGACTACTGGTCCTCGCTCGAGGAGCGCATCATGGGGCGGGTGCGTCAGGAGGCGGCACGCGAATGGTGGTCGCACTTCCCGGGCTGGGTTCGTCTGGGAGTGGCGGCGGCGGCCGCGGCCATCCTGGTGGCCGGTGTTGCCTCATGGCAAACGCGCGTCGCGCAGGAACGCATGGCCTACCGCGAGCTGTTCGACGCGTCGACCGATGTGCCGGTACTGTCCGAGCGCGATGTCCCCGTGCATCGTGAGCGCGAGCAGACGCTGCGATACCTGCTCACTCACTGAGGGATTCCCGTGCGCCAATCCAAGAACGTGGCGATGGCCTTCCTGCTCGGCACCTTCCTCACCGGAGGCGTGCTGGGGTTCAGCGCCAATCGCTACATGAAGCGCGACCTGATCTGCACGCCGCGCGGAGCGAATCCCCTGGCGGAAACCATGGCCGAGCGTCTCGGCCTCGACGAGGCGCAGAAGGCGAGCATCAACACGATCATCGACAACCGGTCGGCGCAGTACAAGAAGGCGATGGAGCCCATCCGGCTGCAGATGGACTCCATTCGCATGAACGCGCGCGAGCAGATGCGTCGCGTCCTCACGCAGGAGCAGAAGCAGGAGTTCGAGCTCTGGCTGCGTGACCTGGCCGACACCACACGCAAGGGTTCAAACTCGGAATGAAACGTTTCGTCATTGCGCTGCTGATCCCGATGGCACTTCATGGTCAGGGCGTCGCCGGTGGCGACGCCCGACCTCTTTCACTGGAAGACGCCATTCGACTCGCGCATCAGAACTCCCCGCTCGCCATCGCCGCGCGCGGCCAGCTGCGGACAACCGACGCGGCGGTGCGCACGGCCTTCAGTCAGTTCCTCCCCACCCTGAGCCTCTCGGCGGGCGCGAGCCGGTCGGCCGGCGAGGCGCTGGGACCCAATGGAAAGCTGGTACAGATCTCGAGTCCCTGGAACTTCAACCGCGGCCTGAGCAGCAACCTTGAGCTGTTCGATGGCTTCCGCCGGCAGAACACCCTGCGCAGCGCCAGGGCGCAGCAGACCGCCGCCGAGTCCAACGAGCGACTGCAGCGCTACCGGGTCGCGCTCGAGGTCAAGCAGCAGTACTTCAACGTGCAGGCATCACGGGAGTCGCGCGGCGCGGCACTCGCGCAGCTGGCCCAGGCCGAGGAACAGCTCAAGGCCGCCAGCGCGCGCGTCACCGCCGGCGCGGCGACGAAGTCCGATTCGTTGCGCTCGGTGATCGCCGTCGGCAACGCACGGCTCGCCGTGCTCACCGCCGAGAACAGCATTCGCCTCGCCAACGCCACCCTCACACGACTGGTGGCCTCGCCCTACACCGTGACAGCCGCCGGCAGCGACTCCGACGCCGTCGCCGTCGTGGCCCTCGACAGCGTCGAGGTCGTGAAATGGCTCGAGGACGCGCCGTCCATCAGCCAGGCGCGCTCCGACCTGGCGGCCTCCGTGGCGGCGGCGAAGTCCTCGCGGGCCTCCTACTGGCCAACGTTCAGCGTCGGCGCCAGTCTGAGCGGCAACCGCTCCGACCAGGCCTTTGCACCGAGCGGCGGGGCATACAGCAGCAACAAGTCGCTCCGTCTCAACTTCAGCTATCCGCTGTTCAACGGGCTGCAGCGCGAGGAGAACGTGGCGCGGACGGCCGTGGCCGAAGACAACGCCCGCGCTCAGCTCCGCGAGGCGCGCATGGTCGCCGATCAGCAGCTCACGCAGTTGCTGGGCTCGTTGCGACTCGCCGAGGTCCGCCTGGCCATCCAGGAGGCATCGGTGGTGGCCGGCGAAGAAGACCTCCGCGTGCAGAACCAGCGGTACACGTTAGGCGCCTCGACGCTGCTCGACCTCCTCACCTCGCAGAGCACGCTCAACCAGGCACGCTACGGCCGCATCCAGGCCCGATACGACGCCCGCGTCGCCAAGGCGCAGATCGAGGCCCTCGTCGGCCGCGACATCCCCTGAGCCTTCCCATGTCCATCCTCAAGGTCCCCGTGAACCGTACGCTACTCCTCGCGCTCGCCATCGGCAGCGCGGTCGCCGCCTGCAAGAAGGAGGAAGTGCAGGTCGTGACCATCCGCACCGCCCCCGTGGAGCGGCGCACCATCGTCCTCGACGCCACGGCGTCGGGCGCGGTGGAGCCTATCAACGTCGTCGAGGTCAAGTCGAAATCGTCGGGCCAGATCGTGCAGATGACCGTCGAGACCGGGAGCATGGTCAATCGCGGTGATCTGCTCGTGCAGCTCGAGACACGCGACGTGCAGAACCAGTTCGACCAGGCCAAGGCGGACCTCAATGCCGCCGAAGCGCGGCTCCAGGTCTCCGAAGCGCAAAAGAAGCGCGCCGACGATCTATTTTCCCAGCGCATCACCACGGCGCAGGAGCACGAAACGGCGCAGCTCGACTTTGCCAATGCGCAGGCGGCGGTCATTCGCGCCCGCACGTCGCTCGACCTCGCCCAACAGCGGCTCGACGACGCCACGGTGCGCGCCCCAAACAGCGGCACCATCATCGAAAAGACCGTGTCGCTCGGTCAGGTCATCACCTCGGCCACGAGTGGCGTCGGCGGCGGCACCACCCTGCTCAAGATGGCGGACCTCACCAAGGTGCGCATGCGCGCGTTGTTCAACGAGACCGACATCGGCAGCGTGTCGCCGCGCCAGCAGGCAACGGTCACCGTGGACGCGTATCCGGATCGCCCGTTCCACGGCGTGGTGGAGAAGATCGAGCCCCAGGCGGTGATCCAGCAGAGCGTCACGATGTTCCCGGTGCTCATCAACCTCGAGAATCGCGAAGGGCTGCTCCGCCCCGGTATGAACGGCGAGGCCTCCGTGCTCGTCGATCGGCGCGAGAACGTCCTCTCTGTTCCCAACGACGCGATCCGCACCTCGCGCGAGGCGCCCATGCTCGCCGGCGCACTCGGGCTCACGGCGGATTCGGTCGAAGCATCGATCCAGGCGCAGATGGCGCAGTTTGGCGGCATGCGGCAGGGACAGCGAAACCAGGAGGCCGGGTTGCCGTCGATGGGCGGGCCACCCCGGGGCATGCGGATGGGACACGGAGACGTGGCACTCGACCAGCAGGGTGAACGCCGTCAGGCCGCGCCGGTAAGCGAAGCCGAGTGCGCAAAGGTTCGTGAGGCCATGGCAAAGAAGCCTGATGTTGCAAAGAAGCTGGCCGACCTGAGGCAGAAGATGATGGCCGGTGAGATCGACTTTGCGGCGATGCGCGATCAGTCGCAGGCTCTGTATCGCGAAGCCGGCGTGGACCCGATGGCGGCTCGCGGCTGCATGGGTGGCACACGTCAGGGCGGCACGCCGGCAAACGGCGCCGGCGCCGCCGCGGGGAACGGAGGCGCACCTCAGAGTGGTCGTGCCGACTCCGCGCGCGGAACGGGCACCTCCGGCACTCGCGGCGACCGTTCGGCGACGCCGGAGCGCGCCGGCGAGACATCGCAGCGGGGGCGTTCGCGCACCGCCGTCGTGTTCATCGCCGTAAACGGCGTGTATTCGCCCAAGGTGGTCCAGCTTGGCATCGCGAACTTCGACTACACCGAAGTGCTGACCGGACTCAAGGACGGCGACCAGGTCGCGCTGTTGGCCACCGCCGCGCTTCAGGTGGCGCGTGACTCCAGCAACGCCCGGTTCCGCCAGATGACCGGCGGTGGAGCGATGCCTGGCATGCAGCGTCAGCAGGGTGGCGGAACGGCCGCTCCCCCGCCGCGCCCGTAACCGGAGCATTCCATGGTCTTCGGCGAAATCTTCGTCGTGGCACTCGGCGCCTTGCGCGCCAACAAGCTGCGGTCCCTGCTCACCATGCTCGGCATCGTGATCGGTGTGGCGGCGGTCATCGCGATGATCGCCCTCGGCCGGGGAGCTCAGATCGCGGTGAAGGAGCGCATCGCCGCGTTAGGCACCACGCTCCTCACCGTGACGCCCGGCCAGCAGCGCCAGTCCGGTGGCGTCTTCTCCTTCAGCGACCGCGCCCGCATGACCATGAAGGACGCCGTCGCGCTGGAAGCGAATGCCAGCGCGATCGGTGAGGTGCAGCCGGAGATGACCAGCCAGCTGCAGATCCAGTACCTGAACAAGAACACCGGCACCAGCGTGACCGGCACCACGGCGAACTACCTCGCGGTGCGCAACTACAAGCTCGCAGCCGGTCGCTTCTTCACGACCGCCGAGGATGCGCAGAAAGCCCGCGTGGCCGTCATCGGTCCGGAGGTGATCAAGAACCTCGGACTGACGAGCCCCTACGCGATCCTCGACGAACCGATCCGCGTGCGCGGAATCCAGTTCACCGTCGTCGGGGTGCTCGAATCGAAGGGGCAGGCCTCGCCGTTCATGAACCCGGACGACCAGCTGCTCATTCCGCTGCAGACCGCGCGCTACCGCGTGCTCGGCACCGAGCGCGTACGGTCCATCTCGATCCTTGCACCGAGCGAAGACAAGATCGCGGAGTCCATGGCGGAGATCCAGCGCGTGCTGCGGCGCGAGCACCGCATCCGCCAGGGGCGACCCGACGACTTCACGATCCGCAACCAGTCCGACTTTCTCTCCACGTTCGCCGAGACGACGCAGGTGTTCACGTACCTGCTGTCGGGCATTGCTGCCGTGTCGCTGCTGGTCGGCGGCATTGGCATCATGAACATCATGCTCGTGTCCGTGACGGAGCGGACGCGCGAGATCGGTGTGCGCAAGGCGTTGGGCGCGACGCGGTGGAACATCCTGTTCCAGTTCCTGATCGAAGCGGTCGTGCTCTGTCTCCTCGGTGGCCTGATCGGCATCCTGCTCGGTGGCGGCGTGGCAACCTGGATGAGTACGACGTTCCAGTGGAACACCAGCATCTCGCCCGAGTCCATCGGCCTGGCCTTCGGCTTCTCGGCGGTGGTAGGCGTGTTGTTCGGCGTGTGGCCGGCACGCCGCGCGGCGCGGCTGGATCCGATCCTGGCGCTGAGATACGAATAGCGTGGAATGGCCGATGGCCGGGTAAACGAACCAGCGGCATCGACCAGGTTGAGAGGCCAGCGCGAGAGACGGACGGGTGGGCGGCCGGACGAATAGTCGCGTGGGCTTGCGGGGTCGGATTGAACTTGGAGCAGGACTCCTCGAGGGGCCGCGTCAGGGCGCGGCCCCTCGGCTTTTCGCAGGTGTCGAACTGAGTTCGCAGCCCAGTTGACCGGTCTGTCTCAGACCCGCCCACCCCCTGCGTCTCCCTCTCTCGCTCTCTCTCTCTCTCGCTCTCTCTCTCTCGCGCGCGCGCGCGTTAGCCCTCTCATTCCTTCTCTTCCCTCTCTTCCACCCTTGCCTCGTCACCTTCTTCCCTCTCCCTACTCTCTCGCTCGCACTCTCGCGCCGTCGCCGGTGGTCGGCGGTTCGGCTGACCTCCATCTCGCTGGTATCCCCCGCCTTGCCAACACCGACATCCGATATATCTTACGATCTATCGCGAGCCAAGAGGCTAGGTATGTGGAACCGTGATTTCTGTTATGGCCCTGGGAGGGATAGGCGGGGTCGTCGTGAGGGGATGTTTGCGGAGTTCGTGTGGGGCGGCAGGCGGCGCCGGGGCGGCTGGGGCGGACGGATGTTCGAGCAGGGTGACCTCAAGTACGTGATCCTGCAGCTTCTCGCCGAGAAGCCCCGTCATGGCTACGAGATCATCAAGGCCCTCGAGGAGAAGTCGGGGGGAGCGTACGCGCCCTCTGCCGGAGCGATCTACCCGACCCTGACCTTGCTGGAAGACATGGGTTTTGCCGTCTCCAGCCAGGAGTCGGGAGGCAAGAAGGTCTACACGATCACGGAGGCGGGACGCGCCTACCTCGATGAGAACAGGTCGACCGTCGAGGACGTGTTTGAACGCATTGGGGAGATCGGCTCTGCGTTCTTCAGCGACGGCGTGCGGGACGTGGGGCGAGCGTTTGGCCAGATGGCCAAGGCCACTTTCGGAGCATCACCAGAGCAGCTCCGAGACAGTGCGACGTCTCGGCGGGTGATCGAAGCGATTCAACGCGCCTCACGGGAAATAGATGAGATACTCCATGAGGCGCGAGCGCGCCGAGACCGGCCGGCGGGAGCTGCACCGAACGAGGGAGCTGGGGGGCCGGCTTAGCGAATCGCGCGGCGGGCCTCCGTCACCGCGGCTCAAACATGCCAGGAGGCGGGGACCGAACGCGGGACAAGCGCTGGCTGGACGCTTGGCAGGCGCCACATAGATTGACGAACGGGTCGCGGCTTTCGCCGTGACCCGTTTTTCGTGGATCGCGCTGACCTGGCGCGTACCGTCGACCTTATCGTCCGACCCGGGCCAGACCGGGGAAGGCGTCGCCCAATGAACGAACCTCCCGCCCCTTCGCCTGAACCTGGGGGCGCTCCACATACCGGAATGCGTCCGTCGAACCACACAACGACGGAGAATCCCGTTCCGCTCCATCGCCATCACGCCGAGGCGGATCCCAGGGGGCGTCGACTCGCCATCCTGACGATCACCGCGCTCGGCGTCGTCTATGGCGACATCGGGACCAGTCCCCTCTACGCGCTGCAGGAGTGCTTCAAGCCGGAGTACGGCCTGACGCCAACGCCGGAGAACGTCTACGGCGTGCTCTCTCTCATCCTGTGGTCGCTGATCGTCATCGTCAGCATCAAGTACATCGTCTTCATCCTGCGGGCGGACAACCGCGGCGAAGGCGGGATCCTCGCGCTGCTGGCGCTGATCTTCCAGGAAGAGAAGGAAGACGGCATGGGACGCACGAAGCTCGTGCTGTACATCGCGCTCGGGCTGTTCGGCGCTGCGCTGCTCTACGGCGACGGCATCATCACGCCCGCGATTTCGGTGCTCGGCGCCATGGAGGGCCTGCAGGTCGGCGCGCCCGGCTTTTCGCGCTTTGTCGTCCCGGCGACGCTGCTGATCCTGTTCACGCTCTTCCTGTTCCAGAAGTACGGTACGGCGCGGGTGGGAGGCGTCTTTGGTCCGATCATGGCCACCTGGTTCGTCACGCTGGCCGCGCTTGGCATCGCCGAAGTGGTTCGCGAGCCGGGGATCCTGCTGGCGGTGAATCCCTGGTATGCGATCCGGTTCTTCATGGCCAACGGACTGCACGGCATCGTGCTGCTGGGGGCGGTGGTGCTGTCGGTGACGGGCGCTGAGGCCCTGTACGCGGACATGGGGCACTTCGGCCGCAAACCGATCCGCACGGCGTGGTTCGGTCTCGTGTTTCCGGCCCTGCTGCTCAACTACCTCGGCCAGGGCGCCCTGATCCTCCGCGATCCGTCGGCGTCGTCGAATCCATTCTACAATCTCGCGCCAGGCTGGTTCTTCATCCCGCTGCTCATTCTCGCGACGCTCGCCGCGATCGTGGCTTCGCAGGCGTTGATCTCGGGCGCGTTCTCGATCACACAGCAGTGTGTGCAGCTCGGGTATTCGCCACGCGTGACGATCATCCATACCTCCAAGCAGGAGGCCGGGCAGATCTACATTCCCGAGGTGAACTGGCTGCTGATGATCGGGTGCCTGGCCGTCGTCGCCGGGTTCGGCTCGGTCAGCCGCCTCGGGGCGGCCTACGGCATCGCCGTGACCGGAACCATGGCCATCACGACGATCCTGTTCCACGAGATCGCCCGGTCGCGCTGGAACTGGTCGCCGTGGCGAGCCGGATTGCTGAGCGGGTTCTTCCTCGCGATCGACCTCGCCTTCTTCGGCGCCAACGCCATCAAGATCGAACACGGCGGCTGGGTGCCGCTGGCGCTCGGACTGTGCATCTTCACGCTGCTCACGACATGGAAGGCGGGCCGCGTCCTGCTGCGGCGCATCCTGGAGGAACGCTCACTCCCCGTCGCGGAGTTCGTCGACAGCCTGGCCAAGGGCTCGGTGGTGCGTGTGCCGGGTACCGCGGTGTTCATGACGTCCGAGTCGGAGGGGACGCCGGTCGTGCTGCTGCACCACCTGAAGCACAACAAGGTGCTGCACGAGAAGACGATCCTGCTCTCAGTCATCGCCACGCAGGTGCCCGAGGTCCCGAGCAGCGAACGCATCACCGTGGAATCGCTCAGCAGCGGCATCTACCGGGTGAAGGCGCGCTATGGCTTCATGGAGACGCCTAACGTCGAGGACATCCGTTCGCGCCTCGCCGAAGCCGGCATCAGGACCCGTCGTATGGACACGACGTACTACCTGGGCCGCGAGCAGCTGATTCCAACAAGCGGCGTTGGCATGGCCAAGTGGCGGAAGCGGCTGTTTGCCGTGATGTCCCGCAACGCGCGCTCGGCAACGCAGTACTTCGGCATCCCTCCCAATCGCGTCGTCGAACTGGGAGCGCAGATCGAGTTCTAGGGAAGCTCTGAATAAGTGACTCTTGCATCTGGGGCGACGGCGCGCGGTATTGGCGCCCGACGGATTTCTTCACGAGGCCCAGATGAGTGAGCAGCGGACGTTGGCGAGCCAGGCGTGGATGGGCAAGAAGAAGGTGACCCGCCGGGAGCGCTTCCTGGCCGAGATGGACGCCGTCATTCCCTGGTCCACGCTGACGGGCCTGATCGCGCCGCACTATCCCACCGCCGGGCGAGGCCGGCGGCCGCTGCCGCTGGAGACCATGCTGCGCGTGTACTTCCTGCAGCAGTGGTTCGATCTCTCGGACCCGGCTGCCGAGGATGCCCTCTATGATAGTGAGGCGATGCGCCATCATGCCGACTCCCGGAGGATCTCCCGCGCCGCGAACCACCCGGACACGCCCGCCGTTCCCGCACCGGGGTGCGTAGAGCTGCCGCACAGCCAGAGTCCGTTGAGCGGCGCGGCGTGGCGCGCACACGCAGGCACGGGGCGCATGAAAAGGAACTGATCGAGCGCCAGTTCGCCGTGCAGCACGCTGCCTTCGGTGACGAGGTACTCCCGGGCAAGATCAGCCGGGGTGCGCACGTCCATGTGCAGGGTGCGACGCCCGAGGTCCGGTGCGTGCGGCGCGAGTGCCCGCATCACCGCCGCGCCTAACGCCACGCGCCGCTCCGGCGTCCATCCAGCGCGCAGGTCGTGCGCCGCGTACTGCGCGTGTATGGTCACCACGTGTTTGCCCGCCGGCGCCAGTCCGGGATCGAGTACGGTCGGCACGGTCACCTGCAGACCCGGCGACTCGGCCATCCCGCCGTGCTTGGCCGCGTCGTAGGCCCGCTCGAGCCAGGCCATCGTGGGCGCGATGGTGATGCTGCCTGCCAGCGCCTCTCGTGGCCATGGCGAGGCGCCGCCAAAACCGGGATCGCCATCGACCGCGAGGTGCACACGCGCCGAGGGGCCGCGCATGCGCACGTGGTCGACGGCGTGAAGGAACCCGGGATCGAACAACCCGGGTTCGACCAGCATGAATGTGCGACGCACATCAGCGCTGCACGCCACCGTGCGTGCCACCAGGCGTTCGCCATTGACGAGTACCACGCCCGCCACACGATCATCGCGCGTGACCACCTGAATGACTTCGGCGCCACAACGTATCTCGACCCCGGCGGCCCGCGCCGCAGCCTCGATCGCCAACGGTAGCGCCGCAACACCACCCGTGACGACCCGGCGCCCGTTCACGAGCCCCAGCGGCATGCCCACGTGATGATGCAGCAGCACCAGCGTCGTCCCACCAGACATGGGGCCGTGCTGCACGTCGCGTATGCCGCCGAACGACAGGGCGCCCTTGAGTGCCGGGTGCTCGAACCACTCGTCGAGGTAGTCGGCAACTTCCATCGGCACGGCGCGGAGAAAGTCGATCATGCCGCGGCGGCCGAGTTTGCGTAGCCGTCGCCCTGATGAGAGCAGATCCCACAGGTCGCGCGGCGCGGTGCTTCCAACGAGGGGCGCTCGCCGTGAGTATATCTCGGCGAGCATGCCCGAGAGGGCGGCGAGCTGGGTGCAGAACTCGGTCCAGCGCGCCGCGTCGCGAGGGGCGATGCGTTGCAGGGCAGCGGCCCCGCGCGAGGGGTCGGCATCGAGCACGACGGGCGCGGCGTCGTGGACCGGAATCACCGTACCTGCCGGGGCGAACGTCGGCGCGTAGCCATGCCTCGCGAGCCCGAGCAACTCGGCCAGCGGCGCCGGCATCCATCCCGGGTCGTCGACACAGATGTTGGCGCGGAATCCCGGGTGGAACTCTTCGGTGGCGCACACGCCGCCGACGACGTCTCGCTGCTCGACCACCAGGACCTTGCGGCCGGCGCGTGCGAGCAGCGTCGCCGTGGTGAGCCCGTTCACGCCGGCACCGATCACGATGACGTCATAGCTCATCGACGGCCCCCGGTATCGCGCAGGATTTCGAGCGCTGCCAGCCGCCCTCCCGCGCCCATGATGCCTCCGCCGGGATGCGTCGCCGAACCGCACTGGTACAGGCCATCGATCGGGGTGCGGAAGTGCGCCCAATGCGGCGCCGGCCGCAGGAAGAACAACTGGTGCAGCGCCAGTTCGCCCTGAAAGATGTTGCCCTCGGTGAGACCCGTGATGTCTTCGATGTCCTGCGGCGTGAGCACCTGCCGGTGGAGGATCAGGTCGCGGATGCCGGGCGCGAAACGCGAGATCGCGGCGATGACCGCGTCACCGAAGGCCTCGCGTCTGGCGGCATCCCAGCCGCCGGTGATGTTTGAGGGCGCATACTGCACGAACACCGACATCACATGGCGACCGGGGGGCGCCATCCGGGGGTCGATGGCCGACGGGAAGATGATGTCCATGTACGGCGCACGCGAAAACTCACCGTACTTCGCGTCGTCGTACGCCCGCTCGACGTACTCCATCGTCGGCGAAATCGAGATCGCGCCGCGGTGGTGCGGGCCCACACCGGGAATGCAGGTGAAATCCGGCAAGGCACTGAGCGCGAGGTTGACCTTGCCTGACGAGCCCCGGATCTTGTAGCGCCGGATGTCCTCGACGAACTCGCTGGGCAGCTGGCCGGGCTCGACGAGGCCGAGGAAGCTGCGCCTGGGGTCGAGCGATGTCACGACGACGTCGGCGTGGTACTCATCGCCCGCCTCGGTCACGACACCGGAGGCGCGACCGCCGCGGGTGAGCACCTTCGTCACACCGGCGTTGAGCACGATGTCGGCGCCAAGGCTGCGCGCTGCGCTCGCGATCGACTCGGAGATCGCACCGGTCCCTCCCCTGGCAAAGCCCCACGCGCGGAACGCGCCGTCGATCTCCCCCATGTAGTGATGCAGCAGGACGTACGCCGACCCCGGCGTGCGCGGGCCCATGAACGTGCCGATGATTCCGCTCGCCGAACGTGTCGCCTTGATCACGTCGGTCTCGAACCACTCGTCGAGGAAGTCCCCGGCGCTCATCGTCATCAGCTTGTAGAGCGCGTGGAAGTGTCGGGCGTCGAGCGTGCTGAAGTGCCGCCCCATCCTGAGCAACCCGCGCAGATCGCTCGGCGCGAGCGAGGTGGGGTCGGGCGGCACCATGGACAGGATCGGCTTGACCGCCATGGCCATGTGGTGCATCAGCTTGCCGTATTCGTCGTACGCCTCCGCGTCGCGGAGCGAGTGGCGCACGTATTCGCGGCGCGTCGCATCGTGATCGGCCCAGCCCGCCAGGTAGTCGCCGTTGAACATCGGCGTGACCGTGCTCTCCAGAGGCAGGATGTGGAGCCCGTGGCGAGGCAGATCCAGGTCGCGGATCACCTCGGGGCGCAGCAGCGACACGACGTACGAGAACACGGAGAACCGGAACCCCGGAACGACCTCCTCGGTGACCGCGGCGCCGCCGACCAGGTGCCGCCGCTCGAGGACCACGACCTTCCGGCCTGCACGCGCGAGGTAGGCCGCGTTCACCAGCCCGTTGTGGCCCCCGCCGATCACGATGGCGTCGTAGCGATGCAGGTTCATGCGCGCTTGCGCTCCGGATCGAAGAACGGGAGCCGATGGACGCGCGCCTTCACCCGTCGACGCTGGTGTTCCACGGTGACTTCGAGCTGCAGTGGGGTGTCCGTCGTCGCGTACCGGGTCTCCAGATGCGCGAGGGCGAGGTAGCGCTTGAGCAAGGGCGACCAGCAACTGCTCGACGCGTAACCGACCTGCCGGTGCGTGTTCGCGTCGTAGATGGGGATACTCGCGCGGACGGCGACGCCCGGGAGGCGCGGCGCGAGGCCGGACTCGGCGAAGGTGCGTTCGAGCGAGGGCCAGTCCACCTCGAGCCCCGTGAACGTCCACGCCGGCCCGCGTGCAACTTCGTCGCGAATCGCGCGATGGCCGTTGAAGAACTCCTTGCCCAGCGCCACGCTCCATCCCAGCGACAGCTCGTGCGGCGTCGACGTCTGCCCTTCGATCATCGCGCGGCGCGCCGAGGTGTAGTCGACGTCGAGCAAGAGGAGCCCGGCCTCGATGCGCGCGATGTCGAGCGCGAGCAGCCCCGCGGGGACGATTCCGTAGGGCATGCCTTCCTCGATGAGCGCGTCCCAGACCTCCAGCGCGCGCTCCGGCGGGATCCAGAGTTCGTAGCCCAGATCACCGGTGTACCCGGTGCGCGTGATCTCCAGCGGCACGCCGCGAATGGTGGCCGTCGTTTGGCGGAAGAACCGAAGCGAGGTCAGTGACTGCTGCGTGGCCTGCTCCAGGATCACGCGCGCGCTGGGCCCCTGCAGGGCGAGGGCAGCGATGCGGTCGCTCACATCGTCGATCGTCACCGAGAGTCCGCGCGTGCTGAGCCCCAGCCAGCGATAGTTGGGGTCCGCGGACGTCATGCGCCAGCGCTCCTCGTCGAGTCGCGTCACCGTGCCGTCGTCGAGGACCTTTCCTTCGCCGTCACACCACGTCGTGTACAACACCTGGCCGATGGCGACCTTCTCCACGTCCCGGGTGATCACGCGATCGAGCAGACGGGCCGCGTCCGCTCCGCCGAGGTGGTACTTGAACAGCGGAGTGACATCGAGGAGCGCCGCGGAATTGCGAATCGCATGGTACTCGCGCTCGTGCGTGAGTTCGTACGAGCTCGCGACGACGTAGCCGGCCCAGCGTCGCCAGTTCTGCCCCTCGCAGAGCGCCGACGTTCTCGGATGGAACGCGGTGGTGCGGAGCATCTACTTCGACGTGAACAGGAAGTAGTCGTAGGCCGCCCGTGCCACCTGCGCGATCACCCGCTCCTGGGCCACGGCGTCCACCAGCGACTCCTTGACGAAGATCGTCATCACCACATGTCCCGCGCCATCGGGAAGCGTCACGATACCGACGTCATTGGCGACCCCGATGCCTAACGAACCCGTTTTGTGCCGCACGTCGGTCCCGGGCGGGAGCAGGCCCTTGATGCGCATCGCGCCGGTCTCGCACCGGAGCATGATGTCCAGCAACAGGTCCGTGTTCGGCCTGGACAGGGCCTCGCCCTTCCACAGCTTCTGCAGCAGCCGCGCCATCCCCAGGGGAGTGGCCGTATCGCGCGGATCGCGATAGAACGCGGTGGCGGCGGCTTTTGACGCTTCGGGGCTGACCTGGCGCGCTTTCGCTGCAAACCCACTCAACGTCCAGGCAGACTCGGGGCCGAGGTCCGTCACACCGATGGCGTCCGCAATCAACTGGATGGTGGATCGGTTGGCCGAGATTCCCGTAACGCCGAGGGCGGCCAGTCGCTCGTTGACCGCGGAGCCACCGCCGGCGCTTCGCAACACGATGTCGGTCGCGCTGTTGTCGCTGATCAGCAGCATCAGCTCGGTGAGGTTGCGCAGCGAGAGGACGACGCCCGGATCGTCGAACAGGTTCGAAAGCGTTCCGCTGCCCGGGTGCAGGTCGCTCGCCTGCACCGTGATCATGGAATCGAGCCGCACCTGACGGCGATCGACGCGAGTGAGCAACTGGACGGCGATGGGCACCTTGACGGTGGACGCCATCGGAAAACCTTCGTCGCCGTTCACGAAGAGTTCGCGGCCGGACTCGAGGTGGATCAGTCCCACACCGACCTTGCCGCGCGCAGCGGTCGAGAGTCGCTGGATCTCGGTCCTGAGGCGCTCGAGCCCGACGTCGTTCGACTGGGACTGAGCCGACGGGGGACTGAGGAGCAATCCGACGAGCACGAGCAAACGGGCCAACACGCGGGGAAGTCGCATCCGGGTTCGGAGTGAGAGTGCGGGGAAAGCTCGGGGCGGGCCTGCCGACGCGCCACCCGCCCAGCGTCTGCCACTCCCTGGCAACGAGGCAGAGCCGAGCATTCGCCCCGCACGCCAAGACCAGCAGTCTGGCCTGGTCTTCGAGCGTGCGCTCTGGGCACGCCTCGGGCTCAGTGCTCCCTGCGGGTACGGCTCGTACGCGCATCACGGGTCCGTCATTCTCCCCCGGAGACTTCACGGCGCGGGTCCGCACGGCGTCCGTGTCCAGGCATGGCTGGGCAAGTCCCGGACGAGGCATTGCCCGTCGCGCCCCTCACTGGCCTGATGCGCTCATTCGTTCCTTCGTGCGCCCGGACCCGGCGATCCGATCTGCTCGGCGCTCGCCCGTTCACCGACCTCGTCTCTCGATCCTGGGTCACCGTCGCGGCGGGCGTAGCGAGCCAGCGCTCGGGCGCCGACGACGCCGCGTGGCGCACGGGACGACGGAGACGACCAGCCTCCGATTTGGAGGGCTTTCTTGACTTAGACGGCAGTAACTGACAATTTCGTAATGACTAAATCTTATGTCAGTCCAGCCTCTCTCCCGATGGGCGCCACGGGTGTTGCGTGGCGTCGCCCTCCTTTGCCTGGTGGCCGGGGCCGCGTGTCGCGACCTCCTGACCGTCGCACCCAACGACGCCGACCTGTTCGACGCGCCGCTCGAGGGACTCACTCCGCCCGAGCTGGCTGCCTTCGCGCGTGGCGACGCTGAGTTCGGGCGACGATTCTCCCCGACCACCGGACTTGGTCCGATCTTCAACGACGTGTCGTGCGCTTCGTGCCACAGCGGCGACGGTCGCGGACGGCTCGACAACGCGCTCGTGCGCATCGGGTCGCCCGCTGATGGCTTCCTTCGCCCGATCGGCGGCCCGCAGATCCAGGGCAAGGCCATTCCCGGCGCGCACGCCGAGTCGGTACCGCCGGGCGTGGCCACTTCCCTGCGGCTCCCACCGCCGGTGTTCGGTACCGGGCTCATCGAGGCCATCCCGCTCGCGACCATCCTTGCCCTCGCCGACTCGGCGGACCGGGACGGCGACGGCATCTCCGGTCGACCCAACTGGGTGCTGCCTCCGTCGTACGTGACCGCTGCGGAACCGGGCGGCGGCAACGGGCCCCAGCTCGGTCGCTTCGGGCGCAAGGCGTCCGTCAGCTCCATCCTGCAGCAGACGGTTGGGGCCTACCACGAAGACATGGGTATCACGACGGCGCAGCTGCCTGACGAGAACGTGAACCCGCTCGCCCCGACGACGATCACCGTCGATGCCGTCGCGGATCCCGAGGTCTCCCCGTCCACGGTGCAGGCCGTGGTGCACTACCTGCGCGCGCTGGCGCCGCCGGCGCCGGCAGACGACAACGCGACGCGCACGGAAGGCCGCACGCTCTTCGCCCAGGCGCGCTGCACCGCGTGCCACACTCCGCGCTTCACCGCGGGCGCCAGCCCGCTCGCAACGATCCAGGGACGGTCCGTCGACCTCTACTCCGACTTGTTGCTCCACGACATGGGGCCCGAACTCGCCGATGACCGCCCGGACGAGGGGGCCACGGGCAGGGAGTGGCGGACGGCGCCACTGTGGGGCCTCCGACTCATGCGTCGCTTCCTCAACGGCGACGCGTTCCTGATGCACGACGGTCGCGCTCACACCGTGGACACGGCGATCCGGCTCCACGGTGGCGAAGCCGCGGCCTCACGCGCGGCGTACGTCGCCCTCACGCCCGCGCAGCGGAGTGCCCTCCTCGCCTTCGTGGAATCCCGATGAGCACCGGAGCGCCTGAGGGTCCCCGCGCACTCTCCCGCCGACGCTTCCTGACCACCGGCACCGGCGCGCTCGCGGCCTGTGCCATCCCGTTAGGCGCCTGCGCCACCGTGCCGATGCGACGCGTGGCCCCGACCGAGGGACGACTCGAACTCCCGCTCGACCGGTTCCCCGAACTCACGCAGCGCGACGGCGCCCTGCGGTTCCAGGTCGCCGGCCGCGACGAACCGATCGACGTGCTCGCGATGGGAGCGGGTGCGTACGTCGCACTCTCCCCGATCTGCACGCACCTGGGCTGCACGGTCGAGGTCCAGGGCAGCGTCCTGGTGTGTCCGTGTCACGGGTCGACCTTCGAGCGCAGCGGGCGCGTGGTTCGAGGACCGGCCGAGCAGCCGCTGGCTCGTTACGAGGTGTCGCTGCGTGCAGATGGTACCCTCATCATCGTCCTCGATCGGCCTTCGCGCGATGCGTAACCTCCTCGGAGCCCTCGGCATCGCCGCCACCGCCGGCACGGCATCGGTGGCCGAGTCGCAGCAGCGCGACACGGTCGCGCGCCGCGATTCCGCCGCAGCGGACACGACACGACCGTTCGTGCGCGGCGGGGTGTACGACAAGCCGTTCCAGACGCGACTCCTCGGGCGCACCGCGATCGGGGGATACGCCGAGGTGCACGCGCGCTACCAGCGCGTCAATGGTGTGAGCGAGGCATCGGGGTTCGACGCCCGACGGTTCAATCTTTTCACGAACACCCGGGTGAGTGATGTCGTCACGATGGCGGCGGAGCTCGAGATCGAAGACGGCGGCCGCGAAATCACGCTCGAGTATGCCGCCATTGATCTCCGCGTACACCCGGCGCTCGCGATTCGCGGAGGTATGCTCCTCTCGCCGATCGGGCGATTCAACCTGACGCACGACAGTCCACTCAACGAGTTCACGGACCGACCGCTCGTCTCCACCGAAGTCCTCGGCGTGGCACTGTCGGAACCGGGGATCGGGGTGTATGGCCGTGCTCGCACGGGTCGAAGGGGGCGTGTCACCTGGGAGCTCTACGCCACCAACGGATTCCACGAAGGCCTGCTCGCCGACGCGGGCACGCGGATTCCGCTCGGCAAGGCCAATACCGAAGACAACAACGGATCGCCCGCTGTGGTCGGACGCATCGCCTGGAGCCCCGGCGTCGCGCACGAAGTCGGCGTCTCGACGCACCGCGGGGCGTGGAACGGCTTTCTCGCCGACGGGGCACGCATCGACGAGCAGCGAGATGTTCAGCTGACGGTGCTCGACGCCGAGACGGCGCTGTGGGGCGTCGAGCTGCGTGGCGAGCTGGCGATGGCGCGCGTGGACGTGCCCAATGACCTGCGTGGCATCTACGCCGAACGCCAGCGCGGAGTGTATGCGGAGGCGACGCGGGCCTTTGGTCGAGGATGGATCCGGACGTTGCCCACCTCGACCTTCCTGCTCAAGGCCCGCGCCGACCACGTCGACTTCGACCGCCAGCGCCCGGGCGACTCGGTGGCGCAGTGGACCGTTGGGGTGAACTTTCGCCCCACCACCGACTCGGTCATCAAGTTCGACTACGTGCGCGGACGCTCACGCGACCGTTTCAACAATGCGAGCGACCACGCCTATCTGCTCGCGTCGCTCGCCACGTACTTCTAGCCCGTCGCCGCGTCATCGAATCTCGACACGCGGACGCACGCGGACCCGGGCATCGCGCAAGCGCGACATGGCGGAGCTGATCTGCTCCTCCACCATGGCACGGCGTTCCGGCGACAACCTGAGACGCACGTCGCCATCGTCGAGCCGATCGAAGTACAGCAGGTCGCTCCCCTGCCCTTCGCGGAGGATGCGCGGAAGCGCCGGCATGCGGCCCTCCAGCGCGCGCCACGCATCACCGTCACCGAACGAAAAGCCAAAGCCGCCGTCCCCGGTGAAGAACGCACGGGCATCGCGGCCGGGGAGATCCTTCGCGGCGACGGTCTTCACGCGCACGGTTCGCGCCTGACCCCCGCGAATGAGACGCAACTCGACCTCATCGCCAGCCTTGAGCTTGTCCAACGCCCTGGTGACCCGACGCATGCGGCTGTTGCTCACCGTCCAGTCGCCGGCATCGGCCGCCGGCACGCGCGTGTCGACGCCGTTGATGGCCGCGATCCGATCACCTTCCTCGATCCTTGCCTTGTCGGCCGGGCCGTCATCGGTCACGCTGGCGATGAGGATCCCCAGGGTATCCCGTCGGCTTCCGGACGCACCGAGGCCGATGCCGATCGTTGCGCGATCTTCCGTGTCACGACGGACCTCCGCGACGGTGCGGCGCTCGGGCCGGAGTGACTCGGCGCTCACGGTCGTGAGCTTGACGCTGCGCACCTGACCCTCGCGGTACACGCGGAGGTCCACCGTGTCACCGACTTTGGACTTGCCAAGCTCACGGACGAGACGCCGCGTTCCGATGCCGAGCATCTCCTCGTCTTCAACGTCTGCCGCGGCAAGCCGCAGCGACACGCCGTTGATGGCTTGCAGGCGGTCACCCTCCTCGACGCCCGCTTTCGCGGCCGGTCCACCGCTTGTGACGTCGGTGACGAGCAAGCCGAGCGTGTCGCGTGTACCGCCCGGCCCGGTGGACACGCCAATGCGCGGGCGGTCCTCGTCGGACGAGCGGAGGGTCAGTACGCGCGGCTGGGGTCGGCGCTCGCGTTCTTCGGGCGCACGGAGCTGCTGGGCCTCGACCTGCGCTGCGGTAGCGAGCGCCAGGGCGGCGGGGAGGATGAGTCTGCTGGTGGTCATGGTGGCCGGTGGGTGTCGGACACTCGTTCTGTCACGACGCGGCCGTCGGAAGGTTTCCGCGATCCGCCCCGACGGCCGTGGTCGACCTCGTCAATACACGGCCAGGTCACGCGCAGACTCCACGCGACCCGTGTATCCGGCCGCCCGTATCTCGCGCAGCAAGTCATCGTCGGAGCTGCCCCAGTAGAGCTGGTGGTACAGCACGAGCAGCTTTGGCCGCGCACGCGCCGCAAGGGCAGCGAGTTCCCTGGTCGAGGTGTGCGCACGCACGTGGTAGGCCTGCCAGGGCGCGGGCCGCGTCACGAAGCGCTCGGTACTATACACCTCGTGCAGCAGCACATCGCATCCATTGCAGGCCTGCACGACCGCATCGCTGGCCCGCGTGTCGCCCGACACCACGATCACGCGATCCCGTGTCTCGAAGCGATAGCCAAAGGCATGCGCCCAGTCTCCATGCGGCACGGCGAACGCCTTCACGGTCACGAGCGAATCGCGGTATACCACGCGCGCCCTGGCGACCTCGGTGCGCACGCGATAGCCGGTCGTGTTGGCGGGCTCACGTCCGTCGACCCGGTTGCGCACATCGGCGGTCCATGCGGCCTCGATGTGGCGGACCATCTCCCGGATTCCCGGCGGGCCAACGACATGCAGCGGCGCCGTGCGTTCGAGCACCCAGGGTGAGTAGATCAGGTCCGGCAGACCCAGCGTGTGGTCGGAATGGAGGTGGGTGATGAATACCCGGTCGAGCCGCGGCGCCGTGAGGGCGTCAATGCCTTGCCGCGCCGCCGCGGCCGCTCGTCGCACCACGCCCGGCCCCGCATCGACGAGGTAGGTGCGACCACCTGCGACGATCGCGACCGCGGGGCCGGAGCGGTCGGGGTCGGCGTTGGGCGTGCCGGTGCCGAGCATCACGACGCGGGCTCCCGTCGTCGGCGCCTGGGCATGGGCGACAAGGCCGCCCTGCGCGACGGTTGCGGCGAGTGCGGCCGCGCCGAGCCGGGCAGGCGGTATCCAGGGGGTCATGCCAGCGTGCCCTCGATGATGGCGGCGAGCCTGCTCAGGTCGATGTTCCCGCCGGAGATCACGCACACCACCTTGCCGGTGCCGGCACTCCCCGTCCGCGCCGCCGCGACCGACGCCGCCCCGGCCCCCTCGGCCACCACATGCGCACGCGAGAGCAGGGCGCGCATGGCGTCGGCGACGTCCTCGAGCCCGACGACGATCGACCCGGACAGCAGCGATGACGCGAGTGGCCACATCTCCGTGAGGACACTGCGCCCGCCAATGCCGTCCACGAACGAAGCGACGTAGTCCACACCAAGCGGGCGTCCCGCGGCGAGCGACGCAGCGAGCGGTGCGGCCGTCGCCACCTCGGCGGCGTACACCGGCACACCGGGCCGCAGTGCGCCCAGCGCCGACGCCACACCGCACGAGAGCCCGCCGCCGCCGTACGGCACCACCACCGCCGACACGTCGGGCAGGTCCTCCACGATCTCGGCGCCTACCGTTCCGTTGCCGGCAAGGACGTTGGCATCCGAGACCGGATGAATGAACACGCCGTCGAATCCGGGGGCGCCGTGACTCACGATGACCTGCCACCACTCCGCGAAGGGCAGGCGCACGATGCGCGCGCCCAGCCGCTCGACGGCGTCTGTCTTGGCGGCGGGCGCGTGGTCCGGGACGGCGACGGTGCACGGAATGCCCCGCTCACGCGCGCACCACGCCACCCCCTGCGCCATGTTGCCGGCGCTGGCCGTCCAGACGCCGCGCGCGAGAGCCGCGGGATCGGCCATCGCCATGGCGTTGGCCGCGCCGCGGATCTTGAACGAGCCGATCGGCTGCAGGCATTCCAGCTTGAGGTACAACTCGGCGGGCGCCTCGAGGTGGAGCCGCAGGAGGGGCGTGCGCACCGCCTGTCCGTCGATGCGCTCGCGCGCCGCCCGGATGGCCGCCAACGGGATCGGGTTTGGCAGCACCAGACTCATCGCAGCCCACCGAGGTCGACCCACGTACCCACGCCTTCGGCGCTCGCGCGCTCGTGGATCAGCCGCGCGCTCGCGACATCTTCGATGGCCAGGCCGAGCGACTTGAACAGGGTGACCTCGGCGCTGGAACGGCGGCCCACCACACGACCGATGACGACGTCACCGAGTTCCGCGACGATGTGATCGTTCGCGATCGCCCCTTCATCACGGGGGATGAGGAAATCGCCGGCCTCGGCGAGCGTGGACTCGCGGCGATCGACGAAGAGTCGTGAGCGAACGACCGCCTCGGTATCCAGTTCGCGCGCGGCGGCCACACTGGCGCCGACCGCGTTCACGTGGGAGCCCGGCCTCAGCCATTCACCCAGGAGGACGGGCTCCCGAGCGGCCGTCGTCGTGCACACGATGTCGGCGTCGCGAACCGCGCGCTCCGCGGTCGGCACGGCCTCCGCCACGACGCCGAACCGTGCCGCGGCATCACGTGCGAATCGCTCCGCGTTCTCACCGCGCCGGCTCCAGACGCGAACTCGTCTGATGTCTCGCACGCAGCGCATCGCCTCGAGGTGCGTCATGGCCTGAACACCACTGCCGAGGATGGCCAGCTCCGAGGCGTCGGCGCGCGAGAGCCATCGCGTCGCGAGGCCCGAGACCGCCGCCGTCCGGATCGCGGTGACCGTGCTCGCATCAATGATGGCGAGCAGCCGGCCGTTGCGGTCATCGAAGTACAGCACCACCCCGATGTGCGATTCATACGGCGTTCCTTCGTTGGAGGGAAACACGGTGATGATCTTCGCCCCGATCGATGGCCCGAGCACGGCCGGCATGGCTGCGAGAGCGCTGCGGCCGTCACCAAGGCGGATGACGGTGCGGAGGGGGAGGAGGGCATCGCCCCGTGCGAGCGACGCCAGGGCGTCGGCCATGAGGTCGATGCAGGCAGCCATCGGCAGAAGCCGCGGCACATCAGCATGTGAGACGATCAATGTTCGCGCGTCAGCCACGTCGGGGTAGGCAGGGAGGTTGTGAATGTGACTGGAACGTGCAGGTTTTGGCCAGCGCGTCCCCCTGGGGTGCCGCGTCCCGCCGAAGCAACGCCCGCCTCCCCTCACCACCTCACGTATGCCACGTCTGTTGCCCGCGGTTCTCATCGTCGCGACCGTCGCCTGTGCGCGTGGCGAATCGCCCACCACCGATTCGTCTGTTGCCGCGGTGCCACCGGCATCGCCTAACGTGGTGACGATCGTCGCCCGGGACTTTGCCTTCGAGGCGCCGGACACGATCCCGGCCGGCATGACCACGCTCCAACTCGTGAACGCAGGACCGGACCTGCACCACGCGCTGCTCCTGCGGATCGGCGAGGGCAAGACACTCGCCGATTTCACGGCGGCGGTACAGGGCATGAAGCCGGGCGAGCCGCCACCCAGCTGGCTGATCGACGAGGGTGGCCCCAACCCGCCAGCCGTGGGTGACACGGTTCGCGTAACCCAGGATCTCGCGCCCGGCAATTACGCGCTGGTGTGTTTCGTGGACACGCCCGACCACATCCCTCATGTGGCCAAGGGCATGGTGCGGCCGCTGACCGTGCGCGCGAACACGACGCCATCCGCGCCACCGCCGACGGAAGATGTGAAGGTGGTGATGACGGACTACGCCTGGGCCGTGACGCCTGCGCTGTCCGCCGGCAGACACGTCCTGCGGTTCGACAACGCCGCCGCACAGTCGCACGAGGTGCTCATCGTCAGGCTCGACGCGGGCAAGACCGTGGATGACTTCGCGAAGTGAGGTCAGACATATCAGGGGCCGCCGCCGGGGCGGCCGCTGGGCGGAATCGCGCCGCTGCGCGCGGGTGGGACCGCCTGGATGACGGTCGATCTCACACCGGGCAACTACCTGCTGGTGTGTTTCGTCCCTGATGCGAAGGATGGCAAGCCACACCTTGCACACGGGATGATCACGACGCTCACGATCAGCTGACGCGACCGGTGGCCGGGTGGGCGCGCACTCCCGCCCGGCCCACCGTCACACCGGGTTCGACCGTTCGAGCGCACTCCGCACGGCGTGGGCGAGCGCTGTGTGATCGTACGGCTTGGAGAGCAGGTGTAGACTGGTCGCCGCGGTGCGGTGCTGGATGATGTCGAGCGAGTAGCCCGAGGTGAACAGCGCGGGAAGCTCGGGGCGCCTGGTTCGCAGTTCGGCAGCGAGTTCCAAACCGGAGAACGGGCCTGGCAACACCACGTCGGTGAACAGGAGATCGATACGGGGCTCGGCGTGCGCACGCGCCATCGCTTCCGGTCCATCGGCGGCCGCGACGACGTGATACCCCAGTGACTCGAGCATGCGCGTCGCGCCGGCGCGCAACGCGCGATCGTCTTCGGCCAGGAGGATCACCTCACCGTGACCGCGCGGCGCGTCTGTCGCCCGGATGGGGTGCTCCTCGGTTGCGTCATCGGTGGTCAGGGGGAAATAGAGTTTGACCGTCGTACCCTGCCCGACCTCGCTGTACACCCTGGCGTGCCCGCCCGACTGGCGCACGAAGCCGTACACCATCGCCAGCCCGAGCCCCGTCCCCTCGTTCGCCGGCCGGGTGGTGAAGAACGGCTCGAAGACGTGCGGCAGGACGTCGGCAGGAATGCCCGTGCCCGTGTCGGCGACGGAGACATAGCTGAAGTCTCCCGCCCTCGCATCGGGATTCGCCCGGGCGTAGTGCTCGTCCAGGTGCAGCCGACCGCTCTCGATCACGAGCAGCCCGCCGCGCGGCATCGCGTGTCGCGCGTTCACGACAAGGTTGAGGATCGCGGTGTCGAACTGCACGGGGTCGATCTTCGTGGCCCCGGCGTCCCGCAGGTTGAGCCGGAGCACCACGTCCTCCCCAACCGTGCGCTGCAGGAGTGGTTCCATCTGGCGCAGGACGTCGCTGACCGCGATGCGCCGCGGCTGCAGGGGCTGACGCCTCGCAAAGGCCAGGAGTTGTTTCGTCAGGTCGGACGCGCGTGTGGCCGCCGCGCGAATCTCGTCGATCGCCTCCTTGTCTTCCGTGAATGTGGGGCTCCGCGGATCGATACGGACCAGCGACGCGTAACCAAGGATCACCGCCAGCAGGTTGTTGAAGTCGTGCGCCACGCCACCGGTGAGGCGGCCGAGCACTTCGAGGTGCTGCGAGCGCTGGGCGGCGAGCTGCATCGCCACACGGCGATCCTGCAGCCTGAAGGCGGCGAGGAGAGACGCCGCGGCGACGAGCGTCAGAAAGCCGAGGATGACAGCAGACACCCGACCGTCGCGATCAACCCAGGCCAGCACCTCGCGCTCGCTGAGTGACACGGCGACGACCAGGGACTGCTCGCGCATCGCGACGACACCGTTGCGCATGGCGGGCTGCGCGGGCGTTTCCGCGGTCCGAAGCGTTCCGGCCCCGTGCGCGAGCCCGAAGGCAAGCAGGGGATCCGCCGCGGCATCGTCACCGATCGCCGCGCGCATCGAGGGCTCGCGCAGGAGCACGACGCCGTGTGCGTGCAGCAGCGACACCATGCCCTCGGCGCCCACGTCGATCGTGTGGAAGAAGGCCCGCAGCGAGTCGGGCCTCAGGGTCGCGATCACCATGCCGTCGAACGCGCCTCGGGCGTCCTCGAGGCGACGGCCAAGCGGAATCATCAGGCCACCACCGAACACCGCGCGCACGGGCGACGGCGTCGACGCCACGAGGCCGGCGCCGGCGTCCGAGGAGAGCACGCCGAACAGGTACCCGGCCCGGCGCGACTCGCCCACCATGGTGGGGAGCGTCGCGTGACAGATCACGCCGTCGCGATCCACGACCGAGATGCCGCCCACCGTGCCAATACCCGCGCGGGCCGCGGCGAGGAGCGGTTGCCATTCGCGCTCCGGGGCACGCGGTCCTCCGATCCGCGCGTTCGAGGCCGCGAGCTGTCGCAGCGCAGCGTCCTGCGCAGCGAATGCCTCGCGCACGTAGCGGGCGAGGATGTGCGCGAGGTCGAGGGCCCGCTGGTCGCTGGCCTGCAGCGCGCGGTCGCGCCGCAGTGCCAGCTCAAACCCCCTAAGCACGGACAGCAGCGCCAGCACCGCCACCGTGAGCAAGATCGCGTTCCGCCGGAAAGCACCGCGCGGGTCGCGTCGTGGACTGCCACCAGCCATCAGAACCTGCCAAACGGCACCTGTACCACCTTCGGACCGACGGCCTGCCCGCATGGCCCGAAAACGCAAGATGGTTCCGGGGCCACCCGCGCGGCAGCGGACTCCTCGAACCTGGCGCAGCTTTCGAGGACGTCGCGCGGCCCGACCACCAGAATCAGCGGCTACACCACCAGACTCAGCAGTCGACCCGGCACGAACACGGTCTTTCGGATCGGGCCGGTGAGGAATCGGGCGATCCCGGCATCCGCCAGAGCCAGCGCGACCACCTCCTCCTGCGTCACCTGCGCTCCGACGGTGAGCGTCCCACGGAGCTTGCCGTTCACCTGCACGGCAAGCTCGATCGAGGCGTCGCGCGCCAGCACGTCGTCGTACGCCGGCCATCCGCCGTCGAACACACTCGTATCGTGCCCAAGGCGTTCCCAGAGTTCTTCGGCGATGTGCGGCGCAAACGGCGCCACCATCTGGATCACCGGTTCCACCTCGGCGCGGTGTGGCCGTCGCTCTCCCTTTCGCAACACGTTCATGTACTCCATGAGCGCGGCGATTGCCGTGTTGTACCCGAGCTTTGGAATGTCGGCGCCGACCTTGCGGATCGTCTGGTGCAACTTGCGCATCACGGGCTCGTCAGGCGCGCCATCGCCGTGGCACTGCGTGGCCGCCAGCCAGAGGCGATCGAGGAACCGGCTGACGCCGCTGATGCCGGCATCGCGGAAATCTCCGCCTTCCTCGTACGGACCAAGGAACATGAGGTACGTGCGAAAAGCGTCCGCGCCCCACCGGTCGATGAACGTGTCCGGCACCACGACGTTGCCCTTCGTCTTGGACATCTTGGCCCCGTCCTTGATGATCAGGCCGTGGGCGCGGAAGCGCGTGAAGGGCTCCTCGAAGTCCAGATACCCCATGTCGTGCAGCACCATGGTGATGAACCGCGAGTAGAGCAGGTGCAGCACGGCGTGTTCGTTCCCGCCGATATACGACGTGACCGGGAGCCAACGGCGCGTGAGTTCGCGGTCGAAGGCCACGTCATCGCGCGTGGCGCTGGGATAGCGCAGGAAGTACCAGCCACTGTCGAGGAACGTGTCCGACACGTCGGTCTCGCGCCGCCCCGGTCCGCCACAGCGCGGGCACGGCACGTGATACCACTCGGCGTGCCGCGCCAACGGCGAGATGCCCGAGTCGTCCGGCCGATAGTCCTCGATGTCCGGCAGCAGCACCGGAAGGTCCGACTCCGGCACCGGCTGCGGCCCGCACGCGTCGCAGTTGATCATCGGGATCGGTGGACCCCAGTAGCGCTGCCGCGAGATGCACCAGTCATGCAGGCGATAGTTCACGAGCGCCTTTCCCGCGCCGCGCTCCTCGAGCCACGCGATGATCTCGCGCTTGCCGTCGTCGACGGTGCGGCCGTCGAACGCGCCGCTGTTCACCAGGTGTCCGCCGTCGGTCTCGACCCGCGCTCCGGCGAGCGGCGTCGCGCCGTCTTCTCCCGGACCGGCCACGACCCGAACGATCGGCAGCCCGAACGCGGCGGCGAACTCGAAGTCGCGTTCGTCGTGGCCCGGCACCGCCATGATCGCGCCGGTGCCGTATTCCATGAGCACGTAGTCGGAGATCCAGATCGGGATGGGTGCGCCCGTTGCCGGGTTCGTCGCGACGCTCCCGGTGAAAACGCCGGTCTTCTCCCGATTCACCTTGCGTGTCACGAGATCCTGCCGCGCGGCCTTCGCGCGATACGCATCGACATCGGCGCGCTGCGCTGGCGTCGTCAACGCTTCGACCAGCGGGTGCTCCGGCGCAATCACCATGTAGGTCGCACCGAACACCGTGTCGGGCCGCGTGGTGAAGACCGGGATGGCGTGCGGCGTGCCCTCGACCCTGAACACGAGCTCAGCCCCTTCCGAGCGCCCGATCCAGTTGCGCTGCGCGGTCTTGGTGGTCTCCGACCAGTCGATCTTCGCGAGGTTGTCGAGCAGACGCCCGGCGTAGTCGCTGATGCGGAAGAACCACTGCTCGAGGACGCGCTGCTCCACGGTGGTGCCGCACCGCTCGCACGCCCCGCCCACCACCTGCTCGTTGGCCAGGACGGTCTTGCAGCTCGGGCACCAGTTCACAGCCGCTTTCTTCTTGTAGGCAAGCCCGTGGCGGTGGAGCTGGAGAAAGACCCACTGCGTCCATTTGTAGTACGACGGGTCCGTGGTATCGACCTCATGCCGCCAGTCGATCATGAGCCCCGCGCGCTCCACCTGACGGCGGAAGTTCGCGATGTTGCGCGGGATCAGCCGCATCGGGTGCATCCCGACCTTGAGCGCGTAGTTCTCGGAATGGATGCCGAACGCATCGTACCCGAACGGCTCGAAGACCTCGTGACCCTGGAGTCGGTGAAAGCGCGCGTACACGTCGTTGCCGGTGAAGGCAAACAGGTTCCCGACGTGCAGACCTTCCGCCGACGGATACGGGAACATCATGAGGGCGTAGAACGGACGCTTGCCGGACTGGAGGTCCGTGCGGTCCGTCCCGCGTTCGCGCCATCGTGCCTGCCACTTGGCCTCGACCGTCGCCGGTCGATATCCGTCGTCGATGGACCCGTGGGAGAGGCTCGCAGGCTCCGGGGTATGCATGCGCTGTCTGGGTGGGGTGAAGCTGCGAGTCGCGCCCTGCCGGCCACCGCGCCGGTGGCCGCTCGCTCAGGAGAATCTAGCAACACCGAGGCATCCGCCGTTGCCGCAAGGGCTTATGCAGACAGGAACGGGGAGGTCGCTGGCAGCAGGGGCCGCCGCACCTCGGGCGGATCGAGCGGGCGACGCCCTGTTGTGCCACAGGGATCCGCGGGATGATCGAGGCAGGGGTCAACACCGTGCCGGGAGTACGCTCCTCTCCGTCACACGGGACTCCGCGGCCTCGGCGCGAGCCGATGGCGCGGAGCGCCTTACCCGCATGACCCCTGGGTCGTCCTCCGAGGAGCATTCGTCGCGTCGTTCCGGAGGTACGTTGCCGTCTCAACCACCGCAGCCGGGGGCTTCTGCCTCCACCGTGACCCTCGCGATTGGCGGGGTCGGCGCCGTTCTGCTGGTCGTCGGTGGCTGGTATGCCAGTCGTCAGCTCATCCACGCCGACGCGTGGACGCTCGTCGCGATCGGCGCCACCGCGTTCGGAGCCGCGATGATGGTTGGCGCGGCGGTGCTCAGCGCCGCCACGCCCGCGCGTATTTCCGACGACGTCGCCGTCCTGCGCGCGGCGCTCGAAGCGGCGGCCGACGGCGATCTCGGCCTCGACGTTCCGGCCGCGGCATCGCACCAGCTTCAGCCCGCGGCCGCCGCGGCACAGCGCGCGATCTCGGCGCTTCGCGGGACGCTCGGCACGGTGGGGAGCGCGACGCGCGAATCTGCGCTACGTGCCGAGGAACTCGCGTCCCAGTGCAGCGTTGCGCACGTCGCGGCGCAACGCACCGCCGAGCAGGGTGGGAGCGTGAGTGAACAGGCTGGCGCCGCGATGGAGATGGCGCGCACGCTGCAGGAGGAGTTGAGCGGCGTCGCCCAGGGAATCGCGCAGGTCGAAGCCGACCTGCGCACGCGTCGCGATCACGCCGCGCGGCTCGAGACCCTTGGGGTGAGCGCCGCGTCGGGGCTGAGCGACGCGTCGGAGTCCCTCGATGAACTGACGTCACGTTTCGCCACCACCGCGACGGAGTTGACCAGTCTCGGCCGGGCGGTGGAGGACGTGCAGGAGTTCGTGGCGCTCGTTCGCAAGATGGCGCGCCAATCGAAGCTCCTCTCGCTCAACGCGGCAATGGAGGCCGCCCGCGCTGGTGAGCAGGGCAGCGGATTCGGCGTCGTAGCGGCGGAGGTTCGCCGCCTGGCCCGGAGTTCGTCCGAGGCCGCGGACCGGACGGAGAAACTCCTGCGCGACCTGCTGGCCCGCGCAGAGGTGGCTCAGGAGGCCTCGCGCGATACCCTCGCTCTCGCGCGCCGGACGCGCGAGTCGGTGGACCGGACCCGGACCGCAGTGACCGAGTTGCGCGCGCTGGACAGTCCGGCGTCGAGAGCGGTCAGCGATGTGTCGCCGTCGGCAGCGCTTGGCCCCACCGGTGCGCGCCTGGACCAGTTGGCGGCGACCCTTGCGACCCTCGCCCAGGCGTCGCGCGACGCCCGGGTGGCCGGCAGCGCCCAGGTGGCGCGCGCGCAGGACCTGATCGCGGCCGCGCATTCGTTAGGCAGGAGCACGGCGCGCGCCGCGGCGGCCCTGCCCGACGTCAGGATCGATCGAGCCATGCCGCCCGCATCGACGGGCAGCAGCGCCCCTCCATCGGCCGAACCCGTCCCCGCCTGACGCGTACCGGGGCGGCGCACGATCAGGGCATCTTGCGCCCGTTGACCGGCCCGCGCGGTCGTTCGCTGTCCTTGTACAGGTAGACGGCCTTCTCGACGCGAGCGCCCGACGCGTCACAGACGGAGAACGTCCCGCCTTCGTAGGCACAGGAACCGGCGAACGTGCCGTCTTTCGCCACGGCGTAGAAGCTGAGATCGAAGAACGGTCGGCCCCGGTCGTCGAGCAGGCGCCGTTCGGTCATGGCGATGACCCGCTCCATCGTGTACATGAGCGCCTGCTCCGGCGTCTTCCCCATGCGCATCTGTTCCACGGCGAGGAAGGCGCCGCACACCTTGATGTTCGCCTCGCCGCGGCCGGTGGACCCGGCGGCACCGACCGTGTTGTCGCAATACTGGCCGGCGCCAATGATCGGGGAATCGCCCACCCGACCCGGAATCTTCCAGCTCATGCCGCTGGTCGTGGTCACCGACGAGATGTCGCCGCTGGCGCTGACGGCATTCATGTTGATGGTGCCGGTGTGGAACTTGATCCGCACGTCGTCGTCGTGGTCGAGCCAGAAGTCGCTCGCGTTGAGCCTGGCCTTCCAGCGCAGCCAGTCCTGCCGGCTCTTCTCGGTGAGCAGGTTCTGGGTCCTGAACCCCATGTCGATCGCGAATCGGCGTGCATCACGACCGACCAGCATGATGTGATCGGTGTAGTCCATGATGGCCTTCGCCACCAGCGATGGCGTGGCAATGTCCTCGAGGCAGGCGACGGACCCCGCGCGGCGCGTGGGTCCGTGCATGCACGACGCATCGAGCTGCACGACGCCGTCGGCGTTAGGCAGTCCGCCGAGTCCGACCGACTGGTCGTCCGGGTCGAGTTCCTGGATGTTGACGCCGGCAATGATCGCGTCCAGCGTGTCATCGCCGGCCACGATGCGATCGTAGGCGAGCCTGACGCCGCGAAGCCCGTTGGTCGACGCGATGACCACCGGCCGACCTGCCGGCGCGGGCGCCGGAATTGGAGTGGACTCTCCCCATGGCGAGGCCACGGCAAAACCAGCGGCGGCGGTGGCGCCGGCGGACAGAAAGTCTCGACGATTGATGGACACGATGACTCCTCGGGATCGGGGACGGGACGCGCCTGAACGCTCGCCACCACGCGTTCTCATCGCCAGTCCCGGCCCGCCACCCTTGCTGCGCAGCTCCACGCTCCCGAGGTTTGGAGTATCTCTCGCGGAGCGGGCCATGTCTTCACTCCATCACCTCGGCGCGGCGTTCGCGGTCGTGCTGCTGCCCGCCGCGCTCGGTGCGCAGGGCCGAATCGTGGGGCCGCCACCGCCGGCCGGGCCCATCGGCGTGACGCTGCCTTCTCCCCCGCCGCCGCGACATGAGCCACGGTCACCGCACGTCGATGACCTCCGCCGCGGGTACGCGGTCGGTGGAGGATGGTCGTACCCGGTCGTGGTCGGCACGACGTACCAGGCGGCACCGCAGCCGGTTCCGTATCCCGTGCCGGTCCCCGTGTACTACCCGGCGCCGGCAGCGCGCGCCGAGCGTCCTGCGCCGCCGCCGATTCCCTACGACCCCACGCGGGCGCGCAGCGTGATGATCGGACGCGGCGGCGACGGTGGCGCCGGCGTCATGCGCCTTGAACGAACCCCTGGTGACTCGTTGCAGGTGACGTGGCGCGGCCCGGTGCGCCCGGTGCGGGCGGCTCGGCTCTATCTCGCCGACTCGCTCCATCACTCGGTGGTCGCCCGGCCGGTCTCGGCCGCGCGCCCGCGGGTCACGTTCGCGCTGCGACGACTCCCTTCCCCGGCCGCCTTCGTCGGCCTCGACGTCACGTACGCCGACGGCTCGCGGCACACCACGCTCGTTCCGCTCGACGCCTCCGATCGTTAGGCAGGACCAGCGCTGCACCGACCTCGCACGCCCTCACCACGAGACTCCATGTTCCCTCGCCGTCTCTCGCTCGTGCTCGCGGTCCCGTTTCTCGTCCAGGCATCGCCGGTTGCGGCGCAGGGGGTGTCCCGGTTGCGCATCATGCCCGCCGCGCGATCGGTCGCCGTTGGCGACTCGCTCCGACTCGTGGTCGAGGCGCTCGACCAAACTGGGCGCGTGATACCCGCAACGATCCGCTTCATCGTGCAGGGCGGACGCATGCAGGGTAGCGTGGACTCCCTGGGCTGGGTGCGCGCCGGTTCCCCGGGGACCATCCCGCTCTCGATCACCGCGACCACGCCAACGGGGCGCCCCTACGCCGAGAAGGTGGAAGTGCGGATCACGCCGGGCGCGACAACCAGGATCGTGCTGGCTCCTGCGCGGACCCGGCTGCTCGTCGGGCAGAAGGTGCACGTCGAGGCGACGCCCCTGACGGCCAGCGGAGACGCGCGCACCGATGCGCTCACGTGGACCAGCGCCAACCCGCGCGTCGCCACCATGGTCGATGGACTGCTCCATGCGGTTAGTGCGGGCCGAACCATGCTCACCGTGCGCGCCGGGACGGCCAGCGCGAGCTTGCCCGTCGAAGTGCTCACGGCGACCGGGGTGACCGTGGAACTCACGCCGCGGAACGTGACCGCGAGGCAGGGCGACGTGGTGCGCTTCTCGCTGATTGCACGTGACGCCCGCGGCGCGACCATCACCGGTCTGACGCCGACGTGGTCGATGTCACCCGGCCAGGGCACCATCGACACCGACGGCGCCTTCGTCGGCAACGTGCCCGGCCGCTACCTGGTGACCGCAGGCCTGGGCTCGCGCGACGCGGCCTCCGTGGTGACACTCACGGCGCGCGACGTGCGGCGCCAGTCCACCGTCGTGGGCCGCCTGCCCCGCACCGCGTTCTACTCCAGCGAAGTCTGGATCCATCCCGATGGCCGGCACGCCTACCTCGGCACGACGCTCGGCGGCGACCGCATCTACGCGATCGACATCAGCAACCCCGCGAGCCCGGTCGTGACCGACTCGATCATGGCCAATTCCCGGTCGATGAACGACATCATGACCACGGCCGACGGCAAATGGATGGTGTTCACACGCGAGCAGGCCGCGGATCGGAAGAACGGCATCGTCATCGCCTCGACGGCGGATCCGGCACACCCCAGGCCCGTCGCCGAGTTCACGGACGGCGTGACCGCCGGCGTGCATTCGGCGTTCGTGTACACGCAGCCAAAGCACGGCACGCACGTGTACCTCACCAACAGCGGCACCGGATCACTCGACATCATCGACATCAACGATCCGATGCACCCCAGGCGCGTGGGCACGTGGCAGTCCCGGGATACGCGCGCCGGGCGCTCCCTGCACGACGTCGACGTGAAGGACGGGATCGCCTACGTGAGTTACTGGAGCGACGGACTCGTCATCCTCGACGTCGGGAACGGGATGAAGGGCGGGAGCCCATCCCGCCCGGTGATGATCAGCAACTACCGCTACAACTCCGAAGCGCTCTACCCCGGCGCCGCGGCCGATTACGGGCCCGGCTTCATCAGCGGGACACACACCGCGTGGCGGCACCGCAACTACGTCTTCATCGCCGACGAGGTGTTCCCGCCCTATGCCCCGACCGGCACGTGGGACGTGGCCAACATCCGCGCTTACGGCCGACTGCAGGTGATCGACGTGAGCGACATCGAACGACCGAAGGCCGTGGCCTGGTACGAACCTGAATACGGCGGCGTGCACAACGTCTGGGCCGAAGGTGACACGCTGTACCTGGGTGCATACAACGGCGGCTTCCACGCCTTCGACGTGAGCGGCGAGCTGCGCGGCGACCTCAAGGCTCAGGGGCGCACCATCGCCGAACTTCGTCCCGCCGACGCCAACGGCGTGGTGCCGAACAAGGCCTTCACGTGGGGCGTGGTGGTGAAGAACGGGCTCGCGTTCGTGAACGACATGGTGACCGGGCTCTGGGTCGTGAAAATCGAGCCACGCCCGGTGGTGCCGTAGGCGAGGGGATCGTCGGGCAACGAGTCACGCGCCAGCGGACGCGGATCAGCGCAGGATCGCCGCGATCGCCTCCAGGCCGGGATCGCGCCCGGCGCGGTACACCTCGATCGTCCATCGTGCCACGATGTCGGGAGCCAGCGACTTCACCGCGATCGCGTGCTGCACCACGGATGGGTGGCAATCCGGAAAGGGGCGGCACCCGGTCGCGTAGTCGTGTCGCTCGGTCGCACGGCCGATCACGATGCCGGTGTTTGGCAGCGTCGCCGAACCGCCCTCGGCGAAGAACATCAATCGGTCGCCCACCAGCTCGCCCACGATCGTCACGCGATCCGGAGCTGCCTGCTCGAGGTAGCCGAGGCCGGAGATCGCCGCAGAAAACGTGTACGGGCTCGTGAGGGCGAAGATGCGCCCGGGCACCAGACTCGGCAGCCGCATCATGAAGGCTCGCGTCGTGTTGAGGTCTCCGCCGCCGTTGATGCGGAGATCGACGATCGCATGGGTCGGCTTGCGCTGTCGGATCTCAGACTCCACGCGGGCCAGAAACTCGGCAATTGGCCGGCCCGGTGCGTTGGCCGTCTGCCGGAGCTCGATGTGGACCGCGTGCAACTCGGGGATTTCACGCCAGCGGAAGGGTTCGCCGATGTCCTGCAACGCCCACGGCGCCGCCTCGCGCGCCAGCAGTGAGCGCCAGCCCGGTCCCTCGTTGGGCAGCGCGACGTCGGGGAACATCCATCGCGCCGTTCCGTTGCGCGGCCGGTTCGCGTCGGGAGCATCAGCGACGAGACGACGGTCGACGAGGCGACCATCGCCGAGCGCAAAGCGGTACGTGGCCGCGCCCGGCTCACGCGCGACGCCCAGGGCGTGCAACTGCTGTGGACTCTCGAACGCGTAGGGCACGAACCGGTCTCGCCACCCGTCGGTGCCACCGGTCAACGTGTGCACGATGTGGCGCACCTCATCCACGCCTCGCTCGTCGATGGCGACGAGGCGTGCGCCCAGAAGGTCGGCGAGCGGTCCCCGGGCGCGGAGTACATGGAAGCCGTCGCCCAGCGGCGTCAGACGGAGCGCGATCCGGTTGAAGCGCGTGGACCGACTCGCTGCCTGCGCGTTGGAGTGACCGTTGTCGGCCAGTGCGACGAGGCGTGTCAGTTCCAGCTCGAACCACGCCACTGATACCGTGTCCAGCGCCGCCTCGAGGACGGCCAGTCGACGCTGGACCTGGCCACGCGCGTCGGCCGTGTACGCCTTGTCGCCTGCGATGATCGCACGAAACGCGGCGAGATCCTCGCGCAGGGCACTCGATGGAAGCCGCGCCCCCTGCGACGCCGCCAGCGCCGGCGCAAGAAACGCCAGCGCGGCGAGACGGTGGAGCGCACGTATGGTGCGCCGCGAGGGTGAAAGGGCCTGCGGCGCTTGCTCACGACCGCTCACCCGCGCGCGCCGCGCGATGCCGCTCACGGCATGGCAGCCGTGCACTCGATCTCGACCTTCGCGTTGGGGACCACGAGCGCCGCAACGACGACCGTCGAGCGTGCGGGCGGCGACGCCGGGAAGAAGGTGCGATAGACCTCGTTCATGCCGCCAAAGTCCTTCACGTCCGTGAGGAAGACGGTGCACTTCACCGCGTTCGCCGTCGTCGTGCCGGCCTGTTCGAACACGCGCTTGATGTTCTCGAGCGCGAGCCGCGTCTGGCCCTGGATCGTGGTGTCGGGGTTGTCGCGGCTCATGCCGAGCTGACCCGATCCGTACACGAGGTTGCCGACGCGGATGGCCGGCGTGAGGGTGGGGCTCGAGGTGCCGATGGGTTGGCGGCCCTGGGCCAGCGCCGCAGGAGCGATGGCACACACGAGCACGGCGAGCAGGGGCAGTCGACGCATGACGGGGTGGAGTGAACGGGATGGTGGAGTTCGAACCCGGCGAACGACAGGAAGCTAGGCGCCAGCCGCACCCGTGCCAGACCTCTGGCCCCGCATGGTCGGGTGTGCCCGGATGACACCACGAGGGAGCAACCTGGTGCGCAGTCTTCTTCTCCTGCAGTTCGCGTCTCCCATCTGCTGCACGAGGAGCACGACACCCTCGTGATGCGGCGACGGTTGCCAGCTGCGCCCTCGCCAAGTGTGTGAGCGGCGCTCATACTCATCCATTCACCCTTTCGCCTCCTCGGAGCCCGCCATGTCTCCGCGTCTCGCGTACGGCTTCTTCGCCGTCGCCCTGCTCGCTGCGCCCCTGCGCGCGCAACGCCCCATGTCGATCGACGACATCATGGACCTGAGGAACGTGGGCGCGGTGCAAGTGTCGCCGGACGGATCCCGCATCCTCTATACGATCAGCGCCTGGGAGCATCCGGCCGCTCGCGACACCAGCAAGGGAGACCGTCACGACATGCGCTCGCACGTCTGGATCGTGCAGCGCGACGGCACAAACAATCGGCAACTGACATTTGGCGAACGAGGCGAGAGCGCTCCCCAATGGTCGCCCGACGGCCGGTTCATCTCGTTCGTGACCGCACGCGGGACCGCGACCGGTGAAGACGGCCCGCGACCGCAGGTGTGGCTCATGCACGCCGATGGCGGCGAGGCCTTCCAGCTCACCACCGCGCGGGACGGTGCGACGGGCTACGCGTGGTCGCCGGACTCGAAGTCGATCGTGTACCTCACCACGGATTCGCTCACCCGCGACGCCGAGGCCCGGACCAGACGCCGCGATGATCCGAAGGTATACGAGGGTGACATGCGCATGTCGCACGCGTGGGTGATCGACGTCGGCACGAAGAAGGCCACGAAGGTCACCACCGGGGACTTCACCGTGGCCGGAACCCCGGCGTGGTCCCCCGACGGCACGCGCCTCGCCTACCTCGCGCGCCCCACCACGCTCATCCGCGACGAGCGACGGGAGGGCTGGATCGTGACCGTGGCGACGAAGGCGACCGAGCGCATCGCGACGGCCCCCAACTCGACGATGCAGGGCACGCCGACCTGGTCACCCGACGGGCGCACGCTCGCCTTTGGCGCGATCACCGAAGACTGGAAGCCCAACGCCGATGGGATGTACCCCCGTTCGCTCCGCAACACGGTGCTCTACCTGTACGACATCGCCTCGAAGGCTGCGCGAAGCGCCGCGGACCCGTCGCTCGACAACTCCGTGGGCGCGATCCGATGGTCGAAGGACGGCACCCGGTTGTTCCTCGGCGTGCAGGAGCACGTGTATTCGAGCGTCTACGAATACGCACCGGCGACGCGGCGGTATCGCCGCCTGACGAGCGAGCGCCTGGTGCGCGCCCCATCGTTCTCGGACGACGAGCGCACGGTGGCCTTTGCGATGGACTCGCCGGCCTCGCCCGCCGACGTCTACGTGACCGACGCGTCGTTCGCCGAACCGCGACGACTCACCACCGTGAATCCGCAGCTCGCCCAGATCGCGCTGGGTGAACACGAAGTCGTCACCTGGAAGAGCCCCGACGGCTGGACGGTCGAGGGCGTGCTGCTCAAGCCGGTCGGGTACGTGGCCGGCACGCGCTATCCGCTCAAGGTCGACGTCCATGGCGGCCCCACCGGCGCGCATACCAATGGCTTCAAGGCCAGCTGGGCCTCGCCCGGTCAGTTCTACGCGGGCCAGGGATGGGCCGTGCTCTACCCCAACCCGCGCGGCAGCACCGGGTACGGCGAGACGTTCATGCGCGGCAACATCAAGGACTGGGGCGCGGGTGACTACCGCGACATCATGGCCGGCGTCGACGCCCTCGTGAAGCGCGGCATCGCCGACTCCACGCGCCTCGCCGTCACCGGCTGGAGCTACGGCGGCTACATGACCGGCTGGGTCGTGTCACAGACCGGACGGTTCAAGGCCGCCATGATGGGCGCCGGCCTCGCGAACATGGAAAGCATGTATGGCACGACGGACATCCCCGGCTACATCGGAACCTTCTACGACGGCATGCCTCAGCTCGATGGATCGCTGACCAACAAGTCCCTCGAGTTCTACCGCTCGCGCTCCGCCATCCAGTACGCATCGAAGGTGACCACACCGCTGCTCATGCTCCACGGCGGCAATGACGAACGCGTGCCGATTGGCCAGCCCATGGAGTACTTCCGGAACCTCAAGGACCGCGGCAAGACCGTGGACCTCGTGTTCTACCCGCGCGAAGGCCACGGGCTGGGCGAGTACTACCACCAGATCGACAAGATCCGGCGCGAACACGCCTGGCTCACCCGGTACACGTTAGGCAACCGTGTCCTGCAATAGCGCACGGCGGCAACGTGGCCCGGCCGAAAGGCCGGGCCACGCGGGGCCTCCGGCGTGACCGGCGTGCATCGAGCGATGCCCGCGTGCCCCCGACCGATTACCGTCCGTCACCCGGGCACCCGCACTCCCTCCAACGTCCTTTTTCGTGGCTTCCTGGCTCTGCACTCACTGCGGCACCGACGCTCCGAATCCGCCGCGGCAGGGGTCCAACTGGATCGCGCTCGCCCTGGCCTGCGCGTTCGTCGTTCCAGGGGTCGTCTACCTCGCCTGGCGCTACACCCAGGGACGCCGAGCCTGTCCGATCTGCGGCCACGCCGAGATGATTCCCACCGACGCGCCGCTCGCGCGCACCTGGCGAGCCGCTGGCTGGCTCCCCGGTCAGCACGCGCCAACGGGTGCCACGGACCCGCGCATGGAGCGCATCGAGCAAGCCATCGACGCCATCGCGGTCGAGGTCGAGCGGGTCGGGCGACTGCAGTCCCAACCTCGCCTTCGCGACGATCGACCGCTGCCCTGAGCGTGGTACAGCTCGCTGGCGCCGCGCTCGCGACCCCGAGAGCCCGAAACTACCTTCACCTTCCCCTCAGCCGTCGGTCTCCTGCGTGCCCTCCAGTATTCGCGAACACCTCCGCCAGCTCGACTTCCTCAGCGGCTTCACCGACACCGCGATCCATCAGCTGGCCCAGCACGTCGAGCGTCGGCAGTATGCCTCGAATGACCTGATATTCCAGCAGGGTGCACCACGCGAGCTGATGGCCCTGCTGGTCGACGGCGCGGTCGCCGTGGAGAAGGCCGTCAGCGATCGCCCGATGCGGCTCGTGACGGTCGGCGTGGGCGAAGCGGTCGGTGAAGGGATCCTGCTCGACGAACTGCCGCATGGAACCACGGCGCGCGTCCTCCAGGCCACCACCGCGTACGTCCTGACAAAGGCCAAGGTCCAGGGGATCGTGAAGGATCACCCGCAGCTCTACGCAGCGCTGGTTGGCCGAGCCGCGCGCGCGATCTCGCGACGCCTCGCGGCCACCGACGCCACGTTGGTGGGCCGCGGGCGCGTGCTCGGCTTTGGTGGCTCGCGATCGAGACAGGAAAAGGATCTTCTGGGCACGCGGGAGGTTCCCGACGACGCGCTCTATGGCGTGCAGACGCTGCGTGCGCTCGAGAACTTTCCGATCACGGGAACGCCGATCCGCGAGTTGCCCGCGCTGGTCGAGGCGCTTGCCGCCGTGAAGGAAGCGGCCGCGCTGGCCAACGCCGAGCTGGGGCTGTTGGACGATGTGCGGTGTCGCGCGATCGTCGACGCTGCGCGGGAGATCCGCGCCGGCCGCCATCACGAGCACTTCCTGGTGGACGTGATCCAGGGTGGCGCGGGCACCTCAACCAACATGAACGGCAACGAGGTGATCGCGAACCGCGCGCTGGAACTCATGGGGCACCGTCGCGGCGACTACGAACACCTGCACCCGAACGAGCACGTCAACCTGAGCCAGTCCACCAACGACGTGTATCCCACGGCGGTGCGGCTGGCGCTCTACGGCGCGATCGAGCGGCTGCGCCTGGCCACGCGCACGCTGGCGCAGTCGTTCAAGACCAAGGGAGCGGAGTTCGCGCCCCTCCTCAAGATGGGTCGCACGCAGCTGCAGGACGCCGTGCCCATGACCCTGGGCCAGGAGTTTGCGGCCTTTGGGCACACCATGCTCGAGGACGTCGACCGACTCGGCGAAGCGCTCTCGCTCATCCGCGAGATCAACATGGGCGCGACCGCGATCGGTACCGGCATCACCGCGCCGCCGGGTTACACCGAGTCGGTGCGCAAGCACCTCTCGGCGGTGACCGGGATCGAGTTGATCACCGCGCCGGACCTCGTGGAGGCGACGTCGGACACCGGGGCCTTCGTTCAGCTGAGCGGCGTGCTCAAACGCTGCGCCGTCAAGCTCTCCAAGATCTGCAACGACCTGCGACTGCTCTCGTCGGGGCCGCGCGCGGGGCTCGGCGAGATCAACCTGCCGCCGATGCAGCCCGGATCGTCGATCATGCCGGGGAAAGTGAACCCCGTCATCCCCGAGGTAGTGAATCAGGTGTGCTTTGACGTGATCGGGGGCGACATGACGGTCACGATGGCCGCCGAGGCGGGGCAGTTCCAGCTGAACGCGTTCGAGCCCGTGATCGCCTACCGGCTGCTCAAGGGCATCGAGAGTCTGGTGAGCGCGTGCGACGTGCTGCGGACCAGGTGCGTGGACGGCATCACGGCCAACCCCGACCGGCTCAAGCGATTCGTGGAGGAGTCGATCGGCATTGTGACCGCCCTGGTGCCTGTGCTGGGCTACGAGACGGCGACCGGCGTGGCCAAGGAGGCGCTGACGAGCGGCCGCGGGGTCTACGACGTGGTCATCGGGAGGAACCTGATGACGCGCGAGAAACTCGACGAAGTGCTCAACCCGGCATCGATGGTTGGTCGGTGAAGAAGCTCGACGGGGCGGGCCTGGCCAAGATGCAGACGCTGGAAGTCGCGCTGGCTCACCTGCAGCGGGTCCATGGTATCGTCGAGCGCATGGCGCTGGCCGTGAGATCGCGACAGGACACGGCGCAGTTCCGGCAGCAGATCACGCGGGCGGCCACGCCGCTGGTGGGAGCGCTCAAGGCGCAGTTCGGCATGATTGCCGATCAGGTGGCGGCGTTGCTGCTCGTGCTCACGCGCGGCGGGAGCGACCAGACGCGGCTTCGATCGCTCCGAGAGTACGTGGCCCAGATCCGAACGGCCCTGGAGATCGCCGTGGCCAAGGTGGATGAGCAACACGCGGCGGATGACGCCAAGCCAGGGCCGTGACGGTCCGTGGGCACGACGCGATCGCGCGCCCGTGGCGCGCTGATGGCGTGCTAAGTCGTTGCTGGCCAACGGGCAGAAAGCTCCAGGCAAGCTTGATTGCGTTCTGTTCCACCGGTAGTTTCAGGCGGTTTTTCCCTGGGAGTCCCGTCGCGTTGCGACGGCTCCCACCCCCCACCCTCCGGATAGAGAATGACACGGAATTTTCGACCGCGTCAGCTCGCAGGCGTCGCGCTGCCGGCGCTGCTCCTCCTGGCTGCCGCGTGTGGCGGCAACTACCCGAACTCCACGTTTCTTCCAACGACGGAGTTCAACCGTGACCTGACCAGCATCTGGAACAGCATGCTGTTCTGGGGCACGATCGTGTTCGTGGTGGTCGAGGTGATTCTCGTCGTCGCGATCGTGCGGTATCGTCGGCGACCCGGTTCGCCCGATCCGAAGCACGTCCACGGGAGCACGTTGATGGAGATCACGTGGACGGTGCTCCCGATCGTCATCCTGGCGATCATCTCGGTGCCGACCGTGCGCGGGATCTGGAAGTACCAGACCGGAGCGCCGACCAATGCGCTGCAGGTGCAGGTGATCGGGCACCAGTGGTGGTGGGAGTTCCGGTATCCGGAATACAACCTCGTGACGGCCAACGAGCTGTACATGCCGATCGGCCGTCCGGTGAACTTCGAGCTGCGCACGGCAGACGTCATTCACTCGTTCTGGATGCCGGCCCTTGGCGGCAAGCGCGACCTGATCTCGAACCGCACCAACCATCTGTGGTTCACGCCGGATTCTACCGGGGAGAACGCCTTCAACGGCAGCTGCAACGAGTACTGCGGCTCGAGCCACGCGAACATGAAGTTCCGCGCCTACACCGTGTCGGCGGAGAACTTCGAGAGCTGGGCGCGCCACCAGGCGGCGAACGCGGTGTTCCCCATCGCTCCGCCGGCGCCAGCGACGTCGGCCACGACGCCGGCGGTGCCCGCGAGCAACCCGACGCCCGCCGCACAGGCCGCTCCCGCGCCGGTGGCGCCGCCTGCGCCTGTCTCGTCCGGTTTCGAGTTCCCGGTCGATCGCCTGGGCGCGTGGAACGTACCGGCGACGCCGCTGCCTGCCGGTCTCACCATCAGCGACGCCGTGATCGCCGCTGGCGATGCGCAGCGCGGCTTCGAGACGTTCTCACGTTCGGCGTGCATCGGGTGCCACAAGATCCGCGGCAACCGCTCGGCCCTCGGCATCCTGGGGCCTGACCTGACGCACATCGCGTCGCGGCACACCATCGCCGCGGGGCTCTTCCCCAACGATGCAAAGCATCTGGCGCACTGGATCAAGAACGCGCCGCTCATGAAGCCGGGCGCGAAGATGCAGGCACTGGGCAAGGGTCAGTTCGACCCGGTCCTCAAGATGACGGTGAGTGTCGGCGGCCTGACCGACGAACAGATCGCCGACGTCGTGGCGTACCTGAGAACGCTGAAATAGGGCGGACCGGGCGGATCGCGGGTGGAACTCACCCGCGGCTCGCCCTGACCGTCCGCCCACTCTCCCACTCGCCCCAGACCTGACCCATATGGCTACCGTCGCAGCATCCCCCACCTACGCCGGCCACGCGACCGGTGAGAAGGAAGGGATCATGGCGTGGTTGACGACGACCGATCACAAGAAGATCGGGACGCTCTACCTCCACACCTCGCTCCTGTTCTTCATCATCGGCGGCCTCGAGGCCGTACTGATGCGCTGGCAGTTGATGAAGCCGAACCAGACGCTCGTGACCGCGGAGCAGTTCAACCAGCTGTTCACGATGCACGGCACGACGATGGTGTTCCTCGCCATCATGCCGCTGTCGGCGGCATTCTTCAACTACCTCATCCCGCTGCAGCTCGGTGCGCGGGACGTGGCGTTCCCGCGGCTCAACGCGTTCAGCTACTGGGTCTACGTGTTCGGCGGCATCTTCATCACCGCGCCGATCCTGTTCTGGGTAGCCCCGGACGGCGGGTGGTTCGCCTATGCACCCCTTTCGTCGCGCACGTACTCCCCGGGCATCAACATGGATTTCTGGGTGCTCGGCATCCAGATCCTCGGTATCTCGTCGCTGGCCGCCGCGTTCAACTTTGCGACGACGGTGATCAACATGCGTGCGCCGGGCATGAACCTGATGCGCATGCCGATGTTCACGTGGATGTCGTTCGTCACGCAGTTCCTGATCATCCTCGCGTTCCCGGTCATCACGATCGCGCTGGTGTTCCTGCAGTTCGATCGCTTCTTCGGGACCAACTTCTACCAGGTCTCCGCCGGCGCCGATCCGCTCCTCTGGCAGCACCTGTTCTGGATCTTCGGTCACCCCGAGGTCTACATCCTCATCCTGCCGGCGTTCGGCCTCGTTTCCGAGGTGCTCCCGACCAACTCGAAGAAGCCGCTCTTCGGCTATCCGGTGATGGCCTACTCCGGTATCCTGATCGGCTTCCTCGGCTTTGGCGTCTGGGCGCACCACATGTTCTCGGTGGGCATGGGCCCGATCGCCGACACGGTCTTCGGCCTGACGACGATGCTGATCGCCATCCCCACCGGCGTGAAGATCTTCAACTGGATCTTCACCATGTGGGGCGGCTCGATCCGCTTCACCGCGGCGACCAAGTTCGCCATCGGCCTGATCGCGCTCTTCACCATCGGCGGCATCTCCGGCATCACCCACGCCTCGCCGCCGTCCGACCTGCAACAGACCGACACGTACTACATCGTCGCGCACTTCCATTACGTGCTCTTCGGCGGTGCGATCATGGGCATCTTCTCCGGGATCTATCACTACTTCCCGAAGATGTACGGCCGCTACATGAACGAGCGCCTCGGCACCTGGCACTTCTGGCTGAACTTCATCGCGATGAACCTGACGTTCTTCCCGATGCACTTCAGCGGCATGCTCGGCATGCCTCGCCGTATCTACACGTACGATGCCGGCCAGGGCTGGGATACGTTCAACATGATCTCCTCGGTCGGCGCGTTCCTGCTGATGCCGGCCACCCTGATCTTTGTCTACAACTTCTTCACGTCCAAGCGCGGTGGCGCGCCGGCGCCGGCCAACGCGTGGGACGCAGCCACGCTCGAGTGGTCGATTCCGTCACCGCCGCCGGAGTACAACTTCGCCAGGATCCCGGTGGTGCACTCGCGGTACCCGCTGTGGGATCTCACGCACCCGGACCGTACGAAGGATCTGCCACACTCCGACGAGGGCTGGAAGGCCGCCGAGCGTCACACCGGTGAGCACCACGTGGCGGGGCACGATGACCTGGGCGACATCGCCGAGATGCATATCGAGACCGAGCGTCGCACGGCGAAGGAGCTTGGTATTCCCATGCCGTCGGCCACGATCAAGCCGCTGTGGACCGCCCTCGGCATCGTGGTCATGTTCACCGGCCTGCTCGTGTGGCCGCACAACAAGTCGGCCGGGTACGCCGGCATGGCAGCGGGAGCCGCGATGCTCGTCGGCTTCCTCTACGCCTGGCTCACGACCCCGCTCGAGGAGCACCACTAGGCATGCTTGCCACCCCTGACTCTCTCTTTCGCCCGGAGCAATTCCTGACGTGACCGCTACCACGCACGGTGCCCACGGCGAACACCATCACTACACGACCACCGGCCTCGATCACCGGAAGATCGCCGTCTGGGCCTTCATCGGGTCGGAGTGCATGCTGTTCGCGTCCCTCATCTCCACGTACCTCATCTACAAGGGACGGAGCCTCGTCGGGCCGTTCCCGCACACGCCGTGGACCAACCCCACGACGGGTCAGGTGTTCAAGCCGATCCTGAACATCCCGATCACGTCGGCGTCGACGTTCGTGCTCCTGATGTCGTCGCTCGCGATGGTGCTCGCCCTCGCGGCGGTGGAGAACAAGGACACGCCCGTCCCGGCCAACGCCGGCCTCGGCGACCGCATGCTGGCCTCCTCCAAGCTCTGGCTGTGGGCCACCTGCATCCTCGGCGCAACGTTCCTCGCCTTCCAGGCCTACGAGTTCACCTCGTTCGTGCACGAAGGCCTGACGATCCGGACCAACCTCTTCGGATCCACGTTCTTCACCCTCACCGGTTTCCACGGCGCGCACGTGACGGCCGGTGTGATCTGGCTCGGCTCGCTCCTCGCCATCGACTACCGGCGCGGCCTCGGACCCAAGGACGCGCTCAACGTCGACATCGCCGCGCTGTACTGGCACTTTGTCGACGTCGTGTGGATCGCGATCTTCACGCTCCTCTACCTCATTCCGGACTGAGCCCCATGGCTGCGCACGAAACGGAGCACTACCACCCGACGTGGAAGGAGTACAAGTGGGTCGCCCTGTGGCTCACGCTGATCACGGTCGCCGAAGTGTGGGCCTACTACATCCCGTCCTTCGTCGCGTCGAGTGCGTTCGTCCCGATCCTCCTGACCATGTCGGCCGTGAAGTTCGCGATGGTGGTCATGTTCTACATGCACCTAAAGTACGACCACAAACTGTTCCGCGCGCTCTTCACCGGGCCGCTGATCGTCGCGATCCTGACCCTCCTCGGCCTCCTCCTGCTCTTCGCGAAGTTCTCGGGGAAGTAGGCGGCGCAGCACGAAACCCGCTGACACGAAGCCGGCGCGCTGAAGGGGACGGAAAACCGTAGAGGCACAAGGGACTCGATGCGCATGCGTCGGGTCCCTTTGTGCTTCCGCCAGCCAGCGCGCGTGAGCCTCAGACCGGATTCCGGTCGAAGCCGGGCCGCGATGTCGTCCGTGCATTGCACCCACCGGCGAGATCGAGCAGGAGCCTTCCAGGCCAGTGCCCGGCTGGTGCTCTCGTTCGACGCTGGAAACTCGAAGGCTACGGTGTCATGGCCCTGGATCGATCAGGCGCAACTCAGGTTCGACCCGCCAGGGCGTCATCGAGCCGGTGCAGCGCACCCGGATGGGCGCGAAAGAGGTAGCGACCCATGGCGATCGCAGCGAGCACGTTGGCCACGCCAACCTGATACCACGCGATGTCCACGAACTGGCCGCGTCGCGACAACGCGTAGACGCACAGGTGAAAGCCCAGCTCGAACGCGATGAAGAGCAGGAACAGCCCTGCGAGGTGGGACGGCTCGCGATCCGACGCGTTGACCATCCACGCCACGAGGATTCCACCGATGGTGAAGGCAACGACGTGGATCAGCGTATACAGCGCGACCACCTCGACCATGCCTTGACCACGCTGCAGCCCGAGCACCGCGAGCACAGCCTCACCGAGCGCAAATGGCGTGTGCATGGGCCGTCCGCCCACGACGTCGACGACAAGAAACCACAGCGCGACCACGGCCGCGCCCAGGAGCCCGGCGTGCACTCCTTCGCTGATCGTGCGATTCCGACCCATGACCACTCCTCGCGTGCGGTTCCTCCACAATGCGAACCGGGGCGAGTCGCGGTCAATCGTTCATGGGCCCAAGGCCGGGAACGCGGCCGAACTCAGCCGTGGCGTGGCGGCGTGCCGCGCACCGGCGTTATCGTAGCCCTCGACGCCGCGTCGCGCCCCTGACCCTGCCAAGCATGGCCACTGCGGTCGCCTCCGAACCTGCCCGTTCCCATCGCCCACTCGAGGGGGCGACCGCTGCCGCGCCTCCCGCGCGTCGTGAACGCCTCGTCGCACTCGACGTGTTTCGCGGGCTCACCGTGGCGGGGATGCTCCTGGTCAACAATCCCGGAACCTGGAGCGCCATCTATCCGCCGTTGGCCCACGCGACGTGGCATGGCTGGACGCCGACCGACCTGATCTTCCCGTTCTTCCTGTTCATCGTCGGCGTAACCACACACCTGTCGCTCGAGGCGCGGCGCGCGCGCGGCGACGACGAGTCCGCGCTGCTGCGCCAGGTGCTCGTTCGCGGTTCGCTGATCATCCTCTTCGGCCTGTTGCTCGCGTCGTTTCCATGGTGGCCGATCTCGCGCATCACCACCGTGCGCTTTCCCGGCGTGCTCCAGCGGATCGGACTGGCGTACATGGCGGGCGCGTTGTTGACGCGGCGTACTACCTGGAGGCAGCAGGTTGGGATCCTTGGCGCCCTGCTGCTCGGATACTGGGCGCTCATGACACTCGTACCCGTACCGGGATACGGGCTCGGTCCGCAGAATCTCGACGACCCGTCTGCGTCACTCGCGGCGTGGCTCGATCGCGCGGTGTTCGGCTCGCACCTGTGGCGCAGTTCGGTCACGTGGGATCCCGAGGGGCTCCTCAGCACGATGCCCGCCGTGGGTACGGTGGTCCTTGGCGTGCTCGCCGGGCGCTGGCTGGGCGAACCGCGGCCATTGTCCGAGCGGCTCACGGGCCTGTTCGGCGCGGGATCGATCCTGATGGTTGCGGGTCTCATGTGGCATTGGGGCTTTCCGATCAACAAGAGCCTGTGGACCAGCAGCTACGTGCTTTTCACCGGCGGCATGGCGGCGGTGGCGCTCGCGACTTGCACGTGGCTCATCGATGTGTTAGGCATAACGAGTTGGACCGTTCCGTTCCGTTGGTACGGGATGAACCCGATGGTGGCGTTCCTCGGGTCGGGGGCGATGGCGCGCCTGATGGGACTGATCACGGTCCCGGTGGATGGTGCTCCTGTTCCCCTGCAGCGCGTGATTTTCGACCGCGGATTTGCGAGTTGGCTCGCCCCGCGGCCGGCGTCGTTGCTGTACGCCGTGTCTTTCGTCCTCGTGTGGGCAGGCATCCTCGGGTGGCTGTACCGCAAGCGTGTATTCTTCAAGGTCTAGGTAGCGTCGCCAACGAGCGCGGCGCGAGGAGGCAGGCCCAAAGGATGCTCCCGCTCCGCGTCGCGACGCTGAACCTCCGGTCCCTGCTTTGCGCGGGGTTGCTGGCCCTGGTCAGCCTTCCCGCCCCGTCGAGCGGTCAGGCCTCGACCAGCGATGCCGGCGGTGGCAGTCGCAGCGTGGTCCGTCGCGGCACCGTCGCGCGGGCACGACCAAAGGCCCGGCGCGCGGCGCGACGCCCCCCGCCTCCTCCCCTCGTCGCCACGACGCCGTTCGGCATCGCCGCCCTTCGCAGCGACCTCGGCAGTTTGCTCGAGGCGCGCGTCAAGCAGGGCACCTGGGGCGTCCTCGTGACGTCGGTCTCGCGAGGCGATACGCTGTTTGGCCGGAACGCCGATCAACCACTCAGGCCGGCGTCCACGCAAAAGCTGTTCACCACGGTACTCGCGTTCGAGCGACTCGGCGTTCATCACCAGATCGTCACCGAAGTCCTTCGCGATGGATCGCTGGACGCCGACGGCACGCTGCGCGGCTCGCTGGTCTTGCGAGGCGGTGGTGACCCTGCGCTCGCCGGCCGCTTCCTCGGCGGGTCGCCGGAGTCACCCATGCGAGCGCTCGCCCAGATGGTCGCGAACGCCGGCATCCGACGTGTGACAGGCGACGTCGTCGGCGACGCGTCAGCGTTCGAGAACCAACGCATCCCCGATGGCTGGCTCTCCCGCTACCTGGGCGCGAGTTATGCCGCGCGCGTGTCCGCGCTCTCGCTCAACGCAAACCTCCTGCACGTAGCCGTCGCGCCGGGCAAGGGAACACGCCCGACCGTGTCATTGCATCCCGGCCTCGCGGGATTCCCGGTGGTGAACAACGCACGTGTCACGGGCACCAGCCGCAGCGCCAGGCTGGTCGTGAGCCGGCGCTCGGACCGCACGATCGTGGTCTCCGGTTGGATCGGCAAACGCTCGGAGACGCGCGTGTACACCGTGGTCGTCGAAGATCCGGCGACCTTTGCGACGGCCGCGTTCAGGCAGGCGCTGGAGGACGCGGGCATCGACGTCGCGGGCAAAGTTCGGCTCGGCACGGCGCCGGCGCAGGCGATCACGGTCGGCGCGCTCACGTCTCCGCCGATCGCGCAGCTCGCGCGCGTGATGAACGGTGAAAGCGACAACCACTTCGCCGAGCTGCTCCTGCGCGACGCCGCCCGCGGGCGCGATCCCGCGATCGTCGGCAGCGCACGGCTTGGCAACGAGCAGCTGCGCGCGCTCCTCGCCGAGCGCGCCGGAACGACGCCGGCAGGGATCAGCATCGCCGATGGCAGCGGGCTTTCCTCGCTGAACCGCGTCACACCACGCGCCCTGACCGAACTCCTGATGTACGCCGACCGCGCGCCCTGGTCTCGCGAATTCCATGAGTCGCTTCCGATCGCCGGCGCCTCCGAAACGCTGCGATCGCGGATGGTCGGCACGTCGGCCCAGCGGAACCTCCACGCCAAGACCGGTACGACCAACGACGTGATTTCGCTCGGCGGCTATGTGACGTCGCGCGGCGGCGAGCTTCTCGCCTTCACGGTGTTCTACAACGGCAGCGAGCGCTGGAACGCTCGCGAAACGATCGACGCCATTGGCGCGACGCTGGCAGGGTTTGCCCGCTAGGGGCGCAGCCTAACGTCCGCACGACGTGTGGATGGATGACGGAGAGTGCGCCTTCTGAGTGAAGAAATGCAACGGGGACTCGCGCATTCACGCGAAGTCCCCGTGCTGCTTGCGCGCAGCGGCGCCGCGGCCGGCAGCCGCCTTGCCACACCCCTCTATCCGCCCACCCGTACACCGGCCTCTACAAGCCTCACACCCCGCTTGGCCAGTTCTCCGATGTACGCGGCCCCGGGCATCGCCTCATCCGGCGTGAGTACGCCAGGTCCGGCAACCTCTTGGCGAACCTGCATCAGGCCCGTGATCGCCAGCGAGTAGCCGGTGCAGCGCATCATGGCGGAGATGCCGTGCTGCTCATCATACCGATCGACGAGGTTCCATTCGATGGTTGCGGGCTTGCCCGCCTTCGTCCCGCTGACCGAGACCCTCAGCGCCACCAGGTCCCGGCCTTCGGGTCGCGTCAGCCGCGGGCCCATCGCGGCGACCGCGACGTCGCGAGGCCGCACCTCTGCGCCCTTGACCCTGATGGGCTCGAGGTCGAGCAACCCGAGATCGCGGATCGCTTCCATGATCTTTGCATGGCCAGGATAGCGCAGCGTCTTGTACTCCATCGTCGGGATCTTCCCCTCGTAGCGGAACCCGAGCGTCGACAGACCGCCGGCCGTATGAAAAGCCTCCAGCGTGCCTAACGGCGCCGGAAACTCCACCGGCACGATCTCCGACAGCGCCTTCACCTGCGTACGCCGCCCGTCGCGGATGATCCACGACAAGGTGGTGTAATAGTCGAGCACGCCTTCGAGCGAATAGACGATCTGGTAGTTGAGCGGGGGTTCGGGGTGCTGCGGCAGTCCGCCCACGTAGATGCGTACGGCGTCGACCGTGTCGAGCCGCTCGATCCCGTGTTGCGCGAGGATGTTCACCATGCCCGGCGCCACGCCGCAGTCGGGGACTACCGAGACGCCGGCAGCCACGGCCCGATCGTGGAGGGCCTTCTGCTCGAAGACGATGTCGGTGTTGCCCCCAAGGTCCGAGAAATGGCACGTGCCCTCGATGGCCCACTCCGCCAGGTCGCGGTTGAGGTAATACGGGGCGGCGCTCATCACGGCATCGCAGGCCTGCATGTGCGGCAGTGTGGCGGCCTTGTCGCGCAGGTCGAGCTGGACGGGTACGAGGCGCTTGCCGATGTACGGCGCGAGGAAGGCGGGCAGACGGTCGACACGGAGGTCGGCCAGCCGTACCTCGGTGACATCGTCGTTCTGCAAGAGGTCAAAGGCGCAGGCCGAGCCCTGCAGGCCGGCGCCGAGGACGAGCATTTTCATTGTTCGGGGTGTGACGGGTGATGGCGAAATCTAGCCGACTACTTCACCGTCAGCTTTCCCAGCAGCGACGCGTCCGGGTCGAATACGATGCGTGTTGGCGCGCCGTCCAGCTTCACGGGAAGGTGCATGGTCGACACACGGCCCGCGGGGACGTTCACGCGCACGCGATGCACCACACCCTTCGCGTCGGTGACGTCTGCTGACAGGTCGAGGCGGTAGGGCTCACCCACCTCCTGGGTCAAGGTGAGAATGACCGACCGCTGCCGCGGATCCCAGAGCCAGGAAATGGTGGGAGCCGCCACGCCGGAGCGACGCATCCACTGCGCGAAGAACCAGTCGAGCTTCGTCCCCGATGCCGCCTCGACCTCGCGCATGAAGTCGTCCGTCATCGCGTTCGCGTGACGGTACTTCGCGTAGTACGATCGCACGCCACGATAAAATGCCGAGTCGCCGACTTCGCGACGCAGCATATGCAGCACGAAGCCCGCTTTCTGGTAAACGTTGCTGTTCAGCACCCGGCCGAGGTTGTCGAGGCCCTCATCGACGATGGGCTTCTCGTTCGTGATGCGCGCGGTGAGCACCGTCTCGCGCATTCGTCGCATCTCCGCGAGAAACGCGCTGTCGCCCTGCGAGTGTTCGGTCCAGAGCGCGGCGAAGTAGGTCGCGAAACCTTCGGACAACCACACGTGCGGCCACTCACGCTCGGTCACGGCGTCGCCGAACCACTGATGCGCTGCTTCGTGGGCGATGAGCCCTTCGCTCATGTTGCGCTGCCGGTAGATCGCGTCCGCGTAGAAGATCGCCGAGGCGTTCTCCATGCCGCCGTATCGCGTCGTTGACTGCACGTGGGCGAGCTTCTCGTACGGGAACGGGCCCACCAGCCGCGAATACAGGGCCACGATCTGGCCGGCCTTCGCGAACGGCCCCGGCATATAGTCGCGCACGTCCGGCGTGATCCACACGGACTGCGGCACGCACCCAGGTCGCTCGGCGAGGCTGCACGCCGTGTCGCCGAGCTCGAACACGCCAAACCGCGCGACCCCGATCACCATCACCGAGGTGTAGAGCGGCCGTGTGCTCTTCCATCGCGTGACGATGCGATCCGTTGCACCCGGCGACGGCGTTTCCTCCAGCAGCTCTCCGTTGGCGATCACGCGGTAGCGGCCCGGATGGTGAACGGTCCACTCCACGAGCGCTTTGTCGCTCGGGTGATCGACGACCGCGAGCCACTGCCGCGCGCGATCGGGGAAGTTGTCACCGAAGGCGGTCCAGCCACCGGCACTGTCGGACCGGATGATGAGGCCGTCGGCCGGGATACCCCGATAGCGGACGCTCACTCGGATCGAGTCGCCGGATTCGGGTGGCAGCGCGACGACGACCTGGTCGCCCGGGCGCGTGAACGCAGCCGCTCTGCCGTTCACCTCCACCTGGCCAACGTGCATCGTCGACACGAGGTCGAGCGCGAGGGATGCTGTCCCGCCGGCGCGGCGTGCGATGGTGGTCGCGACAAACCGCACGGTGTCGGGCATTGGCCCCGACGGCAGGTCCACGTCGAACGCGTACTGCAACACGTCGATCCCGGGGCGACGGGCCCCGGTGAGACTCCGGGCCTGAGCCAACAGCGGTGCCGCATGCGCCGTGGCAATGGCGGTGAGCGCGGCGAGAGCGAAGATGCGCATCCGACGGGTGACCGGGTTGATGGTTCCGAAATGTCTGGATCGACGGCCGAACTTGCTCGTGCGATCGCCCCATGCAAGGCGCTGTTGAACGCTACACGGCCGGACCGGAGCCCTCGACCCCGCGCACGCGGTTCCGCCCTTCCGCTTTCGCGCGGTAGAGCGCCTGGTCTGCGCCGGCAAGAAAGTCCTCGACGGTCTCCCAACCTACGGAGGGAAACGTGGCGACGCCGATACTCGCGGTGAGCTGGAGCGTCCCGCCCGCGCCACGGGAGAATGCATGGGCCTCGATCAGTTCACGCAATCGCTCGGCAAAGCGCATCGCACCGTCGGTGCCGGTCTCCGGCAGCACGACCACGAACTCTTCGCCGCCGTACCGGGCCACGACGTCGACCGCGCGGACCGCCCCCTGCAGCAGGGACGCCATCTCCATCAGCACGTCGTCGCCGACGAGGTGGCCGTGGTTGTCGTTGACCCGCTTGAAGTGGTCGAGGTCGATGAGCAGCAGCGACACCGCCGATTCGTACCGGCGAACGCGCCCCATTTCCGCGGCCAGCCGGTCGGTGAGCGCCCGCCGGTTGAGGACCTTGGTCAGCGGGTCGGTGAGCGCGAGCTGTTCGAGGCGACGATTGTCGGCGATGGTCATCTCCAGCACCTGCGCCCGCTGGACCGCGGCCACCGCCGCCTTGACGACCGTGTCCGCGAACTCCACGTCTTCGCGACCGAGCGGTGGCTCGTTCACGCTGCGACGCAGAAAGAACACGCCGGCCTGCGTGGGCTCGAGGGCGAACGGCAGGGCGATGATCGACTGGATCGACACGCGCGTGCCCTCGCGCTTCCAGCGTTCGCGCACCTCGCTGTAGAGCGGGCTGGTCCGCACGTCCTCCACGAGCACGGGCCGGCCGCTTTCGAGCGCGGCGCGAATCTCGGGGTAGCGATCGAGTTCGAGTTCGAGCGTGCCTTCCACCGCGGTCTCGAACGCCGTGGCCACGACGCGCGGCCGCTCACCGTCGCGTGCGAGAATCACCGAGCAGTGCGTGAGTTCGAGGGCACGCGCGACGCGCCGGGCGAGGAGGTGATAGATCTCGTCCGACGACAGGTCGTTGGTGACGTCGTGCAGGATGTCCACCAGCTTGCGACGGTTCTCGGCTTCTTCGCGCACCCGCTCCAGCTCGCGTTCCACCGAATGCAGGGCGTCGTTGGCCGATCGCAGGATGGTGCGCATGCGCAGCTGCGCCTGGATACGGGCCAGCAGTTCCTTGACCCGGAACGGCTTCTTGACGAAGTCGGCGGCGCCGAGTCCGAGCGTCCGAACCGCGGCCTCCTCGGGCGGGAGGCTGGAGACCATCAGCACCGGGATGTCGCGCCAGCGGGCGTCGGCCTTGATGCGTTCGAGGATCTGATAGCCGTCGGCGTCGGGGAACATGACATCGAGCAGCACCAGGTCTGCGGTGCGCTCTTCGAGCAGGTCGAGGACCTTGCTCCCTTCGCGCGCCGACGCAACGTCGTAGCCGTGCTCCTTGAGCACCCACGACATCGTCTGGAGGATCGACGCGTCGTCGTCGGCGATCAGGATGCGCGCGTTAGGCATTGCCCAGCAACTCCTGCAGGCCGCCCCACTCGATGTTGCCGCCGGAGAGGATGCAGACCGTTCGGGCCGTGGGCGCGACGCGACCTTCGCGCAGCGCGGCCACCGTGATCGCCCCGCTCGGCTCGGCCACGAGCTTCGCGCGGTCGAGCAGGGAGCGCACCGCGTCGCGAATGGCGCCCTCGCTCACCGTGACGACGTCGTCGACGTAGGCCTGGTGATGCGCAAAAGGCAGGGTGCCGACGCGCACGGCCATGAGGCCATCGGCGATGCTGGACGTCGATTCGAGCGTCACGGGCTCTCCGGCGAGTCGGGCACGGGAGAGTTTGGGCGCGCCTTCGGGCTCGACGCCCACGACGCGGGCGCGAGGCAGGAGCAGCTTGACGGCCGCGGCCACGCCGGAGCTGAGTCCTCCGCCACCGACCGGCACGAGCACCTGATCGACCTCGGGGAAGTCCTCCACGATCTCCACGCCCGTGGTCCCCTGCCCTGCGATGATCCACGGGTGGTCATAGGGCGGCACCAGCACGAACCCGTGCTGGTCCACGAGTTCCTGCGCGCGGTCCGCCCGGTGCTTCGTGTTCGTTCCGGCCAGCTCGATGGCTGCGCCCAGCCGCTCGGCGCCGCCTCGCTTGGCGGCCGTCACGGTGGTGGGCATGACGACCGTGGCCTTGACCCCGAACAGTCGCGCTGCGAGGGCGACCGCCTGGGCATGGTTGCCCGACGACGGCGCGATGACGCCGCGCGCGCGATCGGCCGGCGCGAGTCGCGACAGGAAGTGGTACGCTCCCCGAAACTTGAAGGCCCCGCCGCGCTGCAGCATCTCCGGCTTGAGCCAGATCGGAGTTCCCGCAACCTCGAACGGCAGCAGCGGCGTGCGGACCGCCACACCAGCCAGCGTCGCGGCGGCGGTGCGCAGATCCTGCTCCGAAACGAGGGTCGCCGAGGGTTCGAGCTGGGTCGCCATGAAGAAGTCGTAAGATGTGTAAGCTCGTGTCACACTGCGCGATGGCGCATTGCGTGGGTGGCCGGAAATATCACGCGCGAGCCCCCACGCTCGTAGGCTTGCGGAATCCGCCTACAGGCGTACGATCTCCCCGTCTGCCCCCGAAAACCGGGCCTACGCGGGCCCAACAAACCCAGGAGGTGCATGTGTCTCCTTTCGCGTTGAGGCGTTGGGGAGGTACGGCGTTGCTGATGGCCGGGGTACTGCTGACCAGCCGCGCGGCCCAGGCGCAGCAGGGCACCGTGAGCGGTCGGGTCACGGCCCAGGAGTCGGCGGAACCGCTCAGTGACGTTCGCGTCCTGGTCGTTGGCACGACCGTGTTCGCGATCACGAATGCCGAGGGAAGGTTCACGCTGCGCAATGTACCTCCCGGCTCGCACGAGGTTCGGGTGTTGCGCGTAGGCTACGTCGAGCAGAAGAAGCGCGTGGCCGTGACGGGTGGCCAGTCGGCCACGCTGGACTTCGCGCTCGATCGCGCGGTGATCCAGCTGCAGGAGGTTGTCACCACCGCGACCGGCGAATCGCGCAAGGTCGAGCTGGGCAACACCGTCGCCACGATCGACGTGGCGAAGAAGCTCGAGGATGCGCCGATCAAGAACATGGGCGACCTCCTCGTGGCCAAGGCGCCCGGGGTGCAGGTGCTGCCAGCCAACATGACCGGCGGCGGCTCCCGCGTGCGGATCCGCGGCACCAACTCGATTTCGCTGAACAACGACCCGATCTACATCATCGATGGCGTGCGCATGACGTCGAACAGCAGCTCGACGGGCATCGGCGTCGGCGGAACGTCGCCAAGTCGCGTGAACGACATCAACCCCGAGGACATCGAGAACATCGAGGTCGTCAAGGGGCCGTCGGCGGCGACGCTCTACGGTACCGACGCCGCGAACGGCGTGATCGTGATCACGACGCGCAAGGGCCGCGCGGGTCGGCCGGTGTGGTCGGTGTATGGTGACTACGGCCTGATCCAGGACCGCAACACCTATCCGACGATGTACGCGATCCTCGGCAAGTCGCCGGGCTCGACGACGCAGCGCAAGTGCCTGCTCAAGGAAGTGGCACTCAACCAGTGCGTGGTGGACAGCACCACGTCGCTCAACGTCTTCGAGGAAGACGATCTGTCGCCCATCGGTGACGGGTCCCGTGGCCAGCTCGGCGGGCAGATCTCGGGCGGCACGGATCTCTTTCGTTTCTTCGTTGGCGGCGACTTCGAGCGCGAGACGGGTCCGTTCCAGTTCCCGGAGTTCGACCGCAAGCGCTTTGCGGCGTCGCAGATCGACATCCGTGACGAATGGGATCGGCCGAACCTGCTCACGAAGGGCTCGTATCGGGCCAACCTGAACCTCGCCCCGCACTCGAGCGTGGACGTGTCGGTGCAGGCCGGCTACACCAAGATGGACCAGCGCCTGCCGCAGGTGGACAACAATGTGAACAGCTTCTGGTACAACGGGACGGTGGGTCCCGGCTTCCGCGGCCCTGGCCCCGGGTACACGGGCATCGGCTCACTGGGTCAGAAGCTCCAGGGGTACGCAGGTTACACGCCCGGAGACATCTATCAGTTCACCACCACTCAGGGCGTGGATCGCTTCATCGGCAGCACCAACGCCAACTGGCGCCCCACGTCGTGGCTGCAGAACCGCGCCGACTTCGGGGTCGACTTCACCGATCGGCTCGACTTTGGCCTCTGCCGGTTCTCCGAGTGCTCCGATTTCGGCACGAACCGACTGGGCCGCGCCAACGACGTGCGCGCCAATCTGCGCAACATCACGGCCAATCTCGGGAGCACGGCCAACTTCACGCCGATGCCGTGGCTCAACCTCAAGACCACAGTGGGCGCGCAGTTCGTGAACTACCAGATCACCCAGAGCCAGGCGCAGGGGTCGACGCTGCCGCCGGGAGCGCAGACGCCGTCCGCAGGTTCGATCCCGCTCGTGGGGTCGGCGACGCAGCTGCAGAAGACGCTTGGGCTGTTCATCGAGCAGGGCGCCGCATTCAACGACCGCATGTTCCTCACCGCGGCCGTGCGCACCGACCAGAACAGCGCGTTCGGTACGAACTTCCAGCGTGTGTACTACCCCAAGGTCTCCGGGTCGTGGGTGCTGTCGGACGAGAGCTTCTTCCCCAAGGCGAGCTGGCTGGACCAGTTCCGTTTCCGGGCAGCGATGGGGTCGTCCGGCGTGCAGCCCGGGCCGAACGACGCCGACCGGACCTTCTCGGTGACAACGACGAACATCGCGTCAGCCGACGTGGGCGGGCTCCGCTCCAATCAGCTCGGCAACGCCGACCTCAAGCCGGAGCGTTCCACCGAGTTCGAGACCGGCATCGACTCGCGCCTGTTCGGCGGCCGCGTGAACTGGGAGATCACGTACTATCGCAAGCAGACCAAGGACGCGCTCATCGCCATGCCGATCGCGCCGTCGTCGGGCGCGGCGGTGACGTCGCAACTCACCAACCTGGGCGCGGTGAAGAACTGGGGCTGGGAGAACCTGCTCACAGCCCAGCTCTTCGATCGTCGCAACCTCTCGTGGGACATGACGTTCAACCTGTCCCACAACAGCAACGAATTGCTGACGCTGGGCAACGACGCCACGGGCAAGCCGATTCCCACCATCGGCACGGGCAACACGCGCCAGGCCGAGGGCTATCCGCTCAACAGCGTCTGGACGCGCCGATACAAGTTCAGCGACGCCAATGGCGACAAGATCATCGTGCCCGACGAGGTGACGGTCGACACGGCCTTCACGTACCTGGGCTATCAACAGCCCCGCCTCGAGCTGTCGATCGTGAACGGCATCGACCTGTTCAACCGTCGGCTCCGCATCACGTCGCTGCTCGACCACAAGAGCGGCTACATCGTGCTGAACAACGAGCAGTCATTCCTGTGTCAGCAGAGCACGTCGTGCCCCGCCACGTCGACGCTCAACCCGTCGCTCTTCCTGCAGGCCCGCACGATCGCGCTGCGCGACGGCACGCGCGTCGCCGGTGCCGTGTACACGACGAACGACGGCTTCTACGAAGCGCCGAACTTCTGGCGTCTGCGCGAAGTGGCGCTGGCCTACACGTTCGCGGACGACGTCGCGCAGCGGTTCTTCAAGGTGCGCGGCGCCAGCATCAATGTCGCCGCCCGCAACCTGAAGATCTGGACGGACTGGACGGGCGTGGATCCCGAGCAGAACTACAGCCAGGGCGACACGCAGGCCACGCTCCTGACCGCCGGCCCGCCGATGTACATCACCGCTCGCTTCAACTTCCGCTTCTAACCTCACCCGAACCGACACTCATATGCACAGCATGATTTGCCGGGCTCGGACGTGGACCTGGGCCCTCGCACTCGCAGCCGTCGCCCCGATGACCGGGTGCAGCAGCCTGCGGGAAGACCTGCTGAAGGCAGACGACCCCGACATCATTTCGCCGGACGCCGTCAAGTCGGCAGCTGGCGCCGACGCGTTGCGCCTGGGCGCGCTGAGCCGCTTGCGCGACGTCGGCCCCGGCGGCGGCGGCAGCAACGGCACCGCCTGGACGCAGGGCGGGCTCCTCGTCGACGAATGGAAATCGGCCAATACCTTCTTCCAGCACAACGAGACCGACGAACGCAAGGTGCAGGACAACAACTCGGTCGTGCTCGCGATGCTCCGCGATGCCTATCGCGCACGCACCTCGGCGCGCGAAGCCATCAACGGGCTGCGCGAGTTCAAGCCGTCCCCCGCGTCGAACATCGGACAGATGTACTTCGCAACGGCCTTCGCCGAGATGACGCTGGCGGAGAACTTCTGCAATGGCACGCCACTCGGTGACGCGTCGACGGGGGCGATCGAATACGGTCCGCCCCTGAGCAACCAGGCCGTGTTCACCCTCGCCCTGGCCCACGCGGACAGCGGGCTCGCGCTCGCCACCGCAACCGACGCGGCGACGGTGGCAATCAACAACCAGCTGCGGGTGCTCAAGGGTCGCATCCTGATCAACCTCGGTCGCTTCACCGACGTGACCGCGGTCGTATCAAGCGTCCCCACGAGCTTCATCTTCAACGCGACGTTTGCCCTCACGTCCGGCGACAACGCGGTCTGGAGCATGAACACCAACCAGAAGCGATTCGTCGTTGGTGACAGCGTCGACCCCGCCGGCCGCATCGCGAACGCCATCCCCTTCGTGTCAGCACGCGACCCCCGCGTGCCGACCCAGGGGAGTTCCACCGGCACGTCGTCGCAGGGACGTGGGTTCGACAACTTCACCAACATGGTCCGTCAGGACGTCTTCCAGCGTTCCGATGCCATACCCTACGTCTCGGGCATCGATGCACGGCTGCAGGAGGCCGAGGTGCTCCTCCGCGCGGACAACTACACCGGCATGTTGGCGATCCTGAACGCGCTGCGCGCTTCACCGCAGAGCCTCGGGACCATCAGCACTCCGGCCATGGCTGCCCTGCCACTGCCGGCAACCCGGGATGCCGCGATCAACCTCTACTTCCGCGAGAAGGCGTTCTGGACGTTCAGCCGCGGTCAGCGACTGCCGGACCTGCGCCGACTCGTCAGGCAGTACGGGCGTACCGAACCACAGGTCTTCCCGACCGGCACGTTCTTCAAGACCAACCAGCCCTACGGAGACGCCGTGAACTTCCCCGTCATGCGCGAGGAGCTGGCAAATCCGAACTTCACCGGCTGCACCGACAGAAAGGCCTGATCGATCCGCTCACGGCCCCCCGGTTCGTCGTCGACGAGCCGGGGGGTTCGTGTTTCCCGCCGCGGCCTCCGCGACCCCTCAGGATTCTCGGAGCTGCCGCAGCGCTTCCTCCACGAACCGCCGCTCGGGCGCCTGCGTGGCAAGCGGCCACGCGCGTTCGTACGCCTCGATCGCCTCGTCGCGACGCCCTAAGCGCCGCAACAGCTGCGCGCGCGCCGTATGCGCGTGCAGGTACCCGGCGAGCTCTCCGCGCGCCAGGATCGTGTCGATCATCGCGAGACCAACGCCCGGACCGCTCGCCATCGCATAGGCCGCCGCGCGATTCAACTCCACGATCGGGGTGCGCGCGACGCGCCACAACACGTCATACAGGGCCGCGATCTGCGGCCAGTCGGTCTCGGCGGCCATGCGAGCCTCGGCGTGCACGGCAGCAATCGAAGCCTGCAGCGCGAACGCCCCGATCCGCCCACTGCCCAGCGCCTGCCTGACGAGGACGAGCCCTTCGTTGATCTGCGGGCGATGCCATCGGGCACGATCCTGATCCTCGAGCAACACGAGGTCGCCGCGGGGGCCTGTGCGTGCGTCGCGTCGGGCGTCGTGCAACAACATGAGCGCGAGCAGACCGCGCACCTCGCTATCGTCGAGCAGTTCGAGAAGCAGACGGCCGAGCCGGATCGCCTCCCCGGCGAGGTCCGCCCGCGTGATCTCCGCCCCGAACGACGCCGAGTAGGCCTCGTTGAAGACGAGATAGATCACGTGGAGCACCGCGTCGAGGCGTTCCGGCAACTCGGAGCGACCAGGCACCGCATACGGGATGCGCGCATCGCGGATCTTGTTCTTTGCGCGAACGATGCGCTGCGCGAGCGTCGGCGTCGGCACGAGATACGCGCGGGCAATCTCCTCGGTCGTGAGTCCGCACACCGTGCGCAGCGTGAGCGGCACCTGTGCCTCCAGCGCCAGGGCGGGGTGGCAACACGTGAAGATCAGGCGAAGCCGGTCGTCGTCCACGCCATCGTCGATGAGGTCGGGCTGCCGCGCCTGGGACTCGAGCTCGCGCGCGACCTCCGAGAGCCGCGCGTCCCACGCCGCGCGTCGACGGACGTGGTCGATGGCCTTGAAGCGCCCCGCAGACACGAGCCAGGCGCGCGGGTTCGCGGGAATGCCGTCCCGCGGCCAGCGATCGCACGCGGCCACGAACGCCTCGTGGAGCGCCTCTTCGGCGAGGTCAAAGTCCCGCAGCAGGCGGATGAGCGTCGCAAGGACCCGGCGCGACTCGGATCGATAGATCGCGTCGATCCGGTCGCGCAGGTCACTGGGGGTTTCGGTCACTGCATCGTGCTGAAGTCGATGATGGGGCGCACCTCGACGCAGCCGTAGCGCGCCCCGGGGATCCGCGACCCCACCTGGATCGCCTCGTTCAGGTCCTTTGCCTCGACCAGGTAGTAGCCGCCCAGCTGCTCCTTGGTCTCGGCGAACGGACCATCGGTCGTTTGCACCTTGCCGTTGCGGACCCGGACCGTGGTGGCCGACGACGTCGGCTGGAGGGCTTCACCGCCGAGGAGGTGTCCCGTCTTCTTGATATCCTCGGTGAAGGTGAAGTACTCGCCGAAGATGGCGTCCATCTCTTCCTTGGGCACGGCGGCGGCCGCGGCTTCGTTTTCGTAGATGAGGCAGAGGTACTTCATGGTTGGCTCCGGTGAAGGGTTCGAGAGTGGTCGAACGGGATGTCGGGGAATCGACAGGTGGACGGCTTGACGGATGGCTGCGGGCGAACGCTGGCGGCGACGGACGGATGGGTGCCGGATGGACGGGTGAGCTGGTGTACGGGCGGCACCCGAAGGGGTGCTCCCAACTTCTGTTCCCTGAGGCAGATTGGCGCCGTTGGCGCCATCGATCTGACACCTCACCGGGAATCTCCCATGCGCTCCCTCCTCCTGGCGACGAGCCTCCTTCTTCCGACTGCTACGGCGGCGGCGCAGGATCTCTCCCGGCTTCCCTGGCGCGAGATCGGCCCCGCGTCGTTCGGCGGTCGGATCGACGACATCGAGTCGATCCCGGGAAACCTGTCGACGATCTTCATCGGCACGGCGGGGGGCGGGGTCTATCGGTCCACCAACCGGGGCACGACGTGGACCGCCGTGTTCGACCGTGATGGAACCTCCACCTCCATCGGGGACATTGCCATCGCCCCCAGCGACCCGAACGTGGTGTGGGTGGGCACGGGCGAGGCGAACAACCGTCAGAGCTCCACCTGGGGCGATGGCATCTACCGCTCGCTTGACGGTGGCGAGACGTGGAAGCACATGGGCCTCCGCGAGACGCAGCACATCGGGCGGATCGTGATCCATCCGCGGGATCCGAACACGGTCTTTGTGGCAGCCGTGGGTCACCTGTGGGGGAGCAATCCGCAGCGCGGGCTGTACCGCACCCGCGACGCGGGGCGCACGTGGGAACGGGTCCTCACGGGCAACGACGTTACCGGCGCGATCGACGTCGCGCTGGACCCCGACGGCCGCACGCTCTACGCCGCGATGTATCAGCGTCAGCGCAAGGGTTACGGCTTTGTGGGCGGGGGCCCGGGCAGCGGCTTGTTCCGGTCTCGCGACGGCGGCGATACCTGGGAGCGCCTCGCGGGTGGACTACCCACCGGCAACATGGGCCGCATCGGTCTCGCCATTGCCCCGAGCCAGCCGGCCACGCTGTACGCGATCGTGGAGGCCAGACAGGGCGGGCTCTTTCGCTCCGACGATCGGGGCAACACCTGGCGCCGCACGACGTCGCTCAATCCTCGGCCCATGTACTACTCCAACGTGCGCGTCGACCCGCGGCATCCTGACCGGGTGTGGATCGTGGGGAGCAGCCTGCACCTCTCGACCGACGGTGGCCGCACATTCACGACGGAGAGCACGGGTGAGCGCATCCACGTCGATCACCACGCCCTGTGGATCAATCCCGCCGACGGTGATCACATGCTCATCGGCAACGATGGCGGGTTCTACATCACCTACGACGGCGCCCGCAACTGGGACTTTGTCGACAACCTGCCGATCGGCCAGTTCTACGACATCGACGTCGACGATCGCGATCCGTACTACGTCTACGGCGGCACGCAGGACAACGGCACCTGGGGCGTGCCGGTGCGCACGCACAATCTCGTCGGGATCACCAACGCCGACGTGATCAATCTGGCCTACGGCGACGGCTTCTACACGGTGACCGACCCCTCGGACCCGCGCTACGTCTACGCGAACTCCCAGAACGGACGTGCCTACCGAGTGCACCTCGCGACGCGCGAGGAACGCGGCATTCGCCCCGTGCCCGCCGACGCAAAGGATACGCTGCGATGGAACTGGAGCACGCCGATGCACCGGTCCCCGCATGACCCCAAGACGATCTACTACGGCGCGCAGCGCCTCCTGCGCACGCGGGATGCGGGACAGACGTGGACCGCGATCAGCGGCGATCTCTCGCGCCGCCTGGCCTGGCAGAAGCTCCCGATCATGGGGATCGTGCGCGACTCCACGACGCTTTCGCGCGACGATGGCGTTGGGGACTACGGCACGATCACCACGATCAGCGAGTCACCCAGGACCGCCGGCACCATCCTCATAGGGACTGACGACGGCAACGTGCAGCTGACGACCGATGCCGGCGCGACATGGACGAACATCACCGCGCGCATCCGCGTCCCCGCACCGCGCTGGGTGAGTCGCGTACTCTGGTCGCAGCACGACGCGCGCGTGGCGTACGTGGTTCTTGACGGCCACTACGACGACGACATGACGCCCTACCTGTTCCGCACGGCGGACGGTGGCACCACGTGGACGGCGATCGCGGGCGACCTCCCGGCTGGCAACTCGATCAAGACCATCGAGGAGCACCCCGGCAACGCCCAGGTGCTCTTTGCGGGCACGGAGTTCGGGCTGTACGTGACGTTTACCGGCGGGCGAAGCTGGCAGCACGTCGGCGGCAACCTTCCCCGCGTGCGCATCGATGACATCGCGGTGCACCCACGCACCCGCGATCTCATCCTCGGGACGCACGGCCGCAGCATCATCGTACTGGACGATATCGGACTGTTCGACGCCGGGGCGCAAGCCGTCGCCGCCGGCGAGGCGACGCTCTTCCCCGTGCGACCGAGCCGGCAGCGCTACCTCGCGCGCATGTTGCCCACACCCGGCGCGCGCGCGTTCCAGGCGCCCAACCCGCCCGAAGGCGCGCTCGTCACCTACGCGTTAGGCACCGGCGCGGCCTCCGACTCCGTCGCGAAGTTCACGGTCACGGCGCCGGCGGGTGAGGTGATCCGCTCGTTCACCGGACCGGGCACGGCCGGCATCCATCGCGTTGCGTGGGACCTGCGCTACGACCGTGCGGCCGGCGTCACCGATGCCGACGAAGGCTGGTTTGGCCCGCCACGCGGGGCATGGGTGCTCCCCGGCACGTACACGCTCACGCTCGAGGCGCGCGGTCGAAAGGTGTCGCGTCCCATCGAGGTACTGGGCGAGGACCGCGTCGAGGTCGCGACCACCGCGGCCGCCGAGCGCCACAGCGCCGAGCGTCGGCTGGCGGGTCTCATCGGGTCGTTCAACGACGGTGTGCAGCTCTGGCAGAAGATGGACGCCGAGCGCAAGCGGGTGGAGGAGTCGCTGAAGGACCAGCCGGCCCGCCGCGACTCCCTCGCGCCGACCATGAAGACGCTCGCGCTACAGCTCGACTCACTCGGCGCGCGATTCCGGCCGGGCTTTGGCGGTCCCAAGTTCGGCTTTCTCGACCTCGACGGCTCCATGCAGGCGTCGTCGGCCGGACCAACGGAGGCGCAGATCCGGACGATCGACCAGCTCGGCGCGCAGCTGCGCACCGACCTGCAAGCGCTCAACGCATTCCTGGCCGGCGCGTTCGCCGAGTTCCAGCGGCGGACCGCGGGTGTCGCCGGCGCGCTGCAGCCGGTGCGAGTGCCGTGAGGGCGGCGCAGCCACCGAAGGCGACATGACGACGAACGGCCCGGAGATTCCGGGCCGTTCGTGCAACGATGGTGGAGGAGGTTCTAGCCTTCGTCGTCTGCGCCATCCGGCGACGCCGACTCGACCTCCTCCCCTTCGGCCCCGGCATCCTTGTCGTCGTCCGGGACGACACGCGCGACCGCCATGACCACGTCACCGTTGTCGAGGTTCACGAGCTTCACGCCCTGCGTGTTGCGTCCCGCCACGCGCACCTGCGAAACCGGGGACCGGATGATCATCCCCGACTTCGTGATGATCATGATCTCGTCTTCGGCGAGGACCTCCATCAGTGTCACCACGTTCCCGGTCTTTTCGGTGCGGTTGACGGTAATGATGCCCTTGCCGCCGCGCTTCTGCACACGATAGTCGCCGATGCTCGTGCACTTGCCGAGCCCCTTCTGGGTGACGACGAGGAGCGTGGCGTCGCGCAGGACGACGACCATGCCCACCACACGATCATCCGGCGCGAGTTCGATGCCCTTGACGCCCGTGGTGTCGCGGCCCATCTCGCGCACGTCACTCTCGTGGAACCGGACGGACATACCATGCCAGGTGGCCAGCACGATGTCGTTGGTGCCGTGCGTGATCTGCACGTCGATCAGCTCATCGCCCTCTTCGATCTTGATCGCCTTGATCCCGGTCGACCGTGGATTCGAATACTCGGAGAGCGCCGTCTTCTTGACGGTGCCGTTGCGCGTGCAGAACAGCAGGTACTGGTCGGCCGGGAAGTTCCGGACGAAGACCATCGACTGGATCTTCGTGTCGGCCGACACGTTGATCAGGTTGACGATCGGCTTGCCCTTGGTGGCGCGGCCGGCCTGCGGGATCTCGTAGACCTTGAGCCAGTAGCAGCGCCCGTCGTCGGTGAACACGAGGATGTAGTCGTGCGTCGACCCGACGTAGAGCCGCTCGATGAAGTCCTCGTCGCGAAGCTCCGCGCCGGTGAGGCCTTTGCCCCCGCGGCGCTGTTTCTTGTAGGTCGAGATCGAGGTGCGCTTGATGTACCCCGAGTGCGACACGGTGACCACCATGTCCTCCTCGGCAATCAGGTCCTCGATGGTGAAGTCGCCCTGGTCGCTGGTGATCTCGGTCCGCCGATCGTCGCCGTACTGTTCGCCGATTGCCGTGAGTTCGTCGCGCATGAGCTTGAGGCGCTTTGGCTTCGACTCGAGGAGGGCGCGCAGTCCCTTGATGGTGGCGCGGACTTCCCCGAGTTCCTCCTCGAGCTTCTCGATCTCCAGGCCGGTGAGCTTGGCGAGGCGCATGTTGAGGATCGCCTCGGCCTGCCGTTCCGTGAGCTTGAAGCGGGACTGCAGCTGCGTGCTGGCCGTCTCGGTGGAATCCGCCGCGCGGATCAGCTTGATGACCGCGTCGATGTTGTCGACGGCGATCTTGAGGCCCTCGAGGATGTGCTCGCGATCGAGCGCCTTGTCGAGGTCGAACTGTGTGCGCCGGACGATGACCTCGTGCCGGTGATTGATGTAGTGCGTGAGGGCTTCCTTGAGCCCCATCACCTTCGGGACCAGCTGACGTGTGTGCGGGTCAGGCACGAGGGCGAGCATGATCACGCCAAACGACGACTGCATCTGCGTGTGCTTGTACAGCTGGTTGAGCACCACGCGCGGGATCGCGTCGCGTTTGAGCTCGATCACGATGCGCATGCCGTCCCGGTCCGACTCGTTGCGCAGGTCGGAGATGCCCTCGACCTTCTTTTCCTTCACCAGGTCGACGACTTCCTTGATGATGTTGTTCGGATTGACCTGGTACGGCACCTCGGTGACCACGATCTGCGACTTGTTCGAGGACTCCTTCTCTTCGATCAGCGCTCGGGCGCGCATCACGATCTTGCCGCGACCGGTCTCCTGGTAGTCAGCGATGCCGTTGCGACCGTAGATGTAGCCGCCCGTCGGGAAGTCGGGCCCCTTCACGTATTGCCGCAGGTCCGAGGTGGCCAGGTCCGGGTTGTCGATGAGCGCGATTGTGGCCGCAATCACTTCCCGCATGTTGTGTGGCGGGATGTTCGTCGCCATGCCGACCGCAATGCCCGACGAGCCGTTCACCAGCAGGTTGGGGAACGCGGCCGGAAGGACTTTGGGCTCCTCGAGCCGGTCGTCGAAGTTCGGCGTGGTATCGACGGTGTTCTTGTCGATATCGGCGAGCAGCTCCATCGCCATCGCCGTCAGCTTGGACTCCGTGTAGCGATACGCCGCGGCGTCGTCGCCCTCGATGGAGCCAAAATTGCCCTGGCCATCCACGAGCGGATAGCGCAGCGAGAAGTCCTGCACCATGCGCACGAGCGCGTCGTACACCGCGGTGTCGCCGTGCGGGTGGTACTTGCCGAGCACCTCACCCACCACGGTCGCGCACTTCTTGTAGGGACGCCCCGGCACGAGCCCGAGGTCGTTCATCGCGAACAGGATGCGCCGGTGCACGGGCTTGAGACCATCGCGTACATCGGGCAGCGCCCGGGACACGATGACGCTCATCGAGTAGTTGATGAACGATTCCTTGATCTCTTCGTCGATGAGGCGCGGCAGGATACGCTCGCGCTGATTCGGAGCCGTCATTTCTGGGGGCTATGGCCTGGTCCGCGGACGATCCACGGGAAGGGCGAAGTATACCCGAAACCCGGCCGAAACTCCAGTGCCATGCAGCACCTCAAACCAAGTGGCGGCAACGACTTATGACGGGCGACGCAACCGACGCTGACGCCCCTCGCCGACAAGTGGGCATGCCCCGGCCGCGGCGCTGCGCGTCCCCCGCCTGCCCCCGCGTGGGACCGGCATTGGGGCCCGCCCCGGCCGCGGAGGCGCGCTGGTGCAGGAGGTGACCAGACGATCCTGCGCAACGGGCGAGTATCCGCTCGCGCTCCGCCGAGGGCGCGCGGTGCCCTTCTCCAAGACGCAGCTGGAAGAGGTCGCGCCAAACTCACGGTTGCCCCTCGCGATTCGGCCCGAAACGTGTAGTTCCCTCGGCGCCACTCACCGCACTCCACATGCGATTGCCCATCCTCCTGCTCTGTGGTCTCCCGGCGGCGCTTGCACCGCTTCACGCTCAATCGCGCGTGACGCCAGCGACCCGGAGTGTCGACTGGCCGGTGTATCAGGGCGACGACGACCACACGCACTACACCACGCTCGATCAGATCTCGCCCGCCAACGTCGCGCGACTTCGCGAGGCGTGGATCTACGACACCCGGGACGCGTTTCCAGGATCGGAAATGCAGTCCAACCCGGTCATCCTCGACGGCGTGCTGTATGCCGTGTCGCCCAAACAGCGCGCGTTCGCACTCGACGCCGCCACGGGACGTGAACTGTGGAGCTTCGATCCCACCGGCGGACAGTTCACGGGACCGCGGATCCGCTATCGCGGCGTCGTCGTGCATGACGACCGGGTGTACTTCAACTACCGGCATCGACTCTTTGCGCTCGATGCGCGCACCGGCAGGAAGGCCACGGGATGGGGGAACGACAGCGGCTGGGTCGACCTTCGTGCAGGACTCGGCCGTCCCGTTGACGGACTCTCGGTGAGTTCGAGTACGCCGGGTGCCGTCTACAAGGATCTGCTCATCGTCGGCACCACGGTACCCGAGGCGCTTCCATCTGCGCCCGGCGACATCCGGGCGTACGATGTGAAGACCGGCGCCCTTCGCTGGACGTTCCACACCATTCCGCACCCAGGCGAATACGGCTACGAAACGTGGTCCCCGGACGCGTGGAAGATTGTGGGTGGCGCCAACGCGTGGGCGGGCGTGACCGTCGACCAGCGTCGCGGCATGGTGTTTTTTGCCACGGGTTCTGCCTCGTACGACTTCTACGGAGCCAATCGGCTGGGCGACAATCTGTTCGCCAACAGCGTCGTCGCGCTCGACGCCAGCACGGGCAGGCGCATCTGGCACTTCCAGGGCCTCAAGCACGACTTGTGGGACCGTGACTTTCCGGCGTCGCCGACCCTCGTGACGGTCACACGGAACGGGCGGCGCGTGGACGCGGTCGCGCAGGTGACCAAGACGGGACACGTGTGGCTCCTCGATCGTACCACCGGGCGCGAACTCTTTCCCAGCGAATGGAAACGCATGCCCAAGGCCACGCTCGATGGCGACGTCGCGGCCGATTCGCAGCCATTCCCGGTACGCCCGCCGCCGTTCGCGCGCCAGCAGTTGACCGAAGAAGGTCTCACGGATCGGACGCCCGAGGCACGCGCGGCGGCGCTCCGGATCTTCAGGGAAAACCCGACTCCACACCCGTTCACGCCCCCCAACACCACCGGCATCCTGATCTTCCCGGGCGTTGACGGCGGCGCCGAGTACGGTGGACCGGCGTTCGATCGGGAAACGGGCCTGCTGTACGTCAACTCCAACGAGATGGCGTGGCTGCTCAAGATCGTTCCTCGTGAGGATGCGACGACGTTTGGCAGGTATTGCGCCGAGTGTCATGGTGCAAAGGATTCACCGATGGCGCCTTCGCTCACCGGGGTGGGCCAGCGCCTGACGAGGGAGCAGATCGCGAAGACGATTCGCGAAGGAACGGGGCGCATGCCGGCGTTTGCCTCGGCGCTCGACAACGTCGCGGTGGGCGACCTGGTGGAGTTCCTCGTTACCGGCAAGGACGTCGCGTCCACCGCAGGGTCCAACCCGTTCTACGTGAAGTATCGCAACACCGTGTTCGACATCTTCCTCGATCACGAGGGGTACCCCGCGATCAAGCCGCCCTGGGGCACGCTGAACGCCATCGATATCAACCGTGGCACGATCCGGTGGAGTATCCCGTTCGGGGAGTACCCCAAGCTGGTGGCACAGGGGCTGCGCAACACGGGGAGCGACAGCTATGGCGGGGCGATCGTGACCCGTAACGGATTGCTCATCATCGCGGCCACCACCTATGACAACAAGATTCGCGCGTTCGACAAGCGAAACGGTCGCGTGCTATGGGAAGCGGCGCTGCCAGCGGCGGGCATGACCACGCCGGCCACGTACATGGTGCACGGCAAGCAGTACATCGTCATCGCCGCGGGCGGTGGCAAGAACGGCACGCCAAGCGGCGGGAAGCTGGTTGCGTTCGCTCTGCCGTAGGTACAGCAGCGTCTGCCGCCTGGGGCGCTGGGCGATCCCGCTTGCGACCCGCGACCCGACAAGCCGGGCGCTCCGCCTGCACCGCCGACGCAACAACGCGGGCGCACCAACGTGCGCCCGGCCAGGCAACAACGGGGCGATCCAGCTCGTACCGTGCGAGACGACACCGAGCGCGATCCACCCCTCCCGGTCGCAACGCTCGGAGTGGCATGGCGTTCCACTGTCGTCGCGCCCTGTCGGCATGTGGCCAACTGGCGACCGGCCCAGTCGTCGCGGACCCGTGTCATATGCCGGGGCCCCCTCTCGCACTCAGGCCCATCACGACGCCAGCCACTCACTCCCGCGAGGGGACGTATACCCATGAGACGAGCCACGCATCGCACCACCAGCCGCGCCCTGGTGCCCGCGCTGATCCTTCTATCGGCGCTCGCGGCCTGTGAGCCGGCCACGGCCCCGACGGAGTCACCGCTGAACGCGCGCGAAGCACTGGCCGACTACCAGGCGATGCAGAAGGTCTTCACCACGCAAGGATGGGCCGGACTCCAGGCGCTCGGCGGTCGCACGCCGCTCGCCGCCGGCGCCGCGGCAACCGTCCTGCGAACGCTTCCCGGCGTTCCCGGCGAGCGCACCGGCCGCAACTTCACCGTCGCCTTCCTTCGCGACCTCGCCGCAGTCAAGGCCAGCCACGGGACGCAGGAGACGCTCGCACGCACTGTGATCTCACCGGTGCACCTCGGGCGCACCTGGGTCTATGACGCCGCCCTCGACCGCTATGTGATCGACCCGCGCCGTACCGGCGCCCCCGCCAACGGCACGCGCTTCATCGTCTATGAACTCGACGCGGCGAAGAAGCCGATCGTCTCGCGCGAGATCGGACACGCCGACCTCCTCGATGAGGGCGCCAACACCGGCTCCGCCGTCGTGCTTCGCCTTATTCTGGTCGAGCGCGGGCGTACCATCGTGGACTATCGGACGCGCGCCGATCTCAAGGGCGACATGGGCGAGGTCGACGTCGACGGGTACGGAATGGACGAGAAGGGTACGCGCCTCTCGTTCGATATCGACGTGACGGCTCGCCAGCTCGGCGGCGATACGCGCATCGACGCCGACTTCGAACTCGCCCTCGAGCCGCGTGGATTCACCGCGACCGGCGCGGTGCGCGGCGTGAAGGAAGGCAACGGCGGTGGTGGCAGCATTTCGCTCACCCTGCGCCACGAAGCGAACGTGCTCAAGGTGCAGGCGACCGAGGCGAACCAGAAGATCGACGGCTCCATGGAGCTCAACGGCAAGCTCTTCGTACGCATCACGGGCGATGCCAAGGCACCGACCCTGCGGGGCCCGAACGGCGAACCGCTCACCAACGAACAGCTCGCCTTCGTGGCGGCCATCGTCGTGATGTCAGAAGACGTGTTCGATCTCGTGGAGGACCTGGTGGAGCCGGTGGACAACCTGCTCCTGCTCGGCTGGATCCTCTGATCACCGACTGCGACAATCCTCGGTAGTTTGCATCGTTCCTCCGGCGACTCGCTCGCCGGAGGAACTGTCCCTTTCCCCCCGTCTCATGCGCCGCTCATTCCGCTGGTCCACGCTCGTGCCGATGGCGACTTTCGTCGTGCTTCCCGTCGCGTCGCACGCCCAGGTCTCCACCACGCGAGGCTTGTCAATTGGCGTCCACGCGATCGGAACTTCGCTGACCGCCGAAGGCAACGACACGCGCAACGGAGGCGGCCTGAGCGCGCGCATCGGTTACGGCTTCAACCGCATTGTGACGGGGTTCGTGCACATCGACGGCTCGGAGATCGAGATCCCCGAAGCATCGTCCGACGGCACGGGAATCACCGGCGCCTGGAGCATGGGCCACGCGGAGATCGGCGCACGCTTTCACTTCGCCAATTCGCTCCGGCGCTGGGTTCCCTACCTCGAGACGTCGGCGGGCGCGCGCGTCGTGTCGGTGAACGATGCCAGGGTGAACGGACAGACCGCCGGCAAGGTGGACTTCAAGGGCGGCGCGTTCACGTTAGGCGGTGGGCTCTCCGCATTCTTCCGGCCGAATCTCGCCTTTGACGCGTCGCTCAAGTTCACGAGCGGCGAGTTCACGGAAGTCGACCTGGGAGGCGTCTCCCTGCAGAACCTGGAGATCGAAGCCACGTCGGTGCGCTTTGGCCTCGGCCTGATCTGGTGGCCCAAGTAGGCCGTCACGCAGTTCTCGGCCGCAGCTCTACGGAGCCTGCGTCCGCCAGATTGAGCTGCGCAAGTGGACGGGCGACAGGCTCATCGCGGACGAGGACATGCGCGTGCCGCTCAGGGTGATTCGGCGCGCAGCTTCTTCAGAGCGTCCTGCTGTTCCGGTTTGAGGAGGTTCTTGATGCGCACGAGGAGCGTGAGGTGCGCCTCCTTGATGCGGCGCTCCACCTGAAGTACGCGACCCATCTGGTCCTGCGCCCGATCCAGGTCGACGCGGGGCCGGCTGAGCTCGACGGACAGCGCTTCGGTGTGTTCCTTGAGGTCCCACTGCAGGCTGACGACCTGACCCTGCAGGTCGCGGATGAGCCGGCTGATGGCGTCACGCTGCTCGTCGCTGAGGCCGATGGCCCTGCGATGCTTCATGATCAGCTCCGGCTCGAACAGCGCACGATTGATCGGGTCATCGACGCTCGGTACCGCCTGCGTGTGTGCGAGCTGTGGCGCCGCCACGAGCGTGGCGAGCACCAGGGTCATCCGCACGAGGGAGCGACGCGGGGTCATGACCCTCTCCGGTTGCTGGTGCCCGGCAGCGAGAGGCCGCGGCCGATGAACTCCGACCCCGGCACCGACAGGAGCCCATCGGTCGGCGAATGCAGCGACGATTCGAGGCGTGACCACTCCTCCACGGTCCGGTCGAACTCGCGATTCTTCAGGCGCTCCGGCACCACGAGGATCGCCGCCAATCCGGCTGCCGCGACAAAGGGCGCGGCCCACACCAGTACGCGGCGGCGCGACCAGCGCTCCGGGAGTACGGGCACTCGTTCGTCGCTCGCTCGCGCCGCGGCCAGCATCGCATCAAACGCAGGCGCACGGGCAGCGTCGAGCGCCTGCTGCCTCGTGTAGTGAGCCCGCAGTCGCTCGTCGAGTTCACGCGTTTCGATCATGGTGTCCTCCGCGGACGATTGGTCGCGGCATCGCCGGCGCCCTTTGGTTCAACGGCCGATTGATTCGGATCGGCCGGGTCGCCGGCCTGCGTCGGCGACAGCATGGTGCGCAGACGCTGCTTGCCGCGCTCATAGTGCGTTCGTGCCGAGCCCAGCGACACACCCATGACCACGGCGGCTTCGGCAATGCTCACGTCCTGATAGAAAACGAGGTGCAGGACTTCCTGCTGTCGTGGCGCCAGGCGCTGCAGGGCTTGACGCAACGCCTCGCCCTGCTCCGCCTCGATATAGGCCACGTCGACTGGCTCCGTGGCGCGCTCGTCGTCGTCCGGCGCGCCGGGATACAGGTGACGAGTGCGATCGCGCGAGCGTTCGAGGGCGGTCAGCCGGATCACACCGAAGAACCACGTCTTGAACGACGAGCGGCCACCAAACCGAGCCGTCCCCGTCAGCACCTTGGCGTAGGCCGTCTGCAGCGCGTCGGCCGCCTCGTCGGCGTCTCCGCGACAGCAACTGCATGCCCAGCCAAAGCTCGCCTCGTGGAGCGAGGCGAGCGTGGCCTCGAGGTCGACTGCTGGCGGCTGGGGCAGCGCCATCCGGTGGGGCTGAGGGTCTCATCCGGGATTGGTGCGCCCCGGTGGTGGAACATATGACACCGGCTCCGTGCGGTCGCCTTGGCCGTGCGGGGTACGCGGGGAGGAACCCCTCGTCGACCCCCGTGTGGATCGGGAACCATACCGATCGAGCCGGCCGTGATCACGAAACACATGGCCCCGGGGCGTATTGCGACGTCCAGCAGGTGACTCGAATGCTTCGCCCCAGCCTCCCCGGTGGGCCGGGTCCGTGAACCCTACGGTGGCGGGTGGATCAGATGAGCGGACGGCCGTGCGCGCCTCAGTCGTGGGTCAGTCGACCTGGATGACCTCGACCAGGTGCCGACGTCGGTCCGGCGCACACCAGGCGGCGCGAGCAGCGACCGACGAGACGAGATCGTAGGAGTACCACTCCTTGAAGAGCGCCCGCTGACCTGCGAAGGCGTACCAGGCCAATCGTGCGGCCTCGACGCGTCCGCAGTCGGCCGGCACGGTGGCGAGGAACCCCGCGATGGCGCCGAGCCAGAGGCGTGTGAGCGTCTCATGGTACCCACTCGTCGCCGTGTTCCGGCCGCCCTGACGCTCGTTGTAGTGCCGAATGGCCTCGCGCGCGACGGTGAGCGCGTGCGGAACGGCGTGACGCCACAGGACGCCGACTGCCATCACGACGTGCGCGCCATGCGTCCATTGCGCGATCGGAAACGTTCCGTCGTGGAAGCCGGCGAGAAAGGCATCCAGCGTGGCCTCACTCTCGAGGTAGGCTGGTTCGGGAGGAACACTCATGGGCTCTGGCGCACGCGTACCCCCTGTGGGCATCGCGATGCACGAAAGATCATCCCAACACGCTTCGCCGTCCACCACGCATCACTCGCGACCCATGCTCCACGCGCTCGTCATGGGTGTAGAAGCGCCATCACAAGGCCCGTCCTGATCTTGGGAACGAACCAGGTGGACTTGGGCGGCATGAGTTTGTCCTGGAGACAGACCTTCACGAACTGGGCCATGGTCACCGGCGCAAGCGTGACGGCGATGTCGTGGCGGCCAGCGTCTACCTCACCCTGTAGCCACGCTTCATCGCGGTTGGCCCCCACGTAGGTGATCCGCTCGTCGCGCGCGTCGGCGATGCCGAGCACGAGATCGAACAGATGTCGCTGCACGATGTCGGCATCGATGTCCTGCGCGGCGTCGTTGGGGTCGTACGTGCCGGCGCGCGGGCGGAGCCGCAGCCAGCGTTCCCCGTCGTACAGGCCGATGTCGTGCGTGTGCCAGGGCTGCCAGGGGCCGACAACCGGCGCGGCCTCGACCTCGAAGGGCCCGGCCAGCCGACGGCGGAGTTCGACGCGAGCGAGCTTGCCGGTGTCCACGAGGCGATTGTACGGCGCGATGGTCATGGTGCGGGCCGGAAAGAACACGGTGAGGAAGTGTTCGTTGCCGAGCATCGCCGCCGCCGCGCTGCGATGGTTGCCGTCGGCGACGTAGGCCCGCGGTTCCCGCGCCAGGATGTCGCGCAGTCGTGTCGACTGCCCCGCGTCCTCCACGATCCACACGCGGTGCCGGTTGCCGGTTTCGTCGTGCGTTTCGAACGAGACCGGATGATTGCGCGCGTGGAGATCGAGGGCCGAGTAGAAGTCGCCGTCCACGTCGTCCACGGCGTTGTTGACCATGCCCATGTCGGCGCCCGTCGCGCGCGTGAGGTCGGCGCGACCGCGCGCCTTGTCGTCGCGCACTCCTTCGTTGCGGATGATCGAGCCGCCGGGGTTGGCCGCGGTGCGGATCTCGCGCGTGCGGCCCATGCCGCCCAGCCCGATCTGTCGGATCGATGGATCGCTCGGCACCGTGATCTCGTAGACCCAGACCATGTCGGTGACCGTCCGCGTGAGCGGGTCGACGCGCAGCGCGGCCAGGTTTGCCCCCGCCTTCGCCAGGGTGGCCGCAGCGTGTTCGTCGAGAATGCCGTCGCGCGATGGGACGTCGCATTGCGGCATGGTGATGCGCAGCACCGACTTAGGGTGCTGCTGCAGGATCTCCCAGACCTCCTCGTCGCTCTGGAACTCATCGTAGTTTGGGGCGCCGATGGCATCGGCGGCCGCCGAGTCGACGGGGACGAGGGCGAGCGGGACGGGATCGAGGGTTGGCATGCGGGCGGTTGGGCGACTGGTCGTGCAGGGGACAGGGTGCGATGCGGCCAAGAAAATACGCGCGGGCCGCGGGCATTCCACTGGTGTGCCCAGGTCCTCCTGTCCGCGCCTGAGTGATCGGTCGTATCTTCGAGGCCATCCCGGCTCCGAGGACGACCATGCCGCAGTCCCGCCGCGCTTTCCTCGCCACCGCTGCCGTGAGCGGCGCCTCACTGGTCCCGGCGCTTCAGGCTCGGGGGCTCGAGGCCTCCTGGACCGGGCGCGATGCTCTCCACACCGCGATGGCCCGCGGCGTTGACCCGAACGGCGTCATCCGGCTCAACAGCAACGAAAACCCGTACGGACCGGCGAGCAATGCGATCGACGCGATCATGCAATCGTTCGGCGCATCGAATCGGTATCCGCGAGACAGCGACGCCGCTCTCCGTACCGCGATCGCGCGGCGACACGGCGTGAAGGACGAAAACGTCCTGATCGGTGCCGGCTCCGGCGAGACCCTGCGCATCGCCACCGAAGCGTTTACGTCCGCCAGTGCGCATCTCGTGGCCGCGGCGCCGACGTTCGAGAATCCGATTGCCACGGCCACGCGCCTGGGTCGCCAGGTGAAGGCCCCGCGCGTGGACGCCCGGCTGCGGCTCGACCTCGATGCCATGGCTGCGGCAGCGCCGGGCGCCGGGCTCGTCTTTGTGTGCAACCCGAACAACCCGACGGGCACGGTCTGGCCCCTGAGCGACGTCCTCGCGCTCATCAGTACGATCAACCGCACCTCGCCTTCGACACGCATCCTGGTCGACGAGGCCTACTTCGAATACTGCGACCTGCCCGGCTACGACACGGCCATCCCCGCGGCGCTGGCGAACCCGTCGATCCTCGTGACGCGGACGTTCTCCAAGATCTTCGGGCTGGCCGGCATGCGCGTGGGCTACGCGATCGCGCACGCCGACACGATCCGCGCGCTCGAGCCCTGGCGCATGGCGAACGGCGTCAGCGCCCTGTCAGCGGCCGCGGCGATCGCGTCGTGCGAATTGCCGGACCACGCGCAACGACAGGCGGCGCTCAACCGCGAGGTCCGCGACTACACGATCAAGACGATCAACGCCGCGGGGATCCCTGCCGAACGCACGCACACGAACTTCATCCTGGCGGACGTGGGCCGCGACCCCAATGCGTTCCAGCAGGCATGCCTCGCCCAGGGCGTCGCGATCGGCCGGGCATTCCCGCCGCTCGACCGACACGCCCGTATCTCGATCGGGACCATGGACGAGATGAAGCGTGCGCTCCCGATCGTGATCGGCCTGGCCGGCGGGCGCGCGAGCGGATAGGGGGGGTCGCGGACGCGCCCGGCGCTGTCAGACGCGACAGGTGCCCTCGCGCCATCAGATGCGGCCGGTGCCCTCGCACCGGAGCCGGAGCACAGCGCGTGTCGATGTGGGCGGGAAGTCGCTGCGCGGCCCTGGTGCCCCGGCGCCGGGGACAGCGCACGACGGGTCCGACGGCTACACTAGTCCTGTCGCCTTTGCTCCCGATCTCGCCATGACACTGACGCATCCTGTTTCGACCGCGGACTCCGACCCCGAGACCGTACCGTTCATCCACCACGTGATCGGCGGGGCCCGCGTGCTCCAGGAGGTCGAGCGGTGGGGCGCGGTGTTCGATCCGTCCACCGGCCGGCAGTCGGCCGCGGTGCCGCTGGCGTCGGCGGCCGACGCGGACGCAGCGGTCCAGGACGCGCACCGTGCGTTCCTCGAATGGAGCGCGGTGACGCCGCTCCGTCGTGCGCGGGTGATGTTCCGCTTCAAGGAGCTGATCGAGGCCCACATCGACGAGATCGCGCGCCTGATCTCGACCGAACACGGAAAGATCTTCGCCGATGCCCGCGGCGAAGTGCAGCGAGGACTCGAGGTCGTCGAGTTTTGCTGCGGCATTCCGCACCTGCTCAAGGGAGAGTTCACCGAGAGCGTCGGCACCGGGATCGACTCGTGGTCGATGCGCCAGCCGCTCGGCGTTGGCGTGGGGATCACGCCGTTCAACTTCCCGGTGATGGTGCCCCTGTGGATGCTGGCGCCGGCCATTGCCTGCGGCAACACGTTCGTCATCAAGCCGTCGGAGAAGGACCCGTCCTCCACCGTCCGGCTCGCCGAACTGCTGGTCGAAGCCGGCGCGCCGCCGGGCGTGCTGAACGTCCTGCAGGGCGACAAGACGGCGGTCGATGCCCTCATCAGCCATCCGCTGGTGCAGGCCGTGAGCTTTGTCGGGTCGACGCCGATCGCGCGCTACATCTACGAAACGTGCGCGCGGCACGGGAAGCGCGTTCAGGCGATGGGCGGAGCCAAGAACCACCTGATCGTCATGCCGGACGCCGACCTCGACCAGGCCACCGATGGTCTGATCGGCGCTGCCTACGGGTCCGCGGGCGAACGCTGCATGGCGATTTCGGTGGCGGTGCCGGTGGGCGAGGCGACCGCCAATGCGCTCGTGGCCAGGCTCGCGCAACGCGTGCGCGAACTCAGGATTGGACCGTCGCTCTCGTCAGGCATCGACATGGGGCCGCTCGTCACCGCGGCGCACCACGAGCGCGTCGTGAGCTACGTCGACCTCGGCGTTCGAGAGGGCGCCGACCTCGTGGTCGATGGCCGTGGCTGCACCGTCGCCGGTCATGAGGGCGGCTACTTCCTCGGCGGGTGCCTCTTTGACCACGTGACCCCGGCGATGCGCATCTATCAGGAGGAGATCTTCGGGCCGGTGCTCACTGTGGTGCGCGCCAGGTCGTTCGACGAAGCCCTCGGCCTCGCCGATGATCACGCGTTCGGCAACGGCGTCTCGATCTACACGCGTGATGGCGATGCCGCTCGAGAGTTCGTGAGCCGCGTGCAGGTGGGCATGGTCGGCGTGAACGTACCGATTCCCGTGCCGCTGGCGTTCCATTCGTTCGGCGGATGGAAGCAGAGCGCCTTTGGCGACATGAACCAGCACGGCATGGAAGGCGTGCGGTTCTGGACGAAGCTCAAGACCGTGACGTCGCGCTGGCCACGGGGCATTCGCGCCGGCAGCGAGTTCACCATGCCCGTGATGCAGTGAGCCCGATGTCCGCGGCCGCGGTCGATCGTGGTCGTGGAGGGCCGCACGAGTCCAGCGACTGAACTCGTGCGGTCCTGACCACCGGCCCTACATCGTGGTGAAGCGGCCCAGGTATCGCCGGACCCGCTCCAGGGCGTCACGCAGCTCAACGGCCAGGTCCTGACCGAGCTTTCGCTGGGCAGGTGTGGGCGGGAAGTTGCCGGAGTCCACGTTGCGCAGCAGCGCCCCGATGCGATCGCTGATGCGCGGCCCGTCGCTCCAGAACGGAACCCTGGCCGGCTTCACGAGCAGGTCGAGCAGGGAGTCGGCCTGGGCGATCTCCTTCGTGAGGTCGGCGACGACGGCGGCGCCCTTTCCTTCGGGAATCGCCTGGGCGGATCGGCGACGCACCTCCAACTCCGCCTTGCGTCCATCCAGCGCGCGCAAGGTGTCGTTGGCCAGGGACTGCAGGTTGCGCAGCTCCATCGCCACCGTGAATTGCTCGGTGAGCGCTGCGGGCGTGGTCTTCGACGTGGGATCGACGCGCACGGTCACCGGCTGCTCCACGCGTTCGCTCCCGACGGTCAGCCGCACGACGTAGCGCCCCGGCAGCACGCGGGGCCCGGCCGGCGCGCCAAAGAAGCGGACGGTGGGATCGTCCGGGTCGATCGGCCGCCGCGGTCGCGCCGGCGCGTAGCCCAGATCCCACGCCGTCGTGTTGATGCCGGCCTCGCGTGGTGCCCGGGCAAGTTCGCGCACGAGCTGCCCCTGCGCGTCGAACACTTCGAGCTTCACATCGGTACCAGCCGCGGGCCGCGTCCGGAGGTTGTACCGGATGATCGCGCCATAGGGCGGATTCGGGCCCATGAAGAGCGACTGGCCGAGTGAGCCCTTGTTCTGCTTGGTGGCAAAGCGCGTGGCGGTGCGCATGCTGAAGAGGGTCACCGGCCGCGCCGCCGCCGCAGCGAGTTCCTGAATGACCGACGCGTCGTCGAGGATGAAGATCCCACGCGCGTGCGTCGCCACGATCAGGTCGTTCTCGCGGCCGTGCACGAGCACCTCATGTACCGGCACCGCCGGCAGATTGCCGCCGAGCCGGAACCAGTCACCTCCACCCGTCACGCTGACGTACAGTCCTGCTTCCGTGCCGGCATACAGCACCTGGGGATTCTTCGGGTCTTCGCGCAGCACCTGGAGGTAGGCGCCCTCCGGGATGTTCCCCGCGATGTTCGTCCACGTCGTGCCGCAATCCGTGGTTTTGTAGATGTAGGCCTTGAGGTCGTCCATGAACTTACGCTCGAACGTGGCGTACGCGGTGCACGCCGCGGTGCGGCTGGCCTCCACGTGGCTCACCACGGCTTCGGGGCCAACACCGGTCACGTTGCGGTCCACGCGCGTCCAGTTGGCGCCGTCATTGCGCGTGATGTGCAGGTTGCCGTCGTCGGTGCCGGCCCAGATCAGCCCGCGCTGCACGGGCGACTCGCTCACCGCGTACAGGGTGTTGTAGTACTCCGCGGTCGTGGCCTCGGTGATCGCCGGCCCGCCGGCCCATCCCTGGCGTGACGGATCGTTCTTCGTGAGGTCGGGAGAAATCACGCTCCACGTGCTCCCGAAGTCCTTCGACCTGAACAGCACCTGCGCGCCGAAGTACAGTGTCTTGCCGTCGTGCGGCGAGGCGACGATGGGGGCGTTCCAGTTGAAGCGATACTGCAGCGCGTTCACGGGGGCGCCGTCGTTGCGTCGCGGCTGCGGCGAAATGTCCTCCTGCTCGCGCGTCCGCATCTGCGTGCGCGTGATCATCCCACCCTGCGACTCCGTCACCATGAAGTCGGGGTCGTCGGGGTGCGACAGCTGATAGTAGCCGTCGCCGTAGCTGATCAGGTTCCAGTCGTCGACCAGCACGCCCAGGGGATCGCGCGTGCGATTCGGCCCCATCCAGTTGCCGTTGTCCTGAAGCCCGCCGCCCAGGTAGTAGAACGGCTCGCGGTTGTCGGCGTGCAGCTGATAGAACTGCGCGAGCGCAAAGTTGTTCGGGAAGCTCCACGTCACGCCACGATCGCGCGACTCGGCGATCCCACCGTCGTTCACCTGCCAGATGCGACCCGGGTCCGTGGGATCGATCCAGAGCCCGTGGTGGTCGCCGTGGACGCTCTGGGAGATCGGGCGGAAGTTGCGCCCACCGTCGATCGACACCGACAGGTTGCACGCGATGGCGTATACCCGATCGGCGTTCACGGGATCGACGCGCAGATCCGCGTAGTAGAAGCCGCGGCACAGCGTTGCCGCGTCGTCGCTCGTCTTGCGCCAGTTCTCGCCAAAGTCGTCGCTGCGCCAGACGTAGCCCTCCTTCGACTCGGCGATCGCATACACGATGTTCGGCGACGACGGCGCGACCTTCACGCCAACGCGTCCGAGCAGCCGCGGCAACCCGCCACCAAGCTTCTTCCAGGTGGCGCCGCCATCGACCGACTTGAAGATCCCTCCCTGCTCGGATCCGCTGGTGAACGTCCACTGCTTGCGATCGAAGTGCCAGCCGACCGCATACACGACGTTCGGGTTGTTCGGGTCGATATCCAGGTCGGCGCAGCCGTGTCGATCGTCGATGAACAGGGTGCGCGTCCAGGTCTCGCCGGCATCGCGGGACACGAACACCCCGCGCTCGGGGTTCGGGCCGGCCATGTGGCCGACGGCGCACACGAAGACGGTTCGCGGATCGCGCGGACTGACCATCACGCGGGCGATGTGGCGCGTGTCGGCCAGGCCGATGTGCCGCCACGTCTTGCCGCCATCGGTCGACTTGTACATGCCGCGACCGAACGACGCCGAGTTGCGCACGTTGGCCTCGCCGGTGCCGACGTAGATCACGTCGGGGTTTCCGGGCTCGAGGGCAAAGTCGCCGATCGACAGGGTGCGTTCGCGATCGAACAACGGCGACCAGGTCGTGCCGCCGTTCGTGGTCTTCCACATGCCCCCGGCCGCGGTGCCCACGTAGACCACGTTGGGATCACCGGTCACGCCTTCGATGTCGGTGGCGCGACCCATCATGTTGGCCGGGCCGATGGCCCTGAAGGTGAGGCGCGAGAGCGCCGTGGTGTCGATCGGAGCGCGCTGCGCCGAGGCGGGGGCGGCGCCGAAGCACAGGGCCGCGACGGCGGGCAGCAGGAGTGGGAACCGGGCCATGACAGACGTGGTTGGGGGAACCACGATCATGCGTCGCGTGCACGGCCATCGCCAGTCGCGCGATCTACTCTCTCGCCGTCGCCACGACGGCGCGGCGTTCGCGGCGCGGGTCGGGGCGCGCAGGAGATGTCAACGTTGGCGCGTCGCGCCTCGGTGCGGCTCTGCCGTGCGCGCGATGGCGCGCGAGCCGTCAGTCGGTCGGCGCGGGAACGTTCACGCGACGGCGCACGGCACCGATGTCGCGCACCGGCCGCACCTCGATGGATCCAGTCACGGTCCACGGAAACTCCATCGCCATGCGGACCGCCTCGTCCATGTTCTCGGCTTCGATGAGATTGAACCCACCGAGCACCTCGCGGGCTTCGGCGAACGGTCCGTCAGTCACGGACACGCGTCCACCGCGCGAGCGCACCGTGCGCGCCGTGGTCGCCTCTTCGAGTTGCTGGAAGTCGAGGATGCTGCCCTCGCGTTTCATGGCATCGGCGTGTCCCAGGCAATCGCGCATCATCGCGTCTGCCTTGCCTTCGGGCAGGGCCTGCATGAGCGCGGGATCGACGTAGACCAGAAGCAGGAATTGCATGCGTGGCGCGTTGGAGGTCATTCCGGCAGCTTGAGTCTCGCAACGGCCGCGGCGAACCGGGTATCGTTTCTCATGTCGGCGGGCCAGGGCAGCACCTTGATGCGCACGAGGTCACTCACGCGGTCGTCGAACGCGCGATCGAGCCACGTGAACGCTGCTTCGTACTCACCCAGCCCGGCATGGCAGATCGCGCGGTCGAGCGGCGACACGTATTCCTCCCGGGCCTTTGCCTCGAGCCGATCGAGGGCCTCGCGCGCGATGTCCGGCCGCCCGAAGCACCCGGCGGTGATCCCGAGGTAGCCAAGTCCCACGGTACCGTTGCTCAGCGCGACGAGCGAACGGAAGGCCGCGATCGCGGCCTCGCCATTGCCCTGGTAGACGTGGACCGCGCCAAGTGGCCAGTAGGCGAGCGCGAACTCCGGGTCGAGCTGCACCGTCTTGTGGAGCTGCTTGAGCGCCTCTTCATGACGCCCGGCCCAGAACAGCGCGTATCCCATGTGCGCGTTGATGATCAGCGACAGCGGGTCGAGTTCGAGCGCGGTGCGCATGGCGGTCACCGATTCGTCGGCGCGTCCGGCCACGAGGAAGTACCACGCATACCACTGCGGCGCGCTGGCGTACGATGGGTCGAGGGCCATCGCCCGCCGGAACGACGAGGCCGCCCCGTCCCAGTCCCATTCGAAGAACAGTCGCGTGTAGCCTAACGACGCGTGCGCCTCGGCGATCCCCGGGTCGAGTTCGAGGGCCCGCATCGCGGCCGCCGTCGCCCTCGGGTACACGTCGCGCGGCGCCTGGAAGTTGTAGTACCCGAGCACGTTGTACGTGTCCGACAGCCCGGTGAACGCGAGCGCGTAGCGCGGGTCGTGGTCGATCGCCTCCTTGAAGTGCTCGATCGCCCTCATGAAGCCGGCCCGCGTGCGCTTGTTCCACTGGTGCCGACCGCGCAGGTAGGCGTCGTAGGCCTCCGAGTTCTCGGTGTGGCGGCGGTGCAGTTCCTGGTGCTCCTCGTGGGAGAGCCGCAGACGCAGCGACTTGACGATCTCGGTCGCCACCTCTTCCTGCACCGCAAAGATGTCGGTGGTCGACCGGGCCAGCCGATCGCCCCACAGCTGCGCGTCGCTCGCCACGTCGATCAGTTCGGCGCTCACCATCAGGTGATGCCCGCGCTGCATCACGCGCCCGGTCACGAGCGCCCGCACGCGAAGCTCGCGCGCCACCGACGCCACCGGGAGGTTGCGCTTCTTGTAGCTGAAGACCGTCGAGCGGGGCACCACCCGCAGGCCCGAAACGCGCGTCAGCTTGTTGAGGATGCTCTCCGTGATCCCGTCGGCCAGGTACTCGTCGTCGCCCTCGCTGTGCTCGTGCACGAACGGCAGCACGGCGAGCGAATCGATCGGTCCCGAGCTGATCGCCCCGATGGCCTGGGCCGTGATCGTGGTCGGGCTGATGACGGGGATCTCGCGCGAGAGCGAACGGAAATCGATCGCGCGCAGCGCGTCCCGGAACTCGGCCGCCGTCTGGTAGCGATCGGCCGGAGCCTTGGCGAGCGCGCAGCGCAGGATCTCGAGGATCGCCGACGGAACGTCTTCGCGTTCGATCGACGGCGGAGGGTGCACGAGATGCTGCACCAGGATGGCCTGCATCGTCGGCCCGGTGAACGGCGGCTCGCCAGCCAGCATCTCGTGCAGCACGCAGGCCAGCGCGTACACGTCGCTGCGCCCGTCCGTGGCATCGCCGCTGCCCTGCTCCGGACTCATGTACGTCGGCGTGCCGAGGATGAACCCCGTTTGCGTGAGCCCGCCGCCCGCCGTGACCTGCTGCGCCACCGCGCGCGCGATGCCGAAGTCGGTCACCACCGCGTGCCCGCCTTCCAGCAGCACATTGCCGGGCTTGATGTCGCGATGCACCACGCCCTGCCGGTGCGCGTAGTCGAGCGCGTCCGCGACCTCTTCGGTCAGTTCCACCGCCGCCGCGACCGAAAACCGTGGCGAATGCGCGAGCCGCGACGCCAACGATTCGCCGCTGATGTACGGCATGGTGTAGTACAACATCCCGTCGGCGGTCCCGGCGCTCAGCAGCGGGACGATGTGCGGGTGCCGCAGGTTGGCGGCGACCTTGATCTCCTGCTTGAAACGCTCGGCGCTCACGGCGGCGGCAACGTCAGGCGAAAGGAGCTTCACCACGACCACGCGACCGAGCGCGACCTCGCGCGCTTCGAAGACCCGGCTCATGCCGCCGCCACCCAGCTCGCGACGCAGCACATAACTCCCTTCGAGGGCGGCGACGAGCCGCTGCGCGACCGGGTCCGAAGGAGTGTATGAATCCACGACTGAAGCTAGTTGGCTACGGAACGTGACGCCCGCCGCGCGTTGAGCGGCGTGGCGTCGTGCGGCCCGAGGGAGCGGTCTCGTGGACCGAGGCCGGTTCTGAGCGTGAGGCCCAGTCCTGCAGGAAAATCGCCTCGAAATATCGCGCGATTCCGGCGTGCTCGATGATCACACCGGCGTCGCGATTTCGCAGGGTTCCGGCCGCCGACCAATTCTGGCTGCTCACCATGACCGTGCGCGAGTCGACCACGATGCCCTTGTTGTGCACCCGCTGCTGAATCCGCAGCACGCCCGAGAGACCCTGCAGGTACATGGCTTCGAGGTGAGGCTCCTGGTACTGACTGCAGATGATGCGCACGTCCACATGGCGCTCCAGTGCCTGGCGCAGGCCGGCAATGAGCAGCATGAAGTCCTTGTCCTCGGGCTTGAGCGACGGATTGATGTACTGCATCTGCACGTAGAGCGTCTTCTTTGCCGAGCGAATCAGGGCGAGGACGTTCTCCACGTACATGGATGTCTGTTTGCCGTGATCCGGCGTGAGCAGCGGCTGCAGGCGGAGCGGCACGTTCGTGAAGGTGCGCGGGCGGCCGAGCGTGAACGGGACCTTCGAGGTGGTCACGACCGGTTTCGCGCGCGCGGCCGCCTGTTCCTTGCGCAGGGCCTTCGTCGCGACCGTGATCGAGTGCTGGACCGCGGCGTTCCGCGGCGCCTGCGCCGCGGACGCGACCTCGAAGTCGTGCTGGAGGTAGGCCTCGAAGAGCCTGGCCATGCCCGGGTCCATCATGACCACGTGCCAATCGCGGTCCGCGCTCGCCAGGGATCCGTCGATCGTCTTCTTTGACGCGAGGTCGGGCTGGTTGCTGACGTTCCAGTTGCCGCTCGAGAGCCAGCACGCCGCGCCATCGCGAACCGCCACCTTGATGTGGTACGCGTACGGGAAGATCCACTTCGTGGCGCGAGGATCGGGGCGCGAAAGCGCCCAGGCCGTGCGCGCGCTGCCCGAAGCCTTGTGGATGGCGGCAATCGTGTCCTCGTCGGTCTGGTTGGCCACCGGATCGAGGATGGGGTGATCGAGCACCATGGTCAGCTGCTTGCGACCGCCGCGCAGAGTGGACGTCACGGTGTCCAGTAGCCTGGCCGACGTGAAGTCGTACATGCCGACCGTGAGCCGCTGGCGCGTGGCGACGAGGAACCTTTGCAGCACCGTAAAACCCGCATCTGGGCTGGCGCACACGAGCAGCGTCATCCGCCGCGAGACGGCACGGAGTGGTGCCGAGGCGGGTGTATACGCGATCTCGGGCTTGGACGCCTGGTGCGCGAGCGCGGCGTGGACCGGCGGGTGCTGCGCCGCCACGAGCTTGCCGGTCTTCACGTCCCGTTCATACGGGTAGTCGTGTTCGGCGTCGACCGAGCGGCTGTAGGAGCGCATGAGCGCGTGTTTCGCCGGGTCGCGCTGCCGGAGCCGTTGCATCGGGCTGGCCTCCCGGACGTCGACCGGGAGACCCTCGACCTGGTCGGGGAGCCGCTTCGACACCGGCAGCTTGTCCGACTTGCGCATCACCGTGGCGACGATGGACGGCCGGCCGGTGAGGCGGTGGCCGGAGATCTCGATGCCCGGTCGGACGGTGAGTACGCCTGGTTTGCGGAACTGGGCGAGGTGACGGGTAATGACGTCGTCGATGGCCTCGCGGTGCAGGATGGCGCTCATGGGCGGCGGGGGCGGGGAAGGCGGGCGACCGGCCTAACGCAACGGCTCGCGGAAACACTGGAGCCACCTGCCATACTGGGGGCCCACGGCGCCCGGCGCAAGCGGCGTTGCTGGACAAGGCCGCCCGCGGCAGGTACTGTGTGTGCCCCGCACGCGCCTTCTTGCAACCGACAATTAGAGGTCCCGATGGCCGCCAAGCCCCAGCAGACGACCCCCCTCGGCAACTTCAACTACGGGTCGCTCCAGTCGCTCATGGTCTTCTTCAGCGTGCCGGCGAGTGCCGTGAAGCCGCTGCTCAAGGGCACCGGGCTCGAGCCGGGGATCTTCGACGGCAAAGCCCTCGTGAACCTCAACTTCGAGCGATACGCGGGTTTCGGCTCCAGCTACTCGTCGTACGTCGATGAGTGCGAGTTCAACGTGGTGGTTTTTCCCAGATTCCGCGCCGGCACCGAACCGGCCCTCACGGTGCAGCAGTACCTGACCGGCGACGACCAGTCCAAGGCCTACGGCAACTTCCGTATCAACGTCCCGTGCGACAACGCACCGGCCGTGCAGGCCGGCAGCCAGAAGTATGGCGAGATCAAGTTCGTCGCCTCGTTCGACTTCGCCGTGCCCGACGTGAACGACCCCACCGTGACCACATGGTGGATCCGCTGCTTCCCCACGCCCAAGGCTCCGAAGTCGCAACTCCCCTACATCTTCGACCTCAAAGTCAACACCAACGCCGCGGGCGCTCCTGCGCCGGGCGTCTCGGCGTTCTCCCCGGTACCCGCCTACGCCAACCTGGTGGTGAAGGGTGTTCGGCACATGGTGACCTCGGCGCGCGTCATTTTCGGCGTCTTCAAGAGCTGGCTCCCTGTCCCGGGATCCGCGCCGATCACGCCGCTCCCGGCGGGCGTCGTCGGCCTCACGATCGGCGATGCGAAGCACGTGATGACCAAACAGATGAACGCCGTCTTCGCGTCAAAGCCACCGGCGGTTGGCGTGCTGCTCTTCGAATCGCAGCCGGCGGCGGCCTCGTCGCACACGCTGCTCAACGCCGCCGTTCGCTGAGACGCCCATGTCCGCCGACCGGCACCTCTTTCTCGAGTTCTGCGCCGAGGTCACGGGCTATTCGCCGAGCGACCTCGATGGGACCGGACTCGTGGACGAGTACCAGGCCCTCGTGGCGCAACAGGTGGGCCCCGCCATCACCAAGCGCCTCTACGCCACGGTGCGTCGCGTTCTGACGCACCCGCCCGGCAAGGCCCGCGAGCACGCCATGCAGGTCGACATGATCGCGTCGCCAACACTCTGGCCGGTGGTGACGTCGCTGATCCAGCTCTGGTACCTGGGCTCCTGGACGAGCATGGCGGCCTCCTGGTATGCGCTGGCCGGCGAGCAGCCGCCAAAGGGTGTGACGCCCGGTTCGAGCCACGTGCCGTCGCCTCAGGCGTATGTGGAGCAGCTCGCGTACCGCGCCGCGGGCGCGCACCCGCCTGGCGCCAAGCCCACCGGTCACGGCAGCTGGGCCATTGCCCCGGTGTTTGGCGACCCGGTCCCGACGGAGGGCGCGACATGAGCGCGCACTACGACGCCGTCATCGTCGGTGGAGGCATCGCGGGCGCGATCACGGCGCGCATGCTGTCCGAGGCCGGCAAGCGCGTGCTGATCCTCGAAGCAGGCATCGAGGGCGCAATGAAACCCGCGTCTTACCTCGACTACCTCGAGACGTATTACACCATCGGTGGCGTGCGCGGCATGCCGAACGGGCCCTACCCGTACAATGCCGCTGCCCCTTCGCCCGGCATGCCGTTCGACCCCACCGGCGGCTACTACGCCTACGCAACGCCAACGCAGTTCATGAGCGACTACCTGCGCATGCTCGGCGGGACGACGCTCCACTGGCAGGGGACGTCGTTGCGAATGGTGCCGAACGACTTCCGCATGCAATCCACCTACGGCCATGGCGTCGACTGGCCCATCGGCTACGATGATCTCGAGCCCGACTACCGACGCGCAGAGCTGGAGATCGGCGTGGCGGCCGACGTGGACGACCAGCGCATCTTCGGCGTGTGGTTCCCCGATGGCTACGTGTACCCCATGCATCGCATGCCGCAAAGCATGGTCGACCAGTTCTTCGACCGAACGCTCCGCGGCCGATCGGTGCGCCTCGCCGGCAAGCGGTATCCGCTGCGGGTCATCAGCATTCCACAGGGCCGCAACGCCACACCGAACGCGGCCTACGACCTTGGCCGCGGCTACCGGCCGGACCCGATGGTCAGCGATCGCGATGAGGGCCAGCGGTGCCAGGGCAACTCGGCGTGCCTGCCCCTCTGCCCCGTGCAGGCAAAGTACAGCGCACTCAAGACGCTCGATGCGCTGCGAAGGAATCGCGGAGTGGAGATCCGGACGCAGAGCGTCGCCTCGAAGCTCCACGTGGATCCCGCGACCGGCCGCATCCGCAGCGTCGAATACAAGCGATACGCGAAACAGGGATCTCCGGAACACGTCACCGAGACCGTATCGGGGACGCTCGTGGTCCTCGCCGCCAACGCCATCGAGAACGCCACGCTCCTCCTTGCCTCGAACGCGGCAAACCGGAGCGACCAGGTGGGCCGCAACCTGATGGACCACCCGTACCTCTACGTGTGGGGCCTCGCGCCGACGGCGGTGTTCCCGTTCCGCGGGCCAGACACGACGAGCGGCGTGGAGTCCCTGCGAGACGGCGCGTTCCGCAAGGTGCACGCGTCGTTCCGCGCCAGCCTCGCCAACTGGGGATGGAGTGGGGCGCCGGGCGCCCAGCTCGCCCAGCTGCTCGGCAAGCACGTCTACGGCAAGTCGCTGCGCGCGCAGCTCGCGGATCAGATGCGCCGCATGGTGAAGATCGGGTTCATGTTCGAACAACTGCCGGACCCGAACAACCGCGTGAGCATCGACGGCGCGCACCGGGATGCGATGGGCAACCACCGCCCCGTGTTGTCCTACGCCTACGACAGCTACTCACTCTCGGCGGTCGATGCCGCGGTGAACACCGTGTGGAAGTCGATCACGGAGTATGCAGGCATCGAGGACTTCACCGCGTACCCCAACCCGGCTCCCGGCGGGTACCAGCGCGTGACCTACGAAGGCACGGGATACAACATCATGGGATCGGGGCACATCGTCGGCACACACCGCATGGGCCACAGCTGGCGAGACTCGGTCGTCGATCGCAATTCGCGCAGCTGGGATCACGACAACCTCTACATCGTGGGAGCAGGCAGCCAGGTGACGATTGGCACCGCCAACCCGACTCTCACGGCGGCGGCGCTCACGGTGCGCGCCGCAAGAGCGATGCTGGGGGCCAGCCGATGACCGCGCGCCGCTCCTCCACGCGAGCCCAAGCCACGGCACGCAAGACCATGCCCCGGCAGCGCTCAGCGCGACGCGAGCCTGCGATCCGGACCATCGCCGCGCTGCGCAAGCATTTGCAGGTGGCCATGCAGCTCGAGCACGCCACGATACCGCCCTATTTCACGGCGTGGCTCACGATCCACCCGGGGACGAACGTCGAGGCGGCCGAGATCATCCGGAGCGTCATGCTCGAGGAGATGTTGCACCTCACCCTTGCCGCCAACCTGCTCAACGCCGTGGGCGGCCGGCCGCGACTCACGCAGCCGGGGTTCGTGGCGCGCTACCCGCACGCACTCCCCCACAGCGGGGACACGTTCAAGGTTTCCATCGAGAAGTTCTCGCCGGCGGCGCTCCGCACGTTTCTCCGGATCGAACGACCCGAGCCGCGCGGGGCCAAGCCGCAACCCGGCCACTTCACCACGATCGCGCAGTTCTACCTCGCGATCGACCAGGCCATCGATGCGCTGTGCGACCGGCTCGGCGAGCAACGGGTGTTCAGCGGCGCCGTCGACCGGCAAGTGCGGCCGAGCGACTACTACGGCTCGGGCGAGATCGTGGTGGTGAAGGACCGCGACTCCGCGCATCGCGCGATCGCCGAGATCATCGAACAGGGCGAAGGCGCTCCGGGCGGCATCTTCGACGGCGACGCGCAGATCCTGGGCGACGGCGACGGACGGGAGATTGCTCACTACTACCGGTTCAACGAGGTGCTCCAGGGTCGCCATTACACCGCGCGCGACACGCCTAGGAGCGGACCCACCGGCAGCCGACTCGACGTGGACTTCGACGCCGTGTATCCGATCCGCCCCAACGCGCGTGCGTCCGCCCACGCGCGCGGGACCGGCGCCCGGCGTGCGATGGATGAGTTCAGGGTCGGCTACCGTGCGCTGCTCGCCTCGCTCGAACGCGCGTTCAATGGCGAGCGCACGCACTTCACCGAGGCCATCGCGCGGATGTTCCAGCTTCACCAGCAAGGGGTCGCGCTGGCGCGCACGCCAAGCGGCGACGGAAAGACGACGTTGGGGATCGACTTCGGTTAGGTGAGAGCCGCTGGGTGCGGCGATTGGTCGCCGCGCCTGGCGGGTCACGGCTTTGCATTCTGCGGTGACTGATCGTGGTGCCTGCATCATCTGCTGAAGCTCGCTCACTGCTCCTATGTCCTGACGCTTCGCACTGGCGAGGGATCGTTTAGCAGCAGCGCCGACGGCTCCGTCGCGAGGGATTGCGCGTGAATCGGAAGCCTCGTTCAGCGGCTCTATCGCGAGAAGAGACTCACCGTGCGCCGCCGACGACGCAAGCGGGTGGCCGTGCCGCGTGGGCCCTTGCCGTCGCTCACAGGCGCGAATGAGCGATGTGGCATGGACTTTGTGAGCGATGCCCCTGAGCGACAGCCGACGCTTTCGTGCGCTGACGATCGTCGACGACTTTACGCGGGAGGCGCCCGCGATCGAAGTGGACACGTGCGCGACGATCAATCCGTTAAGTCGACTCCCAAGGTAAGCGTCCGGCTCGGACGTGGTGACGTGAGGCCAGGGTGCGCGTAGGTTCGCGCCCCATGACGAGACGAACGAGTCGGACGCGCTCGCGCTATCAGCGCTGGAGTGCGGGAGCGAAGGCCCGGTATCTCGCCGCGCAGCGGCGCAGTGGCGAGTCGGTGCGGGTCTTTTGTGCGCGGGTCGGCGTGCCGCATTCGACCTTCACGTGGTGGCAGCGCGAGGCCCGCGCCCGGCGCGCGACCGCGCCGCAGTTCGCGCGCGTCCAGGTGGTGCCGTCGGCCACGGCGCCGACGCCCGCGCCGCTCGTGGTGCTTCGTGCCGCGAATGGCGTGGCGCTCGAAGTGGCCGGGCTCGATGTCGCGACGCCGGTCGCGGTGCTGCGCGGCGTCGCGCGAGCGGAGGAGCGATGATCCCTGGGCTCGGCAGCGGGCGCGCGATCTATCTCGCGACCGGCGTCACCGATCTGCGGCACGGGATCAGCGCGCTCTACGCGCACATCCTGAACGAGCTCCATCACGAGCCGCTGAGCGGGGCGATCTATGGCTTCGCGAATCGGCGGCGCGACGCCGTGAAACTCTTCTGCTACGACGCTGGCGGCATCTGGATTTGCGTGAAGCGGCTCGAGCAGGGCACGTTTCGCTGGCCCGGCGAGGGGGCGCGCACCGTCCAGCTCACGGCGACGGATCTCCACCTGCTCCTGGGCGGGATCGATCCGACGCGCACGCGGCTCCGGCGGTGGTGGCAGCCGGTCGACGCGTGACGCGCGTTAGGCGTTAGGCAGACTGGCGCGGGATGGCCGCGTGGCGCATATTGGCGTCGCCATGGCGACGCCGCCTATCCCGCCCTTGGAGGCCGTGACCCCGGCGCCGTTTGCGGCCTTCGTGGCGCAGGTCGAGGCGATGCAGGCGGCGTGGGCCGCGGAGCGGCGCCAGCTCCTGCTCCGGATTCAGGATCTTGAGCAGCGGCTCGCGGGGCGGGCGGGAGGCTCGGCCGACCTGACACCGAACGCGCTGTCGCTCTTTGGGGAACTGCCCGCGCCGACCGATGTCCCCGGGCCATCGACGCCCGCTCGTGCCCCGCGTCGCCCCGGCGTGCGCACACCGCATACGCATCGCCCGCTCGATCCATCACTGCCGCGGGAGCTCGTGCAGCTCCCGGACCCGCCCGACGTGGAGGCTCGCCGCCTCACGCCGGGCTTTGTGGAAGGGCTGGAGGTGCTCGCGCGAAAGCCGGGCGCCTTGTTCGTCAAGCGTTACGAGCGGTAGGTGTGGGTGAGCGCCCAGAAGACGGCGCCGCTCACCACGCCATGGCCGGCGGAGATCTGGCCGCGCGCGCGCGTGCACGTCAGCATCGCCGCCCACCTCGCCACCGCGCGCTTCGCCGGCCATGTGCCGTACTATCGGCAGGAGCAGGAGCTCGAGCGGATCGGCATTCACCTGCCGCGCTCGACGCAGGTCGACCTGATGGCCGCGCTCGACGAGCGCCTGTAGTGCTTCTCCACTTATCGCACTTTGCGCGCGTCTGACGTAGCGACACTTCTCCATGGTTAGGCAGCTCGGGTGAGCTGCGCAATGTTCGCCTGCCGCCGTGCCTGTCGGGCCCGCTGCAACTTCGCCTGCCGTACCGCCTGATGCGGCGCCGGATCGCCCCGATAGTACACCGCCGGCGGCAGGTAGCCCAAGCTCGCGTGCAGCCGCTCCTCGTTGTAGTACCCCACCCAGCGGGCGATCAGCTCCCGCACCTGCCCCAGGTTCTGGAGCGGCGTGGGCCGTAGCGCCTCCCGCGTCGAGCGGTGAAAGCGCTCCACCACGCCGTTCGATTCCGGATGATACGTCCGACTCCGGATGTGCTCGAGGGCGAAGCGCCGCACGAGATCCTTGAACTCCGCCGCCGTGAACTGCGCCCCATTGTCCGTCACCACCTGCGGCTGCGTGCCGGTCCGCTCCACCGCCGCCTGAACCACGAGCCGCACATCGGCCGCGCGCATCGACGTGAGCAGCTCCCAGTGCACCACGTAGCGACTGAAGGCATCCAGCACCGTGACCAGGAATTACCACGTGTCCGCCACCCGCAGATACATCAGGTCCGTGTGCCAGCGCTGATGCGGCCGCGACGGCGCGGCGGGTTGCTCGCCCACGGGCGCCCTCCGCTTCCAGCGCGACACCAGATCGGCCGCATCGAGAATGCGATAGACACTCGATTCGCTCAGGTACGCGATGTCGGCATCGATCATCTGCCACGTCAGCCGCCGATAGCCGTCCGTAGGATGCGCCAGCGCGTACTGGACCACCGCGTCGCGCTCCGCCAGCAGAATGCCATCGACCAAAGGCCGCCGCGTCGTGCGATCCGCCAGGGTCTCGGTCCGCTGCCGATGGTGCCACGCGCGGTAGCGCGCGGGGCTCAGGCCCAGGCGCTGGAGGATGCCGCGCACCGGCCAGCCCGTCCGCTCCCGCGTCATGACCACGAGCGCCAACAGCGCGGCTTTCACCGCCGCGGGGAAGCGCGTCGATTCCCGCACCTTCAGAGCCCCCTTCTTAGGTCGAGGTTCTCCTCGACCACTTCGGCAATGATCCGACTCTTCTTCGCCAGCTCCGTCCGCAGCCGCTCAAGCTCCCTGGCCTGCGCATCCGGCGCCGTCCGTCGCTGGTCGCCTAACGCGGCGAGCACCGCCGCTTTGGCGTCCTTCTCCCAGCGATAGTAGGTCGCGGCATCGAGCTGATGCCGGCGCAGGACCTCGGCCACCGTGGTGTTCGGGGCCCGCGCCTCGTCGAGAATCTTCACCTTCTCCGCGGCGGTCCACTGCCGCCGCGCCTTCCCATTTCTGCTGCTCATCACTCGTCCCTCCGTCGTCCGGTCCGCTCGCCGGGTGAGGGAAAAGTGTCGCTTCGTCAAACCGCCCTAAAGTGCGCTTTTGGCTGAACCGCTACACGCCTCGCCCCGCTGGCCGCAGCGCTCCGCCGGCACGTCCTCGCCAGCTACGTGCATCTGGACGCGACACCGATCGACTGCTGTGATCGCACGCGACCCGGCAAGGCGCAGACGACGCACGTGTGGACGTATCGGGCGCGGAGCCCGGATCCGGCGGTCGATGGCCTGGTCTGGTACGACTTCCAGCTGACCAAGACGCCGAAAGAGCCGGCGCGGCTCCTCGCGACGTATTACGGGGTCGTGCAGACCGACGGGGCGTCGGGCCTCGACACGTTAGGCCCGCCTGAGCGCATCACGCATCTGGGCTGCTGGGCCCATGCGCGCCGCTATCTCGTCAACGCGGTGGAGAGCGGCGACACGCGCGCGATCGTGTATCGCGAGCAGGTCGATCGGCTCTTCCGCTATGACGCACGGGCCCGCGCGATCCTCGCCGCGGTCCCCGCGGCATCCCGGGCCGGCCTGGCCGATCGACTCGCGACCTGGCGGGCCCGCTTCAGTCGGCCGCTGGCCGACGCCGTCTTCGCGCGCGCGGCGACGGATGTGGTGCGACTCCCGCCGAAGAGTGCGCTCGCGGTCGCGTTAGGCTACGTGCTCGGGCAACGGCCGTCGCTGATGCGCTGCGTGACGACGGCGGGCGCGGCACTCGACAACAACCGCGCCGAAAACGCGATCCGGCCGCTGACGCTGGGGGCTCGGAACTAGCTGTTCATCGGGCACCCCGACGCGGGGCCGCGCCTCGCCAGGCTCTTCACCGTGAGCGAGAACGCCCGGCAGGCGAAGCTCGACATCGAGGCGTACCTCACGGACGTCCTCACGCGCTTCACCGGCGCGAACACCGCCGACCGGCTGCCCCGCGCCTGGCAGCGGGCGCGCGCCGACGGCATCCTCGCATAGCTCCCGCCGGCCAGTCGATACCATCGACGGTAACCCCCGTCCGAGCCGGACGCTTACGGGAGAAGGCGCGTCTTGCACCTGTGCACGCTCGCTCACCATCCTCGCGAAGAGCGGGAACGGCAACGCCCAGTCCTCGTCAGGAGCACCGCGCGCTCGCCGGCCCTCTCCTCAGGTGGCGCCACCTGACCGACCGTCGAGTCGCTTCCGGACTTGACGGCAGCGGGGACTCCGACGCTTGTTCGTTCGTCGAGTGTGGACGGAGACACCCATGCGCTTAGGCCGCGTTACAAGCCTAACGACGACGACGCGCGACGGAACAAGAGAGGGCCCAAGCACTTGACTTGGGCCCCCTTCATGACTGCCTGTCCTATCTTGCCCGCCGGGCGCAGCCGCTCCGACACTCCGTTGATCCTCGCGATGGCATGTCGCTATCGCTAATCACACGTCCAAATCGAAAGGGTCGCGCCACGAGCTACTCAGGGCACCGAGCTGTTCGGTATGAGCATCTTGCCTCTATACGCCCACGTACTATCGAAGACGTATGCTGATGTGAACTCACTACCAACTGCTCGCGACGGATCAACAACTCGGTGAGACGTTCCAACCAAGAAGAGATAGATCGGAGCGCCGCTTGCTGAGCTCTTGCCAGCCAGGCTATCCGCCAGTTCAGATCCGCGCGCGCACAGCGCCTCGTCCGATGACACAGACACAGAGGACGGGCTACTTCCGTCCAGCCCTAGCTGTTGTCGTAAGGTAACAAGACCCGAGACTGAGGTAGTCAACAATCGGGAGATCGCGCCCACTCCGGACGCGCTAGCCTGTCCAGACTTACAGCTGCCTACCCCGCGAGCTTCCGATGAAGACGGAACTCCAAGTGTGGCAAGCGCAAGCGCAGCAACTGCGAAGAAGCTGAGAAATGTTCCGTTGAGTCGTGGGCGGGTCATGGCGCAGAGGATAGAATTGGTGTCAGTCATCGAGACCACGTACACTGGCTGCCCGAGCCGTGGTTCCAAAGCCACTTTTGTGTGGTGCCTGCAGAAGGAATGGGATTTGGAGGCGGATAGTCAAGCCTATATACCCAACCACCTTTCGTGATCACGGAGTCAGGCACGTCATACGACATCGTTGCATACCAATCCCCGGCATGGCCAAACGGTTCGTCGTATAGTTCAGGCGGACCCGTGATCGGCAGACCATTCGGTCCATCAATCTGACAGTCATACACGAGCTCGCCGGGTGCAACCGGATGGCTGTGATATGTCCCTATGAGCGTGCTCCCTGCGGGAACGCCAGCGATCGGTGGTTGCTTCAGGTACACACTGCAAGCGGTGTTCAGGTGATCCCACGGGAACGCCTGTACGGAGCCGTCAGGTAGCCGATATATGAAGCCCGCCTGCTCAAGGCGAAGTGGAGGAGCCGAGTCCACACTTGATTGGAAAAGCTCCTCCATGAGTGCGGTACGGATCGACTCGTTGTCAAGGATGCTGTCACCCGTGACGCAGTTCGTTTGAGTCACCTTCGCGGAGTCGCTTAGTGTATAGCCATCGAACGTCCCCTTCACAACCATCCAGCCGGTGGTGGATACGGTTCGTGTGCACACCTCAAGGTTCCAAGGACAGGTACTGCTAATACCGGTGACCGGGCGCCATGTCCACGTCGGTGCAAAGTATCCTCCGCCATTAGCCAGCGTTCGCTTGAACGTCACCGCTTTCGCGCCGTTGATGAGGTTAGGCGTGGCAGTGACTTTCAGCTTTGGTGGCAGAACGACCACGGTCACGCTTCCGGACTGAGCATCGCCATTCACAGTCGCGAACACGGTCAGCGTGCCCGAACGAGTGAAGGGTCGTTTGCAGAGGCGAGTCGCCCCGACGTTGTTCGGAAGAAAGTTACTCCACGCGCACGGCGACGTTTGTGTTCCGAATGCTGGCACCCATCTCGTCGAGTCAATTGTCCAGGGTAGGTCAATCCCGCCAGCGCCTCCGGGGGAAACCGAGGCCGTCACCACGATGCTATCCAAGTAGTTCACTTGCAGTGGTGTTGCAGTCACCGTGAGCGCCGCATTTAGCTTCTCAATCTTCACCGCCTGCCCGTTGTCTGCGTAGGTGTTACAAGGACCGTAACCAGCACCGGGCGCCGAACAGTCCATTGAACCCGTGTTGGGAGCGGTACCTCGCAAGATCGACAGACTCCCTCGCAGCAAGGCGTGGCCCGTTTGAAGCGTATCTGAGCCAGTTGGCCCCGTGCAGCCTGGCGCGTACCAACTCCCCTCAGCGGAGACAACGTAGACCGCAGAGAAGCATGTGGGGGGCAGCGAGGCTCCGTTCGAAAACCCGGAAGGACCATACGACCCAGGCATCGGGATCGTCGGAGAGCCGCCATCTGCGTAGAAGTACGGTGTCCTTGCCGATGTGATCGTTCCCGTTGCCGTGATACGATAGAGCAGCTTCTTGTTCACCAAGGGGGTAAGTGCAGTTGTCTTCGTTGTATTGTAGCCCGACTCATGTACCCCACCGAGCGAAGCAACGGCGACAGTACTATACGAAAAGCCTGCAGAGGAAGAAGCTTGCGCCGTAAGCTGCGTGGGGACTGTTGATCTGGTGTCGAGGCTGGCTGGTTCACCGCAGCCCAAGAAGGCTGAAAGTGCGGCGAGGGTGAGCGGAACTGTCCTGCGACAGAGCCGAACGTCGGATGGGTGTGTGACCATACAAACGCGATGGACTGTGGTGATAGGAAGTGTGCGAGCACAGAGCCGCCGGGCATCGCGAGGATGACGCTGGCCCGCTGTTCCGCCCCGTGCGCAATCCATCCACCGGCCAGCTCAAGAAACCGCTCAGCCCCGGGGCGCGCAACAACAGCGTCGTGATGAAGTACGCCCGGAGCACTGGCCTCCCCGTCGGCGGCTTCTGCGTGCACTCCTTTCGGGCGACCGCGGCGACCAGCGCGCTCGACCATGAGGCCGATATCGCCAAGGTGCAGGAGTGGCTTGGGCATGCGAACATCGCCACGACCCGGCTCTACGATCGCCGGAAAGCCCGCCCCGAGGACGGCCCAACCTCTAATGTCCGGTACTGACTCGAAGGGCATGGCTCAGGTGCCGGGGGATGGGAGTACACGGAGCACCGCGAGCACGGCGATCAATCAGGTCGCGTGCGTGCCAACCGCTCCGTTTCTTCGTCGAGCTGCCGGCGGAACTCGGCGATCAGCGCCGGCGACTCGGTGTGCTGGCGCGCGTAACGAAGGTTGAAGCGGTAGTCGAAGTCGGGCGGGTTTCGCCCCTGGGTGTGCTGCAGGATCGTCTCCAGCTTGTCGAGCGCCTTCGCGAGGCGTGCCTCCGGACTCGCCGCAGCTTCGTATTCATCCCACAGGGCAAGCACCTCGGCGCGCGTCTCGTCAGGCAGCGGCTCGATGAGCGCGGCCAGGTCGCGGCGCTCCGCGGCTGCCTTGCCCTCGGACTCGCCCGCTGCCAGGCGACGCGCCTGCTCGGGTGCGGGGATGTCACCACCGATCGCCTCGCCCAGGTCATGCACGATGCAGATCCTGAGCACCCTGGCGATGTCGACGCCAGGAAACTCCGGCGCCAGCACCAGCGCCATCAGGCACAGTCGCCATGTGTGCTCGGCCACACTCTCTGCGCGGCCCGCGGAGGTCCACGCCGAGCGCAGGGTGACCTTCAGGCGCTCGGCATCACGCAGGAACTGGAGCAGGCCAGCCAGACGCAAGGCGTCGACGGGTGCGTCGCTCATCGGTCAACGACCACGCCGCGCACGCCATCGTCGATCGGTGCGCGGCTGACCCCCGCTGCACCCAGCGCCTGCGCCATGGATGTGTGAAACGTGGTTCCGGCGGGGTAGGCGATCGTGGTGTTGCCGATGAACGCGTTGCGGCTCCAGGTGGATCGCCCACTCGCACCGGCCTGCCACGCGCGCGCGCCCTCGCCAACGCCGCTGGCGCCCAGCCCGTAGCGCCCGCGCGGCAACACGTTGTTGGTCATGGTCAGGTTGCGAGCCGCGACCTTGATGCGCCCGCTGATGTCGAACAGCACGGCATCTCGCACCTGCGCGGACGGTTCGAACACGTTGCGTGAGAACACGATGTCCTGGTTCTCGGCAACGAATATCACCGGGCGGCCGTCGCCCTCGTAGGGCGGCACGGCGATCGGCTCGATCCAGTTCTCCGTCACTTCGAAGCGTCGGACCGTGGAGTCCGTAGTGCTGCCCGGTCGTTGATCCGCACGCCCGGCAAAGGAGAAGCCTGCGCCGACGTGACGCACGAGGTTGCGTCGAATGGTCCAGTCGCTCGACGAACACGGTGGGCAGGTGCCGCCCTGCGTGGTCGACTTGAGCACGAACGCGTACCCCGTCTGACCTTCCGTCCAGACCCCTTCGATCACGTTCTCCTCCACCAGTACCCGCGCCGACGACTTGGTCTCGATCAGGTTCTTCACGTTCCACCGCTGGCCTTTCCAGGCAATCGGCTTGGTCACGTGATTACGCCTCATCGTGATGTCCGACGGCACGAGGCCGGGGATGCGCGGATCGCCGCCACCGAACATCAGGTTCTCGCTCGCCGCAGCGAGATAGTTGTCCTCGATGAGCATCGGCCCCGACCCACCCCACGAGATCACGCACTGGCTGTCGAACCCGGTCGCATGGATCTCCTCGCACCAGCTGCGCGTGAGGGTGAACGCGCCGCCGTTGGCCGAAAACGCGCGCCGCACATGTTGATGCTGCCACCCGTGCACATACACCCGATCAAAGGAGATGTTGGTCGGAAGGTCGGCGCGCTCGCGTTCGACGAGCGAGCCAACTTCGACGATCGCCACCGGCCCTCGCTCGAGCAGTGAATCGCTTGTCAACTCCACGCCGAGGATGTGCCACTGCGATGCGCGCGGAAGGAACTTGAGCGTGCTGGTCGCAGCCCCCGAGGCGAGGCGCGCCAGTCCGCTGGCCACGGACGGTCGCATGCGCCCCGTTGGCAGCGTGACGGAGGGATGGGTGCGCAGCACGATCACTCCCGTATCGCGCCGGGCTGGCACCGTAAAGCTGCCCGCGTAGCGCGCGCCGCGCGCGAGGCACAACACGTCGCCACCCTTCGCGGCGTTGAGCGCGGCCTGCAGGCGCTCTCCGACCTGCACCGTGCATGGCCTGGCGTCGAGCCCCGCCGGCACAAACGGCCGTGTGCGCGGCAGCTCGGCGACCCTGCCTGTCACCTGCGGCGGTGCCTCACTCCGATTGACGGGCCCCGGGGGGGGCGCCGTAGCAGCACCAATGGTGGGCGCTGAAGCGACCGGCGCCGCAGGTGACGGCGACGGCGTCCCCTGCACGGTCACCGTCGACGAATGCGAACACGCCAGCAGGGCGAGGAGCCCGGCATGCATCGTTCGCGCGCTCACGCGGGCTCCCCGGAGATCACGGAACGCAGCGTCCGTACGCTCACGCGGGGCTCCCTGAGATCGTGCTACGCACGGTCCGCGCGCTCACGCAGGCTCCGGGACGGCCGCGCTACGCAGTGTTCGCGCGGTCACGCGGGCTCTCCGTGTCGCACCCTCGTCGCGCCGGGGAACAAGCACACCGCGTGCTGCGTCACTGACCCTTCCACAGCTCGCCCACGGCCCGGTGGGCCTGGTCGATCGCGGCATTGGTATAGGCATAGGCGGCGGCATCCGAGTTGGCGATCGCGATGTTCCCGTGCCGCCGGCGCGCGATCTCGTTCGGCGCCTGACCCGGTGGCCACACCGGATCATACAGCGAGTTGTACTCGTACGCGTAGCCGTGCGACCACCGGTTCACGGTGATCCCCGCGATGTCGCGCGCCGGATCGAACCCGCCGGGCCCGAGCATGCGCGCGAGCTGAGAACGCACCTCCCGCTCGAGCGTCGCGTACGGCGTCCCAAGCAGTTCGTTGCGTCCGAGGCGTTGCTGGTCGCGCGCGGAAACTCCGGGTTTGCACGGCGTGCGCATCATGAAGAGTACCACCGGATCCTGAGGCCCCTTCGCGAAGCGATAGCTCCCCATGCTCACCGGAAAGTCGACCTCGGTACGCGTCCAGTACATCGCCGGTGACCGGATCTCGTGCACGCGCTGCCTTGCGAGCGAGGTCCAGTTGCGCACGGCAACATTCGTGTAGACCAGCGGCACCTTCACGCCATAGGCGAGCGCCTTCTTCTGGTCGATCGGCAGCTCCGGACAGATGTGCGGAATGACGCCATGCCAGCACGCGAGCACGCACCGGGCGGCGACCACGGTGTATGCCCTGCCGTCCGCAACGTAGGTGACCTCCACGTCGCCCGTGCCGTTGGGCCGCAGGTGCCTGACGCCTATGACCGTTGACGACAGCCGGAGCCGCGTCGCGTTACGGGGCAGATCGAGGTTGCCGTATCGCGCACGCGCCGTCACGATGTCGGTCATGGTGGTGCCGTCGAGCACCCCGGGGATGAGCCGACGTACCAGCAGGCGCGCGATACTCGCGTTCCCGTCGGGAAAGTGGAAGATGTACGGCTCGTCGTGATCGAGGCGCGACGTCAGGCCCTGCCCTGGCCCCGGCTCGTGGCCAAGGCCCAACCCGTTGAAGCCGGGAAACCCCAGTCCCCGGCAGTCTCCCGCCGGCACGGCGTCGATCCCGACGCCGAAGTAGTCGTGCGTCATCGACTGCAGATACGGCAACGCGCCTGCATCCAGCTTCACGTGGTCGGTCAGCCAGGCTCGATAGCTCGTCCGTGCGAGCAGCGCCAGCTTTTCTGCGTTGGTCTTTCCCCGGAGGTAGTCCCGCCGTTCCGTGTGGAGACGCACGAGATCGCGGCGCACGACCGGCGTCATGGGCGCCCTGGCGAAGAACGCGCGCCAGGTCATCGACTCGGGCTTTGGCACCAGCACGTCGCGCCCGAACGTCTCCTTGTCGAAGAAGGTTCCCGGCGTCAGCCCGAGCCTGGTGAAGTACTTCCGGTCGAAATGCCGATAGAACGCTTGCGTGTCGATGGCCAGCGACGTGAGCAGGTCGCGCGCAACCGTGGAGTATTTGCCGGGCGTGTCGATGGACTGCGTGCCGCCGTAGCCGATGAGCTGAGTGCCGTCGACCGTGAACTCGTTGCGGCGCGCGTGCCCGCCAAAGTCGTCGTGGTTGTCGAGGATGAGGATGCGCGCCGATGTGCCCGCCTGCGCCCGGTAGAAGTGGGCCGCGCTCAGACCCGAGATCCCGGCACCGACCACCACCAGGTCATAGCGTCCGTCGACGGGCGTCGCCCGCCCGAACGCGGCAGGCCTGGCACCGTCGCGCACGCGATGCGCCACTTCGAACGCGCCGTCGTGACTCCCCCGCAGCCCCATCTTTGCCGGCGGGTAGTCGGCGTCGCCCTGAAACACGCCCGCGCGCCACAGATCAGCCGGCGTGAGGCTCCCCAGCGCGCCAATGCCGATGGCGAGCCCATTGAGAAAGTCGCGCCGGGTGACATCAGCGCGCATCCCGAGGTCGCCATCGGACCCGTGTTCACTCCGTTCCCCTTCGTGCGACGCCATGCCGTCCTCACCCCCGTTTCCAGGCCGCCCGCTCAACGCGTCATGCTTTCTGTCGTTGGCAGCTCCGCGCTATTGCATTCGCCCGTACTTGCGCATGGCGGCCATCAGGCGGTCATGCGGCAGCGCGAACAACCGCAGGTCGTTGGCGCCGGTCATGGTCTCGGCCGCCAGCATCGCGTTGGTGATTGCGGCCTCGGTGGCCCACGCCGTCGCGTTGAACAGCGGGCTGATCATCCCGTTCGAGAGCATCTTCACGTTGGCCGAGTCCCGCGCCGTGCCCGTCGCCGGGTTCGCCGTGGAGAACGCCACGAAGATGTCGCCCGAGCCGTTGCCGCCAAAACCGCCTTCGCGCCCCAGCCCCACGGCGACGCGCTTCACCAGGCGCTGCAACTGGTGCGGGAGCAGCGGTGCGTCCGTCGCGACCACCACGATGATCGAGCCCAGTTCCGGCTCGTCGTCGTTGCGCGCGCCCTGCTGATCGCAGCGGCGCGCATATCGAGGATCGCCGACGGGGATGTCCGTCGTGGCGAAGCACGATGTCAGGTCCGTGATCTCTTCACCCACCGGCACGCCCGCAATCCGCAGATCGCGGCGGCTGCCGTAGTTGCACTGCACGAGCACGCCGACCGTGTAGCCGCCCTGCTGTCGGGACAGGACGCGTGAGGCCGTGCCGATGCCGCCCTTGAAACCGTGACACGACATTCCGGTCCCACCGCCCACCGCGCCCTCCAGCACGCGACCCCCGCGCGCTCCGTCCAGTGCTGATTTCACGTGTTCGGCGGTGACGTGGAAGCCGTTGATGTCGTTGAGCCCACCGTCATAGGTCTCCGCCACCACCGGCAGCCCCCAGGGCTGCATGCCCGGCCGGCCCACCTGCCATTGCAGGATCGCGTCGCGCACCACGCCGACCGAGTGCGTGTTCGTGATCGCGATCGGCCCTTCGAGCAGGCCCCCCTCCTGCAACCACGTTGTGCCCGTCATCTCGCCGTTGCCGTTCAGCGTGAACCACGCGCCAAAGACGGGGTCGCTGCTGCCGCGGCCTCGCGGATGAATCACGGTGACCCCGGTGCGCACCGGGCCCTGGCCAACCACGAGCTTACCGCTGCCGCGGATGATCGTCGTGTGCCCCACTTCGATGCCGGCAATGTCGGTGATGGCGTCGAGCGGGCCTGGGGTGCCGCCGATCGGCAGCTTGAGGTCGTTCTCGCGGGACTTCTGTGCCTGGAGCGCTGAGGCGCTGAGGAGGGCCAGGACGAGTGCGGTGGCGCGCATGATTCGAGGAGGGCTTGGGTGACGCGTCAAACTGTCGCCCGTCCCACGACGTGCAAGGTCGGCCAGAAAAAAGGGCCGGCTCCGTAAGGAGCCGACCCGTGAGTTGCTGAAGATCCTGGCGCGCCACCCGCGAGAATCTCATGCGCGGCGGCGCTTCACCCACCGCTCGACGGCGATCAGGGAATCCGACGAAGCGCTGCCCTGATGCCGTCCACCATCCGGTCCACCTGCGGTCGCTCGATGATCAGCGGCGGCGATAAGGCAATGATGTCGCCCGTCACGCGGATCAGCAGCCCGTTCCGAAAGCAGTCGACGTGAGCCTCCATCGCGCGAGCGCCGGGCTTGCCAGGACGCGGTTCCAGCTCGATGCCGGCCACGAGGCCCAGATTCCGGATGTCCGCCACGTGCGGCTCGCCCTTGAGCGAATGCACCGCGTCCTGCCAGTAGGGCGCCAACTCCGATGCGCGCTCAAAGAGCCCCTCGTCACGATAGAGGTCCAGCGTCGCCAGCCCAGCGGCACAGGCCAACGGGTGGCCGGAATACGTGTAGCCATGGAAGAACTCGATGCCGCCTTCGCTCGCGTTCACCACGCTCTCGTAGATGCCATGGCGCACGAACACGGCACCCATCGGCACCGCGCCGTTTGTCAGCCCCTTGGCCACGGTCATCAGGTCGGGTGACACGCCAAAGTGCGTCGTCCCAAAAGCCGACCCCAACCGTCCGAAGCCGGTGATCACTTCATCGAAGATGAGCAGGATGCCGTGCGCATCGCAGATCGCGCGCAGCCGCTCGAGATAGCCGACCGGCGGCACGAGCACGCCCGCCGACCCGGCCACCGGCTCCACGATGACGGCAGCGATCGTGTCACCGCCGTGTACGGCGCAGAGCTCCTCCAGCGCGTCGGCCAGGTGCGCGCCGTGCTGCGGCTGCCCCTTGGCGAACGTGTTGCCAGGCACCCCGTGCGTCGCGGGAAGGTGCGCGTCGGTGTTGGGCACGAGGTGCGACGCGAACACCTTGCGGTTGTTCTCGAGACCGCCCACCGAGATGCCGCCGAATCCCACACCGTGGTAGCCGCGGATGCGCCCGACGAGCCGCGTGCGCTTCGTCTCCCCGCGCGAGGCGTGGTAGGCAATCGCGATCTTGAGCGCGGTGTCCACGGCCTCCGAACCCGAATTGCCGAAGAACACGTGGTCCAGGTCGCCCGGCAGCATCTGCCCCAGTCGCGTCGCCAGCTGAAACTGGAGCGGGTGCCCCAGGTTGAACCCGGGCGCGTAATCCAGTGTCGCCGCCGCCTTCTGGATGGCCGAGACGATCGGCTCGCGGCAGTGGCCGGCGTTCACGCACCACAACCCGGCCGTGCCATCCAGGATCTCGTTGCCGTCAACGTCGGTGTAGTACATGCCGTGCGCCTTGGCGAGCAGCCGTGGCGCCTTCTTGAATGCCCGATTCGCGGTGAACGGCATCCAGAGTTCTTCGAGCGAAATCTCGACCGGGGCAATGGTGGCCATGTGCGTCACTGGTAACGGGGATTCGTGGGTTCCTGCACCTGCCGATACGTCGCGTCAGGCGTGCCGCTGCATCACTCGCGCCTGCGCCTCGGCGTCGTCGGCAACCTCCTGGGCGGCCAGCTCGGCCTCCTCTTCCTGCTCGCGCTCCGCCGTCTCACGTTCGATCGCGTCGCGCTCGGCACGATAGCGCGCGTACCACTCCCGCGTCACCTCACCGGCCAGCTCGCGATTGCCGAGCCCGAAGGCCAGCGCCATGGCCAACGCGATCGCACCGAACAGGATCGCGAACGCCGTGGTGACGATGTCGGTGGCGATGCCCAGCTCCTGCAGCGCCATGAACACCGCGAGCACCACCACTCCCCAGCGCCCCACGCGCGCCAGCGTCGGCCCGCCCTGCACCGCGCCCGCCGACGCCATGATGAGTCCGCCCGTGAATCGCCCCAACACGATGCCCACGATCAGGATCACGATCGCCGACATCAGGCTCGGGATGTACCCGACCAGCTCGGCAAACACCTCGGCCAGCGACTCCATGCCCAACGCATTCGCCGCCAGCATGATCACCGCAAACATCACGAACCAGAAGAGCAGCTTGCCCACCACCCGCGTGGGATTGAAGTGCGATCCGGTGCGCTCCACGGCCTCCATCACGCCGCCGCGCTCCAGCAGGTTGTTGAGACGAAGCTTGCGGAGGAGACGCTCGACACCCTTTTCGACCAGCTTGGCCAGCAGGTAGCCGGCAAAGAGGATGATGAGTGCACCCAGCAGCGCGGGGACGATGTCGGCGAGCTGCGCGAAGCTATCCTGGAGACGCTGTATGAAGGGCACGGCGAGGTGGACGGGTGTCCGGGAAATCTAGGCTGATTGATCGGGACGGGGATGGTCCGCCGTCGGTGGCTCCAGGGTCCACCCCGGAACTCGCGCGCCCCGCGCAGCGCCCCGACCGCACGCCAGAACGCTAGTTCCGCGTGCCACGCCTCGCGTCGAAGATGGCGCTCCGCCGGCAGCCCGAACACAGGAGCCACTCGCGCCGGCGGGCGTAGCCGAGGCCAAACGACCCGCCGCCAATCTCGCGCAGAGTCATCCGTGACTCACAACGCGGACATGTCGCCTGACCCGTGGCCGCAAAGGCCTCCCGGATCGCCCGTTCCTCCTCGGCGGTGTACTGCGCCCGCTCGACGCTCACGCTACCCGATCTCCACCACAACCTTCCCGAACTGCTGGCCGCTGGCGAGGCGCTCATACGCCTCGCGGCCGCGTGCGAGAGGGAACGTGCTGTCCACCACTGGCATGAATCGGCCGGCGTGCAGGTGATCGGTGATGGTCGAAAACTCTCGTTGCGTCCCCATGGTCGATCCCATGATGGTCCATTGGTTCCAGAACAGACGCCGGATATCGGTCTCCACGTTGGGCCCGGACGTGCCGCCGCATGTCACCAGCCGTCCGCGCTTGCCCAGGGCACCTAACGACTGCTTCCAGGTACGCTCCCCCACGCTGTCCACCACGACGTTGACGCCGCGCTTTCCCGTGCGCTGCCGCACCTCGCGCCCCACGTCCATCGTCGAGTGATCGAGGTACACGTCGGCACCCAGGACGCGAGCGCGCTCCAGTTTCTCCGCGCTCCCGGACGTGACCCACGTCCGCGCTCCGAGGAATCGACAGATCTGCAACGCCTGCTGCGCCACGCCGCCCCCAATGCCCCAGATCAGCACATCTTCACCCGCCTGCACGTTGGCGCGCGTGACCACCATGCGCCACGCGGTGAGCGTCGCGAGTGGAAACGCCGCCGCCTGGACGAACGAAACACCGTCGGGCACGGGCCGAAGGTTGGCCGCGGGCACGACGACACGCTCGGCCATGGTCCCGGGGACGTGTTCTCCCAGGATCCGGTAGGTCAAGCACAGGGGGTCGTCGCCGTCCCGGCAGTACTCGCACGTGCCGCAGTTGATGCCGGGGTTGATCAGGACGCGAGCTCCCGGCCTGACGCCGGTAACCGCGCTGCCCACGGCCTCCACGACGCCCGCCGCGTCCGACCCCACGATCCAGGGCGGGGTGATGGAGACGTTGGGCAGTCCGCCGAGCACCCACAGGTCCAGGCGGTTCAGCGCGGCCGCATGAATTCGCACGAGCGCGTCGGTCGGCGACGCGATCGTGGGAGTCGCAAGATCCTCTCGATATTCGAGTTGCTCGACGCCACCGTGCGCCGAGAGCGTGAGTGCTCGCATGCCCATGCCGTGCGGTTATATTGCGATGCCATGCAACTGCCGATCTGGACGGGAGTTGCACCCCATCTTCCGGGTCCGGATCCGCCGAATGCTCTCGATCACTGTCCCCCCGCTTGGCGAGTCGATCGTCGAAGCCACCATCTCCCGCTGGACGAAGAAGGAAGGGGACGCCGTCGCCGCCGGGGAGACCCTGGTCGAACTCGAAACGGACAAGGTAACGGTCGAAGTTCCGGCGCTGAAAGCGGGTGTGCTCGCGCGTCGCAGCAAGGCCGAGGGCGACGTGGTGACGGTTGGCGAGGTGCTCGGCGAACTCGATGAAACGGGCGCCGCCGCCAGCGTCGAGCGGACCACCGCAAGCGCAGCTGCGGCACCCTCGGCGCCCCCCCCGATCGTTGCAGCACCGAGCGCACCGCCCGCCGCGCCAAGCGCCCCGGTGGCGACTGCGCCAGAAGTGCGCGCGTCTCCGGCCGCGGTTCGCGTGGCGGCCGAGGGTGGTGTTGACCTCGCGGGAATCGCGGGGACCGGTCGAGGCGGAGTCGTCAGCAAGCCCGACGTGATCGAGCAAGGTGGCAAGGTTGCTGCGACGCGCGTCGCGGCGGCGGCGCCTGCCGCTCCCGCGGCCCCTGCGCTCCCCGCCGCCCCCGCGCCGGTGGTTGCTGCAGTTGCGCCGCCAGCGAGCAACGGCGCGCGCGAAACGCGCGAGAAGATGACGACGCGTCGCAAGCGCATCGCCGAACACCTGCTCGAGTCGCAACACCAGACGGCGCACCTCACGACGTTCAATGAAGTGGACATGACGGCCGTGGAGGCGCTGCGCGGCCGCATCAATCCAAAGCTGGAAAAGGAGCAGGGCATCAAGCTGTCGATGATGCCGTTCTTCGTGCGCGCGGCCTGCCTTGCGCTCAGGCAGTACCCGGTGGTGAACGCAAAGATCGACGGCGATGCGATCCTGTATCACCACTACGTGAACATGGGCATCGCGGTGGCGTCCGATGCGGGGCTGGTGGTCCCCAACCTCAAGGACGCGGATCGCCTGGGCATGATCGACATCGCAAAGAGCATCGGCGCCGTGGCGAAGAAGGCACGCGACGGCAAGCTCACGATGGACGACCTCACGGGCGGCACGTTCACCATCACCAACGGCGGGGTGTTCGGTTCGCTCGTGTCGACGCCGATCATCAACTACCCCCAGGTCGGCATCCTCGGACTGCACAAGGTGCAGGAGCGTCCAATGGTGGTGAACGGCGCCATCGTCGTCCGACCGATGATGTACATCGCGCTCTCCTACGACCACCGCATCATCGATGGCCAGCAGGCCGTGCTGTTCCTTGTGAGGATCAAGGAGCTGATGGAGGATCCGGCGTTGCTCGCGATCGGGTGATCCTTCGCCAGGCAGACGGCGGGGCGCGCTGACCGAGTCGGCGCGCTCCGCTTTTTTTCGGTACTGACGTGCGTCGGCGACCACACGTTCTTCGCGCAGGAAACCCTTCGAGGTTGGCCGGTTTCCAAGAGAGCGTCAACCATGCCGACGCGCACAACGGCCGAGCCGGGTGAATCCGGCAGCGCTCCCTCTGCGTAGTGCGAGAGTCCCGAGGTCAACGCAATGAGTCCCCGATTCGCATTCACGCCGCTCCCGCCCTCCCGCTCCGACGCCCGCCGGCCTTCGGCGCTTGCCGCGCTCGCCGGCACCTGGCGCGGGAACATGGTGGATCAGGCAGGACACCGCGAAAGCATGACGCTCATCCGCGACACGACGAGCGACGCGGCCGTTGCGGGGCGCTTCCTCTTCTTCGTGACGCGCGACGTCGCACCGACCGGCGTCAGGCTCCTCGAAGCGTCGAACACATCGTTCGTCGCCATGATCGGGCCGTACTTCGATCCGCGTGAGTCCGGCGACGTGGTCACCGTGCTCGAGGGCCATCGGACCGGAGACCGTATCGAAGGCACGTTCTACACACGACTGCACGGCTGCCGAGATACGTTGCGCGAAGGGACGTTCTCCGCCTCTCGCTCCGGCTCGACGCATCGGGCCGCGTGAACCCTTCGGTCGCTTCTGGTGTCAGACACGCGTGGGGCCGGGTGATCGGTCCCTGACAATGGGGCACCGCGGAGCATCGCGGTGTGGGGGGCGGGTGCGGTCGCTTCGCGCGGCCGCACCCGCTTTTTATGTTCCGGCAGCCCCCCCAGCGCGGTTCGCTCCCGCGCGCCGCCACGCACCCGCCCTCTCATGCCTGACTCCCCACTCTCCGCCGATGTCGTCGTCATCGGCGGTGGCCCCGGTGGCTACGTCGCCGCCATCCGCGCCGCGCAGCTCGGACTCTCCACGGTCTGCGTGGAGATGGACAAGACCCTCGGTGGCACGTGCGTCAACGTCGGCTGCATTCCGTCGAAAGCGCTCCTGCAGTCCTCGGAGCACTACGAGTTCGCGCGCCTGCACGCGCACGAACACGGCCTGACCTTCGATGCGCTGCGGTTCGACCTCGGCGCGATGATGAAGCGCAAGGACGAGGTCGTCGGCGCCAACACGCGCGGCGTGGAGTTCCTGTTCAAGAAGAACAAGGTCACCTGGGCCAGGGGCCGCGGCACCCTCAAGACCGGCAACATCGTCGAGGTCAGTGGCCCCGACGGCTCGGTCGCCACGTATCAGGCACGCCACGTGATCCTCGCCACGGGATCGGTGCCGATCGAGCTGCCGTTCCTGCGGTTCGACGAGCAGCGCGTCCTGTCCAACGTCGGTGCGCTGTCGATCCCCGCGGTGCCCAGACACCTCGTGGTGATCGGGGGCGGTGTCATCGGGCTCGAACTCGGATCCGTGTGGCGACGGCTCGGTGCAAGAGTGACGGTCGTCGAACTCATGCCCACGATCCTCCCCGGCAACGACGATGAAGTCATCAAGGAGGCGGACCGCATCCTGCGCCGGCAGGGACTCGAGCTGCGAACGGGCACCAAGGTGACCGGCGCGACGCGTCGGGCAGATGGGGTCGACGTGCTGGTCGAGAAGGACGGAACGACCGAAACGCTCGACGCGGACTACGTGCTCGTCTCCGTTGGACGCCGCCCGGCGCTCCAGGGCATCGATGCACAGGCGTTGGGACTCGCGACGGGCAAGCGCGGCGAGGTCATCGTCGACGACCAGATGCGGACGAACGTCCCGAACGTTTTTGCCATCGGCGACGTGGTCGGTGGCAAGCTGCTCGCGCACAAGGCCGAGGAGGAGGGCGTGATTGCCGCCGAGGTGATTGCCGGCAAGCCGGTGCACATGCACTACCGCTCGATGCCGTCGATCGTGTACACCTGGCCCGAGATCGCCACGGTGGGACTGACCGAGGCTGAAGTGAAAGCCTCGGGACGTGCTTATCGCACGGGCAAGTTCCCGTTCAGTGCCAACGGGCGCGCCCGCACCATGGGCGAAACGTCGGGCTTCGTGAAGTTCATCGCCGACGCGACGACCGACGAACTGCTCGGGTGCCACATGATCGGGCCTAACGTGTCCGAGCTGATCCCGGAGGTCGTGCTTGCCTTCGAATATCGCGGCTCCTCCGAGGACATCGGCGTGACCGTGCACTCGCACCCCACGCTCTCCGAGGCGACCAAGGAAGCGGCGCTCGCGGTGCTGGGACGCGCGATCCACTTCTGACCCGACAACCCTGTTCACTGCATCCAACACGAGCCCGGATTCGCTTCGACTGCCGGGTGGAGCATGAGGAAGCCGCACTCGCGGTGCTGGGCCGGACGATCCACGTCCGGCCTGACGACCCCTGTCCCTTGGGCCTCAGACACGAGACCGAGGCTCGCATCGACTGGCGAGTGACAGATACCAACTGATGCTGTAGTGAAAAGACGGACTGGTGCAGCAACGGGCGGTAGACACGACCGCCCGACTGACATGTGAACCCGTCCCTGTACCTTGCCTCCTCCGGTCCCGAACGCAGCTTGAAGGCCGGCCGCGGCCACGACTCTCGTTGCCATTCGCCCACTCTGCCCATTCGCCCGATGTCTTCCACACTCGCTCCAACAGACGCTGCATCGAACGTCAAGGCGCCACCCTTTGGCCGGTTCTTCCTGCCGGGGCCCACGGAAGTGCGACACGAGGTCCTCCATGCGATGACCCAGCAGATGATCGCGCATCGCGGGAAAGGCATCGAGGATCTGATGGCCCGCCTGGCGCCGCGTCTGCAGCAGGTCTTTCGCACCACGCGGCCCGTGTACACGTCCACGTCGTCGGCGACCGGTCTCATGGAGGCCGGCGTGCGCAACGCGGTGCGCGAACGCGTGCTCTGCCTCGTGAACGGCTCGTTCTCGGAACGCTTTCACAAGGCCGCCGTCAACTCCGGCATCGCGGCGGACAAACTCGAGGTACCCTACGGCCAGTACCACGCGCCCGAAATGGTCGCCGACGCGCTCCGGAAAGGCGGCTACGACGTCGTCACGGTCGTGCACTCCGAGACGTCGACGGGCGTGCTCAACCCGATTGCGGACATCGCGAAGGTCGTGCACGACGCGGGCGACGTGGTGCTCGTCGTCGACACGGTGTCGTCGATGGCGGCCGCACCGGTCGAGTCCGACGCGTGGGGCCTCGACTACGTGCTCACCGGCTCACAAAAGGCGCTCGCGCTCCCCGCTGGCCTCGCGTTCTGCGCGGCCAACGATCGCGTGCTGGCGCGAGCAAAGGAGAGCCGGCGCCGCGGACTCTACTTCGACCTGCTCGAGTTCGACGAATACCATCGCAAGAACCAGTCACCCAACACGCCGGCGGTTTCGCTGCTCTATGCCGCCGACGTCCAGCTCGCGCACCTCGAAGCAGAGGGCATGGAAGCACGCTGGGCGCGCCACGCCGCGATGGCCGAGCGCACATGGGCGTGGGCCGAGGCGCTCGGCGCGCGCATCGGCATTCGGCTGTACGCACCGGCCGGCTACCGTGCCCCGGGCGTTACATGCATCACCGTGCCCGCCGGCAAGACGGGATCAGGCGTGGCGAGCGCGATGAAGGCGAAAGGCTTCGTCATCGCCACCGGCTACGGCAAACTCAAGGATGACATGGTGCGCGTGGGACACATGGGCGACCACACGATGGAAGAACTCGAGACGCTGCTCGGCGCGTTGCAGGAGGTCATGACCGCATGACGGCCACCTGGACGGTCCTCGTGGCGGACAGCATCGCCATCGACGGCCTGGCACCGCTTGCTTCCGATCCGCGCTTCGCCCTCGTCGTTCGCCCGGGACTCGCCGGCGACGACCTCGCCTCGGCCATCGCGGACGCCGACGCGGTGCTCGTGCGCAGCGCCACGAAGATCACGCGCGCCTCGCTCTCGAAAGCCGAGCGCCTCAAGGCCATCGGTCGTGCGGGCGTCGGCGTGGACACGATCGACGTCGACGCAGCCTCCGAGCGCAACATCCCGGTGCTCACTGCGCCGGCAGGCAACACCATCTCGGCCGCCGAACTGACGATGGCCCTCCTGCTCGCGCTCGCGCGCAAGGTGCCGGCCGCCGATCGCTCGATGAAGGCCGGCGAGTGGGACCGCAAGTCGTTCAACGGATTCGAGCTCTACGGCAAGACGCTGGGCCTCGTTGGCGCCGGACGGATCGGTGGACAGGTGGCCAAGCGCGCCCGCGCCTTCGGCATGCAGGTAGTCGTGTACGATCCGTGGCTCGGGCAGGAGCGCGCCCGCGAACTCGACGTGCAACTCGGCACGCTGGACGTCGTGCTCAAGTCCGCCGATGTCATTTCTGTTCACGTCCCGCTGACCGACGTGACCGCCGGCCTGATCGGCCCGGCGCAGTTCGCGATGATGAAGGCCGGCGGCCTCCTCCTCAACGTCGCCCGCGGCGGCGTGGTGGACGAGAAGGCCCTCCTCGCCGCCCTCACGTCCGGTCACCTCGGCGGTGCTGCCCTCGACGTGTATGAGGCCGAGCCCTTGCCGAAGGACAGCCCGCTCCGCGCATTGCCCAACGTCGTGATGACGCCGCACCTGGGAGCGTCGACCGCCGAAGCCCAGCAGAACGTCGCCATCGAGATCGCTGAAGCGGTGCGCAACTGCCTGAGCGACGGGGACCTGACGAACGCCGTCAACGCGGCGCGGATCCGGCGTTAGGCACGGAAGCGCCGGGCGAGAGGACACGCACAGTCGGACACTCGGAGGGAGTGAGAGGGGCACGGCGCGGACTCCGCCCGTGCCCCTCTTCTGCGCGACCCCGCTTCAACGCCTCTCGGGGCGTGCATGCGAAACATCCGCCGTGGAGGGCATGAAGGCATGACGGGCCGCACTAACGGTGACGATTGCTTCCGGCGCCACACAGACGCTGGCGCCCAACCTCCCGCCGAGAAACCCTACCGAACCAGTGTCACGAACAGGACGTGTTCGCCGCGGAGCCACGCGCCGTATTCGGTGTAGGCCTGCACGCGCTGCACCATGCGGACACTCGAGACATAGCGCGGTTGGAGGGTGCGCAGCACGTCCGTGGCCCCGGCGTACTGGCCGTTGATGAAGACGTCGATCTCCGGCTGAATGCCGCGCAATACGTGGCTCCCCAGGCGCGCGCGCACCATGGCGGGACGCGTGCGCTGCAGCACGTCGAACAGCGAGCTCGCGTCGGGAAAGCGCTGGATCTCGTCGATCGGGACGAACGTCGAGGTGGCGCCCGACCTGGGACGCGGTGTTGTCAATGTGCCGGACGTGGTGACTGAAGACGTGGTGCAGGCCGTCAGTACGGCACAGGCGAGAAGCATGGCGCGAGTCATTGGACCCTCCTGGCCCCGTGGTGCAGTGGATCGGACGGTCCGTCGCGGGGTTGAGGCGCTCGGCTGCGGCGCGCAGGGATGGTCCCTGCATGGAGAGTCGGCGGTGGGAGCGCGTGACAGTGGTCCGTGACTGTACGGTGCGTGCGTCGCGCCGGCCTGAAAACTCGGGGAACTCCGCTGGGGCAACTACCAGCGCGTTGCCGGCGTGGATGGCGCCCGCTCGCAGACGACGACACGCCCCGGCAGCGCAGCCCTGGAACGGCGGAGGACAGGACCGCGTGCCAGGGTCGGGCCGGCGGCGACACACGAGTGCCCAGGCGCGATGATCGGCGGTGAAAAGAAGCTGCCCCCGGAAGCCGAAGCTCCCGAGGGCATCCGGACGGCGCTCCCCCCAGAGACGCCGCCAGTCGGTGACTGCGCGCTCAGCCGTTGAGGCCGCGCAGCGTGCAGGGATTGTTCCGTTGCTCGGGGGTGAGGATGTCGTTGATCGCCTGCTTGAGTCGAAGCTCGGCGGCGCGGATCGCCTGCATCGCCGGTTCGGCTCGCGCCAGGATCCGTCGGATTTCTTCGGCGCTCTTCCCCGCCGCACGCGCGGCACGGGCTTCTTCGTGCACCGCCTTGATCGTCGCGATGTGCTCCTTGATCGACGCCTCGAACGCGACCTTGAGTTCGCGGATGGCCTTCACCTGTGCCTCGGTCAGCCTCACGCTGTCCCGGCAGACGGTCGGTCGGCGCGAGGCGATCCAGGCGCGCTGCGCGGGCGTGTACACCGCCCAGATGTCGGCCTGCAACTTCACGAAGGCGGCGCGCACGCGTGCCAGCGGCTCCGCGGCCCGCGCCAGGATCTTTCGCACTTCCTCGCGCGACTTGCCGGCCTCGCGGGCCGCCCTGGCCTCGGCCTCGATCTGCATCAGCAGCTGCACGTCCGCTTTGGTTGCGGCCTTGTAGGCTTCGTGCAGCGCGGCAATCTGTGCCTTCTGGTCCGCGGTGAGCTTGAGGCTGTCCGGCAGCTCCGATCCGCCGATGCCACCGCGATCGGTCACCGCCGCGGTCGACGTTCCGAGATCCTGCACCAGGTCGATCCCCTCACTGTCCTGCCGGGTCGGCGGCGGACTCGTGGGTTCGGTCGAGCAGGCAGCGGCAGCGACAAGGACGGCGGCGCAGAGCCACGTGGTGCGTCTCATATGCTGGTCTCTCCGGTCTCGGTGACGGTCGCCGGGGGTGCGCCGCGACAACGTGAAGGGTGGCTGGCGAGCCATGGCTCGCATGGACGTGGAACCGCGTCGAGGCGGGCGTTGAGCCTCGATCCGTGTGATCCGACACCGCGACCCCTGAGGCGCCCTGACACTACGGCTGACGACGTTCCTCCATGACCACGGTCACGGTCACAAAGTCGTCATCGTCGGCACCCTCTGCCGGAAGTCGCACGTCGAGCGCGGTCCACTCACCGATTCCTCCGGTGGACGCGACCTCACCGCGGCCGTCGATCCTGGCAGTGACCCCGGGCGAAGGCCCGCGCACGCGCAGCGCATACGACTGACCCGCCCGACCCTGCAGCGTCACGGTGTACCGGCCCTCGGCAAAGCGCTCGCGCACCACACGCAGCGCCGCCGAACGATCGCCAATGCGTGGCGCCGCGGGCTCGGTCGACACCTCCCATCCCCTGCTCCATGAGGCGCCCAGTCGCAGCCGCTCACGCAGTCTGGCCGTGGAGGACGCGATCACCGCGCCGGGAAGCCGGGCCACCACCGGCGCTCCCGGCGCCATCGTCGTCACGTCGCTCGCGCCTAACGGGAGCGCCGGCTGGAACGTCACCTCGAGCGCGCGCCCCGCGTCGCCCGCCGTGCGCCACACCTCGGCCACCAGCGCACGACCGTTGCGCCGGATCGTGAACGACACACGGTCGGCTCCGATCGCCAGCTGATCGACGCGCACCGAATCCCATTCGGCGGGCAGGTGCGGCGCCAGGGTGAGGCGGCCGGCCGGCGCGTCGACCTCGATGCCCAGCAGCCCACGCACCAACGGCGTGATCACCATCGACGTCGCAAAGAACTGATGCGGCACGGCGGTATCCAGCGGCTTGTAGACACGCCCGCTGATCACTTCCGGATTTCGGCCGAGCGCCTCATCGAACCCCGTGCGCGCGATAGCCTCGAGCGCAAATTGGCCCGCATGTGCGTTGTGGTAGCGATACTGCGCCAGGGCCACCCATCCGGTCACGAAGGGCCACACCGCCCCGTTGTTGTAGTGCAGCGGGTCGAACAACGGGCTACGGGCTGACAGCGGGCGTGCGCCCCAGTCCGTCATGATCTCGGCGCTGGCGAGACGAGCGGCCATCTCGGCGCCCCGCTCGGCGTCAAACACATCGAACGCCATCGCCGTCGCGGGCCACGACGTGAGGTTCTCGTTGACCTTGCCACCTTCGAGGATGGCGAACGCGTACTGCCCCTGTGACGGCATCCACAGCTTCTGTTCGAGCGTCACCAGAGCGCGACGCCTGGTGTCGCGCGCCTCGCGCGCCAGCGCCGGCTCCGACATCACCTCGGCCATGCGCGCAAACCGCTCCAGCGCCGCGACCCACACACCGCTCAGGTACACATCGGACACGATGCCCTGCTGCAGGTCGCCGACCTCCAGCGCCCCCGCGCCGGCGATCGGGTTCTCCATCAGTCCGTCTCCGTCCGAGTCGGCGCTCCGCGACCACTGGTAGGCTTTCCTGATGTTGGGCCACAGCGAGCGGACCAGCGCCGTGTCCGCCGTCTGCTTCCAGTACTCCCCGAGCGCCAGCACCCAGAACGGCGTCGTGTCGCCATGATAGTACGCGTACGGGTAGGCGCCGAACCAGTCGATCTTTGCCGCGCCCTGCGAGATCTCGTGCGTGATCTTGCCATCGGCGCGCTGATACTTCGCAAAGAACCTGAACACGCCCTCGCGCACCAGGTCGCGCTGCGCGGTGGCGGTCATCGCGAAGGCGTTGATGGACGCGTCGCCACCAAAGAACCAGCCAAAGCCGGGACGATCGCTCGCCGCACCGGAGAGGCCGTACCCCGCAACGAGACCGCAGCCAAGGTCCGGATTGCAGACCATCGACTCGTCGAGGTTGACCTTGGCCCACTCGAAAGCGCGATCAAGCGCGGCGTTCGGCGTCTGCACCCGCAGCGTATTCGCTGACAGCGCGCGGTAGTGCTCCACGCGCTTCGCCCACTCCGCCTGCGCCGCGCCCGGGCGCAGGAGGCGCTCATACAGTGCGCGCGCCGAGTCACGGGGCATCTCGCCACCCGCAAGCACGATCGGGATGAACGCCTGATGGATGTTGACGTTGCCGCCCGGAGGCTCGCCCAGCCGCGGCTCCGTGTAGCGTTCGCGTTCATTCCCCACGCCGATCGCAAACTGCGGCGCCGCCGCGGCGAGCATGTGCGCGGGGACATCCGAAGCACGCGTGACGCCGGGCGAGCCGAGGAAGGCATTGATCTGCCGCCGACTCTCGCTGAACACGAAGGCCCGGGCCGGCGCGTTCCAGGCCACGTACTGGCCGCCCAGCGATGCCGGCCAGGCGAAATGGATGTCGGGCCTGAACGAGGCGAGAATCTCCATCGGGCGGATGGCGTCCACCTCGAGCAGCATGATCACCGCGGGCAGGTCCAGCGCGGCAAACACGACTTGCCTGACGGTGAATGTTTCGTAGGCGTATTCGATCGTCACCCCTTCTGGTCGCACCACGACGGAACGCGCCACGTCGCGTCCACGAATGGGGTCCGTGTACCTGGGAACCTTGAAGTCGAGCTGGAAGTCGTGGAACCACTTGATCGGCCACGACCACAGCTCGAGGCGCCCGTCTTCGGTGCCCATCGCGATGCTGCGCCGACCCACCGTCGCGAGGTACGTGTTGGGTCGCGCGTCGCCCCGCAGCTCGAGTGGCGATCGTCCCAGGTCGAACCAGGCGATCGTGGGCGAGGGGCCCTGCGCCCTCGCGGGTTCGCTCCAGGCCAGGCACGCGGTGACAAGGGCGGCGACGCGAAGGCTCTGGCGCATGTGAACGCGAGGTCGAGGGCTCAGGTCGTGGTCCGGACCCTCAGGAATGGAAAGGAGATCCACATCCCTGGGAAGGGCGCGAGGCAGCGAGACTCCTCGCGCTCCCGTGCTCGCCCACCCGCGCGCGGGCCTCAGGCGGAGAATGACGTCACGCCCGCGATCGACGTCTGCGCGTCCGCCCGCGCGCGGGCCTCAGGCCATTACTCGCGCCGCCACTCCAGCCCCGTCACGAACTGCCGGCCTGTGAAGCCGGGCCACGCGGTGCCCATGGAGCGGTCCAGCAGGTTGGTGACACCAACCGACCAGGTGAGGCCGGTCGGTAACGGCTGCGTGAGGCGCGCGTCGACCCGTGCCCAGCCACCACGCTCCACCACCGCACCCGACGCCTCACGCTCGATCGGCGTGCGGCCGGTGTAGACGAGCGAGGCGCCGCCGCGGAGGCGACCAAGCACGGGCCCGCCGAGTGTGCTCCGCGCGACGAAGCGCGAACGCCCGAGCAGTGGCGTTCCCGTGGCACGATCACGCGAGCGAAGCACGTCGACGCCGCCGTCGAGCTGCCAGGCACCTGACGCCACCCCGGCCTCGAACTCGATGCCCTGCATGCTGCCGCGATCGAGGTTGCGATAGACAAACGTGCCGGCCGCGTCGGGCTCGCTCGTCTCGATGAAGTCGCGGTAGGTGGTCGCCCACCCGGTGGCCCTGGCCCAGAGGCGGCGGCCGGTCCATTCGGCGCCTAACGACGCCGACGCCGAACGCTCGGGGCGCAGGTCGGGGTTGCCGGTGACCGCGTATCCCGCCGCCGTGTTGACGAAGTCGAGGTACAACTCCTTGAAGTCGGGAGCGCGAAAGCCGCGGCCGCCCGAGAGTCGCACGGCGACCTCGGACCGCGGACGCCACATCATCGCCAGGCGCGGCGCGACGAATCGGCCCCACTGGTCACTCAGCGTCAGGCGCGCTCCCGGCACGAGCGTGAAGGCTCCACGCGACCACGTCGCCTGCGCAAACGGCTCCGCGCTCGACACGTCGCGCCGTCGATCCAGCACCCGGTCGGCCGTGATGCGTTCGTGGCGCGCCTGGACCCCCGCATCCACGGCCACCCCTTCGAGCGCCGCATTCCACAGGACCTCGCCCTGCCACAGTTCCTGTCGATCGTCCTCGCCGTCACGGCTCACCGGCGCACCGGTCGTGCTGGCCCGCGACAGGTGCGTGAACGACGCACCGTGCAGCGTCGCCGAGAGGCGTCCACGTGCCATGGTCCGCTCCCCCATCACGCGGCCGGCCCACTGCTGATTGTCGGCGAACCGATAGAGCTGGCCTGTGCGGTACCGCTGCGACTCACCTATGCCGAGCATGCTCCCGGTCAGTCGGGTGGAGGACGTGACGTCCCATACGAGCGAGGTCATCCCATTCACGCGCCTCGCGTATGTGCCGTTCTCCCCGGTGAGGCCGGGCACGAGATCGATCGTGCGAGCCCCACCGTCGACCGACAGCCCGACGTCGCCGCGGCGCCAGCGCAGGTCGCCGGCACCCTCCAGTCGTCCCTGGGTCCCCGCGCCTGACGAGAGCCCCGCCGACCAGCCCACGGCCTCGGCGCGTCGCGTGATGATGTTCACCACACCGCCCAGCGCATCGCTCCCGTACAGCGTGGACTGCGGTCCCTTCACCACCTCGACCCGCTCCACGAGCGACACCGGAAGCCGCGAAAGATCGAAGTTCCCTGCGACGCGACCGACCAGCGGCTGGCCATCGAGCAGAATCAGCACGCGACGCGAGTCGAAGCCCCGCATCTGCACCCCGGCACCGGCCGGGATCCCGCCATCGACGTTCAGGCCCGACTGCTCGGCCAGCACCGCACCAAGGTCGGCCGCTCCGGACCGTCGCAGCGCGGTCCGGTCGATCAGCGCCGTCTCGACCGCGCTCTCGGCAAGCCGCTGCTCGCGCCGCGAGGCGGTGACGATGATCGCGTCGAGCGAACGAGCCACCGGCGCCAGCGCCACCTGGATCGAGTCACCGGCGGCGAGCGTGAGATCGCGGTACGCGTGACCGGGATGGCGCACGCGGAGGCGCGCGGCGCCATCGTTTGATATCTCCATCGTCCACGCGCCCGCCGAGTCGGCGCGCGTCGCCCGCGTGGTGCCCAGCTCCAGGACCTCGGCGCCGGCCAGCGGACGACCCGTGGCACCATCCACGACGCGGCCGCTGACGCGCCCGGAGGCCTGAGCGGCAACGAGCGCGGGGGCGATCAGGGTGAACCCCGCGAGCCCCCAGCGAATCCATGGGCGCATCGACGTCGCCTAACGAAGTCGCGCCGAACGCATGGTCACCTGGCGCGACGCGCCGCTGGGACCGTAGTACGACGTGAGCTGGACCTTGTAGACCTCGGTGCCGCGTTTCACGAGGTATACGTTGAACAGCGGCCAGATCTGGTTGTCTGTGCCCGTGATGTTGTAGCGGTACCAGGGCTTGGCGACAAACACGCCGGCGTTGGCATCGCGCTTGTAGGCGACGGCGGGAGCGGTGGCGGCATAGACCGCATCGATCGCGGCAAACGGCGTCGTGTTATCCGGCACGGCCATCACCGTGCCAGTCCCGCTCACGCCGCCGTTGCTGCGGATCTCGAACCCGGCGAAGCGCAGGTCCCACGTGCCGGTGACCGTCGTGGTCGTACGATTGGTCAGGTCGTAGTAGACCGGACCCGTTCGCACGTCGACCGTGGCCTGTACCACCGCGCCAAACGGCGCTCCGGCCGACGGTTGCACGGCGAATTCGAAGGCCACGACTCCGGCGTTCTGTACGCTCGCATTCGACAGGCCCGTCACGCGCAGCTTGCCCAGCGTGATCGCCGTCGAGCCGCGACGCACTATCCACGACCGTGTGGCGTTCGCCGTCGCCGCCGCTCCCTGTCCGTTGAACCAGCCACTGATCGCCGGCGCGAGCGAATCTCCCTTGAATTGCGCCTCGGCCGGTACCTGCGCCGCGGTCACCGCCTCGAAACCCGCCAGTTGGTTGCCCGCGGTGAAGCCCTGCACCTGCGCCGTCGTCGCCTGCTCGTTGGTGCAGAGGCAATGCACCGTCACGCCACCCGGCCCCGCCGTGCCACCGTTCGTGGTCACCGTGGACCCAAAGAAGCCCAGGTCCCACGCGGAACTCGCCGCGGCGTCGCTCACTGTGACCTGCTGCGGCGCCTCACCCAGCTTGACATAGGCGTAGCCCTGCGAAGCATCGACCGTGATCGACGCGGTGGTGGGGACGATCGGCGCAATGGCATCGTCAGTGCCACAGGCAGCAGGAGCGAGCGCGGCGGCAACGGCGAGCAGGACGGAAGAGAAGCGAGACATGGCGTTGGGCGAGGGGACGCCAGACAAGGTCTTCGCCACGCCCGCGAGGCCCCATGCGGGATACTACGTACGGAAGACTACGGACCCAGCGGCAGCCGTCGCGCTCGTCAGTCCCCGGTGAGCCCGGCGGCAATCGCCACGCGCGTGAGCCCTGCCACGCTGCGGACGTCCAGCTTGCGCATGATCGACTCCCGGTGGGCCTCCACCGTACGCACGCTGATGCCAAGCGAGGCCGCGACCTCTTTGTTCAGAAGTCCTCGGCCGAGCAGTCCAAGGACCTCGCGCTCGCGGTTGGTGAGCGCGTCGATCGACGCGGCAAGGGGTGGCCGGGCCGCCGCGCCCTGGCCTTCGCGTACGGAGGTGGCCAGGCGCTGCGCGATTGCCGGGCTGAAGTATCCATCCCCAGCGTGGACGGCGATGATCGCGGCCCGCAGGTCGGCCGGGGTGGTGTCCTTGCGCACGTAGCCCTGTGCACCGTTGCGGAGGCTGGCGAGCACGTACCCCGCGTCGTCGTGTACGCTCAGCATGAGTACGCGCGTGGCATCGCCACGCTCGCGCAGCGTGCGCACCACGTCGAGGCCCGACATGCCCGGCATCGTGATGTCGAGCAGCACGACGTCCGGCCGCAACGTGTCGACGAGTGCCAGCGCGCTCGTACCGTCCGAGGCTTCGCCGATCACCGCGATATCCGTCGACGCGACCACCGCCTGGCGGATCCCTTCGCGCACGATCGTGTGGTCGTCGACGATGACGAGGCGGATCGTCATGTCACGGAGGTCTCCCCCGCCGGCACGGTCACGCGAAGCTCGAGCCCCCCGCTCCGTGCGGGCCCCACGGCCAGCACACCGCCGACCGCGGCAAGCCGCTCGCGCATGCCGGCCAGTCCAAGGTGACCTTCACGCTGCGACTGGTCGATGTTGGGCACCCGCTGCGCGCCGGTACCGTCGTCGGCGACGGTGAGCTCGACGTGACGTCCCCGCCTGACGAGTGCGGCGTCGACCACGCGCGCGCCGCTGTGGCGCACCACATTGGAGAGTCCCTCCTGCATGGCACGGAACACGGCAAGCTCGGCGTCGGGCGCCAGCTCGCCCGGATCGTCGTCGGCGCGCAACCGGACCTCGATACCCGTGGACTCCTCGAACTCCAGCGCCAGGGAGCGCAGCGCGGCCACGAGCCCGAGGTCATCGAGCACGGCAGGCCGCAACACCTCGGTGACGTTCCGAATCGAGCGCATCCCCTGGTCGACGAGCCCGAGGGCCGAGCCGATGCCCTGGGCAATCGACCCGGTCGACTGCTCGCGCAGCACGCCCAGCTGAAGCTTCACCGCGCTGAAGACCTGTGCGGTCTCGTCGTGCAGCTCGAGCGAGAGCCGGCGGCGCTCCTCTTCGTGCTGCTGGATCATGCGGACCGAAAGCCGCGACAGTTCGTCCGTGCGCGCGCTGAGGCGATCGGTCAACTCGGCGGCGTCGAGACGCGCGCCGATCTGGCGACCGAGCGCGACGAGAAAGTCGTCATCGAGGGCGGCAAAGGGGTGCCGCGCCTCGCCGGCAACGACGAGGACCTCTGGGGCGCCTCCTTGCCGGGGGATGGGGAGCGCCGCGCGATACGCGCCGCCCGCCGGCGTCGCGTCACCGGCCGCATCGACCCGAGGACGGTCGCCTTCGGCGACCTCCCGGGCCAGCTCGGCTACGCCGGAGGGAAGCGCGCCCGGCGCCCATGAGGAGCAGGAGCCGACGCCCTGCACCGTGCCGTTTGCCGAAATGATGGCGGCCCCCGTTGCCGCCGGCAGCGTCGCCGCGCTCGCCAGGAGGTCGCCGACCGTGCGCAGGCCCGATCCACCCGTGGGCTCGACGAGCGCCATCATCGCGTGCAGCCCGCCGCGCACGTCATCGAGGACCAGAAAGACCAGACCACCCCCGACGAGCAGCAGGAAGGCAATGTCGAGGTAGTAGCCCCACGGCACCCACGCACCCTGCGCGCGGAGAAACGGATAGTCCAGGTGATGCGCCGCCCACAGGAGCAGCGACGCGCCAAGAAACGCTGCCGGCGCCAGGCCTGTGCGGCGCCAGTGGCGGAGGAAGATCACACCGCTCCATGCGGTGACCAACGAGAGAAAGCCGACGGCCGGGAGAGCCGCCCAGAGGAAGTTTTCGAGCTGATAGATCGCCAGGTAGGACCACGCCACCGGGAACAGCAGGGCCACCGCCCACACCGGCCGGATCACGAACGGCCGCGCAAAGTGCAGCGCACCCCAGAGCAGGGCGATGGCAGTCCACCCCGTCGCGACCTGGTGCCAGTAGAGCCACGCCAGTCCCCCGGTGAGCACCGCGCCCACGATCACGCCGAGGCGCAGCACGTAGAGCGCGAACGCCACGGTGAACCAAGCGAGGTAGGCGCGTCGATAGCGGCGGTAGAGCGCGCCCGCCACGACGGTGAGCCCAACGGTCACCGCCGCCTGCAGGATGGCAGCATCGAGCTCGGCGATGGGGGGCACGGGTCGTGGGCGCGATCGTGGAGTCGCCTGTCACCTTAGTACGAGCCCTCGCACACGTCCACCGGTGCGCGTGATTTCCGACCGTTCCGCTGCGGACGCCGCATGTCTTCGAACGGAGCGGCGTTCGCACCGTCGACTCGTGATTCCGCCAGCGGCGGCGGTGTCCGTCCTGAAAACGCGCGGGGCCGGCTCCCGAGAAGGGAGCCGGCCCCGAACGTGTCACCCGGCCAGGCTACGCGACCAGTCTCGCGACGATGGCGCCGATCGCCAGCAGTCCGATGGCGCCGCCAAGCAGCACCATGCCGGACAGCTTCACTTCCTTCCGGTGCCAGGGCGTGGTGGCGCCGTGCGGAGCCACGGGCGGCAGCGACGCCATGATGCGCTCGGGCAGGTGCGCCGGCGTCACCATGTGGCGGCGGCGGTCGGTCTCCTCACCGAGCCGGCGCCAGAACTCCACCGAACGCGCGGCGTCGCCGCGAAGACCGGTGGGCTCGGGAGCCTCGCCATCGAGCCACTTGTTGATCACGTCACTCGTCGCCACCGAAGCGAGCGGAACTTCCCGATCGCCCAGTGCGCCGAGGTCGTCTGCGGGCCGGAGTGGGCGCTCGCGGTCCGAGCGGCCATCACGGTCAAGGTTGAAGTCGGGCATCAGGCGTACTTCTCCTCCAAGAGTGCCTGGAGCGCCTCACGCGCGCGATGTACGCGCATCTTGAGCGCTCCAACTGTGGTCGCCAACAGGTCTGCCATCTCCTCGTACGAACGGCCTTCGACGTGCTTCATGATGAAGGCCTCGCGCAGGGATGCCGGCAGTGCCGACAACGCCGAATCCAGGTCGCCCCGAAGTTCTGTCCGATCCAGCTCCTCTTCCGGCGTCGCATACGACGTCGGCTGGTCGTCCTCCTCGTAGCTCAGGTGCGTCCGGCGAATGTTCTTCAGCCAGTCCTTGCACCCGTTGGCCACGATGCGGAATACCCAGGCATCGAAGCGCCCACGCACCTCGGCGAGGTGATGGTACGCCTTGATGAAGGACATCTGGAGGATGTCCTCCGCGACATCAGGACTCCCCGTCATGCCCAGGGCATGCCGGTAGAGCGGGTCGCTGTATCGCTGGATCAATACCCCGAAGGCGTCTCGATTGCCCGATAGCACCTTCGTGATGATCTCCTGGTCGGCCTCGATCGACTCGACCAGGGGGGCGGGCACCGTGTTCTTCACGGCGCTAGCATAACCGCTTTTTCGCGGTCTCGACAGTCCCGCAACCGGGAGGGCGATTGTCGTCACGATCAAAGGACGCGCGACCCGACTGAACGTCACGTGCCGGTCGAACTGTCTCGGCACCGTTCGCCACTGATGCGACGCTGCCGGGCGCGACCGCACCATGGCCGTCGTTAGGCGAACACGCCCCAGCCCTCTGCACGCACGCGCGTACCGTGCTCATCGAGTCGCGGTGGCGGACGCCGCACCGTCCCGGGTACCGACGGGGTCACCCCGGTCAGCGGCGAGCTGGTGACCTCCTGCAGGGCTTCCAGCACGGTCCGGATGACGCCGCATGGAACCCCGTTCGCGTCGAGCCGCGACTGCCAGTCGGCGGCCGAAAGCGTACGGAGTCGCGTAGCCAGGGCCGCGACCACGGCCTCGCGGTGAGCCAATCGGCCGGCGTTGGTCGCCAGGCGCGCGTCGGATGCCAGCTCCGGCAACTCGAGCGTGCGACAGCAGGCCTGCCACTGGGCATCGTTCCCCACGGCAAGCACCAGCCCCCGATCCGCGGCCCGGAAGAGCTGGTACGGAACCAGATTGGGGTGCGCGTTGCCCCAGCGCCTGGCCTCGGCGCCAGAGACCAGGGCGTTCTGCGCCACGTTCACCAGGGCGGCGGTGGCCGAGTGCGCCAGCGAGATGAACAGACGACGCGCTTCCGGGCCGCCAGCGGAACCAGCACCGCGTGCCGCGAGCGCGCCGAGGATCGCGATGGCGGCGTCTTTACCCGCCAGGACGTCGGCCAGCGCCACCCCCGTTTTCATCGGGTCGCCATCCGGTTCGCCGGTGATCGCCATCCAACCCGATTCGGCCTGTACGACGTAGTCGTACCCGAGACGCCCGGAGTCCGGACCGAATCCGGTCAGCGTACACCAGATGAGTCGCGGACTGGCGGCCAGACAGGTCTCCGGATCCAGACCGCGGCGCTCCAGTGTCCCGCGCTTGAAGTTGTCGAGGACGACGTCGGCTCCCTCGATGAGCCGGCGCAGAGTGGCGAGGTCATCCGGTTGATCCAAGCTCAGCGCGACGCCGAGTTTGTTGCGGTTGCAACAGAGATAGTAGGCACTTTCGCCACGCTCGTCGAAGGGTGGCCCCCAGCCCCTCGACTCGTCCCCGGACCCGGGTCGTTCGACCTTGATGACGTCCGCGCCAAGGTCGCCCAGCGTCATCGCGCATATCGGACCAGCAAGAACTCTGCTCAAGTCCAAAACACGCACTCCTTGTAGCATTGCTGGCTTGTTACTGTTCTTCATATGGCGTGTTCATGTGGCCTAGTTCATAGGTGACGACTGACCTGAACCTAACCGAAAAACACCCCCAACGCCTTGCGTATGCGCCCAAAAATCATATACTTGGCCCCGCCGCAGGGCCCAGGAAAATCATGGCACCGTCCCGCCTGCTCTCGGCACCTACGCCCCCTCAGCTACCGCCAACCTCGGTTCGCCAGTCGGCGATCGGGAGTCTATCTGGATGTCTGAAAACGTGACGCCCGACGTGTCCGCCGGCGACCCCATCGACGCCCCACCGGCCGCCGCTCCACCAAAGCGCGGCCCCGGTCACCGCGGCCAGGACATCCGCGACACCATGGCGGAGATGGCCGCCAAGGCCCATGAGATCAGCCTCGAAGCCGGCAGCAAGATGGCGTCCGCCATGCGCGACGTCGTCGGCGCGGCCGCCGGGATCTCCGCCTTTGCCATCGAAAGCGCCCGCGACCTCGTGAACTACATGGTCCGTCGCGGACAGATGTCGCAGGAAGAAGCCACCAAGCTGCTCAAGGAAGTCGAGGAAGCGCACGCCAAGCGCCCCAAGATCGACATCCCCGTGCGCAAGGTGGAGCCACCCGCGCGCTCCGAGATCCGCATGCTGAAGGATCCGCCGCCGGCCAAGCCCGAACGCTCTGCTCTGCCGTCGCGCGCCAGCGCCTCCGCTGAGCGGCCGACCCCAAAGGCGGCCGCCAAGCCCGCTGCTCCCTCCAAGCCCGCGGCCAAGCCCGAAAAAGCCAAGCCGGCCGCCAAGGCCGCACCCGCCAAGTCCGCGCCGGCCAAGGCGGCTCCTGCCAAGGCCGTGGCAAAGCCAGCCGCCAAGAAGCCGGCCACCAAGAAGAAGTAGGGCTCCCGGCCTTCAGGTGGCGTGCGGTCGCCAGACCACACGCCACCTGTTTCTTTTCTAGCCCATGAAATCCGTCGTGGTGCGGGCGCCCACTCGACTCGACCTGGGCGGCGGCTGGACCGACGTGCCGCCCTACACCACCGAGGTCGGTGGTCGCGTCTGCAACCTGGCCATCGACCGCTACGCCGAAGTCCGACTTGACGCCCACTCGAGGTCCGGCGACGCCGACCTCACCATCACCGCGGACACCAACCTGGCGGCAGCCGCAATGCGCCGAGCCGGCGTGCGCGGCGTCCGAAGCTCGGTGCGCAGCGATTTCCCCACCGGCGCTGGCCTGGGCGGTTCTTCGGCAGTCAGCGTCGCGCTGGCAGCGGCGCTGCGCACGTGGAGCCAGCAGGACATTGGGGACCGCGAGCACCTGGTGCAGGAGAGCCGGGCCGCCGAGGTCGAAGACGCGGGGATCGCGGGAGGCTGGCAGGATCACTACGCCGCCGCATTCGGCGGGATGCTCGACCTCACGTTCGCGGCGACCAATGTCGTGCGCCCCCTGCCGCTGCCGCCGGCACTCCGCACCGCGATCGAACGGCGCTGCCTCGTGTTCTATACCGGGCAGTCTCGACTCTCCGGCGACACGATCACCGCCGTACTCGACGCCTATCGCGCGAGGGAGCCCGGCGTGTTGCGATGCCTCGCCGGCATGAAGCGCCTGGCCGGCGACATGGCCGACGCGATGACTTCGGGAGACCTCGACGCCCTGGGCGACCTGCTCGACGAACACTGGGCGTTCCAGCGCGCACTGCACCCGGCCATCACCACTCCGCGGATCGATGCGCTGCTCGCCGGCACCCGGCGTGCGGGGGCCCGGGGAGGCAAGGCGTTAGGCGCCAGCGGTGGAGGCTGCGTGCTGGTGGTGGCCGACGACGGCCGCGAAGACGAGGTGCGGGCCGCGGGGACCGACGCTGCGCAACCACTCCGGTTCGCGATCGACACCGCGGGTGTCCACGTCCTTCACATCGACGACGCCGAGGCGTGACCGCACCCCCCGAAATCCCGCGCGGCGACGCGCTCGGCCTGCTTCGGGCGCTGGTGCGCACCGACTCACGCAATCCGCGCCTGGTCCCTGGCGCGGCGGGTGAGGGCGCCGTCGCCAATCTCCTGGCGGAGGTCCTCACGGCGTGGGGCTTTCGCGTGGAGCTTCAGCTGGTGGCCCCGGGTCGGCCGAACGTGATCGCCCGGATCGGTCCCTCGGGCGGGCGTCGGCTGATGTTCAACGGGCACATCGACGTCGTGGACTCGTCAGGCATGATCCACGCACCCTTCGATGCCGAGCTGCGCGCAGGGCGGCTGTACGGCCGCGGCGCCAGCGACATGAAGGGTGGCGTAGCCTCGATGTGCGCCGCGGCGGCGCGCGCTGCCGACCGGCTCGAGGGCGAAGTCGTCGTGGCCGCGGTCGTGGACGAGGAGTTCGCCAGTGAAGGCACGCGCGCCCTCCTGGCGTCCGGCGTCGATGCCGATGCGGCCATCGTGACCGAACCAACACTCCTCTGCATCGGCCCGGCGCACCGCGGCTTCACGTGGATCGAGCTGACGTTCCGCGGCCGCGCCGCCCATGGCAGTCGATACGACCTCGGCGCCGATGCCATCGCCCACGCAGGCGCGGTGCTCCACGAACTCGAGACGCTCCAGCGCGACGTGCTCGACCGCCGCACGCACGCCCTGCTTGGCCACGCGTCGCTCCACGCCTCGACCATCGAAGGCGGCGCCGGCTGGTCGACCTACCCTGACCGCTGTGTGTTGCGCGTGGAGCGTCGTACCTTGCCCGGGGAAACGGCCGAGGCGGTGCTGGGCGAGTTCGACGCCGCGTGTGTGCGCGCGCGGGTTCGGTTTCCCGAACTCGACGTCGCGGTGCGTGAGGTCCTGACGCAGGATCCGAGCGACGTGCCGGTCACCGCGCCGGTCGTGCGCGCCCTCGCGTCCGCACTCGGCGCCGAAGGAATGGAGCCGTGCGTCGCCGGCGTGACCGCGTGGACCGATGCCGCGCTACTCAATGCTGCGGGGGTGCCGGCTGTGTGCTTCGGTCCCGGTGACATGGGGCTGGCGCACGCGGACGAGGAGTACATCGAAGTGGCGCAGGTGGAACGGGCGACGCGGGTGCTCGCCCGACTGGCCGTGGACTGGTTCCGGGAGGTTCGTTAGGTGGCGTTGTCTCCGAAGGACTACGACGTGCTGGAGGGCGCGGTGGCGCGCGGCGGACGCCTCGCGATCACCCGCAACGGTTCACAGTGGATCGTGGTGGCGCGGCAACTCGTGGTCGAGCGCGGCCGCGAGGCGTTGCTGGCCCGGCATCCCTCGACCGGGGAGGCGATGCGCTTCCTCGTCGATGATATCGAGCGCATCGAGGGCATCTGGTGAGCGCCGAGCTGCCTTTGCTGGCCATCTACGCCGACGAGTCCTGCCTCGGGAACGGTCGCGAGGGCGAAAACCCCGGCGGGGCCGGCGCGCTGATCGAGTACCGCACCAGTGACGGTATGCAGGTGCGCCGCGACCTGTGGATCGCCGAGCCGGCGACGACCAACAACCGGATGGCCCTGCGATCGGTCATCGAGTCCTTCACCGCCATCGGGCGCAAGGGTTCGCGGTTCCGCGTGACGTTCGTGACCGATTCGCGCTACATCGTCGACGGCATGACCCGGTGGGTGCACGACTGGGCCCGACGTGACTGGCGCCGGAAGTCCGGCCCCATCGAGAACCTCGAACTCTGGCGCGAAGCGGTGCGCGCCGCGCGCGACCACCAGGTGGCATGGACCTGGGTTCGCGGTCACAACGGCCATGCACAGAACGAATACGCCAACGATCTCGCGGTGCGAGCGGCCCGATCCCTCACCTCGTCGGACGGACTCGTGGAGAGCGGGTTCGATGCCTGGCTGGCCAGCACTCGGGGGGCCGGAATGGCCGGCGCGCTCGAAGCCTTCCCGGACGGCGCCCGGTTTCGCGCGGCCCCCGCGTTACCATGAGCCAGGAGCGCCCGTCAGTTCTCAGGTATCCTCACGGAGTTTCCGGTGAAGAAGTCGCTCTTTCTCCTCGTGCTGGGCGTCGCCGCCGGATACCAGATCGGCTGGCAGGACGCGCAGACGCACACTGAATCCGTCGTGCGACGCGTGATTGCCCAGGTTCAGGGCACCACGAAAGGCAAGTACGGCAACGACGTCGACGCGCAGATGGAACGCCTCGAATCGCGTTAGGGCTGCGCGCACCGGAGTGACGCGTTAAGCTCCACGATCCCGCTCACGCCAGGCCGCTCGATGGACGATCTCGACCGCCTCTACCGCCGGCTCGTGCTCAACGTGCGCGCCAGCGCACCGCAATTCCTCGGCGCGTCGTTCGAGGTCGCGCAGCTGTACCAGGAACTCGTGCCGTACCGCACGAGTCGTCGCGAGCTCGGATTCACAGCGGTCGACGAATACGAACTCGCGCTCTGCCAGCTCCTGGCGGGTTCGCGCGGACTGCTGGACGGCGACGCGGAGATGCAGGCCGCGCTGCGCCGGGAACTCGAGTCACCCAACCCCGACCTCTCCGCGTACCGCGCGTTCGCGACCGCGACGGTGCGATTCGTGGAAGCGCCGCTGCGCGAGGCGATGCTGCGGCCAACGCCCGATGAGGCCAGGGCCGCGGGCGCGGCCGCCGCGTCGCCGATCGAACACGCCACGCTCGCCGGTCGACCCACGGAGAAGGTCGAGACGCCGCCCGCCAGTCCACCACCCGATCGTCACCGCGACACGGCACGCCCGCCGGCCTTGCCGCCCGAGCCGCCACCGGCACCGACGCTCAGTCCCGCTGAACAGCGACGTGCCCCAGCTGCACCACAGGATCCCGCAATGCCCGTGTCTCGTCCGAACCCGATCCGCCCCCGCTCCGGAGAAGCCTGTCACTACTGCGGCACGGGGCTCCCCGAGGGCCGTAGCATCACGTTCTGCCCGGGGTGCGGACACAACCTGACCATCCAGCACTGCCCCGCGTGCAACACCGAGCTGGAAGTCGGCTGGAAGTTCTGCGTCACCTGCGGACGTCAGGTGTGAAGCCTGCGCCAGGAGGGCGGGCACGCGGTGCGGTCTCGCTGGCTCGTTGCCCTCTCGCGAGACCCACCAGACCACGTGCCACCGGCAACGATGGTCGGACCAGGACTTCCCCACGGCGCCTTGGTATCCCGGAATCACCACGGCGCAGGTGCCGTATTCTGTGTGCGGCTCGCGGCAGGACAGCCGCGCGCTGAGCATTCCGTTCAACTGGAGCGCGGGGGGCAAGGGTCGTGGTCGGACAGATGGCGCGATTGACCGTGTCCACCGCCACGTCCGGTGGCCAGCGTCCATGGGATCGCCGTTGTGCCCTGAGGGTAGTCACCACGACGTACCGGGCGGTCGACACGTTCCTCGACGACACCCGACGACCGTTACCTGCGTAGTGCACGACATGCGCGACACCTCCGGCACCCTGGGCCGCCATCTGGCCACGATCGCGTTAGGCACGCTTGCCGCTTGCCACAGCGGCCCCGTCGTCGTGACGAGCACGCCGAGTGCCGGACCGACGCCGTTGACGTCCTCGCCTCCCGGGGCCGGCGCGCCATCAGTGGCCGTGAACGGTTGGCGCTTCGACGCCCGCGAGCATGTCGATCTGTGGTTGCATGGCTTCGCGATGCTGCAGGCCGACTCATCGCTCGTGCCGACGTTCCGGCTCGGCTATCGCGACGCCGTCGACGAGGCTCGCCGTGCCGCAGCGGTGACGACGCGCCTCGATAGCGACCGTCGCGTTCTGCAGCAACGTTTGCGCGAGCAGCCAGCTCTGGGCGCCGCGCAGTTCGTCGCGCTGTACTTCGCGTCGTGGGACGACATGCAACGCGGCATCGAACGCTTCCTGCGCGCCAACGGCAACGTCCGCGCCGCCGGAGACCAGGAAACGCTCCGCATGTATGCCACGCTCGACACGTACTTCCCCACCGCCGCCGACCGCGAGTGGGTGCGGATGTTCGTGGAGGCGCTTGCTGACGAACGGGTTCGATTCTACCGGACGTGGTGGTCGACGCAGCAATCCGCGCGGGCATCCATGCGCGGCGCACTCGAACTTTCCTGGCGCACGACCTACGCCTCCGCCTTCGGCCGTTTCCTCGGCGGAACCAACCAGCGACAGGGCACGGTCCTGCTCTCGCTTCCGCTGGGCGGCGAAGGCCGGACGCTCGACGTTGGTCGCCGCGACAACTTTGTGGCGGTCGGCTTTCCGAACCCGGAGGACGACGCGAGCACGGCGCTCTTCGTGATGGCGCACGAGCTGGTGGGGACGGTATCGAACGCCGTCGTGCGCGATCATACCACGCCGCGTGAGCAGCAGAGCGGCGAGTCCGGCCGACTGTCCACGCTGGCGGCAGTACGCGGCGGAGCAATCATGCTGGACCGGGTGGCCCCCGACCTCGCGATCGGCTACCGTCGTTACTATCTGGGTATCGCCCGCCAGGTACCCGGGAGCGATGTCCCGCGTCAGTTCGACACGGTGTTCGCGATGCCCGACGCCTTGCGCAAGGCTCTGGAACAGCAGATCGACCTCGTCCTGAACGGAATCTGACGCCCGATGCCTGACGACCGTCCACGGGAAAGTGGCCCGCCACCCACGGTGCTTTCGCCCGCCGCCCTCGATCGCGGCGCGCTCGATCGTGTGCTCGCGCGAGCCGCCGAGCTCAACGCGGGCATTCTCGAGCCCGCCGAGGGCATGACCGAGGCACAGTTGGTCGAACTCGGGAAGGAAGTGGGGATCGGCGCCGAGCACATCCGACAGGCCATCGCCGAGGAACGCACGCGGATCGCGGCACCCAGGGCGACGGGCATGGTCGGGGCGATCTACGGCGCCAGCGCGGTGATGGCCGCCCGCATCGTGCAGGGAACGCCAGCGAGCGTGCTGGCCGCGCTCGACCAGTGGATGCAACGTGAGGAGATCCTGAGGCCCAAACGACGGCTTGCGGATCGCCTCACCTGGGAGGCTCGGCGCGACCTCGTGGGCAACCTCCAGGCGGGCTTCAACTTTTCGGGACGCGCGTATGCCCTCAAGTCGGCCACTGAAGTCGGAGCGACGGTGGTGGCGGTGGACGCCCAGCGGTGTCTCGTCACGCTCGACGCAGACTTCACCGACTCGCGCGGCGCATCGGTGGCGGGCAGCGCCGTGGGCGCCTCCCTGCTTTCGGGAGGTGGGGCGGCCGTGGTGGGACTGGCGGCCATGAGCCAGGGCGGCTCGATGCTGATCGCGGGCATCGTGGCCACGCTGGCGGTGGGCGTCAGCGGAGCCATCGTCGGCGCGACGGGTGAGGCGCACAAGCGCAAGGTCAGGCGGGCGCAGCTTGCCCTCGAGCAGGTGCTGGACCGGCTGGAGCACGGAGAGATCAAACGTCCCGCCTCCAATCCGCTGGTCGACCTGCTCTCGACGATCACGCGCTGAGCGCCGTTCGTCACACGCCCTCTCGACCGTCCCGTCAGACGGACCCAAGTTCCGGGATGGTCGAGATCGTACGCGTCGGGATCGTCGGGGGCGGCCTCATGGGCTCCGGGATCGCACAGGTCAGCGCGCTGGCGGGTTTCGACACCGTCGTGAGGGAGATCGACGATCGGGCGACTGAACGCACGCGGTCGGCCATCGAGCGCTCCCTCGCCAAGGGTGTGGAGAAGGGCAAGGTCGACGCGACCGACGCGCAGGCAGCGATGGGTCGCCTCCGCGTGGCGAGCGACCTCGAGGTACTGGCCGACCGCGATCTCGTGTTAGAGGCGATCGTAGAGTCGCTCGATGCCAAGCAGGCGCTCTGGCGTGCGCTCGACCCGATGGTCGGCGCGGGCGCCATCTTCGCCACCAACACCTCGAGCCTGTCGGTCGCGGAACAAGCGGCCGTCACGCGGCGAGCTGATCGCTTCGTCGGACTCCACTTCTTCAATCCCGTTCCCGTGTTGCGCCTCGTGGAGGTCGTGCGTAGCGTGGCAACGAGTGAAGCGACGCTGGCCACGGCGACGGCATGGGTGCGTCGGCTCGGCAAGGAACCGATCGTCGCGCGCGACACTCCGGGTTTTGTGGTGAACCTCCTGCTCGTGCCCTACATGCTGGATGCCATCCGGGCGTTCGAGGGCGGCGTGGCGTCGATCGGGGACATCGACCGCGGCATGCAGCTCGGCGCGGCGATGCCGAGCGGGCCGCTTGCGCTGTGCGACACCGTGGGGCTCGACACCCTGGAGCGCGTGGCCGACGTGATGCATCGGGCCTCGGGTGAACCGCGCCACGCGCCGCCGGCGTTGTTGCACCGCCTGGTGCAGGGCGGGAAACTCGGCCGGAAGAGCGGGTGCGGCTTCTACGACTACACCACGGACCCGCCGACGCCGACGGCGCTCGCCGGATGATCGCGCGCGCCGCACTCGTCGGGAGCGCGTTGCTCACCCTGCTGGGTCGCGAGGCCCCGGCACGCTGGCAGGCGCCGCGGATCACTGGCGTGGTCTACGACAGCATTGCCGGCACGGTGCTCCGGGGTGCGAGCGTTCAGCTGCTACCGCTGGAACCCTCGCGCCAGGCGGAGGGGCGTCGGACGACCGAAAGCGACAGCGCGGGCCGGTACACGCTCGTCGACGTACCGGCCGGGCGGTACCTGATCGGATTCTTCCACGCCAAGCTCGATTCGTTAGGCATCGACCTCCCGGTGCGCCGGATCGACGTGCGCCTGGCGGCCGAACAGGTCGTTGACCTCGCGACGCCATCGGCCGGCACGGTGATCGCCGGCTGGTGCGGCGCGGCCGGTGCGCGACCGGACGCGGGGGCGATCCTCGGATTCGTGCGCGACGTCGCCAGCGCAGAGTTGCTCGCGGGAGCGACGGTGGCGGCGCAATGGAGTGCGATCAGTATTGGCCCGGGTGGCGCCCGGGCCGGCGTGCAGGAAGCGGCCGCACCGACCAGCGGGACGGGGTGGTTCCGGCTCTGCGGCGTCCCGCGTGGCGGTATCCTGCTCCTCCACGCGGTGAGCGATGTCGATTCGAGCGCACTCCTCGAGCTCGACGTGCCCGCGCACGGGTTGCTCCTGCGCGACATCATGATCCATCGCCGGGCATCGAGTGCCGATGCGCCGTCCACCATCGTGAGCGGCATCGTGCGCGACCGGTCGGGGCAGGGGTTGCCCGGTGTGCGCGTGCGCCTGTATGGACACGACGCGGAGACGCGAACGAGTGCGACCGGCGAGTTTCGACTCGGCGCGACCGCCGCGGGGACGCAGCTCCTCGATGCACGGCTCATCGGATTCGTTCCTGCCCGTCGCGTGGTGGACGTGTCGCCGGTGACCGGCGCGCGCGTGGACCTCACCATGGCCGACTTTCCGACGGAGATCGACACCGTGCGCGTCATGACCGCTTTCGCGCGACGCACGGATCTCCTCGCCGGCTTCGAGCGGCGCCGACGCCTGGGGCACGGGACGTTCCTTGATCCCGACCAGGTGGAGCAACGCCGCCCGCTCGTGTTCACGGACCTCGTGCGCGGACTCCCCGGCGTCCAGGTGCGCAGCGTGGATCAGATGACGCGACAGGTCGAGATGCGTGGCGCGTCCGGGGAGGTCTGCGTTCCGGCGCTCGTGGTCGACGGCGTGCGGGTCCCCGTGCTCGACATGAGCGTCGATGATGTGATTCCGGCCGACCTCGTGAAGGCCGTCGAGGTATACCCGCGCCGCATCCAGGCGCCGCCGGAGTACCAAACTCCCGAGTGCGGGAGCGTCGTGGTATGGACGGGGGTCCGCGGGTGGCTGGCGCGAGGGTTGCGCGCCGCGGGGCGCCGGCCGTGAGGCGGCTCGCGATCGTGCTGGCGCTGTGCGCGGTGTGTGCTGCCGTGCCCGCGCTCTGGGCGCAGGGGCCCACCGGCCCGCTCGCGACCATTGCCGGTTCGGTCTTCGATAGCCTGTCGCTCCGACCGATGGCGGGAGCGGTGGTGCAACTGGCCCGGCTCGGTGGAGGCGGTCGTGTCGAGGACACACGAAGCACCGCGACCGATTCCGCGGGTCGCTATGCGTTCGAGACGATACCGCTCGGTTCGTACCTGCTCGGCTTCCAGCACCTGGCGCTCGACACGCTCGGCCTGCGCACACCGGTGCACCGCGTTGACGTGCGCCGCGCGGGAACGGTCCGCGTGGCGCTCGCCGCACCCACCATGCAGTCGGTCGTTGCCAGCGTGTGCGGCGAACAGACGCGTCGCGATTCGGTGGCGCTCCTCGTCGGAAGCGTGCGGGACGCAGAGGCCGGCGGCGCGGTGCGCGATGCGTTCGTATCCGTCCGCTGGTCCGAAGTCTTTCTCACGCGTGCCGGCATCGTGCGGGAGACGCCGCGCCACGACCTGCGGTCGCGCGACGATGGGTGGTACGTGGCGTGCGTGCCGTCGAGCGTGCCGGTCACGATCCATGCGGAACTCGACGCGAGCCGTTCCGGGGACGTGGAGTTGCGCGTGTCCCTGCACACCGTCCAGCGGCGCGACCTCTACATCGGGCGGGCCACCGTCGCGATCGTCACGGCGGACGACTCGGTGCGTACCAGCGGCGCCGTGAACGCCGGCGATCGCATCGTGGCGAGCGGCAAGGGCGTGATCCGCGGGTTGGTGCGCCGCCTCGACGGACGCCCGCTCCCTGACGCCAGAGTCGGCCTGGCCGGGACCCGCGCCGAGGCGCGCACCGACAGCGGCGGGCGCTTCGTCCTGCGTGCGCTCCCCGAAGGCTCGCGCATGGTGGAGGTGCGGGCGCTCGGCTTCATGCCATCGGAGACGCTCGTCGACGTCGTCGGCTTCGAGGACACGCCGGTGTCGATCACGATGCTCGACGTCGAATCCGTACTGCTCGATACCGTTCGCGTCCGCGCCGCGCGGCGCATGACGGAGGTGATGCGCGCCGGATTCGAGCGGCGGCGCAAGTCCGGCACCGGCACGTTCCTCGACGAGCGACTGCTCGACACCCTGCGCGCGAACACGTTTTCGGACATCGCGCGACACGTGACAGGCATCATCTTCCGCGAAGGTCGCGGCATGAACGACGCCTTCGAGCGGCAGATGTTTTTCAGTGGCGGCGGACGATCCGAGCCGTGCCAGCCCATGATCTACGTGGACGGGATCCGACTCGTCCAGGGCATCACCGACGTGGACCAGCTGGTGGATCCGACGACGATCCGGCGGGTGGAGGTGTACCTCAGGGGGACGACCCCGCCGGCGGAGTTCGCGTCGTTCGCCGAGTGCGGGATTCTCGCCCTGTGGACGGGGCCTCGCTTGCGCCGCTGACGACGCAGGCGTCGCGCCTCGCGGCAGCGACCATCACGCTCGCACGATTGGTCGAGGGGCTTTCCCAGCGTGAATCGTCCCCCAGTTAGGCCGCACGCCGTTCGCCTCCGACGATGCCGCGCATGGATTCGGACGTGCATGCCGCGCGCGTCGCGAGCACCGGCGGAAAGACTGACGATGAACGGATGCGGGTCAGTCGTCGTCTGGCGCGGCCGTCGCACCTCGCACCTCGTGGCCGCGCTGAACGCCCTGTCTCGCTGCGCCGTCACCTCGTAGGTTCCGCTACCCTGTACCTGGAGCGGATGCGTGAACGTCGCCGTACTCGGCGGAGGACCGGCCGGGCTCTACTTTTCTCTGCTGCTCAGGAAGGCACGACCGGACTTCACCGTCACGCTCTACGAGCGGAACGCGCCTGACGACACGTTCGGCTGGGGCGTGGTGTTCTCCGACCAGACCCTGGAGAACTTCCGCCAGGCCGATGAGCCCACTTTCCGCGCGATCACCGAACAGTTCGCGCACTGGGACGACATCGACGTCCACGTCCGCGGCCGCACGATCACCTCGAGTGGCCACGGGTTCAGCGGGATCGCCCGACGCGTGCTCCTGCAACTGCTGCAGGCGCGGGCGAAGGAACTGGGCGTGTCCCTTCATTTTGGCACCGAGGTTCCGGACGCCGACTCGCTGCCGGGAGGCCCGGTCGACCTGCTCGTTGCTGCCGATGGCGTGAACTCGATGGTGCGCCGCGCACACGCCGGAGAGTTCGGCGCCGCCGTCGATCAGCGCACCGCACGCTACATCTGGCTTGGAACGACGCGCCGATTCGACGCCTTCACCTTCATCGTCGTCGAGAACGCGTGGGGCGTGTTTCAGGTACACGCCTACCGTTTCGACGAGCATCAGGGCGCCTTCATCGTGGAGTGTGACGAAGCGTCGTGGCGCAACGCCGGATTCGACACGATGGACGCCGCGGCCACGATCGCGGTGTGCGAGTCGATGTTTGCGCCCTGGCTCGAGGGGCACCGCCTCCGGTTCAACGCGACGCCGCATCGGCTGCGTGAACCCTGGCAGACGTTCCTGAGGGTGCACTGCGAGCGGTGGCGTCACGGTCACATGGTGCTGCTCGGCGATGCGGCGCACACGGCGCACTTCTCCATCGGCTCAGGCACCAAGCTGGCGATGGAAGACGCCATCGTGCTCGCGCGCGAGGTGGCGACGGTCTCGTCGGTGCCGGCGACCACAGGTCCGCGTCGGCTGACGCCAACCATGCCTAACGCATTGGCGGCGGCCTGCGACAGGTACGAGGCTGAGCGCCGGGTGGAGGTGCTGCGGCTGCAGAACGCCGCCCGCAATTCGATGGAGTGGTTCGAGAACGTGCGGCGCTATGTCCGACTGGAGCCCGAGCAGTTCGCCTACGCGTTGCTGACCCGTTCGCAGCGGGTGAGCCACGAGAACCTGCGGCTGCGCGACGGCGCCTATCTCGCCGGCGTTGAGCGATGGTTCGCCGCCTCGGCCGCAGCCGCGCCAGCCATGAACGTGGCCGCTCCCGCCGCGGGTAAGGCGCCGCCGCCAATGTTCGCGCCGCTCACGCTGCGCGGCCTCACCGTGGCCAACCGCATCGTCGTGTCACCGATGGACATGTACAGCGCGGCCGACGGCACGCCTGACGACTTCCATCTCGTGCATTACGGATCGCGAGCCGTGGGCGGCGCCGGCCTCGTGGTGACCGAGATGACCTGCGTCTCGCCCGAGGGCCGCATCAGCCCCGGGTGCACCGGGATGTACGAGCGCGCGCACGTCGACGCCTGGCGGCGCATCACACGCTACGTGCATCGCTGGTCTCCGGCAAAGTTCTGCCTCCAGCTTGGGCATTCGGGTCGGAAGGGGTCGACGAAACCGAGCCTCGAGGGCTCGGACATTCCGCTCGATGAGGGTAACTGGCCGCTCATCGCCGCGTCGCCACTCCCGCACCGCCCCTTCATGCCGGTGCCCCGCGAGATGACGCGCGACGACATGGACAAGGTCGTGCGCGACTTTCGGCGGGCGACCGAGCTCGCCATCGAGGCCGAGTTCGACATGATCGAGTTGCATTGCGCTCACGGCTACCTGCTGTCGGGCTTTCTGACTCCGCTCTCCAACCGACGCTCCGATGCGTATGGCGGCACACTGCAGAACCGGTTGCGCTTTCCGCTGGAAGTGATGGCGGCGGTGCGCGACGCGTGGCCGGCGGATCGCCCGATGAGCGTCCGCATTTCGGCGACGGACTGGGTAGCGGGCGGCGTCGACGCCGCAGAGTCGGTCGAGATCGCCCGCGCGTTCAGCACCGCCGGCGCGGACATCCTGCACGTCTCCACTGGCCAGACCTCACCCGACGCGAAGCCGGTCTACGGACGCATGTGGCAGACGCCGTTTTCGGATCGTATTCGAAACGAACTCGGCATCCGAACCATTGCCGTCGGTGCGATCACCGATCCCGACCAGGTCAACTCGATTCTCGCCGCCGGTCGCGCCGATCTCTGCGCCCTCGCGCGCCCACACCTGTCCGACCCGTACTGGACGCTGCACGCCGCGGCCCAGCAGGGGCACCGCGACCAGGTGTGGCCGTGGCAGTACCGCAGCGGAAAGGAGCAGATGGAGCGACTGCTCGAGCGGGCGCGCTGAGCGGCCCACTTCCGCCATCGTCGCACATCCGCAACTTACGCCTCCATGCCCACGTCTCCGCGTCTCCCTGCGTCGTCCATCCAGCCGCGGCATTTCCGCTGGTCGGTTGACGGTGGAGTCGCCACCGTCACGCTCGACCGACCCGAGCGCAAGAACCCGCTCACCTTCGAGTCATATCACGAGCTGACCGAGGTCTTCCGCACGCTCGTGCATGTGCCGGAGGTGAAGGTCGTCGTGTTGACCGGCAGCGGAGACAACTTCTGCAGCGGCGGTGATGTGCACGAAATCATCGGCCCGCTCGTGGAGGCCAGGCGCGCGGGTCGCGTGGACGATCTGCTCCGCTTCACACGCATGACGGGCGACCTCGTGAAGGCGATGCGCGCCGCGCCCCAACCGATCGTTGCCGCCATCGACGGGATCTGCGCAGGCGCGGGTGCCATTCTCGCGATGGCGAGCGACCTGCGCCTCGGCACCACCGAAAGCCGCGTCGCCTTCCTGTTCACACGTGTTGGTCTGAGCGGCGCGGACATGGGCGCGTGCGCGATGCTCCCGCGCCTCATCGGACACGGCCGCGCTTCGGAGCTGCTGTACACGGGCCGCTTCATGACCGCCGAGGAGGCGGAACGCTGGGGGTTCTACAATCGTGTCGTCACCCGCGACGCACTGATGCGCGAGGCGATGGCCACGGCGGCCGCGCTGGCGCAGGGTCCCTCGTTCGCCCACGCCGTCACCAAGGCGTGCCTCCACGCCGAGTGGAGCATGGCCGTCGATGACGCCATCACGCACGAAGCCGAGGCGCAGGCGGTGTGCATGATGAGCCGCGATTTCGAGCGCGCCTACGAAGCGTTCGTCGCCAAGGCACCACCGCGCTTCGAGGGCAACTGAGCACGCCATGGCCGACACCACGTATCTGGACTGGCCGTTCCTCGACGACGCGCATCGGAAGTTCGCGCGTGATCTCGACGCATGGTGCGCAAACGGTCTCGGCGCCGCGCGTGTCGACCATCACGACGTCGACGCCTCCTGCCGGCGCCTGGTCCGCGCGCTTGGCGCGGGCGGTTGGCTTGCCCACACGGTGCCGCGCTCCTCACCGACAGACGCACCCCGTCTCGACGTGCGCACGCTCTGCCTCGCGCGCGACGTCCTGGCCCGTCACGACCCTCTCGCGGATTTCGCGTTCGCCATGCAGGGGCTCGGCGCCGGTCCCGTCTCGCTCTTCGGCTCCAATACGCTTCGCGCGCGCTACCTGCCGCGCGTGGCCAGCGGTGAATTGATTGCCGCGTTCGCCCTCTCCGAACCGGATGCCGGGTCTGACGTGATGCGCATGGCGACCACCGCGACGCAGGACGGCGATGGGTGGCGACTCGACGGCGAGAAGACGTGGATCTCGAACGGCGGCATCGCCGACTTCTACGTGGTGTTCGCGCGGATCCCGTCAGGCGGCGAGCGCGCGTTCGCCGCCTTTGTCGTCGACCGGGAGAACCCCGGCCTGCGCGTCGCCGAGCGTCTCGACGTGCTCGCGCCGCACCCGCTGGCCCGTCTCGTCTTCGACGGCTGCCGCGTAGGAGCCGACGCGATCGTGGGTGAGGTCGGCAAGGGCATGCGCGTCGCACTTGGCACGCTCGACGTGTTCCGGTCCACGGTTGGCGCGGCCGCGCTCGGCATGGCGCGTCGGGCGCTGGATGAAGCGGTGACGCACGTGACCGAGCGTCGCATGTTCGGCCAGCGACTCGCGGACTTTCAGTTGACGCAGGCGCGGCTGGCCGCGATGGCGACCGACATCGACACCAGCGCGTTGCTGGTCTACCGCGCGGCGTGGACGCGCGATACGAAGAGCCCGCGGGTGACGCGCGAAGCGGCGATGGCCAAATGGCATGCCACCGAGGCCGCCCAGCGTACGATCGACGCCGCCGTGCAGCTGTTCGGTGGCCGCGGCGTGCAGTCAGGCTCCGCAGTGGAGCGCCTGTACCGGGAGATCCGTTCACTCCGCATCTACGAGGGGACAAGTGAAGTGCAGCAGCTCGTGATCGCGGGCCAGATCCTGCCGTCTCCTGCCGGGCAGGGCCGCACATGAGTCCCGCGTCCGACACGGCACCGGGCGGCGAGAGCGCGCACGTCGACACCTTCGTCCGCGATCGGCTCCCGCCTCCCGAGACCTGGCCGCGCCTCGACTTCAGCAGCCTGCCTGGGCTGTCGTACCCTGATCGAGTGAACTGTGCCGTCGAGCTGCTTGACGGTGCGATCGCGCGCGGTTGGGGAGACCGCGTGGCCTTCCGCACGCCCACGGCCACGATCACCTACACCGAGCTCCTCGACCAGGCCAATCGCATCGCGCGCGTTCTCGTGGAAGACGGCGGGCTCGTGCCTGGCGAGCGCGTGCTGCTTCGTGGCGCCAACTCACCGATGATGGTGGCGCTCTGGTTTGCAGTGCTCAAGGCCGGTGGAGTCGTGGTGTGCACCATGCCGCTCCTGCGCGCGCGCGAACTGGTCTTCACGGCGGACAAGGCCAGGATCCGGCTCGCCGTCACTGACGCCCGGCTCGCCGAGGAGTGCGAGCAGGCCATGCGCGCCCATGCCGACGGTCGCGAGCGTGCGGGCGCCGTGGTGTTCCGGTATGGAGACGGCGCGGCCGACTCTCTCGAGGCGCGGATGGCCTCACGCGACAGCACGTTCAGCAACGTGTCGACGTCGGCGGACGACGTTGCGCTGATCGCCTTCACCTCGGGTACGACGGGTGAGGGCAAAGGCACGATGCATTTCCATCGCGACGTGCTGGCGATCTGCGACTGCTTTCCGCCGCACGTCCTGCGCGCCACGCCGAACGACGTATTCATCGGTTCTCCGCCGCTGGCCTTCACCTTCGGGCTCGGCGGCCTCGTGCTCTTTCCCATGCGCATCGGCGCGAGTGCGATCCTTCTCGAGCAGGCGGCGCCGCCGCTGCTCGCTCAGGCGATCCACGACTTCCGCGCGACCGTGGTGTTCACCGCACCCACCGCCTATCGCGCGATGTTGCCGCTGCTCCCCACGCTCGACCTGCGCTCGCTCCGCAAATGCGTCTCGGCGGGCGAGGCGCTGCCCCACCCCACATTCGATGCGTGGAAGGCCGCGACCGGCCTCACGATCATCGATGGCATCGGCGCGACCGAGATGCTCCACATCTTCATCAGTGCGCGCGACGACGAGGTCCGGCCCGGATCCACCGGCAAGGTCGTTCCCGGCTACGAGGCACGGGTGGTGGACGACGACATGCGCGATGTGCCGGACGGGGACATCGGTCGCCTCGCCGTGCGCGGACCTACCGGCTGTCGCTACCTCGACAACCTCGAGCGACAGCGCGCCTACGTGCGCGACGGGTGGAACCTGACCGGAGATTCCTACACGCGCGATGCAGACGGCTACTTCTGGTATCAGGCGCGCACCGACGACATGATCATCTCCTCGGGCTACAACATCTCCGGGCCCGAGGTCGAGTCCGTACTGCTCGAGCACCCCGCGGTGGCCGAATGCGGCGTGATCGGCGTGCCTGACGAGGAGCGGGGCCAGCTCGTGAAGGCGTGCGTCGTGCTGCGCGACAGCCACGCGCCCGGGCCGGCGACGGTGAAGCTGCTGCAGGACTGGGTCAAGCAGCAGCTCGCCCCCTACAAGTACCCGCGGGCCGTCGAGTTCTTCGACGCACTCCCGCGCACCAGCACGGGCAAGCTCCAGCGCTTCCGGTTGCGCCAACCCGAACAATCCGAATGACGCGACAAGACAACCTCCCGGTTGCCGTGCCCGGCTGGGCGCGGCCCCATGGCTATGCGGACGGCATGCAGGGCACCGGTCGTATCGTGGTCACCGCCGGCGTGATCGGATGGAATCCCGAGACGCAGGAGATCGAAACCGACAACTTCGGGTCCCAGGTCGCCCAGTGCCTGCGCAACATCGTGGCGATCCTCGCCGCCGCGGGCGCCGCGCCAACCCACCTCGTCCGACTTACCTGGTACGTGACAAACCGCGACGAATACATCGCCGCGCGTCCGGCGATCGGCCTCGCCTATCGTGAAGTCCTGGGCCGCCACTACCCGGTGATGGCGGTCGTCGTCGTGGCCGGCCTGCTCGAACCGCGCGCCAAGGTCGAGATCGAGGCGATGGCGATCGTGCCCCAGGGATGAGCGTGCCAGCGGCGGAGTCCCCGAATCCCGAGGCCGCGGTCGCGTCCTCGGGCCCGGATGCCCCGTTGTGGTCGGCCGTGAAGGAAGCCGTGCGTGGTGCACATGCCCACGACTACACCCAGGGTGCCATCGGGCGCTCGGTGATCCTGCTCGCGATTCCGATGGTCCTCGAAATGGCGATGGAGAGCGTTTTCGCCGTCGTCGATGTCTTCTTCGTCTCACGCCTCGGCGCGGATGCCGTCGCGACCGTCGTGCTCACCGAGTCGATGCTCACGATGGTCTACACCCTCGCCATGGGGCTCGGCATCGGCGCAACCGCGATGGTCGCGCGCCGCATTGGCGAGCGGGACGCCGAGGGCGCAGCCGCGTCGGCGATGCAGGCGATCTGGCTCGGACTCATCGTCGCTGCCGTGCTGGGTGTTCTCGGCGTCACCATGGCGCCGCAGCTGTTGCGCCTCATGGGCGCCTCCGACGCCGTGCTCGCGACCGGCACCACCTACATGCGCGTGATGCTGGGCGGCAACGTCAGCGTGCTCATGCTCTTCCTGATCAACGCGATCTTCCGCGGCGCCGGCGACGCGGCGATCGCCATGCGTACGCTTTGGCTCGCCAACCTGATCAACATGACGCTGGGCCCCTGCCTCATCTTTGGCGTCGGGCCGTTCCCGGAACTCGGCGTCACTGGTGCCGCGGTCGCGACCACGATCGGCAGGGCGACCGGTGCGCTGTACGCGCTCACCAGGCTGCTTCGGCCCGGCGCACGCATTCACCTCGCCACACGCGACCTTCGATTGCAGGGCGACATCATGTGGCGCCTCGTGAAGCTCTCGGGGTCCGGCACCTTCCAGATCTTCATCGGCACCGCAAGCTGGATCCTGCTCATCCGCATCGTGTCCGGCTTTGGCAGTGACGTCATCGCCGGCTACGGCATCGCCATCCGCATCGTCATCTTTGCGATCCTGCCGGCATGGGGACTGAGCAATGCCGCGGCCACGATGGTCGGCCAGGCGCTGGGCGCCGGAAAGCCGGACCGCGCCGAGGCATCGGTGTGGCTCGCGGCCCGGTACAATCTGTTCTTCCTCGGCACGCTCGGCGTGGTGTTCGTGGTCTTTGCGCCGTTCATCGTCCACGTCTTCAGTCGCGAGCCGGCCATCGCGGCATCGGGCATCGACGCGCTCCGCGTGATCGCGGCGGGCTTCGTCTTCTACGCCTACGGCATGGTGGTGACCCAGTCGTTCAACGGCGCTGGCGACACGTGGACCCCCACGTGGATCAACCTCGCGTGTTTCTGGTGCTGGGAGATTCCGCTGGCGTGGTTCCTCGCCCTTCGCACGGGAATGGGCGCGCATGGCGCGTACCTCGCCATCGCCATCGCGTACGCCACGGTGGCAGTGGTCAGTGTAATGCTCTTCCGCCGGGGAGCCTGGAAGACGCGGACGGTATAGCCCGGATGGACGAATGGGCGGCATGGTGAATACGTTGACGCCCATGCCTCTCCGCCCGACTCCGATCACGAGCGACCTCGCCATGGTCCTCGGCGGTGGCGGCGCCCGTGGCGCCTATCAGGCCGGATTGCTGCGGGCGATCGCGCGCCGCTATCCCCACCTCAAGATCCCCACACTGGTTGGCGTGTCCGCGGGTGCAGTCAACACCACGCACCTCGCCGCACACCGCGGCACCTTCGCGGAATCGATGGAGGATCTCGTCGCCCTCTGGCTGTCGATGACGCCGGAACAAGTCTTCCACGTGGACGCAACATCCCTCGCGTCGAACGTGCTGCGCACCGGCTTCAGGCTCGTCTCGGGCGGGTCGGCACATCCGGACCAGTTCCGCGGCATGGTGGACACCGCACCGCTGCGCGCGTTTCTCGAGCGCGTCCTCGAGCGAGCCAGCGACGGCACCTTCCCCGGCATCGACTTCAACCTCGAGCGCGGGACGCTGCAGGCCATCGCGCTGACCGCCACGAGCTACACCACAGGGCAGAGCGTGACCTGGGTGCAGGGCCGGGAGATCTCCTTGTGGGAACGCCCACAGCGCCGCAGCGAACATGCCCGGCTGACGGTCGAACATGTGATGGCGTCCACGGCGCTGCCCCTGCTCTTTCCGGCCGCGCAGGTTGGCACCGAGTGGTATGGAGACGGCGGCATTCGCCTCACCGCTCCACTCTCGCCTGCCCTGCACCTTGGCGCCTCACGCGTTATCACCATCTCCACGCGCTACGATCGCACGCGCGCCGAGGCCAGCGAGCCGCAGGTCGCCGGGTACCCGCCGCCCGCTCAGGTGCTCGGCGTCTTGTACAACTCGATCTTTCTCGACGTCATCGACCAGGACGTGCAGCGACTGGAGCGGATCAACGAATTGATTGAGCGGGTGCCGCGCGATCGTCGCGACGGCCTGCGACTCGTCGACATGCTCGTCCTGCGCCCCTCGATCGACCTGGGGCGCCTTGCACGACAGTACGAGCCGCGTCTCCCGCGCGTGTTCCGATTCCTCACGCGCGGACTCGGGACGCGCCGCACGCAGAGCCCGGACATCCTGTCCCTCGTCATGTTCCAGGAGGACTACCTGCGCCGCCTGATCGAGCTGGGCGAGGCCGATGCCGACGCGCAGTGGGATCGCATCGCCCGTTTTGTGGAGGAGTCGCCGGACAATTCGTCCTTTCGAGCGTAAAGCGCTCAAGTCCCGTCACGAGCGGCCGAGACTGGGATTCGGAGGAGTACGCGGGCGCAGGTCGTGTGATGCACGTCGCATCCGTGCTCGCGATGCCTCCCCACCAGGAGAAGCGCATGACGGTGAACGGAGTGTCGTCAGGACTTGCTGCCATCAACCGGCAGACGGCAGCGATGGATCGCGCCGCGGAGAAGATCGCGCGCGCCACCACGCCCGAGCGAGCCGCGACGAGCGCCGGGAATGCCGAGGTGGCGCAGACGCAGGAAGGCCAGTTGCTCGACGGGACCGTCGAGATGATGGTGGCGAAGCGAATGTTCACGGCGGCCATCAGGATGGCGCAGACCGCCAATGAAGGGGTGTTTGAGGCCCTCCGCGTCGGGGGCTACGGCGCCGCAGCTTGATTTGGCGCGTCCGCCTGCGGTCGCGCGACGGGTCCATTGGAAGAGCACCGCCACCGGCGGTGCTTTTTCGTTCCGGTCGGATTGACGGAGGCGAGCGGTGCGAGCGTGCATCGGCTGTCGCTGCGCATCGCCACTTGAACGACACATGAACTCCTTGGATTCGGACCTTCTGCCCTCGGGACACGCGACTGCCGAATCTCGCGAAAGACCAATCATGGCGTAACGGGAGCAACGACAATGACTTGGCCGATATTGACGGTCGCGCTTGCCGTTTCAGCTACGCACGAGTTCGTCACGGCACGGGCCCTGCTATGTGAGTCAGCGCACATCGGCCCGGCCTCCATCGGCGGGTGTCCTTCTCGTCGCGGGGGCCGAGTCGATGCGCGCTACCGAGTCAGGGGACTCGATCGCCAACGCTTTCACTCAACCAGCCATGCGCTTCGTCCGAATCCTTGCCGCCGCCGCCCTGACGCTGACCTCCCTCGAGGCGACGGCGCAGACCGCGAAGCTCAAGTTCCAGCCGGGCCCGCCGAGTCCAGCGGTGACGGCGTACGGCTACTACGTCGGGCCGTTCTGGGGCACCGTCACGTCCGACCCGACGAAGCCCAAGATCGACCTGTACTGCGTCGACGTGCTCAACCGCATAACTTGGGGAGCCAACTGGACCGCCAACCTGACCAACCTGGCCTCCGGAAACCTCGGCAACACGCGCCACGGCAACGCCAAGCTGGGCAGCTACCAAAAGGCGGCCTTCCTCGCGTCACAGTTCACCACGCCGGGCATCGCGACCGGCCAGTGGGGCGGCATCCAGGCGGCGATCTGGAACTTGCTCAATCCCGGGAACCCGAACGGCGGCACCAACCCCGGCGTGAACACGACTGAGGCCTACTGGCTGGCGCAGGCGAACAGCTGGTACAGCAACTCGGCGGCGGTGGCGAGCTTCGACTTCTCGCGCTGGACCATCGTCACCGACGTGAACGCGGCGGGCAACGTGTCCGGTCAGGGTGTGCAGGAGTTCCTCACCACTGGCATCGCGCCGGAGCCGGAGACGTGGATGCTGATGGGAACGGGCCTCATGCTGATCGTGGGCTTCGCGGTCAAGCGCGGTCGCATGGTCTGATCGCGCACCCCCTTCGCGCGATCCCCGAGCGGGGGGCCGAGAGTCGTGACTCGGCCTCCCGCTCTCTTTTTTCAGTGACGGGGCGAGCACAGTTTCGTATTCCATCAGCAGGTTCTCCTCGCGCACCCGCCCATGACTGCCCCTCGCTTTGACGACGCCGAGTCCCTCGTCGGCCCGATGTACTTCATCGCGATTCTTTTGATCGCGACTCCGGCGCTGGACTTCGTCACCAGCGTCCTTCCGCTCCGGCCTTCGAACATCGAGTGGCGGTTCGCGACCGTCGGACTGTTGTCCGGCTTCCAGCTCACGCCGCTCCTTGGCATCGTGCTGGCCATGGTCACCGCGGCGCTCGCGGGGCAATCGCGGGTGCAACGCGTCTTCGCGATCCTGAACGCCGTCGTGGCCGCCGCCTCCGCGGTCGTGCTCGTGTTCTTCCTGCTCGACATCGTGCAGCTGCGGAGCGTGGTGCAGCCCGAAGCCAAGGCGTCGTTCGAGGGGGCCGCGTGGAAGGCCGCCCTCAAGCATCTGCTCTTCGTGATCGCGTCGGCGTGGCTGGCGCGGGCCGGGTTCCGCGCATCGCGCTGGGGCTCCTCCGCGACGTCGCGGCGGCCGGCGGCCGCCGTCATCATCGGGTAGCGACTCGTCCCTGCCGCACTCGACTGAGCGGCGGAAGGCACCGATGACCGTCGCGAGACCACGGTTCGTCCTCGTTTGGCTTGTCCGGCGCGGGGGAAAGCGCGATACTCGATGACGGAGGGCGGCGCGTCTGCCGCACCAACTCATGCTGTTTCGACGCCTTTCGCAATACACGAGCGGGTCCCTCCTCACCGCGGTTGAAGGCTACGTCGTGAGTCTGGTCACCCATGCGATCATCCTGGGTGTGTTCTTTGCGCCCCGGACGGTCGCGGTGCCCGACGCCGAGATCCCGGAGTCATTCCAGTGGGCAAAGTTTCTCCTGCCCAAGGATCGTGCGCCGCGGAGCTCCGAGGTTCGGGAGCACCTGACCTTCATGAACACGCCTGCGGTCGGCGGCCGCGGCACGCTGCTCGATGATGTGAAGGAACCGGAGCGCCTCGAACTCGAGCTCCCGCCCGGGGGCGCGCTGGACCACCTCGCCGATATCGCCGCGCCACCGCCACCGCAGAGCGAGGTACCTGGTGGCGAGGTGCTGACCGTCCTCGACGTCGACACGGCCGCCGTCCGCGTGGAGGACAGTGCGGCGCCGCCCTACCCGTCGTCGATGCTCGAAAAGCGGATCGAGGGCTCGGTCGCGGTCCAGTACATCGTGGATACCACCGGACACGCAGACACGACGAGCTTCACGGTGCTTTCCACCACGCACCAGGACTTTGCGAAGTCCGTGCGGTCGTCGCTGCCGTTCATGCGGTTCCGTCCGGCGATCATGAACGCGCAGAAGGTGCGTCAGCTCGTGCAGCAGTTGTTTTCGTTCAGGATCGACACGACCGTGCTGTCACAGCAGGCCCGCCGCCGGCCCTGACGTCGCGCATGGGCAACACCCCATCGCTCAGGGCCTGATCACCGCGCCCCGAGTGTGATGAGGTCCTCGTAGGTGCGGAACGCGCCGCGGCGCTGGAGCGCGGCGAAGTCGGTGAACCGCTGGAGCAACTGCACGGAGACGTGCCCGCGCACGCCGAGCCGGTGTCCGACGCCGGATCGGTCGAAGAAACTCCGGATGATCACCCCGTCCGGGTTCGTCGGGAGGCGCATGACGGTCGCGGCAAACGCCGGAAAGCCGCCGCCGCGCCAGACGTACATTTCCGCATTCGACGTGTAGAGCGCCGAAATGGCCAGCCCGCGCGCGCGCACATCCCGACCAATGGCGGCGAGCGCGTGTGTGCCCGCGAGGTCACCCACCACGGGCACGATCCGGCCCGCCGCGTGCAGGTCACGGACGAACTGCCAGTCCGCCTCCCGAACGAGGTACGAACGCATCGCCCCCGCGAGGTCGCGCTCGAGGATCAATCGGCGCAGTGTGGGATAGCCGGCGCCGGATCGATTGAACGAGCTGAACCGAAGTTCCAGCCCCTCGCGCATGAACTGCTGGTGGAACCGAAGGATGGTCTCGCGATCGCGCGCGTCGAGTGGAACGCCGAAGGATTCGACGACGCGCAGCGTCTCGCGGCGCTCGCGCTCGGCCGAGGAAGCGTCGATGGCGGTGCTGTCCACCCAGGCGAGGAGGTCGAGGATCGGCCGCTGGCGCCAGGCCTCGAGGTCGGCGGGGACCCGGCGCCCGAGCCAGCGCGCCAGATACTCCACCCGCGTGCGCGAACGAGCGAAGAGCGCGCGGAACAACAGATGCTGCAGTGCGTTGTCGCGCCGGATGTCCATCATGTACGCCACCTGCGGGCGAATTGCCGCGAGGTACGAATAGTTCTGGTCAGGCCCGACGCCAACGTACGCCCCGCCCTTCACCCCCAACTGGTCGAGCCGAGTCATCACGTGCAGGTATGACGTCTCGTTCGAAATCAGGTTGTCGGAGTCGAAGTAGCCCCCGGGCTCCGACAGCGCCGCGACGAGCCCGGCAAAAGACGTGTCGACCCTCGTCGCGCCGGACTGCGCGAGCACGGGTGAGGCCGCCAGCACCAGCATGGCGGCGGCAGCATGGACGGCGTGACGGTGGCGCACCAGGGCAAGATGATCGCGCGCGGCATGGAAGGGCAGCCGTCAGCGTATCCCGCACGAACGACCCACTGGCACGCGCGCCGGCGCGTCCGTTGGTTTCGCGCATGCACTCGCCGCCCCCGGGGTTCCACGGCACGTTTCGAACCGACGTCGACGCTCGTGGTGCCTACAGCGAAAGTGCAGGGATCCTCCGTGCGATGCCGCTTGCGGTCGCGGTGCCCGACACGCCGACCGACGTCCAGGCGCTGGCCCGCTGGGCGTCTCGGGAGCGGGTGCCCCTGATCGCGCGCGGCAGCGGCAGCAGCATGAGCGGCGCCGCGGTGGGACCCGGCGTCATCGTGGATACGCACCGGCTGCGCGCCATCGATGCGGTCGATCCCGCGTGGAACCGGCTACGCGTTGGAGCTGCGGTCACGAGATCGCGTGCCGACGACGCCGCACGACACCACGGCCTGCGCGTTCCCGTTGACCCGTCGAGCGGAGCGTTCGCAACCATTGGCGGCATGGCCGCCACCAACGCCGCCGGCCCACGCACCATGCGATTTGGCGCGATGCGCCGCTGGGTCCACGCGATCGACTGCGTCTTTGCCGATGGATCGGCCGCCAGGGTTTCGCGAGACCGTCCCCCCGTTGGTGGAGCTACCCTCGCGCGCTGGGCCGCGGCAGCACCTGATCTTCGCGCACGGTGCGCGCGGCTCGAAGCGCGACACGTGCGCAAGGATTCCTCCGGGTACGGCGTTCACGACTTCGCGGTCTCAGGGGATCTGATCGACCTGCTCGTCGGCAGCGAAGGGACGCTCGCGCTTTTCACCGCCGTCGAATTGGACGTGCTCCCGCTGCCCGTCGCGAGCGCGTCGCTCCTGTGTTCGTGGCCTGATCTGGACCTCGCCGTACGCGGTGCGGCGCTGGCTCGTGAAGCGGGCGCGGTCGCGTGCGAACTGCTCGATGCGTCGTTCCTCGCGGTCGCCGCACGCGCGCGCGCACTGCCGGTCCCTTCGTCGTCCGAGGCCGTCCTCATCATCGAGTTCGAGGACGCCGAGCCGGGCTTCGCGACTTCACGGGCCGAAGCGCTGGCCGCAGCGTGTCGCCAGGCCGGCGCGTCCACCACACTGCTGGGCCTCGACCCCGAGTCGGAGGAGGCCCTCTGGGCGCTGCGGCACGCCGCGAGCCCCATTCTGTCCCGCCTCGATCCGCACATTCGCTCCATGCAGGTCGTCGAGGATGGCTGCGTACCACCGGAGCGACTCGCCGACTACGTACGGGGCGTGCGGGCGGCTCTGCAGGCGTGCGCGCTCGAAGGCGTCCTGTTCGGGCATGCTGGCGACGCGCACGTGCATGTCAACGCCCTCGTCGACGTCCGCTCCCCCACCTGGAAGGTCAGCGTGCGCGCGCTGTATGATCGCGTCGCTGAACTGACGGCGCGACTCGGTGGCACGATGGCAGGCGAACACGGGGACGGCCGGCTGCGGTCCCCACTGATGTCGCAGTTCTGGTCCGCGGACGCGATGGCCATCTTTGCCGAGCTCAAGGCGCTGTTCGACCCGGTCGGGATACTGAATCCCGGAGTGAAGGTGGGTGCGACCACTGACCCCTTCCAGCGCGTGAAGTACGACCCCTCGGACGCCATCGAGTCGCCGCCCGCGCACCGCGTTCTCGAGGAGGTCGAGGCCACGCGGGCCTACGACACGCTCCGGCTAGAGTTGCTCGATCGATCCGGCTAGGTTTTGCCCGCCGGCGCTCCGGCGTTCGCGTGCTCCACGCCCTCCCTCGACCACGTCATGCTCTTCTACGAGCCTCGCATCACCGTCATTGCTCGCCCGGCCTTCACCGAGCCTGAGCACCTCCCGGTCGAATGGAAGGGCGACTCGACCTCGGGCGAGCAGCTCGCAGAGTTTGCTGGTCGACTGTGCTACATGAGTCAGCGAAATCCTGCCGGACGCTCGACGCGCGAATACCTGTCGAACATCCTGAAACAGGGCCATGGGAGCGTGCTCGAACACGCCACATGGTCCTTGCTCATCGAGGGAGTTTCGCGATCGCTGACCCACGAGCTGGTGCGCCATCGCGCCGGGTTTGCCTATTCGCAGCTCAGCCAGCGCTATGTCGACGAGTCGCATGCGGCGTTTGTGGTGCCGCCGGCGATCATCGGCGATGCCGCACTGGAGGCACGCTGGAAGGAGCAGGTTGAGTCGGCGCAGGCGGCGTACATCGCGCTGGTGGAGGAGCTGATGGCGCGCTACGCCTGGGTCGACGACAAGGTCCACCGCCGGAAGATGGCCCGCGAGGCGGCGCGCGGTGTGCTCCCCAACTCCACCGAGACCAAGATCGTCGTGACCGGTAACGCTCGCGCGTGGCGGACGATGCTCGAGCTGCGCTCGGGCGAGGGCGCCGAGATGGAGATCCGGCGCCTGGCGGTCGCGCTCCTTCGGGTCCTCCAGGCTGAGGCCGCCGGGCTGTTTGGGGACTTCGAGGTGTACCAGGCCTCGGATCGGCGCGAGGCAGCGAGGGTCGGGCACCACAAGGTCTGAGGCGGCGCCGCGTCACGGAGCCTCGCCGACGGACCGGAGTCGCCAGCGCCCGGCGTCTCGCTCGCCCGGACCCTGCTGCAACGCAAGCCAAGTCGTTGGTTCTGCGGTGTTTTGGTTGGACCCACCTAACCCGCACCGATCTCTTCCGGTGGCATGGGGACTGCAGATAACGTCTTGGGGCATCGCATGGTAGCTCGCCCCCAGACTCCCCCAGGTCATGACCAGGCTCGGCGTTGCGCAGGGACAATTGTCGGACTCGCTGGTGGCACAGCGTGCGGTGATCCCGCGCGCGCTGCGGGTGTTTGGGGAGGTGGAGGTGCTACCGGTCGAGGCCGGCATGGCCGCGTTGGAGTCGCTTGCGCCCGACATCGTGTACCATGCGGCCCGCGGAGCACGCGAGCGGGAGCAACTCGCCGCCAACCTCGAAGCTGGCCGCACCCCGTTCACCGGCTGTTCGGCAGCGGCCCACGCCCATGCGGCCTCGCGCGAACACATGAAGGAAGCGCTCGGGGCACGACTCATTCCGAGCGCGGCGTTCACGGTGGTGCGCGATGTCTCGCACCTCGAGCCCCTGACGCGCCGCGGCTTTCCGCTGGTCGTATTCCGCGCGACGGACGTGTTCGAGGCCACCGATTGCGTGGTGGTGGAGAGCGTCGCCGAGCTGAACCGGGAGATCGAGAATCGGCTCGCGGCGTCATCGGAGGCCGTCTTTGTGGAGCGCTATCTCCCTGGCGCGGTCTTCGCGTGCACGGTGCTTGGCAACGGAGCGGATCGCGTGGTGCTGCCGCCAGTGTCACTCGCGACCGAGGTTGACCCCGGGGAGTCGACCCGCGTCTCGCACGTGCCCGAGGGGCTGCGCGAGGGCGTGGAGCGCGTGGTGCTCGAGACCTGCCGAGCGCTCGATCTGCGCGACTTCGCGCGCGTGGACCTTGCCCTCAGTGAGCGGGGCGTCCCGCACGTGATCTCGGTGGATGCGATCCCCGATCCCACCGGGGGCGCGACGAATCCGGTGCTGCTGGCGGCGGAGGGTACGGGCCTGGACCAGGTGGAACTCATCCAGCGCGTTCTGCACGCCGCGGCAAAGCGGTCGGGCGTCGCCCTGCCATCGTCACCGATGTTCGACGACCTGCGCTACCGGACTCCGCCGCGCGGGTTGCGCATACGCGCCCGCCACGCCTAACGAATCCACTCGTCACGGGCCCCTTGCCGGGGACGCCGGGACCGTTGATCGTTGCTGCACGCCCCTTCGGGGAGGTTCTCGTGGTCTCGCCGCTGGCCAGGTCCGCTCTGACGATCGCCGCAGCCGCCTTGCTCCTTTCGGGCTGCGCCGGGCGCCAGTCCGGCGCGGCGGTCGCCACCAGCAGCACCGACATCCTGCGAGCCGACGAGATCACGCGCTCCGGCGCTACGGACGCCTTTACCGCCGTGCGTATGTTGCGCCCGGCCTTCCTGCAATCGCGCGGGCGCACCTCCATCCTCCGAACGGAGAACACCGAGCCCATGGTTTACGTGGATGACCGGTTGATCGGGGGTGTCGCTTCGCTCCGCGACATTCCGGCCAACCAGGTGGTTGAGGTGCGGTTCTTCGGCCCGGCCCAGGCGCAAATGCGTTGGGGTGCGGGGAACTCAGCCGGCGCGATACTGGTACGCACCGGAAGCGCGCAACGGACCCCTCGCTGATCAACATCGTGTCGGTAACCGCAGGACACATCCAGCCCGTGACGATCCGTCGCGGGCTTCTCTCTGTTGGCCTCGGACCCCTGGGAGCGATGCTTGGGATCCTGTTCGCCGCCGCATGTTCGGACGATCCCTCGGGTCCCGTTCGCAATCCGGGTGGCGCAGCGTCCATGGACGTTGTTCCCGCAACGGTGTGGCTCTCACCGGGGCTCTCGCTCCCGCTCGTGGCGAGCGCCAGGGACTCCGCTGGCGCGCCGGTCAGTGGCGTCACGTTCAGCTGGCGCAGCGCGGCCAGCACGGTGGCCACGACGTCGGCGATCGGCGTCCTGCAGGGCGTAGCGAATGGCAGCACGCGCATCACCGCATCGCTCGGATCGCTCTCCGCATCCACTGACGTGGTCGTGCTGCCGGCGGCGCGGGGTCTGCAGTTTGGCACCGAATTGCGCGGCGTCTCCGATGTCTCGCTCCTTGGTGCGTGGGCCGACGCAAACTCCGGCGAAGCTTTCGCCGCGGGTCAGGCCGGCGTGGTCCTGCACCGCCGTGGCAGTGCATGGCAACTCGAGCAACTCCCGACCGCGGAGACCCTGGTGGGAATCTGGGGGTCGGCGGCGAACGATGTGTGGGCCGTCGGTTCGGGCGGGGTGATCTTCCACTACGACGGCGCGTCGTGGCGCGCGGCGGACTCGCCGACACAGCTCACGCTCCTCGACGTTTTCGGGCTCGGGCCGAACGAGGTGTACGCCGTCGGCGTACAGGGCACGGTGGCCCGTTGGGACGGCACGCGCTGGTCCCTGCTCACCACCGGCAATGCATGGGAGCTGTGGAGCGTTTGGGGCGCCTCGAGTACTGACGTCTGGGCGGTCGGCCAGAACGGCGTGATCGTGCATTTCGACGGCGCGAGCTGGTCGGAGCAGCCCACGCCGACTGGTGGCGCACTGTTCGGTCTGTGGGGCACGGCGGCGAATGACATCTGGGCGGTGGGAGTGAACGGCCTGATCATGCACTATGACGGATCACGCTGGCAGCTGCGTCCTCCACCGACCAATCGCAACCTCTTTGCCATCTGGGGCCGTCGCAACGACCTGTACGCGGTTGGCAACACCGGAGCCGTGGTGCACTACAACGGCGCAACATGGCGTGTCCTCTCGACCACGGCGAGCGGCCAGAACCTGCGAGGCGTGTGGGGCGACAATGCGGGCCGGCTCGTTGCCGCCGGCTGGGACGGCACGGTGATCAGCGGGGATGCGTCGCCCGCGCGATGGAACACGGAGATCTCCTCGCCGACGTTCACTTCGGTCTGGGGCCCGGGCGATGGGACGCTGTATGCCGGTGGCGGCGGCGGAACGCTGCTCAGGCGAGCGCCTGGCGCGGTGTGGTCCAACGCAGGCTTGCCGCCATCGCAGCCCATCTACGGCATCCACGGCACGGGCCCGTCGAACGTGGTCGCCGTCGGTGACACCGGCACCATCTGGCGCTACAACGGCACAGCATGGAGCGGGGAGACAAGCCCTCGCATCGTCCTGCTGCGTTCGGTCTGGCTACCGGCGCCCGGCACCGGGTTCATCGTGGGCGATCGAGGGACCATTCTGCAGCAGCAGGGAACGAGCTGGGTCGCCATGAACTCCGGCACCCAGGCCTTCCTGCGACACGTCTGGGGCACCTCAACGACCGACGTCTATGCGGTCGGCGACTCGGGCCTGGTTCTGCGATACGACGGCGCCCAGTGGCGACCGATGCCCACGCCAACCAGGGAACTGCTGCGCGGCGTTTGGGGGACCGGCCCCTCCGACATCTTCGTCGTCGGGGAGAAGGGCACCGTCCTGCGCTGGGACGGCAAACGCTGGTACGCCATGGCGACCGGCACCGCGAGAGCGTTGCGCTCCGTGTGGGGGTCGAGCCCCGTCGACGTCTACGCCGTGGGCGACTCGGGCACCGTGCTCCAATTCAACGGCGCGGCCTGGAGTCCGCGACAATCGTCGACCCAGTCCCTCCTGATCCAGGCATGGGGGGAGCCCGGCGAGGGCCGCCTCTTCAGCGTGGGAACGGTGACGACCGTGGTACGTGGGGAACGACAATAGCCGGGGAAGAGGTGGACGGATGGCGCATGAAGAGGGGCCTCGCGGCGTACTCGGCGAGGCCCCTCAGGTCATCCAACAGTCCGACCGCTCCTGCGTCTGCACAAACCGCATCCTCCGCGCATCCGTTGGTCCGACCACCCGATCCTGGGAGCATCCGACTCAGGCAGGCATCAGTCGCCCGGTTCTCGCCGCGTTCCCGACCATCCGTGCGAGGTCACTCCGCCAGTTCCTCGTCCTTCTTGTTCCTGGCGGCGTCCGCGATGACGCGCTGGGCGGCGTCGCCTGGCATCTGTTCATACGCGTGGAACTTCCGGGCATAGCTCCCGTAGCCGTGTGTAATCGAGTTCAGCTCGGTGGCGTACAGATGCAGCTCGGCCTGTGGAACGATCGCCTTCACGACCGCTCCGGTGCCGTCGCCCTGGGAGTCCGTGCCCATGATCCGGCCACGGCGCTGGTTGAGGTCCCCCATCACGTCGCCCATGTACGCATCCGGTACGCGGATCTCGACTTCGTCGAGCGGTTCGAGCAACACGGGCTTGCATTTCGGTGACACCGTCCGAAACGCGAGGATTCCGGCCATCTTGAACGACATTTCGTTCGAATCGACGGAGTGGTACGACCCATCGAACAGCTCGACCTCGAAGTCCACCAGCGGATAGCCGGCGAGAATGCCGCGCGCCGAGGCTTCCTGGATTCCCTTGTCCACGGCCGGGCGGAAGTTGGAGGGAATCACGCCGCCCACGATCCGGTCGACAAAGTGGTAGCCGGCTCCTCGTGGCCGCGGCGCCATGCGGATCCAGCAGTCGCCAAACTGCCCTCGGCCGCCCGACTGCTTCTTGTGCCGCCCCTGCCCCTCACCCTTGCCCACGAGGGTCTCGCGGTAGGGAATGCGTGGCTTGGTCAGCTCGCCCGTGACGTTGTACTTCCGCTTGAGCTTGGCCATGGTGACTTCGAGATGTCGTTCGCCGATGCCCGAGATGATCGTCTCGTGCGTTTCGGCGTTGTAGTGCGTCTCGAAGGTGGGATCCTCGTCGTGCAGCCGATGGAGTCCGGGCTGGAGCTTCTCCTCGTCATTGCGCGACGAGGCGTGCACCGCGAACGCGACCACTGGCTCCGGAAACGGAATCTGCGGCAATCGCACCGGGTGCTCTTTCGTGGAGAGCGTGTCGTTGGTGTGCGTGTTCTTGAGCTTGGCGACGCACCCGATGTCGCCGGCCCGGAGCACCGGCACCTCGTGGCGATCCTTGCCCTGCGCGACGCAAAGGTGTCCCATCTTCTCGACGACGTCGCGCGTCGCGTTGAAGAACTCCTGCCCGTTGGTCACACTCCCTGAGAAGATGCGGAAGTACGAGACCTCGCCCACGTGGGGCTCCGAGTGCGTCTTGAACACCAGCGCCGCAAACGGGTTGGTATCGATCGCGTGGATCTCGACCGTATGATCACCCTCTGCGCCCTTGAACGCATGGATCTCCTCCATGTCGTACGCCGAGGGCATCAGCTGCACCAGCTCGGTGAGGAGGGCGTGCACGCCGATCACGTGCTCGGCGGAGACGGCGAAGAGCGGGTAGAGGTCCATGCGCTTCATGGCCTCCTTCATTCCGTGGATCGCCTCGTCTCGCCCAATCTCCGCGCCCTCGAGGTAGCGCTCGAGCATGGTGTCGTCGGTGGCCGAGATCGCTTCGATCATCTCCTGGTAGTACCGGTCGAACGTCGCCTGCTCTTCGGCGGGAATGTCGGACTCGGTGTAGTCGCCGGTCTTTGACCCGGACTTGTAGAGATAGGCCCGGCGGGAGAAGAGGTTCATCACACCGCGGAACGTGGGTCCAGCCCCGATGGGAATCTCCACGGGAACGACCTTGCCGGTCAGCTTCTCCTTGATCTGCTGGTAGACGCGATCGAAATCCGCGTGCTCCTTGTCCATCATCGAGACGACGAACAGCACTGGATCCTGTCTGGCGCTGGCCTCACGGAACATCTTGATCGTGCCGACTTCTACGCCGGAGGCCGCGCTCACGACGCAGACCACGCCATCGGCCGCCGCGACCCCGGCGATCGCATCGCCCTGGAAGTCGAGATACCCCGGGACGTCGATCAGGTTGACCTTCGTGTCCATCCACTCGGCGAACGCGCAGCCCAGTTCGATGGAGTACCCGCGTTCGATTTCCTCGGGCGTGTGATCGGTCAGCGTAGTTCCGTCCTTGATGTGGCCGTGGCGCTTGCTTGAGCCGGACACGAACGCGAGGGCATCGACCAGCGTGGTCTTGCCGCTCGCGCCGTGTCCGACCACCGCCACGTTTCGAATGTCATTCGCGTGATACTCCCGCATGCGTCGAGTCTCCGTGTTGGGCGTCCTTCCCTCGTGACGCTGTGCGGCGATCGCCAAGGAAGCAAGGGGAACAGGTGGCCGAGGACGGGTCGCGGAGAACCGCCATGGTCACGCGGTGCCGGTTGGCGATCGACCGCCAACCCTCCAGCCACCACTCCATCCGACGGCCAGTCCATCGGGCCGCGCGTCCACCAGGCATCCGATCGACCGCGCATCGCGTTGGCATCCGAAGCCGGGGTGCCCACGAGGGTGCGTCGCGTGGGCATTCTCCCTGACGAGGCCAACCCACGCCGCCTCCCGAAACACTGAGGGCACCCCTTTCGGAGTGCCCTCAGCGCTTGACGATTGATCTGACAAGTCAGAATCGGAATCAGTCTCCTTCGGTGTCGACACCGATGCCATCGGCCGACCGATAGCTGTCGAGGAGCGCGTCGTAGGACGCCCCCCCGGCGACCAGCACGGCGCTGGAGGTGAGGGTGAAGCTGATGGCGCGGCGCGTCCCTTCCGGCCAGTCCGGCATGGACAGTCCCGCCACCAGGCGGCGAATCGAAGGCCCACACTCCGTGAGGAGGTGCGCCGCCGTCTCGGTCAGCACTTCGGAGGGAATGACCAGATCGCGCGTGACGAGCCCCCCCGTCGTTTCATCACGCCAGGCCGCGTCGCCCACCGCACCGCGCTCCGGCCAGAGCGCGACGTGTCGGATCGTCTCCGAACGTTCCGACGGCTCACGCCGAGCCTCCACCGCAGCCGCCAACGCGAGGGCCAGCAGCTCAGCCGTGGGATCGCCATACAGCGTCACCACGTCGCGCGACGGGCGCTCGGAGTTCAGCGGCGACGGCACGGAGTTCACGTGCGCGAGCACCGTCGAGTGTTCGGGGCGTTCCTCGAGCATCACGAGAACGTCCATCACCCCTCCTCTCGGAAAGCCGGCCTGGCGCCGCCCTGTGCGCCGCCTTCACCGGGTGTACTTACTGGCAAGACCCCGCCAGTTGCCATTCGGACACTTCACCAGCAAGCGTCGTTCCGCCGCCCACGACAACCTCACCAACTCTTCATGCGGCTCCTTCAGCAACGACACGACGCCACCCGTGATCCCCGGACGCGGGACAAAGTGTCCCGCGGCACCACGACCGACGTGGGAGCTGCCGGCCATCTGCCGTCGCGCGTCAGGAGGGGCTTGGTGCTCCAGCCGCTGATGGCCAAGCCGGTAGCTGGCGGCGCTGCGCCCAATGCGCGGTCGGCGGCCTTCGGCCCGTAGCGCAGGTCCGACCACCGCGCGCCGACGCGCGGGCCGTCGCGATCGGATCGGGGCGCGGTGGTGAGCGCACGGCACCGTTTCAATCGCATTGCGTTGCTACGCTTGCCACAGGGTTGCGCGCGCCAATATTCAGAGCGGCGTCGCCTTCCCCCCTTTGACTGCTTGTGAATGGAGACAGATCGCCAGAGCCGCATCCTCGTCGTGGAAGACCGGCGTGAGGTACTTGACGTCCTTGAGCGGACGCTCACGGACCAGGGTTACGACGTGGTCACCGCGACGGATGGCGAAACGGCCATGGTCGTGGCGCTCGACCTCAGCCCTGACCTTCTCATTCTCGACGTCGGGCTACCCAGGAAGAGCGGACTTGAGGTTGCGCGCGAGCTGCGCGCACGTGGCTTCTACGCCCCCGTCCTGATGTTGACTGCGCTCGACACCATCACCGACAAGGTGTCGGGGCTGGACGCGGGCGCCGACGACTACATCGCCAAGCCCTTCGACTTCGAGGAACTCCTCGCGCGTGTGCGGGCGCTCCTCCGCCGTGCGGCCCTCAAGGCCGAGGCTGCTCTGCTTCGCGTGGCGAACCTCTCCGTGAATCCGCTGAGCCGCGAGGTGAAACGCGGCGAACGCGTCATTTCACTCACGCAAAAGGAATACGCGCTGCTCGAGTACCTCGTGCGTCACGCCGGCCGCGCGATGTCACGAGAGCAGATCTCGAAGAATGTCTGGAAACAGGACCTCGACCCGACCACCAACATCGTCGACGTCTACATCAACTACCTGCGCAAGAAGGTGGACCAGGAATCAGAACCAGCCCTGGTCCAAACAGTGCGTGGGGTCGGGTACATGATCAAACCGGACGCCTGAACGACCAAACAGGACGCCTGAACCGCCGATCGAGCCCGGCCATTCGACGGGCTTCTGGCGCGTCCCGTCGGCCTGACGCAGTTCTCGCACCTGTACACCGGCAAGTCGATGGACGGGCTGCGCGCACGCGAGCTGCTCGAGGTCACGCAGCCGGAGCGCGCGCTCGTCTGTTTCACCGCCGTCGACGAAACCGCACGCAGATCGCGCGGGCGCGTGTACTCGCATCACGCGTGAAATGCATCAGGGAGGCCAGGCCTGCTGCAGGCGCCGGGTGGTCGCCGACCAATGGAGCGACCTCCAGAGCTTGCCCAGGCGCGGTCCGGGACGGGAGCGAACGTTGGCTCAGGCCACCCCGAGTGGTGACCCAGGCCGGGGCGTACCTGGGCGGCCGAGAGGTCCGCAAGCTGACAGTTGGCTCAGGCCCCTGCGAGTGGTGACCGCTACCCGGCCTGCGCCCGCGCCGAATCGCCTTCGGCAACCTGCAACAGGGTGCGCTCGAGCTCCTCGGCCAGCTGGCCGGGATCCTGATGCCGGCGCATCGAACCCTGGAAGTGGCTCGCGACATCTGTCGGAACCTCGTCGTCGCTCATCAGCCAGAGGCGAGGCGGCGGGGCCTGAAGTGTCGCGGCCAGCTTGCCGATCAGGCCGGCGAGCTGGACCTCCCCGATCAACGGAAGCCCGCGCGCGACGGCGACCACGACGGGGCGCGGATCGGTTTCCTTGTAGAGCTTGAGGGCTGTGGCCGCCGACGGCGCGTCGATGACCGTGCAGGTGGCTTCGAGCAGGGGACGCACGCGGTCCCGGAAGTCGGCGTCCGGGTCGACCAGGAGGACGATCGGACGGCCTGCGGCTGCCTGCCGCCGGCGCCAGCCGCCGTGTTGACTGATGACCCGGCGAAAGCGTTCCTGCGCCTCCGTGGCCCGGATGGGCTTGGCCACGAAGTCCTGGATGCCTAACGCGACAAGAGAGATGACCTCTTCCTTTGCCCGGACGGCCGACATGCAGACGATCGGCAGGCCGCGATGTGCCGCCGATGCCCGCAGGGCCTCCACGACGGCGCGGCCGTCGAGCCCCGGCATCTGGATGTCCGTGAACAGGAAGTCGGGATCCTCCGACTCGATGAGACTCAACGCCTCGATGCCGTCGTTGGCCTCGATGATCTCGTCCGCCAGGTGCCTGAGGATACGCTTGAGGAGGTCGCGGGTGACCAGGTCATCCTCGGCGATCAGGATCTTCATCGGAACGGGCGTGTTGCGGTCGTGGGGAGCGCTCGGCATTTCGGAGTATCGGCAGGCAGGGTCGACCACGTTAGCGATCGCTCACAGGTACCGGCGCGGCACGGCGTGCTCCTGGCCTACGTGCCCCGGCAACCCGTTCGACGGGCGTGATACGTCACAGCTCGGTGACCAGGGCGGTTCGCTGGGTCAAAGGCAGCCGCAGCCGCACCCGGCTTCCCCGGCCCGGCGCGGATGCGAGGGACACGGTGCCATTGAGGGCTTCGATGGACCGTTTGACCACATCCATGCCGACGCCGCGTCCGCTCAGGTCGCTCACTTCGGTCACGGTCGAGAACCCCGGAGCAAAAATGATCTGGTGAATCGCGTCGTCATCGAGCGCGTCGTTCCCGCCGATCAGGTTCCGCTCGATCGCCCGCTCGCGAATGCGCGCCGTGTTGAGGCCGCGGCCGTCGTCGTCGATCTGGATGACGACGCCGTCGCCTTCGTGGAACACCCGGAGTGTCACGGTGCCGGTGGCGTCCTTGCCGGCGGAGAGCCGCTCGGCCGGCGTCTCGAGACCATGGTCCACGGCGTTTCGCACCAGGTGCGTGAGCGGGTCGCCAATGCGTTCGATCGTTCCCGCGTCGAGTTCCGTCTCTTCGCCGATCAGTTCGAGGCGCACCTGCTTTCCGAGCTTTGTGGCCGCGTCGCGCACCAGGCGCGGAAAGCGATGGAACACCGCGGCCACCGGCAGCAGGCGCACCGACCTCACGCGGTCCTGAAGCTCGCGCGTGCATCGATCGAGCGAAGTCAGTGCATCGCGAAGCTCCGACGAGCGCGCGCTGTCACCGCCACCAACCAGCCGACTGACCAGCGCCTGCGTGATCGTCACGTCGCCGACGAGCGCGACGATCTCGTCGAGCTTCTCGGTCGATACGCGGATCGTCGCAGACTCCTGCGGCGTCGCCCCTTCGGTTCGGCTCGCCGAGAGCAGGTCGCGGAGCGTGCCGTTGGCGCGGTGGAGCATTTGCGTCACTTCGGACGTCGGTTGTACCGCACCGCTTCGCACCCGATCGAGCACGCTCTCGAACTCGTGCGTGAACGTCGCGATTTCACCAAACCCCAGCGTGGCGGCGAGACCTTTCACCGAATGAACGGCCCTGAAGACGGCGTTGAGCGTTTCCGCATCGGTCGCGCCTGCTTCGACGTGCCTGAGGCCGGCCTCCACTGCGGCGACATGTTCCGTCGCCTCCTCAAAGAAGGCCTCGTGGAACTCCTGCAGTGCTGGGACGGACTGGACGCGCATGACGACCGCGGGGACGAGCGAGTGAAGGGTGACCGTACACAGTTTCGGTTGCCCTGGGGTCAGGCTTGAATGGGGGCGGGCGTTAACGGGCCGCGCCTGAGCCACGTCCAATCCACCGCGTTCAGCCTCCGGTGCCCCATGACGTCACGCCATGTGTTGTTGCTCTCGTTTCCCCTGCTCCTGGGCGTTGGCGCCACGGGCGCGCTTGTGAGCGCCGGGACCGACGCGCGCGCCGAGCGTGCCTGGCGACCGACAGCAGTCCCGGGCGCGACCGCGGAGCGAGAATTGGCACCACGTGACCAGGCCCTTCACGTCCTCAACAGGCTGGCTTTCGGGCCGCGCCCGGGCGATGTGGACGCGGTGCTTCGCCTGGGCGTGGATCGGTGGATTGAACAGCAACTCGCGCCCGAGCGCATTCGCGACAGGAGCGTGGATGCTGTGCTATCGGCATATCCACACCTGGCAAAGGATGCGGGTGAGCTACGCGCGGAGTTTCCGCCGGCTGCCGCGCTGCGCCGGGCCGCCGAGGGTCGCATGACGGCGGCCGACAGCCAGGCCCTGCGACGTCAGGCACAGGAAGGTCGCCGATTCGTCGCCGAGCTCACCTCGGCCCGCGTGGCGCGAGCCGTGGTGTCGGAGCGACAACTGGCGGAAGTGATGACCGACTTCTGGCTCAACCATTTCAGTGTCTTTGTCGGGAAGAACGCCCGGATGCGCTACTACCTCCCCACGTACGAGCGGGAAACGATTCGGCCGCACGTGCTCGGGAAGTTCCGCGACCTGCTTGGCGCCGTGGCAAGGAGCCCGGCGATGCTGGTCTACCTCGACAATGCCATCTCGGTGGCGGACAGTACGCGGCCCACGCTGGTGGACCGCGAAGTCGGTGAACGTCGCCTCCGCCGTGCGCGTGCGGCGCTCAACCGCCGGCCCAACGCACGCGCCGATTCAGCGCGGCTCGAACAGCTGGTGCAGCGACGGCCACGTGGCCTCAACGAGAACTACGCGCGCGAACTGCTCGAACTGCACACGCTGGGCGTGGACGGCGGCTACACCCAGGACGATGTGATCAACGTCGCCCGCGTGCTCACCGGCTGGACGGTGCGCCTGGGCGCGCGCGACGACGGCGGCTTTCAGTTCAACCCCGCGGCGCACGATGCCGGGGAGAAGCGCATCCTCGGGCGCGTGTTCCGCGCCGGTCGCGGCGAAGACGAGGGCGATGCGGTGCTGGACCTGCTCGCCCGCCATCCGTCGACCGCGCGGCATATTGCGACAAAGCTTGCCGTGCGCCTGGTGTCCGACGATCCGCCGGACGATCTGATCGATCGCGCCACCGAGGTGTTTCTCCACACGGACGGCGACATTCGCGAGGTGGTCCGCGCCATCGTGACCTCGCCCGAGTTCTTCTCGAAGGCCGCCTGGCGGGCCAAGGTGAAGTCACCGTTCGAGGTGGTCGTGAGCGCCGCGCGCGCCCTTGGCGGCACAGCGGACACGACGGCATTCAGCGCAGCACTCGTCGCGCGGCTGGGTCAGCCCATCTACGGACACCAGGCGCCGGACGGTTGGCCGGAGACGGGTGAGGAGTGGATGAACACGGGGGCGATCCTCAACCGCATCAACTTCGGTATGGCCGTGGCGGCCAATCGTGTTCCGGGCGCGCGGCTCGACGCGTGGCCGCCGTATGCCGCGTTGCGCGAGGCGGACCGTGCGGCACAGGTGGACGCGGTGATCGCCGCGTTCCTTGGCGGGCAGACGTCGACGGAGACGCGCGCGATCCTGGTGAACGGGGCGAACCCGATGCTTGGCGCATCCGTTCGCGATTCATTCGCGGTGGATGTGGATGGGGAAATCGCGATGAGCGAGCGCGGAGTCGCGAGGCGCCGCCGAGCAGGGGCGCTGGGGCCCCCCCCCGATGGTCAAGGTAACATGAACGATCGCGAACCCCGCAACCCGGATGTCTCCGGTCGTACCAATCCATTGCGTGGAAATCCGCTGGGTCCGCCCCGCGCCCTCTCCGGGCTCGACCAGCTCATCGGCCTCGCGCTCGGTGCGCCCGAGTTCCAGCGCCGTTAGGCACTCCCGACTTCGACCCCGACCGTCATATGCAGCGCCGAGTCTTTGTGAAATCCGGAGCCCTCGCCCTCGTCACCATGGGGCTGAGCCCGTCGTTCCTCCGTCGCAGCGCCTTTGCCCTCGAGCTCCCCCGCACCACCAGGGGCAAGGTGCTCGTGTGCCTGTTCCAGCGCGGGGCGGCGGATGCGCTCAGCATGGTCGTCCCGCACGGCGAGTCCTCGTACTACACGCTTCGACCGGCCATCGCCATTCCGCGTCCGCGCGCCGGCGACGCGGCCTCCGCCATCGACCTCGATGGGTTCTTTGGCCTGCACCCGGCACTCGCGCCGTTCCGACCCCTCTACCAGGACGGGATGCTCGCGCCCATCCACGCGGTCGGCAGTCCGAGCGCGACGCGCTCGCACTTCGACGCGCAGGACTACATGGAGAGCGGCACGCCTGACCTCAAGGCTACGCGGGACGGCTGGCTCAACCGCTACCTCGCGGTGAGCGGCACGTGTGAAGCCTGCACCCCCGAGCCGACGCCGTTCCGCGCCGTGTCGATGACCGCACAGACCCCGCGCATCCTCGACGGCGGGGCGCCGGCGGTGGCCATGGCCTCGTTAGGCGACTTCACCGTGCGCGCCAGCTCGACATCCGCCGATCGTCTCGAGGCCCTCTATCGCACCGGCACGGCCGACCTCGTGCACGCCTCGGGCACCGAGATGTTCGAGGCCGTGAAACTCCTGCGCAGCGCGGACCCGCAGCGCTACCAACCGGGCAACGGCGCGGAGTATCCGCGATCGCCGTTCGGCCAGCGCCTGCTGGAGATCGCCCAGCTCATCAAGGCTGGCGTCGGTCTCGAGGTCGCATTCGCCGACGTCGGCGGATGGGACACGCACGTCAACCAGGGGGCGGGGACCGGCCAGCTCGCGACGCGACTGCGAGACTTTGCCACGTCGATCGCCGCATTCGTCACCGACCTCGGCCCACGCATGGATGACGTCGTCATCCTGACGATGTCGGAGTTCGGGCGCATGGCGTCGCAGAACGGCAGCGGTGGCACCGACCATGGCCACGCCGGCGCGATGTTCGTCATTGGGGCCAGGATCAACGGTGGCCGGGTGCATGGCACGTGGCCGGGACTCGCTCGCGAACAACTCTACGAAGGACGCGACCTCGCCCTCACCACCGACTTCCGCGCCGTCTTCTCCGAAGTGCTTGGCCGGCACCTCGGCGCCACGGCGCTCGACCGGGTGTTCCCGGGATACCCCGGGAACCAGCGCGACTGGCGCGGCGTGCTCTCGGGTTAACCGGGCCCTCGACCCTCGATGCGCTGCAGCGTCGACAGCACCTCGGCGCGATCCACCATGCCTGCAGAGTCCGGCGCGACGCGCAGCGCGAGGTACTGGCGCAGCGCATTCGCCGCACCAGCTGAATCTTCCAGCCGCTCGGCGATGCGCGCTTCTGTACGAAGGTACGTACTGAGGTAGCGCGGCCAACCGCGCGCAACCGAACGGCGCCGCACGAGCGCATGCGCTCGCGTCAGCTCACCACGCTGCTCGCGCACCAGCGCCAGCGCCAGCGTTCCGTATTGCCGCAGGTCACCCGCCGTCGGTCCCGACAACACGAGCTGTTCGGCGCGTGCCAACACGTCCGACGCGCCCGCCCGCCCCTGCAACGCGGTGGCCAGGGCATCGAGGACCAGACCGCAGGCCACGCCGCCCGGAGCCACCGCCTCGTCGGGTGGGGCGACCCCGTCCGCGGACAACACGCGCACCGTCGCCGCAACGGTCGAGTAGTCACCGTGCCACACCCGCCACTGCTCGAGCACGCACAGGTCGGCCATCGCGCTCGAGCGCGCAACGGTGGATTCGCCGCGTGGGCCAACGCGTGCCGTTAGCCGTTCGACGGCGTCCACCGCCGCCGAGCTGTCCCCGCTCCCATACAGCGCGTCCAGTATGCGGAGCCGCAGGTGTGCGCCGCTGCTCTCCAGGTCCGCAAGCCGTCGTGTGGCAAGCAGCGCCCGCGACGGACTGCCGGCATTCAATGCGTAGGCATGTTCGGCGAGCACGACGTCGATCCGCGCGCCGGTGTTCTGCGTCCGCAGGCCGCGCGTGCGCAGCGCCTCGACTCCGTCGTCGAGGTATTCGCCCTCGGCCAGCGCCGACATCGCGATGCGTCGCAGGGCGTCGTCCGAAGCCTCTCCAAAGCCCGCGCGCGCCGCCCGAAGGGCCTCACCATCGCGCGCCCGAACCGCGCGCCGCCACCGCAACCACGGCGCGAACTCACCCCCCGCCTGTTCGTCGACCACGCGCACCGCGCCGGCTCGACCCTGCACCAGGCCTGCCAGCGCGATCCGTGCAGCGACGTGCGTCGAGTCGAGCGCGAGGGCCCGCGTGAACGCCTCGGCGGCGCCGGCCTCGGCATCGCGAAGGCCCGCGAGCCGCCCGTCGACCAGCAGGCGCCGGCCGAGGTCCGCCCAGAGTTCGGGGCGATCTCCGGTGCGCGCGACGCGCTCCCACGCCGCAAAGTGCTCCTCGCTCGTCGAAGGCCGCGGCGAATGCTGACCCTGCAACGCCACGAGCTGCTGCTGCTCGATCACGGGAAGCCGGTCCCGCCAGCGCTCGGCCACCTCGAGCCCCCGCGCGCGCTGCGGAAGGTCCTCGAGCCAGTCCGATGCGAGCGCGAGCCCGACGGCCGATGCCGTGAGCGCGGAGTCCAGGGCGAGCGCGCGTGCGTACGCGGCCTGCGCCTGCCGGAAGTCGGCGCGCAGGTAGGCGGAACGCCCCTGCAGGAACGCACGCAGCGCCCGCGGGTCGACATCGGGCGCATCCTGCACGGCTTCGCCTGCGCCCGCGGCCGTGGCCACGAGGAGCGTGGCGAGACGATCCACGAGACGGGGCAGCGAGTCGAGCGCACCACTCGCCGTGACCGCCGCGATCGGTCGCCGAGTGGGAACCTCGATGAGCGCGGCGCGAATCACCACCTGCCGCGCGTTCCCGACCAGCGTGCCCGTGACCACCTGGCGCGCGCCTAACGACTCGGCGCGTTCCAGCACCGTGTCGGCCGCCGGGGCCTGACGACCACCGAACGCGGCGTCCCACCACGCGTGCACCGTCTCGGGGTCCACGAGCGCGACCGTGTCGCGCGCCGCCAGCGCCACGCTCAGCAGGTCGACCATACCTCCAGGGAGGAACGACAGGTCCCCGGACAGACTCGTCGCGCGGAACGGCAGGATGGCCGTTGCCGCCGGGAGCGGCGCCGCCTCCCGACGCGCACGGCCCAGCTGGGCGATGGCGAGGAGCGCCACCACCACCGCCGCCGACGTCAGCGCGCCCTGCCTCACGAGCAGTCGCCAGCGGCGTGAGCGACGACGCCACCACGGCACCACTCCGCGCGTCCACGCGACCGCCTGTCCGAACGCACGCGCTGCGCCGGCGCGGAGGCGGAACACCGCACTGGCACTCGCCTCCTCCGCCGAGCCCGCATCGCTGATCACCACGGGCCGACGGCGGGATTCGGCGAGCAGCTCGTGCGCGACCAGTTCCACCCGCGGATCCGGATCGAGATCGAGCTCCTGCCTGACCAACTCTCCATAAACGCGTGCGTGCTGCACGCCGGCCGGGGCGTCGCCCGCAAGCGCGAGCGCGCGCATCAGTGCAATCGCCGCCGTGGCATCGAGCGGGTCGAGCGCCGCACGCCGCCGCAGGACGTGGACGGCGCCAACATGATCCTCGGCGCCATGGCGCGCGCGTGCCTGCGCATCAAGGAAGGCCGCCATGCGCTGCGACCAGAGCGAACGCTGCTCCTCGATCCAGCGCTCCAGCTCCGGCGCGCCGGGCACCATGAAGCCATCGAGCAGGGGACCCCGATAGCGGGCCAACGCCGTGTCGGCGTCGCCGGCAGCAACTGCCTGTTCGACCGCGGACACATCCGTCGCGAACCGCTCGGGATTCAGAGCGAGATGAGCGGTCCCGACAATGGCGTCGTCGAACGCAAGAAGTCGCCGTATCGCGTAGAGCGACTGGGTGAGCGCATGTCGGCTACGCTCGGGATCGGCATCGGACCAGAGCAAGTGGAGCAGACGCTCCCGCGCGATGCCGCGCTGGCCTTGCACGGCGAGCACGGCCAGGATCGCGGCCAGCCGGCGCGGCAGAGCGGCACCAGCCGGTGAACCGGCCGCGTCTGTCGAGAATCCGCCAAATACCGATACAGAAATCATTTGCACCGCCTGATGATCGCCTGATTCCTGCCTGATACCCCACGCCGATCTTCCGTTCGTCCGACCGACCTCCCGCTCCCGAGATGATGACCGAGTCCCTGTTTCCGAGCGCCTGTCAGCGCGTCGTGTTCTCCGATGTGGACGGTACCCTTCTGGATCGTGCTGGGCACTATCCCGCCTGCTGGCCGTCCGTCCGGCAATCGTTGGGCGATGCCATGTTCGTGCTGACGTCGAGCCGGACCGTGGAGGAGCTGCTCGATGTGCAGCAGGCCCTGGGCATCGCCGGGCCGTTCATTGCGGAGAACGGCGCGATGTTGGTGCTGACGCACGAGTGGCTGGACCAGCCCCTTGGCACCGTGGTGACCGTTGGAGAACGATTGCTCCGGCTCGTGCCCATCGGAACCCCCAGCACGCAACTCTCGGCGATCGTGCGCGGAGCGGCCTCGACCTGTGGTGTGACCATTGACGTGCAGCGTGGCATCACGACGGCAGACCTGCCGCCCACGTCGGTCGGCCGGGCGCCCTCGGTCACCAGCCACGCGCTCGCGCGGGCCCACTCCATCCTCCTGCGGATCAGCGGGACGACGGAGCAGCGCCTGCGCTTCTTCTCTACGCTCGCCCGCACCGGCCTGACGGTCTCGCACGGTGGACGCTGGCACGTCGTGCAAGGCGGATCGAGCAAGGGCATCGCCGTGCGCACCCTGCTGCAGCTCATCCGTCGGCGCGCCTCGCACGAGCTGTGCGTGATCGGCGTCGGCGATGCGCAGAACGACCGCTCGCTGCTCGAAGCCGTGGATCATCGCTTTGTGATGCGTGGTCCCGACGGAACCGTCGACGCGGCGCTGGCCGATGTGCCGGGCGCCCACGTTCCGGAAACTTCCGGCATCGAAGCCTGGAGCGAGATCGTCGACCTGATGCACCCTGCAACCCTGGAGGGCGCCGCCGATGCCTGAGCGACGCTGGACCATTTCCGTCCTCACGATCCCGAGCCGCGAGACGTACGTGCAGGCGCTGGTGGAGTCACTCGCCGCCGCGCGGGTGACGCGCCACGCGGATGTGAGTATCGTCTACAACTGGGACTCGCCGGAACCCCCGTCGACAATCGAGCAGCGGCTGCGCCGCGCCTGCCGCGGGGTGCCGATCGAGGTCTCGTTCAACACCACCAAACCGACGATTGCCGCTGGCCGGCAGCAGCAGCTGAACGCCTGCAAGACGCCGCTCATCTGCTTCATCGACGACGACGTCACCGTGCACGGTGACCTCGTCGCCACGATGGAGCGCGGGCTCCAGGCGCAGCCCCTGGGGATCGTGGGCGTGCCGTCCTACGTCGAGGGAACGCCCGAGCTGTTCAAGCCGAGGGAGAGCACGCCCTACGTGAACCACGATGGCGTGCGCTTCCAGTCCGTGCAGGGCATGCTCGTGGGCGGCTACCGGAGACTCTTCATCGACGTCGGTGGTTTCAACCAGCGTCGTCGGTACTGGGGCGAGTGGACCGAACTGAACCTGCGCCTGTGGCGCTCGGGATTCCCGACGGGCTACGTGATGGACGGTGCGTACCTGCGCCATTGGCACGACGCGCCCGAATCACCCACGCGGAATCGGTCCGGACGCGAGGTGGACGTGTTGTGGGGACTGATGTGCACCGCCCTCGAGTACGACGCCGTGGACATCACCGAGGAGACGGAGAGCTTCTGGCGACTCGTCGCCGAGCGCTACCTGGCATATTCGTTCGGGCCCGACGTCTCCCCTCAGTCGCTGCTGTCGGCGTTCCTGCGATTGGTGCCGCGGCTCCTGGCCGAATGGCCCCGGATCGCCGAGACGCGTGAGGCGGCCCGTGCGCACCCGTTCCGCTTTGCGCCGTTTGCGCCGTTCACGCCGGACGAAGTGACGGCCGTGATCGCCCACGCGTCGCCGCGCATCGCGACGTATCGGGCAGAAGCGAGCCGCGTGCCGAGCGTGATGGCCACGGGGCTACGCCGATTCGTGCGACTGCCCTGGCGCGCGCTCCAGCAGCCGGCGTGACGCGTCTCAGGCGTGCAGGTCCCAGGAGCGGACCTGCTCGTCGGTGACATTGCTGCCGCACAGCACGGTCACGACGCGGCGCCCGGCGAATCGCGGGCGATCGGCAGCCAGCGCCGCCACACCCACGGCGCCGGCGGGCTCCACCAGGAGCCCAAGCGCACGCCGAAGATCGCGCATGGCGGCGAGCGTGGTCTCGTCATCCACGAGCACGACGTCGTCGACCACGCCCATCAGGCTCTCCACCGCCTCGGGGATCGGCACGCGCACTGCGATGCCGTCGGCAATGGTGTCCGCGCGTTCGGTGGGAACGGCGGCGCCGCGGGCCCACGATCGTTGCATGGACGGGGCGCCTGCCGCGCACACACCAATCACCTCGGCGCGCGGATCGTGTGCACGGATCCACGCCGCCATACCGCCGAGCATGGCGCCATTGCCGAGCGGGATGAGCCACGCGTCGAAGGTGCCTCCGCCCCTGGTGAGCTCGAGGGCGATGGTGCCGGCGCCGGCCGCGATCGCGGGCTCGCGGCCGTCCTCCACGTAGCGGCGGCCGTTGGCTTCGGCCCAGGCGCGTGCGGCATCCTTGGAGGCATCGAAATCATCGCCGGCCTGGTGCACGGTCGCGCCGAGTGCGCGCATACGTGCGATCTTGAGCGGGTTGGCTCGCGTGGACGCAAACACGTCGAGCACCAGCCCGCGGCGGCGGGCCGCCCACGCGAGACCCTGTCCGAAGTTCCCGGCCGACGCGCACACGAGGCCCGGGCCGTCGGTGGGCAAGGTGGCAGCAAAGCACTCCGCACCTCGACCCTTGAATGATCGAATCGGGTTCACCGTCTCGACCTTCACGGTGAGCGAACATCCCATCGCCCCACCTAACGACTCCACCTCGAACTGCGGCGTGGCGAGAAACACCGGGTCGATGACGCCGATCGCCTCGGCGATCGCGGCGGGCGCGATCGAGCGCACCGCGTCAGAACTTCCAGCCGCGCAGGGCCTGCAGCGCGGTTTCCACGGCGGTACGCTGGGCGGGTTCGTCGGCCCGCGCCAGCAACTGCTCGTAGGCCGCGACGGAGAGGTCGAGCATTTCGTAGTCGTGTTCCGCGCCGGCCACGGCGGCCGCGTTGTCGGCCAGGTTGGCAAGCGCGAGATCGTCGCCGCTGAAGCGTTCAGTGACCTGACGCCAGCGCGTGGTGCGCTGTCGCGGATCGGACTCCGAAAGCGCCCACAGGTGCCACGCACCGCGATTGGCGGGGTCGATACCGATGGCCCGGTTTGCCAGATCCTCGACGACTTCGGTTCCTGTGCCAAGGAGCCAGTACGCGTTGGCGAGTACCACGAGTGCACGCGCATTGGCCGGCTGCGTTTCGACGATCACTTCGTAGATGGGCGCCGCGGTCGCGGGATCGTCGCGGAATGACTCGGCGGCGATCACGAGCGCGTCCGGTGTCGCGCTGCGCGCGACCGCCTGAAGCGCCGTGCGGAGTTGAGCGAACTGGCCCGCTTCGCGATACTGATGCACCAGCGTGCCAATCTGGTCGGCAAGTTGCCGTTGTCCCGTTGACATGCTGGCAAGGTAACCCGTTGCGCCCTCGCACTGCATGAGCCACGCCCCCACTGGAGCGCCCGAGAGCGCCGCGGTTCCGAGAATCACCTGCCTGTCGACCGACGCCGACGCCGCTGACGTGCTGCGTGCGTCGGTCCAGGCGCTGCTGCCCGTTGCCCTGGTCGAATCGGTGGATCTCGGCCTGTTGCGGGACCCGCCGCGTTCGGAGGTCGTGATCGTGGCGGTGGGTGCGCTGGCGGCGGCGTCGGAGTCAATCGTCCGCGACCTGCGTGCGCGCGGCTATCGCCATGCGATTCTCGTGATCGCCGACACGCCCGAGATGCTCCCGACGGCGGGCCTGGCGACGCTCGGTGTCCAACGAACGATTGCAACTGCGGCATTTGGCGTGTCGCTCCCCACCGAGCTGAACGCGCTGTTGCAGTGGCAGGAGCACACACTGGCGACCGAGGGTGGGCGGCGCCTGCTCGAGTCGGTGCGCCGACTGCAGATGTTACTCGCCGCCGGTCAACTCGCGACGAGGTTGCAGCATCGGCTGAACAATCCACTGGCGGCACTGCTGGCCGAGGCACAGTTGCTCGAGCTCGAATCGATGGCGCCGGATCACGCCGTCTCGGTGCATCGGATCATCGAGCTGTGCCGTCGCGTGATCGAGGAAACGAAGTCGATCGAGGGGCTCGCGAACGCGGACGGTGTCCCCGGTCGGTGACGGCCGGCCGGCGGGCCCGGCGGCGCGGACGTATTGCGCGAACGCGCCGCCTGTGCGATACTCACGGCATCCGCGGCGCGCACCACGGTCGCCCGGATTCCCGGGATTCACGGTCTGACGCGTGCGATCGTCGCAGGTACCGGTTGGAATCCCCGGAGATTCGCCTGGCAAGGGTTGTCGGTTACGCGTGAGGCGTCCGCGCCGTCCGGAAGCCTGTACCCTGTGCGAATAACGCACCCTCGTCCCGCTCAGTTCGTTCCCTGATACTGCACAGCCGTTCCCGCGCCGCGCGCGTGGAAGACGCTGTGAACCCGTCTGGACACGTTGTCCGATTCGTCACGCAGCGGCGCTGGGCGCCATGTCGTGACCAGCCCGATCGACCACCACCACAAGTCCATTGCATGCCTGAACGCCGACGTCCGCACCGTCGCAGCCGACGGTCGTACAAGCGCCCGCCGAACGCCGATCCGAACAGCGAGCCCAACCCGTATCGCGACGGCGAGACCGACGAGACGGCGGAGAACACCACCACCGCGGAGGCCGTGAGCGACGCGATTGGTGAGACCGGAGGCGACGGTGGCGGGGGCGAGGTCGTAGCGGAAGCGCCGCCGCCCGCCGAGATCCAACCGGGAAATGTCGCGCCCGCGGGACCGCAGGGCGGTTCCCCACCGAACCACCACCAGCGTCAGGACTTCCCGCGAAACGACGGCGACTACCAGCAACGCAACGGTCGGCGCAATCGGCGGCACCGCGGTCGCCGCGGCCGCGACAACCAGCAGACACCGCAGGTTCCTGTCGTCGCCGACGGCGAGACCACCGGCTGGTTCGATACGAATCGCGAGGGCGGCTTCGTCCGCCGAGCCAACAACAGTTACCTCAACGAGAACGGCGACGCCTGGGTGCCGCCGCACCTCATGCGGCAGGCCGGGTTGCGACGTGGCGACACGGTCACCTGCTCCACCGGGCGCGACCATCGCGGCCGCGTGGTGTGCGTGGACGTGCTGACGATCAACGGCGTGGAGGTCGCGAACTTTGCCCGCCGCCCGGACTTCTCCGCACTCACCGCCACGTATCCCGACCGGCGCATCACGCTGGAGACGGGGCGCCCGGCCAAGGCCGGTCCCGAGCTCACTCGCCGCGCGATCGACCTCATGTCGCCGATCGGCTTCGGACAGCGCGCCCTGATCGTCGCGCCGGCTCGCGCCGGCAAGACGATGTTGCTGCACGCGATCACCGAGGGCATCGCACTCAATCACCCCGAGGCCGTCCTGTTGATCCTGCTCGTGGATGAGCGGCCAGAGGAAGTGAGCGAAGCGATCTCCTGGGGCGTGGGCGAAGTCGTGTCCTCGAGCTTCGACCAGCCGGCACAGCGCCACGTCGAGGTCTGCGAGATCGTACTCGAACACGCGCGTCGCCAGGTGGAGATGGGCAAGGACGTGGTGATCGTGCTCGACTCGCTCACGCGCATGGCACGAGCGCACAACACCGCGGAGCGTGGCTCCGGCCGCACGATGTCGGGCGGACTCGACACGACGGCCATGGCCAAGCCCAAGGCCTTCTTTGGTTCGGCGCGCTGCGTCGCACCCAAGGACGGCGGCGGCAGCCTCACGATCATCGCGACGGCCCTCGTCGAAACCGGCTCGCGCATGGACGACGTGATCTTCGAGGAGTTCAAAGGCACGGGCAACTGCGAGATCAAGCTCGATCGGTCGCTGTCGGAGAAGCGCATCTTCCCGGCGTTCGACATCGCGGCCAGCGGAACGCGGCGCGAAGAGAAGCTCTACAAGACAGATCAGCTCGACGCGATCTACACGCTGCGTCGCGGGCTGCAGCAGATGCCGCCGCAGGCCGCCATGGAATGGATGATCAAGCGCATCGCGGCAACGCCCAACAACGACGCCTTCCTGTCCGGACTCTAAGGGCGCGAGGATGGGCTGACGAACGCCTGCCCGGCGCGGGCGGGCGTGATACCTGCGAGCGCGCTCGCCGCCATGGCGATCGGGGCACTGGCCCGTCCTTTGGCGCGGTCGGCGCGCCGGACCTCCCGGGTGCCGGGTGGCAGCATGGTCAGCGCGGCGGATGAATCAGGGCCTGGCGTACCTGCCCAGGTACTGCAGGTCGTCGGCGTCGCTGCGCGTGACGTACACGTGCTTCGTGCCAATACCCACGAGCGCGTGTTTGGCCGGGAGATCGAATTGCATGCGACGGACGCCGGCCGGGGTGAACACGTCCCAGGATTGACCCTCGAACGCCGCGTCCCTGAGACGTGAGATCCAGATCTCTCCGTCAGGCGCGACCTTGAGCGCGGCCTGACCGAAGGCTGGCTTGACGGCCGGCCACTCGGTAGGCTCATCAACGGCCATCGACGGCATCTTGCCGCGCGCCTGTGGCATCGAGGCGCTCGCGCCGGCGACGACCTTGCGGATCTCCTTCTGCATGTCCTCGCGCTGCTTTCTGAGCCTGGCGTGGTCCTGGTTCGTGACCTTGACGCGCTCGTACGGCACGGTGACCCGCGTCGTCGTCGCGCCGGGCCCGGTGATGAACTCCATGGAGTACGTGTCACTGCGCACCACGACGATCCGGCCATCAGGAAGCAGGCCCCACTCGTCCACGACGGGGAACGCGGGCACCGTGAGGCGCATCGCCCCCGTCCCCTTGCTCACGTCGCCCGACATCTTCATCCCCGGCGATCCGATGCGCACCCACGAGAGCGTGTCCACGACCTTCTTCGCAGGGTCCAGGCGCAGCACCGACGATGTGTCGGACAACGCCGGTCCGTTGGGGCCCATGCGCATCTTCATGCCCTGGAAGTACAGTCGGCCACTGGCGTCATATCCCTTCACAGCCATCGGCCCGACGGGTAGTCCACCGGACGCCTCCCGGAGCGAGATGGTCGAAACCGCTGAGCCTCGACCATCAACGACGAGGAATCGGGCGTTCATCACGTCGTACGCGAGTGTGCTGTCGCCCTTTCGCGGGACGAGCTGCGTGAGCCGGCGGAACTCGGTCGGTCCGGACCCCTCGCGTGAGATGGGTGTGACGCTCGAGAGATCCGATGCGAGGAGACTCAGCGTGTTGTCCTTCACGTCCAGGACCACCAGCCGCCCGTCCCTGAGCTCGCGCGCATCGAAGGCGCCACTGAACGGCTCCTCGAGCTCGGCGAGTGGCTTGCCAAGCGTCCTCGTGGGCACGCGCTGGGCCGCGCCAATGGCTGGTGCCATGGCGATGATGAGCGCGAGGACCACACCGAGTGGCGTGGTGCTCGGAATCCGTGCCGGTCTGACTGTCATGGTCACCCTTGCGTCGAGCGGCTCAGCAGCCGCTGCATCCCTGGCGACGGCGATCCGGCCGACACCGTTCGTGAAAGGCCGCCACGGCGGCGGCCTGCCGCATCACAATGATCGACGCCTCGTCGTTCGCAAAGGGGCGGCGGCACCGCGCACAGTGCTGAAGGACCAGCTCGCTGCCTCTCGGGGAAGGCGTTCGGGTGAATCGATACGAAGCCGTGAGCGCGGGCCGGACGGGCGCGCCGGAGACGCTCGGCGAGGTCGCACCTGGTTCGGTCGCGCTTGTCTCCATCACGGCACAGCCCCAGCGGCGCCGGATCGCCGGGGATCGGCGCCCGCGGTGACTGCGTCACGCCCGATCGAGATCGCGGCGCCGTAGCCCATGCGCAGCTCGCCCTTGAGCGAGATCACGTTGAAGCGGTGGCCCATGGCGCGGAGTTGTGCGGTGACGGCCGGAGCGATCCCGTCTTCGATGTCGATCATGAACTCGCGCGTTGCGCCGCCACCGAACGCCCCGCGCTGCGAAGGGAGAAAGCGCGGGAGTTCGAGCGCCCGTTGCGGTGACAGCCCAAGGTCGAGGACTCCCACCAGTGTCTGGTACACGGCGGCGTTGATCCACGCGTTCCCCGCAGCGCCCAACGTGAGGACGGCGCGCCTCTGGTCGCCATCACCGCGCAGCACGATGGTCGGCGAAATCGTCGAGCCGTGGCGCGCGTATGGCAGCCGTGCTCCGTACGCGTTGGGATCTGTGCCGTAGGATGTGAGCTTGTCGTTGTAGAGGAAGCCGAGCCCCGGGGTCACGTAGAAGTTCCCGCCCCATGTGCCGAGCGTCTGCGTGACCGCGACCGCGTTGCCATCTGCGTCAGCCACGGTGAAGGAGGTGGTGCCCTGGGCACGGCACTCCGCGGCCCGCGCGTGATCCTGCAGGTTGCAGGGTTCGGTGGTCGACACCTCAGCGAGGTCGGCGGGCCCGATGTCTTCGTGCGCGTTGCCCTGCGGCGTGGCCGCCGGCCCGGCGCAGGTGAGGGTGTCGCCTCTGAACACGGACGGCGCGAGCGCGTGGGCCGGATCGAAGCACCGCCAGCGGGTGCGGGCGGTGTCCTTGCTGGTGAAGGGCGAGATGTCGGTCGGCCAGAGCGAGGGGTCGGCGATGCGGTTGCGCGACGTCGGCACGAGCTGCCACGCCGTGATCATCGCGTGCAGCGTGGCCGCATCCGACGTGTAGGGGCGGAGCGTGGCGACCTGCTCGAGATGATTGAGCTGGGCGGCCAGCGTGGCGCCACCGCTCACCGGCGGCGCGCTCCCGTAGACGGTGTACCCGCGGTAGGTCGTGGCCACGGGTTCACGATCGGCGGCAAAATACCTCGCGAGGTCGGTCAGCCTGATGGCGTTGCCCTTGCCACGCAGATCGTTCACCAGCCGGCGGGCCACCTCGCCGCGATAGAACCCGTCGGCGCCGGCTTTCGCGATCTGATCGAGGGTCCAGGCGAGGTCCGCGTTGCGCAGCGTGTCGCCGGCCTGGAGCGGCTTGCCGTTGCGAAAGAAGAGCGCCCGGCTCGATTCGTACTTCGCGAAGCGCTCGCGTTCGAGACGAAGCGTGGTGGCGAGCCCGTCACTCACCACGTAGCCATCACGCGCCGCGCGGATCGCCGGAGCCACGAGATCGGCCCACGGAACCTTGCCGCTGCCGTGTCGCTTCCACGCCGTGTGCATGGCCGCGACCGTCCCCGGCACCATCGCCAGCATCGGCCCGTCCGAGGGATACCGGCCGTCGGTCATGAGGGTCGCGTTGGAGAGCCCGGCCTCCTCCGGCACGCGGGCCATGAACTCGAGCAGCGCCGGCTTCGCCATCCCCTTGAGCTGCACCAGCATCTCGCCGTAGCCACCGACGCCGCTGGCGTCAGGCTCCACCACGCCTAACGCGAACGACACGGCCACGGCGGCGTCGACCACGTTGCCTCCCTTGGCGAGGATCTCGACCCCGGCGGCGGTGGCCACCGGATGTGCGCTCGACACGGCCGCGCGCCCGGTGGCCGGTTCGCGCAGCTCGGGACGCTCGGCGATCGCCTGTTGCATGGTTTCCTCGAGCGCGCTGTCGCTCACCGCGGCCGCCGCGCGCGGCGCCAGCCGATCGATCACGGCGCGCCAGGCCCGGGCCCGGTTAGCGGCCTCGGGTGCGGCAAAGTACGTCCGCTCCATGCGCGTCGCGAAGCGCGCAAAGGCGTCGCGATTGCGCGACGCGCGATCACCGCGCACGTCGACGACCACCGCCGTCGGCGTGCCCGCGGGCGCCACGGGCGCCGGGATCGTCAGCAGGCGATCGTCACCGCGCAGGGCTTCCGACGCCCGTCGGTCGCCCACGCGGTCCGGATCACCGTTGTACCCCGCCTCGTCAGGCGTCCGCTGCGCCACGAGGATCGTGGCCCCATCGGGTGACCACGCCACGTCACCGCGCGCCGACGCAACAAAGTTCACGTAGCGACCGTCGGCGGGCGTCACGTAGAGCGCCGGCCGCGGCGTCCCCGTCGTGAGCGCGATACGGTCGCCGCCCGGCGACCACGCAATGTCGTCCGCGCTGCGTTCCGCCGTCACGATCGAATCGGCGGAGCCACCGACGACGCGCACTCGCACGCGACGGCCTCCGTCAAAATGCTGGATGTACGCCAGGCGGTCACCGGCCGGCGAGAGCACCGGCGAGCGTTCCTGTGTGGTACCACTCGTCAGGCGCTTCTCCTCGCCACTGGCCGACCGCTGCCAGAGCCGCGCGTCGTTGCCGCGCTCACGCACAAAGAAGATGGTCCCATCGCGCGCGACCGCGGGCTCGAGGTCCGGCAAGGGGCTCGTGGTCACGCGCTGCACAGCCGCCTCGCGCGCGGGAGCCACGCGATAGAGGTCGTCCTGACCCTCACGATCGGACACGAACACGAGATACGCCCCGTCCGTCGCCCACGCCGGCTGGCGGTCCCATGCGGCACCGCGTGTGACCTGGACCCAACTTCGGCCGTTCGACTGCCGAACCCAGATGTCCCCTTCGATCGAGGCCGCGAGCCGACCGTCACGCGCGAACGCGATATCGCGCACCGGGAGGCCCGGCGCCTGGGCTGACGCGTCGTGGGCCGCGAGAATGGTCCCGGTCACGAGGACGACAAGAGATCGATGACGTGTGTTCACGAAGACCTCGGCGAAACGCGACGGACACGCGCCGCGACCTCGCGGAATTTGCTGACCGGCCATCCCGGCGCCAGCTTCTCCGCTCCCTCACATCAGGCCCCATGGACGACGTCAACCTGAAGGCCCTCGTCGAGGGCGGCGATGGAATCCACGTGATCCGCGGCAGCCCGGACATCCGGGCCTGGAACGGTATCCGCTACGCCGCCGGGCTCTCGGCGAAAAACGTCCCCGCGAAGCAGCTCTCGATGAACGTCGCGCGCATTCCACCCGGCGGCGTGGCATACGCCCACGTGCACGTCGGCTTCGAGGTGATGCTCTACATCCTGCAGGGTACCGTGCGTCATGAATACGGCGAACACCTGCGTCAGCGCATCGTGAACACGGCCGGCGACTTCATCTACATCGAGCCGGGCGTGCCGCACGAGGTGTTCAACGAGAGCGACACGGAACCGGTCATGGCCGTCGTCGCGCGCTCGGACGCCAGCGAGTGGAGCCACATTGTGGTCTACGACCGCGAGAGCGGCAAACTCGGGGAGGTGCTCGCGCGCGAGTAGCGCCGTCAGCGCATCAGCCGCTCGATCTCACTCGCCTTCTTCGGGACCGCGGCCGACAGGTTCTCGGAGCCCTGCGGAGTGACGAGGATCATGTCCTCGATCATGATCGCGATGTGCTTCTCGGGGATATAGATCTTTGGCTCGATGGTGATGACCATGCCGGGCTCGAGCGGCATGCTGTAGTCCCGCGAATCCTGGACCTCGAGCCCGATGTGATGACCGAGGTCGCGCACCCCGCGCCCGAACGAGTTGTAGCGCACGATGCCGGCGTTGCGTGTGAGATAGTGCGTGGGCGACGGCATGATGCCCCAGACCTTGTCCACTCCCATGCGCTGCACGTCTTCGTACTGCGCCAGCCCGTGCTTCTCGAACACGCGCGCCGACGCCTTGATCACGTCGATCATCATCACGCCCGGTCGGATGGCGGCGATGGCGGCCTCCTGGGCCTCGAGGACGATGTCGTAATACTTGCGCTGCTCTGCTGTGAAGCGCCCCGAGACCGGCCACGTGCGGCAGATGTCGGTGGTGTACGTCATGTATTCCGCGGCACCGTAGTCCACGAAGACGAGATCCCCGTTCCGCATCACACGATCGACGGCGTTGTAGTTCTCGCGCAGCAGCGAAAAGAACGTCAGTGAGTTCTCTCCTGACGAGACAATCGGCGGGAACGAAGCACGCGGCGACCCCTGGCGCTTCCACTCGTACTCCATGAGTCCCGCCAGCTCGCGATCGTTCATCCCCGGACGCAGGGCGCGCAGGCCGGTCAGCATGCCCCGTCCCGAGATCGCCGCGGCACGACGCAGGGCGTCGATCTCGTGGCGATCCTTCACGAGGCGCAGGCGTTCGGTCAGCGGCGACAGGTCGCGCCACTCGGCGCCCGGAGCGAGCGCGCGCAGCGACTCACGGAACTGTCGATGAAACGAGCCCGGCGATGGAAGGCCCGGGGGCGCGTAGAGCGAGTCCCCGAACGGGACGACGATCGCGCGAGTCTCCGACGCGGCCGCGCGAAAGCGATCCGCAAACGCCGAGAGCGGCAACACCTCGCGAGCGCCGGTGGCGAGGCGTGCTCCGGGACCCGGCGCAAGACGACGACGTGGTCGGTTCCACACCGCGTTCCTGAACGCGGGGTCGTCCATCGGGAACTGTCCACCCGCGAACTGCATGGAGTCGGGCACGAAGAGGAAGGTGTCGTGCCCCTCGCCCCGGGGCACCATGAGCAGGATCGCGTACGGTGACTCGACGCCGGTGAGGTACCAGAACGTCGGGTCCTGCTTCACCAGTCCGTCGCCCGGGTTGATCAGGTATTCTCCCGCAGCCACCACGACCGCATTTCCGACGCGTGCCGAGAGCGCGGCGCGGCGCGCGGTGTAGGCGTCGAGCGGAAAGGCGACGTCGCTCTGGGCCGCAGCCGACGGCGCGGTCGCCAGGGCCGCGACGAGCGCGATGCACCTCGCGAGCCGACCGCCGTGCCCTGCCTGACAGGATGAGTGCATATCTTTCCGTCCGTCGCTCCGTGTCACCGCACTGGTGTCCCACATCTTCCCCAACCTGCCGTGAGCGCCTGACGATGGCCAGAGGCGACGCATCGCTCGCCGCGTGAGCGTTCTTCTGCGCGACCGACTCGGCGATCCGCTGCCGCCTGACGTGCGGGCCACGCTCGCACCGCTCGAGCGCCTGCATTTCGAGATCGCGCTGCGCATGAACCGCGAGCCGATCAAGGGCTTCTGGACACAGGTGCAGCGTTGGTTCGGCGCACTCGCCGTCCGATTCCTCACGCGCAATCTGGTCCGGGAGCACGGCTTTGCCCACGTGGAAGCCGCGATCGAACGCGGACCTGTGCTCCTCGTGGCGAATCACCGGACCTACTTCGACATGTTCATCGTGTCGTCGCTGCTCCACCGCCGGTTGCGCCGCCGTCTTCGGCTCTACTTTCCCGTGGTTGGGCAGTACTACTACCAGTCGGTCGTCGGCATGGTGCTGAATCAGGTGGCGGCGTCGTGGTCGATGTTCCCGCCACTCTTTGCGCTGCCCACACACGGGGCGAGCGACCGGTATGCCCTCGACCTCCTCTGCGACCTCTGCGCACGCGGCCCGGGCACGGTGCTCGGCATCCACCCCGAAGGCGGCCGTAACCTGAACCCCGACCGGTACTCGTTCATGCGATTCCAGCCGGGTACGGGGCGCATCATCCATGCGGCGCGGCCGATCGTGGTGCCCGTGTTCATCGCGGGACTGAGCACGCACCTCGGCGAGCAGGTGCGCGGAAACTGGCGTGGCGGCGAGGATGTCCGCGTGTGGTTCGGGGCCCCGGTGGACCTCGACGCGCACCATGCCCTGCCGGGAAAGGGCAGCACCTACAAGGCGATCGTCGACGAGGTGATGGCCCACGTCCGCGGGCTGGCCGAGCAGGACCGCACGGCATACCACGCGACGGGCGGCTGACCTGCGAGGTCGCGCAGGCGCAGGCTCCGACTAACTCTTCCGTGCCTTGCGACGCGCCGCGTCCGTCTGGTACGCCACGTCGGGAGGCGGATCCCCCCGGGGCCAGTCCCGCTCTTTGCCGCGAAAGTCCGGACGCGAGTGCGAGTTGACGAACCGCGCCACATCAAACGCCTCCTGCTCCGTGAGTACCCCCGCCGAATCCTGCGGCATGCGAGCCTTGATGAAGGCAGCCGCCGTCCGCAGGCGCGCCATCCCGGCACCGATGTTGTAGGACTGAGCACCCCAGACCGGTGGCGCGAGCACCGTCCCCTCGCCGCGACCGCCGTGGCATCGCACACACCGCCCCTGGAACACCAGGCGTCCACGTGTCGAATCCGCCTCGAGCGGCGTGAGCGCGGGCGAGGCCTGGCCGTCCACCTCGGCCCCAACCGGATACCCGTTCGAGAGGAACGCCATGTACGCGACGATGTCGCGCATGTCGCGACTCTCCGCCACAAGCGGCGTGCCGTTCAGCGACCGCTTGAAGCAGTCGTTGATGCGATCTTCGATGATCATTGTGGTGCCGGCGCGCGAGCGATACTGCGGGAACCGCGCGTACACCCCGACCCACGGCAATGCGCCCTTCACTGTGCCGGCCTGCTGGTGACACGACGTACACGCCAGCTTGTTGCCCACATGGCGCGGCAGCGAATCTTTCGTGAACAGCATCATCGCGCGACCACGACGCACCGAGCGCAACACCACGGTGTCCCTGACCTCGGACTCCTGCGGAATGCGGAACGCCACGCGCCGCGTCGGCGAGGGATCGGGAAGGCTGGCGGTGTCCGCCGTGGTGGTTTCCGCCAAGGCGCGCGGCTCGACCTTGCACGCGGCCAGCAAAGCGAGCACGGCCACCAGGGCGACGGGTCGAGACGACAGGTGAGGTCGGTTCTTCACGAGACTGGACGGTGACGGGAGTGATCACCCACTATCTGCGTCAATACACAATCTGACAGGACACGCGTCGTGAGGCCAATGCGTCCTGGTGTGTTCGCCGCTGCCGTACATGGCCTCGCCACGCGAGGGCCAGTCTCCGCGCGACTCCTCGGGGTTCCCGCCCGCATCTACGACGTGACTGGGCCAAGCGAAGAGAGCTGCCCATCGTCACCGGGAAGCCCAGATAAACGACAGGGCGGGCCGGCGACCGTCCGCCGACCCGCCATACGCTCCGTCCCACCCCCCATCTAGAACCCGACGTTCAGGCCAACCGTAAACGCCACGTTGTGCGTGCGCTTGCTGCTGATGTTGAGGTTCGCCACGTCCTTCAGGTCGACCTTGCCGACGTAGTCCTTGGCCATCGCGCGGACGCCGAGCGATCTGCCCAGACTCAGGTCGACCCCACCGCCAAAGTTCCAGGCAAGGTTCGTGGAGCGAACGTCGAACGAACCGACGCCGACTTCGGTGCGCATCGCGCCTGCCCCGGCCTCCACGAACGGCACTGCGCTGGTGCGGCCAAGCGTCTCGCCAATCGGGAGGCGGTACTGCAGCCCGGCGTCGTACATGAGGACCCGGGTGTCGGCACCCACATCGAAGCCACCGATGATCGGCACACCGACTTCGAGGTTCGAAGCGGAATACGCCACGTTGCCGACAAAGGCGAGATTCGGGAGCAGGTCGATGCCGAGCTGCGCGCCGTAGACGGGCGCGCCGGCGTTGCGCACGCTCGTTCCCAGCGGGCCGTCGACGTAGCTGCCGAACTGCATGTACCCCGCGTACGGCGTGACGCGCGCAATCGACGGCGAGGTTCTGCGCTGCGCCTCGGCGCTCGATGCACAGACGACGAAGGCAAGCGTGGCAATGCTGACAAGACGAGCAGTCATGGAAGTCTCCTGGTGAATGCGACGGATTGCATCACACAGGAAGGGCAGGAGCGGTGCCAGGTCCATCCAGGCCCGTATGTCGTTGACTGCTCACGTCTTGCGTCAGACGTCGGTTCTCGAATGTCCTCGTGTCAGGACACGCGAGCGTCCCTGAACCTACGCTTCTCCTGTCGCGTCGCTCGGCCGGTCGCGCCTTCCGGTCGCTTCGGTTCCCAGTTCGTCCCATAGTCGCGCCGCGGCGGTCATACCTCTGACGAAGTTGTCGTCGCTGATCCATTCGTTGGGTGCGTGGGCATTTTCGCCGGGCAGCCCAAACCCCATCAGCAGGACCGGCGCGCTGAGGACGCGGGCAAAGTCATGAACCACCGGAATGGAGCCGCCCTCACCGGTGATCACCGGTGCCGTGCCAAACGCGAATTCGAGCGCCCGTCGCCCTGCCTCGAAGAGCGGACCGGACAGTTCGCCGCGCCATGGCATGCCGCCGTGCAGCGCGCGAACGCTCACGCGAACGCCGGAGGGCGCCACACGCTGGACGTGAGCGGTCAGTAACGACTCGATCGCGGCGGGCGTTTGGTCGGGCACGAGTCGGCAGCTCACCTTGGCCATCGCCCTGGAGGGGAGGACTGTCTTCGCGCCCTCACCCGTGTACCCGCTGAGGAGCCCGTTCACCTCGCACGTCGGCCGGCTCCAGATGCGCTCGAGCGTCGAGTAGCCTGCTTCGCCACCTAACGATTCCGCCCCGGTTTCGGCGCGGAAATGTTCCTCGTTGAACGGCAAGCGCTGCACCTGCGCGCGCACGGCGGGATCCCACGCCCGCACCGCATCGTAGAACCCGGGGATCGCGACGCGGCCGTCTGCGTCGTGAAAGCTCGCAAGGATGCGTGCCAGCGCCATCGCCGGGTTGATCACCGCGCCACCGTAGCTGCCCGAGTGGAGATCCGATGTTGGGCCTTCGACCTCGATCTGCAGGTAGGCAAGGCCACGCAGCGACGAGAGAATGGACGGCAGACCCGGCGCGAACATCGCCGAATCCGAGATCACGACGCCATCGCAGGCCAGTCGTTCCCGATGCGCCTCGACGAAAGTCGTCAGGTGCTCGCTGCCCACCTCCTCCTCGCCCTCGGCCAGCACAATGACGTTGCACGGCAGCACGCCGCGGGTCGCGAGGTGCGCTTCGATCGCCTTCACGTGCAGGAAGAGCTGGCCCTTGTCGTCGACGGAGCCGCGCGCATAGATGCGCCCGTCGCGGATCACCGGCTCGAAGGGCGGACTGTCCCACAGCTCCAACGGCTCCGCGGGCTGCACGTCGTAGTGGCCGTAGACGAGGATCGTCGGCGAACCCGGCGGCGCCTTGCGCCACTCACCCAGCACCACGGGATGCCCTTCGGTGGGGTGAAGGCTCGTCGACAGACCAGCGCGTTCCATGTTCGCACGCAACCACTCGGCCGCGCGGGCCACGTCGGCGGAGTGTTCGCTGCGTGCACTCACGCTCGGAATGCGCAGGAACGCAAACAGCTCATCGTGGGCCCGGCGCACGTTGGACGCGAGATAGTCGTAGGGCGAAGTCATGGTGTGGGCAACGGGAGGCGTAAGGTGTGCAGCGCGCGTCGCTCGGTGATGCGCGAGGTGCGGCGATCATGCATCGGCGTGCGGTCCAACGGGACAGGAGGAACGCCGATACGTCGTTCCATAAGATGCGGGCTCGGGTTCCCGACGTCGACCGCGCAGCTATTCTCCAGTCGACACCTCCAATTCGCAAATGTCGATTCTGCTTGCCGTTGCCATCGGCAGTGCCACCGGTGGAGTCGCCCGCTACGTCCTGAGCGGTGCGATCCAGTCCCGACAGACCGCCGCGTTCCCCTCGGGCACGCTGGTGGTGAACATCGTCGGCTCGCTGATTCTCGGCGCGCTCTGGAAACATGCCGCAACCAACCCGCAGCTCTCCCCTGAATTGCGCGTGCTCCTCGGCGCCGGATTCTGCGGCGGCTTCACGACGTTCTCTACCTTCAGCGTCGAGACCCTCGACTTGCTTCAGAATGGCACCCCCTGGCGAGCGGCAAGCTACGTGATGCTGAGTATCACCACTGGCCTGCTCGCAGCCACGCTCGGTGCAAAGATCGCTGGCCGGCCGTAGTCAGGCACCTCGACCAACACGCTGAGACGTTTCACGGTGCGCAGAGTCGACGCACCTCCGCGGCCCTCTCTTCGGCGTCCTGGGTGACGACGGGGACCTTGATGGAGACGTTATCGTCGGCCCCTGCGACGCCCGATACGCGCCCTCCATCGCGCAGCTCGCGGTCGCGATGTTTCAAGTCACCTTGTTCCCCGGCAACCACCTGATGCCCAACCGCCTGGCGACCGAAACCTCGCCCTACCTTCTGCAGCACGCGAACAATCCGGTCGACTGGTACCCGTGGGGGCCCGAGGCGCTGGAGCGTGCGAAGCGCGAAGATCGTCCTATCCTGCTTTCCATCGGCTACGCGGCGTGCCACTGGTGTCACGTGATGGAGCACGAGTCGTTCGAGAACGCCGCCATCGCACAGCTCATGAACGCGCAGTTCGTGAACATCAAGGTCGATCGCGAGGAGCGGCCTGACCTCGACGCGATCTACATGCAGGCCGTGCAGGCGATGACCGGCCAGGGTGGCTGGCCGATGACGGTGTTTCTCACGCCAGAGGGCGAGCCGTTCTACGGCGGCACCTACTTCCCGCCGACTGATCGGCACGGCATTCCGGGCTTTCCCCGGGTGCTGGAGGCAGTCGCGACGTCGTGGCGAACGGATCGTGCGCGTGCGGTCGAGGTTGGCGCGCGACTGCGCGAGATGTACTCGGCGGGCACGCGCGCCCTGCCGAGCGAAGGTGCGGTAACGGCAGCCACCTTCGAGCGGGCTTTTCGTGCGCTCGATGCGCAGTTCGACGAGCGCCACGCCGGTTTCGGCGGTGCGCCAAAGTTTCCGCCGAGCATGGCGCTCGAGTTCGTGCTCACGCACGGCGCGCGCACCGGCTCGGCGCGCGCGCTCGACGTGGCGCATCGCACCTTCCTGGCCATGGCGCGCGGCGGCATCTACGACCAGGTCGGTGGGGGACTCCATCGCTACAGCGTCGATGCCGCGTGGCTCGTGCCGCACTTCGAAAAGATGCTGTACGACAACGCGCTCTTCGTGCGTGCCGGCGTTCACCTGTGGCAGCAGACGCACGACGACGAGGTACGTCGCGTGGTCGAGCAGACCGTGGCGTGGCTCGGGCGCGAGATGACGTCGCCCGATGGTGGGTTCTACTCTTCGCTCGACGCCGACAGTGAGGGCCACGAGGGTCGCTTCTACGTCTGGTCGGCGGCGGACTTTGATGCGGTGCTTGGCGCGGACGCCCAGGTGGTTCGCGCGGCGTGGGGCGTGAGCCATGAGGGAAACTTCGAGGGCGCGAACATCCTGCACGTGGCCGCCGAGTCGCGCGTGGTGGCGGCGCGACTCGGGTGCGACGTGTCGATGGTGGAGGCGACGTTGGAGCGTGCGCGCAGCGCGCTCTACGCCGCGCGATCGCAGCGCATCTGGCCGGCGCTCGACGACAAGGTCCTCGGTGGCTGGAACGGGCTCATGTTGCGCGCGCTCATCGAGGTGGCGCGGGCCTTTGGCAGTGAGGAGGCGCTGCGACTCGCTCGGCGCAATGCGGTGTTCCTGCGTGACGTGCTGGTGCGCGACGGGCGCGTGTTGCGTTCATGGCGGGCCGGGCGCGTGCAGGAGGTTGGCTTTCTCGAAGACCAGGCCGCGGTGGCGCTCGCATTCATCGACGTCGCCGCCCTCACCGGGGACGCGAACTGGCTGGATCTTGGACGGCGCATCACCGCGCGCGCCGTGGCGGATTTCAGGGATGCGGCCGGGGTCTTCTTTGACACGCCGTATGACCACGAATCGCTGATCACACGACCACGCGACGTGACCGACAACGCACTGCCCGCGGGGTCGTCGCTGATGGCCGAATTGCTGCTGCGCCTCGCAGTGCTCGACGATCGAGAGGACTACCGTGCCATGGGGGCCGCGCTCGTGAACGGTCTCGCGAATGCGATGGGCGAATACCCCATGGGCTTCGGGCACCTGCTGGGCGCGGCGGACCTTGTCGTGCATGGGGCACTCGAGGTGGCGATCGTGGGGAACGCCGAGACACGCCGCCCGATCGAGGCCGCGTTAGGCGCCACCTTTGCGCCGTCGCTGGTGTGGGCGTGGAAAGCGCCCGGCGACCGGGACCACTCGGTGCTGACGCGTGACAAAGCCGGGGGTGATGGTGCCGTTGGTTACGTCTGCCGGCGGTATGCTTGCGCAGCCCCGACCGGGGATCCGAAGGTCCTGGTGGAGCAGGTCGAGGCCGCGTCCCGGCGAGTGTAGGGTCGCCGGGCCACGCAGGGCACATCCCTTGCACCTGCCGTTTCCGGCCCTGCGGTCGGTCGTCCATTCACGGAGTCAGTCCCCGGTCAAAATGACTCGCGTCCGCTAGCTTCCTGAGCGGTCGGGGCTTGGCGCAGGGCCCGGTGTCGAGCTGAGTGGCCGGCCCGGACTCGTCGCGGACTCGACGTCGCCTCCGTCGTACCAGATCCATGTCATTCATTCGCAAGGAATTGGGAGCCATCATGATCGGTGCTGCCGTTGCCCGCCGTCCGTTCCAGCTCGTCGCCGCCGTTGGGTTCCTCTGGGCCGCGGCCTGCACCACGGACGTCGCCCCGGTCGCCATTGCCTCCGTTGCCATCAACATCGCCAGCGATTCGATCCTGCCCGGCCGCACGCTGCAGGCGTCGGTTTTGGTGAAAGACGCGAGCGGGATCGAGCTCAGCGGGCGAAAGGCTACGTGGGAGAGCGCCTTCCCGAACATCGCGACCGTCTCAGCGACCGGCCTCGTCACTCCCGTGGCGACCGGCGTGACCCAGATCCGCGCGACCGTCGAGGGGCGCACAGCGGCAGTCAACATCAAGGTGCTCGAGAAAGTCACGCGCGTCGTCATCACGCCCCAGAACGACAACGTGGCCATTGGTCAGACGCGACAGCTCACCGTGACCGTGACCGGCGCTAACGGTGCCTCGATCTCCGGCCGCGTGGTGCGCTATCAGTCCAGCAATCCATCGGTGGCCATCGTGTCCGCGCAGGGCGTCGTGTCCGGCGTATCCAAGGGCACCACCACGATCCTGGCTGACGCCGAGCTCGACCAGGTGAACGGCACCGCCACGATCACGGTCATCGACGTGCCCGTGAGTTCGGTGACCATTGCGCCGGTTGGCGCACAGATCATGCGGCTTGGAAACTTCCTCCAGGCGACGGCCACCACACGAGACGCGAGCAACAACGTGCTGCAGGGCCGCACGGTCACGTGGACGGCGTCGAACCCCGCCGTCGCGACCGTCACGCAGTCCGGGCTGATCACTGCGATTGCCCTCGGCTCGACGACGATTACCGCGGAGTCGGAGGGACGGACCGCGTCCATGCCGGTCACCGTCACCGAGGTTCCCCCGAAGTCCGTCACCCTCACGCCGGATACCGTGTCGCTCGGCACCGGCACGACGCGTCAGCTCACGCCGACCGTGATCGACTCCCTCAACCGCGTCGTGAATTCGCTGGCCACGCGCTCGGTGCTGTGGACGTCGAGCAACCCGGCCGTGGCCACCGTGAGCAATACCGGCGTCGTGTCGGCGCTGACCGCCGGCACGGCTCGTGTGAACGTCACCGTCGACAACGTTCGGTCCAACGACGTGGTCTTCGTCGTCACCGATCAGGTGAACTCGATCCGCCTGACGCCGGCACAGACGCCGCCCATGCGCGTGGGGAACACGTTGCAGGTGACCGCGCAAGCGCTCAACAACCAGAACCAGCCGCTGCCGGGCAAGACGTTTACGTGGACGTCGAGCAATCCCTCGGTGGCGACGGTCTCCAGCAGCGGCCTCGTGACGGCCAACGCGGTGGGCTCCGTCACCATCACCGCCGAAACCGAGAATCGGACGGCGTCGCTCAACATTCAGGTGACGCTCGTGCCGATCGGCACCGTGACCATCGTGCCGAGCCAGGACACGCTGATCAACGGCGACCAGAAACAGTACAACCCGGTCGTCACCGACTCGGCCGGTCGGCCGGTGACGTCGCTGCTCGGTCGATCCGTGGTCTGGACCAGCAACAACATTCCCGTTGCCGGCGTCGCGTCACCGCAAGGCATCGTCACGGCCTCCAACGCACAAACCGGCATCGCACAGATCACCGTCACCATCGACGGAGTAACCAGCAACACGCTGACCGTGCGCGTCGCACAGGTGGCGACCATCCAGGTGTCACCGAACCCCGCTACGGTGCAGGTGACCAAGACCGTCACCCTGGCCGTCACGCTCAAAGACGCCCAGGGTAACACGCTCAACACGTCCCGCACCATCAACTTCACCCCCACGGGACCCAACGCCGGCAACATCACGGCATCCCCCGCGGGGGTGATCACCGGCGTGACGGCCGGCACGTCGCAGGTGACGGTCACCGTGAGCGGCGTGATCGGCGTGGCCACCGTCGTACCGGTAACGGTCAACCCCTGATGGTGTGAGATTGGGGCGGTGACAGTCCACGAGCGGGGTCGGGCCATCACGCCCGACCCCGTTTTCGCTCCCCTGCTCCGATGAGGCCGACCGATGAACGACCAACGTCCGTCTTTCACGCGCGGGCTCTTTGCCGGCGCGATCCACGACGACCTGGTCTTTCCGTTCCCCGTGTCGCTCGAACAGGTGCGGCCGGATGAAGCGAGACTCGTCAGGCGACTGGTAACCGATCTCCACGCGCTCGTCGGTGACGTCATCGATCCAGCGGCGATCGACGAACAGGCGACCGTCCCCGAGCCGGTGATCCATGCGTTCGCGCAGATCGGCCTCCTGGGCCTGACCATCCCTCGTGCCTACGGTGGCCTCGAACTGTCGGCGTCGGCGTATGCCCGCGTGTTTGGCGAGATCTCGCGGATCGACGCGTCGCTCGCCGTGCTCGTCGGCGTCCACTGCGGGCTCGGAGCCAAAGCCATCGTGCTGTTCGGGAGTTCGGAACAGAAGGCCCGCTACCTGCCCATGCTGGCGCGTGGCGAAACCCTTGCGGCCTACGCGCTCACCGAGCCCGACACCGGTTCGGATGCCCAGAACATCACGACGAGGGCGGTGCAGCACGCCGACGGATCGTGGACCCTGACTGGTCGAAAGATCTGGATCGGCAACGGCCACCGGGCCGGCGTGATCGCCACCTTTGCGCAGGCCGCGGTGGAGCGCAAAGGCGAAGTGGTGCAGCGCCCGACCGCGTTCATCATCCGGCCGGACATGCCGGGCTTTCGCGTGGTAGGTACGGTGCAGAAGCTCGGTATCAGGGGGTCGACCCAGGCCGAGCTTGCGTTCGAGCAGCTCAGCGTCCCGGGCGACCACGTGCTTGGAACCGTCGGCAAGGGATTCGGCGTCGCTGTGCACGTGCTCAATGGCGGTCGGCTCACCCTCGCAGCCGGCTGCACGGCCGGAGCCAAGGCCCTGCTCGGCCACATGACGGAATACGCCGAGCATCGCGTGCAGTTCGGGCGCCCGATTGCCGACTTCGAGATCACGCAGCGCAAGCTTGCCACGCTTGCCTCCGAAGCCTACGCATCGGATGCGATGCTCGGCGTGCTCGCCTCGCTCGTCGACCGCGGCGTCGCCGACCACTCCCTCGAGGCCGCGTGTGCGAAGGTCTTCGCCTCGGACCTCATCTGGCGCGCCGCCGATGAGACGGTGCAGGTCGCCGGCGGTCGCGGCTTCGTGAAGCCGTATCCGTACGAGCGCTTCCTGCGCGATGCACGCATCAACCGGATCTTCGAGGGAACCAACGAGATCCTGCGACTGTTCATCGCGCTCAACGGCGTGCAGGGGCCAGCCGAGCGGCTCAGGGAAATCGGATCCGCGCTGCGACAGCCCCTCAGGAACCTGGGACTGCTCTCTGGCTACGCGGCGTCCCGGATTCGGTCCGTGATGGGAGCGACCGACACGCTCGACACCACGCTGCACGAACGGCTCACAAAGCATCGGACGTTTTTCGAGAAACACGTTGCGGAGCTTCGCGACCGCACCGAGAAGGCGATTCTGCAGTACCGCGCCGACATCGTCGAACGGCAGTTCGTGCTGGAACGCCTCGCCAACATGGCCATCGAGCTGTACGCCACCGCGTGCGTGCTGTCGCGGACACAGCAGTGCATCGAGCGCGAGGGGGTGGAGGGTTCGGCGCACGAACTCGCGCTCTGCGACCTGTTCTGCGTCGAGGCAGGCCGGCGCTTTCGCGAAGCGCGGCTCCAGCTGGACGCACCCGATCAGCAGGTTGACGACCAACGCCGTGCGATTGCTGGTGTCGTCCGCGCACGTGACGGCTACGGCGTGGCCGATGCCATTCTCGACCTGGCCCCAGCGATCGAGCGCTCCAGCGGCCCCACCGGCTGACCCTGGCACTACGCTCGACGGTCAACGACGAGGCATACGGCCGGCCTCAGGTCCAGTTGACGACGACGCGGGGGGCGGCCGCCAGGCCAAATGCGGCCGCGTCGGGGCTTGCGTAGTTCGACCGACATCATGACCTTAAATCCATGATGAATGCCGATAGATTCTATCGGCATTCGCAAGGCCCGGTGTCGCTCGCACCCCCGCGCGGCACGCGGACAGAACTCCCCTGAACCTACTCCCCTTTCATGAAGCTTCGCGTTGCACCGCTCGCCCTGGCCGCGTCCTTCCTTCCGCTTGCCGCCCCCGCGCAGACGCCGACACGTATTGGCACGATCATCGTTGCCCACGGAGGGAGCGCCGAGTGGAACGGCCACGTGAAGGAGGTGGCGGGGCTGGTCAAGACCGGTGGCCCGGTCGCGGTCTCGTTCCTCATGGGTCCCGAAGCCGCGACCACGCGATTCCAGGACGTCGCCACCACCATGGAGCGCTCCGGCGTGGCGTCCATCGTCGTCGTGCCGATGCTGGTTTCCTCGTACAGTGAGCACTACGAGCAGGTCCGCTACCTGGCTGGCGCCACGGATTCGATCAACCACGCGCTGCATGCGCTCATGGGGCACAGCGGACTCGAGCCGGTGAAGGTATCGGTGCCCATGAAGATCTCGCGCGCCATCGACGACTCGCCGGTCGCTGCGCAGATCCTCGCCGAACGCGCGCTGGCGCTCACCACGGCTCCCGCGAAGCGCGCGCTGTTTCTGGTCGGGCACGGGCCCAACACGGCCGAAGACTATGCGCACTGGATGGAGAACCTTCGGACGATCGTGGACAGCGTGCGAACGCGGGCCCCGTTCGCCGACGTCCGGGTCGACCTGGTCCGCGACGATGCTCCAAAGCACGTTCGCGCCGAGGCCGTCCGACGCGTGCGCGAGTTGATCGATCTGCAGCATCGACTCACCGGGGACTCGGTCGTGGTCGTGCCGGTGCTCCTGTCACGCGGGCGTGTGAGTCGCGAGACGTTCATGGCCGACCTGTCGGGATTACCGGTCATCTACAGCGGCGATCCACTCCTCCCGCATCGCGGGCTCGCGCGTTGGGTGGAGCAGCGCGTGCAGGAAGCGTCAGCAGCACACCACTAGGGCGCGGCGGCCCGCGTCTGGACGCGGGCAGGACTACTCGGAGTCGAGGGCGAGGTTGAGTGCGGGAGGGGAGGTGGTCAGCGACGGGTGGGTAGGACTGCCCGAAGTCGAGGGCGAGATTTGGCGCTGGAGGGAGGCGGTCAGCGCGCCGACGGGCGGGTAGGACTACTCGAAGTCGAGGGCGAGATTGAGCGCGGGTGGAGAGTGGGTCAGCGCGCCGACCGAGATGTAGTCCACGCCCGCGCCAGCGATGGCGCGCACCGTGTCGAGCGACACACCACCGGACGCTTCGGTCTTTGCGCGCCCGGCCACGAGGTCGACGCATTCGCGCAGCGCGACGGGCGGCATGTTGTCGAGCAGGATGATGTCGGCGCCGTGCTCCGCGGCCTGCGCCACCTGCTCGAGCCGATCGCACTCGACCTCGACCAGTGCGCCGGGCTCAGCGAGGTCGCGGCATCGACGGATCGCCAACCCGACATCGCCGTTCACCGCCATCAGGTGGTTGTCCTTGATGAGCACCGCGGCGGCGAGATCGAGTCGGTGGTTCGAGCCGCCACCGCAACGCACACTGTACTTCTCCAGTGAGCGCCAGCCGGGCGTGGTCTTGCGGGTGTCGAGGATGCGCGCCCGAGTCCCCTGCACCGCGAGCACGTAGCGACTGGTGAGTGTGGCGATCCCTGACATGCGCTGCAGGAAATTCAGCGCCACGCGCTCGGCGGACAGCAAGCTGCGGGCGTGCCCGGACATGAAGAGCACCGTGTCGCCCTTCTTCACCGTCGCGCCGTCTTCGGCGTCGACGCGGATCGAACATTTGTCATCCATGGCCTGGAACGCGGCGATGGCGAAGGGAACGCCGCACACCACACCGGGCTGTCGCGCGACGAGTCGCGCGCGCGCGCGTCGATCGCTCTGCACGGTGGCAATCGTGGTCACGTCGTCGAACGCGCGGTCCTCGTCGAGGGCCGCCTGCACGCGTCGCGTCAGCTCATGGGCATCGAGCGGGAACCTGAAGCTGGTGTAGGTCGACGCGCCGGCCGGCGCAGACGGCGGGCAGCTGCGGCAGCGGTGTTCCATGGTCGGGAAAACAAGGGAGCAAGTCAGGAATCGGCCGCGTCACGCGGCCCGAAGTAACGCCTTCCTGAGGGTGGGCTGCCTCGCGCCGAAGCGCAACAGCTCACCAGCGCGATGCCCCCGCACCTCCCCAGCGTTCCCGCCATCCAGGATGGTCGCCGTGCGGGGAGCTCCTCCCCCTCGTTCCCGTCATCCACACTGGTGCCCGCGTGATGAGCCGGGCGGCGCCGGTGCTGCCCTACTCGCCGGGATCGGTCTCGGCAGCGCGAGCCGGCGCCGAACCGCCGATGGCCACCATCCGCTCGAGGGCAAGGCGAGCTCGCTGCGCCACCGCGTCCGGGACCATGATCCGGTGCTGATCATGCTCGAGGGCACGAAGCACCTTGGGTAGCGTCGTGAGCTTCATGTACTGGCATTCGGCGCGATCGCTGGCCGCGATGAACGTTCGGTCAGGGTTGGCGCGCCGGAGGCGATGCAGGATGCCCGTTTCCGTTGCCACGATGAATGCGTTGGCGCCTGACGCTCCGGGTCGCTTGATCATGCCCTCGGTCGACAACACGTGAACGCCCTCCTCGGGAATTGCGCCTGCCGAGAGCGCCTCGACAACGTTGGTGGCGCATCCGCATTCGGGGTGCACGAGCACTTCGGCGCCCGGATGTTCGTTGCGCTGACGCGCGAGACTCTGTGGCGTGATGCCCGCGTGTACGTGGCACTCGCCCTGCCAGACGTGGATGTTTTCGCGGCCGCTCACGCGCCGCACGTGCGCGCCGAGAAAGAAGTCCGGGAGGAAGAGGATCTCGCGATCGGCGGGAATCGCCTGGATGACTTCGACAGCGTTCCCGGAGGTGCAGCAGTAGTCGCTTTCGGCCTTGACCGCGGCAGACGTGTTGACGTACGACACGACGACGGCACCGGGGTATTGCGCCTTCCAGTCGCGGAGCTGGTCCGCGGTGATGGTGTCGGCGAGCGAGCATCCCGCGGCGAGATCGGGCAGCAGGACCGTCTTGCCGGGCGACAGGATCGCCGCGGTCTCGGCCATGAAGTGGACGCCGCAGAAGACGATGACCTCGGCATCGGTGCGCGCTGCCTCGCGGCTCAGGCCGAGCGAGTCGCCAACGAAGTGGGCCACATCCTGCACTTCGGGCCGCTCGTAGTTGTGGGCGAGGATGATGGCGCGTCGCTGCGAGGCGAGCGCACGGATGCGACTCGCGAGGCCAGTGTCGGTGGTGGTGGAGGTCATGCCGGAATCTATGGCGGCGACGGCTACCACTCGATGTGGCGACCCTTCCAGGTTCGGCTGGCGCGCGGAAAGTCGCGTCGGTAGTGACCTCCGCGCGACTCGCGTCGCTGGAGCGCGGCGGCGGCGATGAGGGTGGCGACGTCGCACATGTTGCGCTCTTCGGTCATGCCCGGGCTGAGGCGCGAGGCGATGCGTTCGAGTTCGCCGAGGCAATGACGGAGCCCGTCCTCGTGGCGATCGATGGCCGCGTGGTCCCACATGAGCGCGCGAATCTCGTCGGCGGCCACCTGCGCGGCCCCGCGATCAGCAAGCGGCGGCACGTCAAACGTCGACGCGCGTCGCGGCGCACTGTGTCGCTCCGTCGCAGCCAGCTCGCGCGCCACGCGCTCGGCAAAGACGAGGCCTTCGAGCAGCGAGTTCGACGCCAGGCGATTGGCGCCATGAACGCCGGTGCAGGCAACCTCGCCACACGCGTAGAGGTCGGCGACCGAACTGCGTCCAGCAAGATCGGTGACGATGCCACCCATCATGTAGTGCGCGGCCGGCGTGATGGGGATCGGTTGCTTCCGCGGGTCGATGCCGCGCGCCACACAGAGGGCCAGAATGCCGGGGAAACGTGTCGCGAAGGCCGCGCCTAACGCGGTGGCGTCGAGGGTGACACGCCCGGTCTCGCGTTGCTCGCGGAAGATCTCGCGCGCCACCACGTCGCGCGGCGCCAGCTCGGCGGCCCGGTGACGACCCACCATGAAGCGCCGGCCCTCGGCGTTGCGGAGGATCGCGCCCTCACCGCGCACCGCTTCGGAGACGAGCGCGAGCGGATTCTCCGGCGTGTCGAGTGCGGTGGGATGGAACTGCACGAACTCCAGGTCCGCGAGTCGGACGCCGGCGCGTCGCGCGAGGGCGTATCCGTCACCGGTGGCGACGACCGGGTTGGTGGTGTAGCGGTAGACCTGTCCGCAGCCACCGGTGGCGAGCACGGTGGCGTCGGCACGGATCTCCACCGGCTGGCCGAGCACGCTCGCGCGTACGCCGGCGCAGCGTCCGCGCTCCATGATGAGTTCGAGCACGCGGGCATGCTCCAGCACCGACGTCCGACGCCCGGAGCGCACCCTGTCGACGAGCGTGCGCGCCACTTCAGCGCCGGTGCGATCGCCGTGGGCGTGCACGATACGACGCCGAGAATGTGCGGCCTCGCGCCCCAACTTCAGGTTGCCGTCGCTGCCAAGGTCGAACGCGGCACCGGCGAGCTGCAGCTCGCGCACGCGCGCGGGGCCCTCCTCCACCAGCACCTCCACGGCCCCGGTGTCGCAGAGCGCCGCACCCGCGGCGAGCGTGTCCTTGCGGTGCAGCTCCGGGGTGTCGCCCGCTCCAAGCGCCGCCGCAATACCACCCTGTGCGTAGGCCGTCGCCGAGTCGAAGAGCGTGCGCTTGGTCATCACGAGAACGTCGCCGTGCTGTGACGCGCGCCACGCCGTGTGCAACCCGGCCACACCGCTGCCGACCACGAGGAATCGAGTGCGCAGGAGCGAAGACACGGGAGGAGGGACGAACGGTGGAGGATGCGGCGAGCGCGGAGTCCGAGACGTGCGCCGGGCTGAAACATGCGATGGGGGGCGGTCTGGCGCCTGGGGGATGCGATAGGTTTCGCGCATCTGATCTCCGCTTCCACCCCTGCGTTGCCATGCGCTGTCGTTCCCTCATCGCTACCGCGGTTTGCACCACTACCCTGCTGGCCTGTGACGCCGCCGACACGAGTGGCCGCGGCGCGATGCCCGCACCGCCCGCCACGGCGGAGCGCGCACCAAATGTCTTTGCGGCGAGGTTCGAAACCAGCAAGGGACCGTTCGTGGTCGAGGTGCATCGCACCTGGGCCCCTGTGGGCGCCGACCGGTTCTACCAGCTCGTCAGGAGCGGCTTCTTCGACAACACCCGCTTCTTCCGCGTGGTCACGGGATTCATGGTGCAGTTTGGCGTGCACGGCGATCCGCAGGTGAACGAGGCGTGGAAGGATCTCTCGATCGCCGACGACTCCGTGACGCAGAGCAACACGCGCGGCATGGTCACCTTTGCGATGGCCTCGGCACCCAACACCCGCAACACGCAGGTCTTCATCAACCTGGTCGACAACCACAACCTGGACGGGATGGGGTTTGCGCCCTTCGGTCGCGTGATCGACGGCATGCCGGTGGTCGACTCGCTGTACGCGAACTACGGCGACGGGCCGCCTGCGGGCTTCGGGCCTGACCAGATGCGCCTGATGGACGAGGGGAACGCGTACCTGGAGCGCTTCTTCCCCAGGCTCGACTTCATTCGCTCGGTGCGCCTGGTCGCGGACTCGGCCGTCGCGCCGGCGCCCGCGACCACCAAATGATGCATCGGGGCAGCGCGCGCGCGCTGTCAGCGTTCCTCGCGCTCTTCACCGGCTCGACGCTCGGCGCGCAGCACGTGCACGCCGAGGGCGACAGCGCCGGGCGGTTCACGATCGGAGCCATGGGCGTCGCGGTGTTCACGCACGTGCGCCCCGGGGCCCTGGCCCGGAATGTCACCGAGGGCTACCTCACACAGCCGATGCTCATGGCCGGGGCACGCTCGACTGGCGGGCGCCTCCAGGCGTTGCTGATGCTCAACGCGGAAGGCGCCACACTCGATCGTGGCGAGATCGGCCCGGGGATCTACGGCGAGGGCTACATCGACCGCCGGCACCCGCACACCTGGCTGCATGAGGTGATGGTCGGCGTGCAACAGCCGTTAGGCATGGCGACGGTCGCGCTCTTTGCGGGGAAAGGGTTCGTCCCCTATGGCACCGACGACCCGATGGTGCGCCCGTTCGTGAAGTTCCCGGTGAACCACCATCATGCGCAGCTGCTGGAGCGCGCGATGCTCACCGCCGCAGCCTCCGCTGGTCCGGCGTCGGTCGAGGTGGCCCGGTTCAACGGCGACGAACCGGAGTCACCGAGCGACTGGCCCAACCGCGATCGCGGCCTCGACTCGTGGGCCGTACGGGCCACCTGGCTGGCACGAGGCTCGGTGGAGCTGTCGGCAAGCGCGGCCTCGGTACACTCTCCCGAGTTTGCCAATGGCGACGGCCTGGATCAGCGCAAGGCGGCCGCCTCGGTGCGCCTCACGCCCACCGGAGGCTTCGTGCGGTATGCCCTGATCGAGGGAGCGCGTACGCGGGAATACAGCGGCGATCGCCGCGTGTTCGAATTCTCATCGCTGCTCGCTGAAGCGGAGGGAAGGGCCGGCCGACTGGTGCTGGCGGCGCGCATGGAGCGTACGACGCGACCCGAGGAGGAGCGCGCGGGCTCGCCGTACCGGACAACACGTCCGCTGCTGGACTTCAACATCCTCGGTCGCACGCAGTGGACCAACGTGACGGTGGCGCTGAGTACCGACCTATGGGGTTCAGCGCTCCTGATGGGTCGTCCTTTTGTCGAAGCAGGTTATCATGTTCCGCGGGCGACCCGGCGACCAACACCGCTCGATCCGGTGGAATGGTTTGGCGCGGATGCCCTGTGGAGCTTTTCGGCCGGGATCAGGTTGCACGCCGGTCGCATGCGCTCCCGTGTTGGCCGCTATGGCATCGCGTCGTCGTCACGCCGTCCCTGATTCCTGCCTGATATGCTCGCCATGCGTTCGGTGCACCCGATGCTGTCCGTCGTCCTGCTTGCGGCCCTGGCCTGTGGGGGCGACCAGCGCGACGACGGCTCGCCAACCGCGCCACCGGCGCAGAACCCTCCTCCCACGCCCACGCGGCTGACCGTGGCCGGGCGCGGCGTGGTCGACAACCGATATACCTCGGAGCTTTGGGTTCACGGGAACTACGGCTACACGGCGACCTGGGGGTCGCGTGTCTCCAGCGGCGCCAGCGCGGCCGGGAACACGATCCACGTGTGGGATGTGCGCGCCGCCGTGCCCGTCCTGCTCGATTCGGTACGCGTGGCCAATGCGACCACGGTCGGCGACGTCCAGGTGTCGAGCGACGGCCGCTACCTCGTGGCGCCAACCGAACAGTCTCCGGGGTCGATCGTCGTGTACGACCTGGCGGACCCCGTGCGTCCGCGACTGGTGTCGACGTTCACGTCGCCAAAGATCACGCGTGGTGTCCACACCTGCGAAATCCAGACGATCAACGGCCGGCTCACCGCCTTCCTGTCGGTGAATCCGGGGACGAATCACCCGGCGCGCCTCATGATCGTCGACCTCGGCGATCCGGCGGCCCCGACGGAGGTGTTCACGCTTGATATCACGTCGTCGTTTGTCCACGACGTGTTCGTGCGCGACGGTCTCCTGTTTTCCGCGCAATGGAACAACGGCCTGGTGATCCACGACATCGGCGGCGGTGGGCGGAGCGGAACGCTCGCCGCACCGGTGGAACTCGGTCGGTTGCGCACCAACGGCGGCAAGGTCCACAACATCTGGTGGTTCCACGACCCGTCGAGCGGCCGCAAGACCTACGCGTTCGTGGGCGAGGAAGGTCCGGCGTCGCTCTTCACGGCCTCATCGGGCGACATCCACGTGGTCGACATCTCGTCACCCGCCGCCCCACGTGAAGTCGCGTTCTACACCGTGCCCGGAGCAGGGACCCACAACTTCGCGCTCGACGAAGCCAACGGCTTCCTGTACGCGGCGTACTACAACGGCGGTGTGCAAGTGCTGGATGTCCGTGGCGACCTCGCGACCTGTACCGCGGCGCAGAAGGCCGCCGATGGCCGGTGCAACCTCGGCCTGATGGGCCGAACGAAGTCCATCGGGCTCCTCGACCAGGGCATCCCCGTGTTCGTCTGGGGCGTGCACCTCGCCAACAGGTCGCTCTTCGCCAGCGACATGATCAACGGCTTCTGGCGCCTCGCCCCGGCGACGCGTTAGGCCAGCGCGCGCTGGAACAGCAGCATGCCGACGAGGCTGAGCGTCACCGTGGCGGCGATGCTGCTCATCGGCGCCCACGCGGGCTCTGACGCCTCGTTCGCTCCCTCCGCCTCCGCCTCGTACGCCTCCGGGAGCAGCTCGACGAGCACGACGTAGATCATGGCACCGGCGGCAAAGCCGAGCCCGAACGGTAACGCGCGCTGAAAGTGCTCGACGAAGAGCCACGATGGCACCGCCATGATGGGCTGCGGGAGCGACGAGAATACGCTCCACCAGGCGCAGGACCACAGGCTCGCCCCGCGCGGGCGCAGCACCGCGGAGATCGCGAGCCCTTCCGGGATGTTGTGCACCGCGATCGCCACCGTGATCGCCGTCGCCAGTGAGGCCCCACCACCAAACGACACCCCCACCGCGACCCCTTCGGCGAACGAGTGGACCGTCATCACCACGACGATGAGGATCATCTTCCGCGCGCCCGCACCCTGAATGTCGCCGAACGACACCTCGTGCCCGGCGAGGTAGCGCTGCGTCATGAGGATGAACGCGAGCCCGGTCGCCGCGCCGGTCACCGTTTGCCAGACTCCGTGTTGCGCTCCCTCGGCCACCAGCCCGAAGCTCGCGCCGAGCATGAGGCCGGCCGCGAGCGCGTTCGCCAGCCCCATCGTGCGCGACGACATGTTGCGCACGAACGCGAACGGGATCGCGCCAAACCCCGTCGCCACCGCCGTCCACAGCGCCGCCAGGAACACGGTGAGTGCGCCGTGGAAGGTGTCCATCGAGTCGACGCCAAACCACTGCTGGATGATCGTCGCCACTCAGCGTCCTCCCAGGGCGGCGACCACCGCACCGGCGGCCATGACGGTCAGCGCAACGCCGACGCGGCCGATGCGCGCGTACGCCTCCATCAGCAGCTCAGCGATCACCAGGTAGACGAGCCCCGCAAACGCACTGGCAAAGAGCGGTGCCGCCGCGAGCGGGCTGGCCACGACGAGGAGCCACGAGCTGGCGGCCGCAGCGGCCTGCGGCAGCTTGTCGACGAACGCCAGGAGCATCGCACGTCCGAGCGACATGCTGACCCCCGTGTCGCGCGTGCGCGCGGCAAACAGCGCCCCCTCTGCGACGTTGTGTGCGGCGATGGTGACCGCGACCCACAGCCCGAGCGGGAACTGCGCGGCGAGCGCCGTGCCGAGCGCAATGCCTTCGGGAATACCGTGCAGCAGCGCCATCCGCCGCGAGACCGCGCCCAACGGGCTGCTGCGCCGCATGGCGCGGTGCGCCGCGAAGATCACGGGTACCGTGACCACAGCGGCCAATGGCGTGATCCCCGGCCATGACCGCATGCTGCTCGCCATGATCAGGTACGCAGCGCCAAACATCACTCCCGACGCCACCGCGCCGCTCGCACCGAGCAGTTGCGTGCGGTACACGGGAACCGCGCGCATGAGCAGCGGCCCGGCCGCGGCCGCGCCGAGCGCAGCGGCCAGCGCGGTCACGAGTGGTTCGGCAGCAGTGATGTCGACCGTCAGCACCTGGATAAGCTAGACGGTGTGGGGGAGCGGGCGAACCCGGATCGCTCCGTGAGCCTCGTCGGAGTCATCGGGGGCGGGCAGCGGCACAGAGCGGGCACGGCCCCGGAGCTCGGTGAACCGCCTGCTCGAAACCACGGATCGTGGACCGCGAACTTCAGGCTCAGACCATCGAGAGCGGCGTTTCCTATCGAGAGCCGAGGAAGAGGAACGTGGCGCATTCACGGGGGCGAAAAAAGCGAGGCGGCCGGCGCGATTCTGCCGACCGCCTCGAGCTCGTTCCGTGGACCCTGCCCCCCTGCTCCCTGATACCCGGGAGCCCCCCTCTCCGTCTGCGGTGCTACTTCCCGATGCCGAATGTCGCACCGACGTTGAGGGTCGACGCGCCGGCGCCGGCGTCGGCGTAGAGTGCGAGGCGCGGCTGCAGGAAGTACCGCACGCCCGCACGCCCAATGAAGTAGATGCCGCTGCCGTAGCTCCCGGTGTAGTCCGTGCTCACGCTGCTGTTGCCGAGACCCACGCCGAGGAACGGATCGACCTTCGGATTGCTCTTCACCTGGAAGTGGTAATTGGCCGTCACGCCGATCGAGATGTAGCGGAAGTCGTAGTCGAGCGACGCAAAACGATCTTCGTAGCTCCAGTAATCGATGCTGGCCTCGATGCCGAGCACGCCGTCGCCCAGGTCAGGCAGCGCCTTGATCGCCCGCTCGAAGCGGCCGCCGAACGCGAGGCCGGCGCCACCAATGCCACCGAAACCCACCGTCGGCCCGATGTCCATGTATCCGGGTTTGAAGTTGGGCCCGCCGGTCGCTTGCGCGGAGGCGGTCGTGGTGATCGCCAGCGCGAGCGCGGCGAACGCGAAGTGACGCACGGTCGGACGGAACATGTGGGTCTCCGATAGAAGGGGTAGTCGCGACAAGGTCGATTGGTACAGGTGTAACGTGCAAGGGCGCCGGCTTGTCTCTCATTGCGCGAAAGACGGCCGTGGACTGTCGCGGCGGCAGAATACCGGGCATGCTTCGGTGCCGGGAGGGGTTGAAACCCTACGGCGCCTCGCTCGGCATCCCTTGTTGTAGCACAAACGCCACACGCTTAACTCGCCAGACCCACCACCTCGCCGCATCACCGCGCGACCTCACGGCCAGCCTCGCGCTCTCGAACGAGCGTCCAGATCGCAGGGATCACCAGCAGCGTCAGAATCGTGCTCGATGCCATGCCGCCGATCATCGGCGCCGCGATGCGCTTCATGACGCCGGCGCCGGCGCCGCTCGCCCAAACTATTGGCAGCAGGCCGAGCATGGTCGACGCCACCGTCATCATCTTGGGTCGCACCCGCTCCACCGCCCCGACCATGGCCGCCTCGTGCACCTGCGCCCGATCGGGCGCTCGGCCGGCCACCACGCGCTCCCGCCACGCCTGCTCGAGGTACACCAGCATGATCACCGCCGTTTCGACCGCAACGCCGGCCAGGGCAAGAAAGCCGATCGTCACCGCCACGGACCAGTTGTAGTCGAGCGCCCACATGAGCCACACGCCTCCGACCAGCGTGAACGGCACCGACAGCATGACGATCAGCGTGTCGCTCATCCGGCCGAACGTGAAGTAGAGCAGAGCGAACACGATGGCGAGCGTGACCGGCACGATGACCTGCAGGCGGGCCCTGGCGCGTTCCATCGCCTCGAACTGCCCACTCCACGCCAGCGTATATCCCTGCGGCAGCGTCACCGTGCCCGCGATCATCTGGCGCGCCTCGTCCACGTAGCCCCCCACGTCGCGTTCGCCGACGTCCACGTACACCCACGCCGTCGGACGCGCGTCTTCGGTGCGCACCACCATCGGGCCTGACACAGGACGAATGCGCGCCACCTGCCCCAGCGGAACCTGGGCCGTGCCCCGAACCGGGGGCGCACCGCCCATCGTGGCCGGCATGACCGGCGCCCCGCTGCTCGCTGTCGTGACATCGTGATTGACCGGAACGAGCACCGACGCCAGTCGCTCCGGCGTGTCGCGCAACTCCTGCGGATAGCGAATGCGCACGCCGTAGCGCTCTCGGCCTTCCACCGTTTGTGTGATCGTCATGCCGCCGATGGCGGTCGCGATCACCGTCTGCACGTCGCCCACGTTGAGCCCGTGCCGGGCGGCGGCCTCTCGATCGATGTCGATGTCGAGGTAGTAGCCGCTCTGGGCGCGCTCGGCGAACACACTGCGCGTGCCCGGAACCATCTTGAGGTGCCCCTCGATCTCGCGGCCGAGTCGCTCGAGGACGCCGAGGTCCGGTCCATAGATCTTTACCCCGACCGGCGTGCGAATCCCCGTGGCCAGCATGTCGATGCGCCCCTTGATCGGCATCGTCCACGCATTGGTCACCCCCGGCAACCGCACCGCCGAGTCCATCGCGGCGATCAGCGCGTCGTACGTCATGCCCTCGCGCCACTCCGAGCGAGGCTTGAGCGTGATGGTCGTCTCGGCCATATCGAGACCCGCGGGATCCGTGGCCGTGTTCGCACGTCCCGCCTTGCCCCACACGCTGGCCACCTCGGGAAAGCGCCTGAGAATGGCGTCCTGCTGACGGAGCAGCTCACGCGCCCGCGCGACCGAGATTCCGGGCAGCGTGGTCGGCATGAAGAGGATCGTCCCCTCCTCCAGCGGTGGCATGAACTCGCTGCCGCTGCGCTGGAACGGAATCCACGTGAGGATCAGTGCCGCCACCGCGACGCCGATCGCGGGCCACCGATGGCGCAGCACCCACGCCAGCACCGGGCGATACCATCGGATCAGCACACGACTCAGGGGGTTGCGCTCCTCGCGGTAGATGCGACCCCGGATGAACAGGCCCATGAGCACGGGCACGAGCGTAATGCTGAGCAGACTGGCCGCGGCCATCGCCAGCGTCTTGGTCAGGGCGAGCGGCTTGAAGAGCCTGCCTTCCTGCCCTTCAAGCGCAAAGACGGGGATGAACGAGACCGTGATGATGAGCAGCGACGAGAAGAGCGACGGCCCTACTTCGCGCGCGGCGGTCAGCACGAGCGCCAGGCGCTCTTTCGTGCTGAGGGACGCGGTATCGACATGCGGCTGACCCGGAGGCGCGCGGCGTTCGAGGTGTTTGTGCACGTTCTCGACCATCACGATCGCCGCGTCGATCATTTCTCCGATGGCAATCGCGATGCCGCCGAGTGACATGATGTCGGCCCCGATCCCGAAGGCCCTCAGACCGATGAAGGCGATCACGACGCTGATCGGCAGCGTGATGATCGCGACGAGCGCCGATCGCACGTGCAGGAGAAAGACGATGCACACGAGCGCCACGATGATCGCCTCTTCGACCAGCGTCTCGCGCACGGTGTCGATCGACTCCAGGATGAGCTGGCTGCGATCGTAGACCGGCCGCACCACCACGCCCGGCGGCAGCCCACCCTGCACCTCGGCAAGCCGCGCCTTGACCCGTTCGATCGTGGCGAGGGCGTTTTCGCCGTACCGCATCACGACGATCCCACCCACCGCATCGCCGCGCCCATCGAGGTCGGTCACGCCGCGCCGCACCGCGGGCCCGATCGTGACACGCCCAAGCTCGCGCACCCGGATCGGCGTGCCGCTCGACGTAGCGCCGACCACCACGTTCTCGATGTCACCGATGTTCCGCAGGTATCCGAGTCCGCGCACCATGTACTCGCGCTCGGAGAGCTCCATCACCATCGCACCCACGTCGTTGTTGGCGGACTGGATGGCGCTCATCACGCGCGTGACCGGGATGCCGTAGGCGAGCAGTCGCGCCGGGTCCAGGTCCACCTGATACTGCTTCTCGAACCCGCCTACCGTGGCCACTTCGGCGACGCCCGAGACCGCCGTGAGCGCATAGCGCAGGTACCAGTCCTGCACGGCGCGCAGTTGCGACAGGTCGAGGCGGCCGGTCGTGTCTTCCAGCGCGTACTGGTAGACCCAACCGAGGCCGGTCGCGTCCGGACCAAGCGTCGGAGTGACGGTGGCTGGCAGTCGCGCTCGTATCCCGGTGAGATACTCCAGCACGCGCGTGCGCGCCCAGTACAGGTCGGTGCCGTCGTCAAAGATGACGTAGACGAACGAGACACCGAAGAACGAGTACCCCCGCACCGAGCGCGCACCGGGAACCTTGAGCATCTCGGCAGCAATGGGATACGTGACCTGATCCTCCACGATCCGTGGCGCCTGCTCGTTGTAGTCGGCCTGCACGATGACCTGCACGTCACTCAGGTCGGGCAGTGCCTCGAGTGGTGTGCGGCGAATCGAAAAGATCCCCGCACCCACGAGTCCGGCCGTGAGCAGGGCGACCGCCAGGCGGTGCCCCACGGCCCATTCGATCACGCGAGCCAGCATCGTCTCACCTCGCCGGTTCGTGATCGTGATCGCTCTTGCCGCGCGGGGTGATCGGGGGCGTCGGCGGCGTGGGCGTTGGCTTTGGCGGCACCGTGATCTCCATGCCCGGCATGTCGCCCATCCCGCCCAGCGCGGTGCCCAGGCTCGACTCCGCGTCGACGAGGAACGTCGCGGACGCCACGACCGTGTCGCCCGGCACCACGCCGCGCAGCACTTCGATGCGATCGTCCGTCACGCTCCCCAACTCCACCGTGCGGGGCTCGAGACGGCCATCGGCCAGCTTGACGAACACGAGGCGACGCTCCCCCGTGATGAGCACCGCGCCCCGCGGCACCGACACCACGGATGCTCCTTCACGCGCCGCGATGTGCAGCGTGGCGTACATGCCCGGCTTGAGGCGAAGGCCCGGATTGGCGAACGCCACGCGCACGCGGGCGGTTCGCGTCTCCGGTGAGAGCGTCGGGGAAAGCCACGCGATGCGTCCGCGCCACGTTTCGCCAGGCCATGCCTCGAACTCCGCGGTGGCCGCCTGTCCGGTGCGGATCGTTCGAAGATCCTGCTCGTAGACGTCGCCCTCCACCCACACCTCGGCCAGATCGGCCACGCGGAACAGGGCGTCGCCCGCCATGATGCGCTGACCGGCGAACACCGACTTCTCGAGCACCACGCCACTCGCCGTCGCGCGCATGGTCATCGCGCGCTGCACCTGCCCGCTGCGCTCGATGGCCGCGATGTCCGCCGCAGGAACGTCCCAGTACTCGAGCCGTCGACGCGCCGACGCCGCCAGGTCGGCCGCGCCGGTTGTCACGTCCTTCGAAGCGCCCGTGACGTCCGCCGACAGCTTGTGGGCAAGCAGCAACTCTTCCTGCGCCGTCACGAGCATGGGTGAATAGAGTCGCAGCAGCGGCTCGCCACGGTGGACCGATCGCCCTGTGTAGTCGACGAAAAGCTCCTCCACGAACCCATCGATCCTGGTCGTCATCGTCTGCACGCGCGTTTCGTCGACCGTGACCTGCCCGACGGTGCGCACCTCGTGGCGCAGGACTGCCCTCGTGACCGGCGCAAACGTCACGCCGATGCGACGCGCCTCGTCGGCGGTGAGGGACACGTGGCGCGCGCTGTCGCTGGACGGAGCGGCACCGTGCCCCATGGCCGCGTGCGCGTCGGCGGACGCCGCGGTGGCCTGCGGCGCGTGATCCCGCGTGAACCACCACGCAGCGAGGCCGGCAGCGGCCGGCAGCATGAGCAGGAGTGCCGCGCGCGCGCCAAACCGGGCGCCGCTGGCGGTAGATGCCTGGTTCAGTTTGGCATCGCCGAGGTCATCAGTCGTACGCGGCGATCGTTCTTCGTGTGGGGTGTGCATCAGCGTGTGCCTCCATGCCGTGAGTCGTCGCGCCGAGGCGCGACGTCCTGACCCGTGGCGAGCAGCGACTGCCCCACGAGCATCTCCAGTTCTGCCCACGCGCGCCCTTCGGACGCGGCGAGAGCCACCAGTTCCTGCCGATATCGATTGATGGCCATGCGACTCTCGATCACCGTCATGAAGTCGACGGTGCCGGCCCGGTATGCGGCCAGCGCTGATGTCGCGGTGGCTTCGGCCTGCGGGAGGACCGTGGTGCGATAGAGCGCTCCGAGCCGCCGCGCGCTCGTGAGCGCTGTATGCGCCTGCGTGACCTTCCCGCGCGTCTCCGTGCGCATCGCCGACAGCTCGGCGCGCGCCATGGCCTGCATCGCCTCCGTTTCGTCGCGCATCCGCAGCTGGCGCGAGCGCGCAAAGATCGGGAGCGAGGCGCCAACCATCACGCTGCCCATGCGATCGATGCCCATATCCATCCGACGCTGGCCGTACTGCACGCCGACCTCCACGTCGGGCCAGAACTCGCGGCGAGCGAGACGCGCATCGGCGTCGGCAGCACGCAGGTCGGCCTGGCCGGCGTCAAGCATGGGCTGACCGGTCAGCGCGGCCTGCACGAGGGCTTCGAGTGCGGGGAGCGAGTCCCGGAACTGCGGCAGCGACGGCATGCCCGCGACCGCGGCGATCTCGATGTCGGCGGTGGCGGCGAGCCGGGCGGTGGCGCCTTCGAGGGAGCTTGAGAGTCGCAGGAGCTCATCGTCCATGCGTGCGATCTCGACCCGGGCTCGCAACACGTCGGTCTGGCGACCGTCGCCCACCCGGTACATCGCACTCGCCGTTGCGGCCACGTCGTCGAGCAATCGCCGAGTGTCGCGTGTCACCGCGAGCGCGCCGGCCGCCTCGAACCGTTCGTAGAACGCCATCGCCGCTTCGAGCCGCATCGTCCACCAGACGCCATCGGCGCGCGCGCGCGCCGCGTCCGAGCGTGCCGTGGCCGCCGCGGTTGCAGCCGCGAGTTTGCCACGCGTGGGCAGCATCCAGGTGAGCTGCAACTGCGTCATGCCCAGGGCCGGGTCCGGCCTGACGCTCGGCACGGCGTAGTTCATGAACCCGAGCTGTAGCTGCGGATCCGCCGGTCGCGCCGCGGTGGCCACACGGGCGGCACTCGCGCGGGCAAGAGACCGCGCCGCGAGCACTCGCTGGTTTCTCCCGGCGACGAGTGCGTAGACCGAATCGAGCGAGAGGGAATCTCGATCAACCGCAGGGAACGCCTGTCGTGGTACGTCCGGCGCGGGTGGTTGTGCGCGCAGGAGCGCGGGGGATGACAGGCTGGCTGCGATCAGCGCAGCGATCGGCCAGGTACGTCGCGCGTGGGGCGCACGCGCGTGCGGTGAAACGTCGACAAACACTCGGACCTCCGGGGAAACAGGAACGGCGCGCACGTGCGGGGCCGTCTGGATCTCGCGTCGAGGTTTCCGGTCGCGCGCAAGGCGCGGCCGAACCTCGGAGGTCAGGCTCTCGGAGGGTGCGGGTCCGGCGAGTGTGTGGATTCGAGCGGCCGTGTCAGCGGTCCGGCAGGTACCGGATGTCGCAGCGGCGCGACCGCGTCGGAGTGGGCGACAACGCTGGTGGCGACCGTCGTGCAGTGTGCCATGAGCTGGCAACCGCCGCTTCCGTTGCCGCGCGAGTTGTCAGCGGGGTGCTGGCAGTGATCGGCGCCGTGCCTGCCGTTTGCGGGCTGCGGGGCGGGCGTCGCGTCCGTCCCCTGGTCGTGTGACATCCCCGGCATCGACGCCATGGCCGAACCAGGCGTGCTGCACGACGCATGCGCCTCGCTCGCCACACCAGCAACGGTGCAGAGGGCAATCGCGATGGCGGCGAGACGACGAAGTCGCATCAGGGAAGAACTTGCGCGGCGGATGGTTCCGAACGCTAGCAATCATGGCGGGGAGCGGGGTCGAGAGGGCCACCACACGCCCGTCCGGGATTTCCTGAAGTCCCTGATGCGAAGTAATGAACAATTCGTTAATATCGCGGCGCGTTCACCCATGGAGCCCGTCCCGTGTACATCCGATTCGCCGCGTCCCTTGGACTCGTGGCCCTCCTCGCGACCACGCTGGCCGCGCAGGGATCCCTGCCCGGCAAGGTCTTCGACACATACACCAAGGCACCGCTCGGTACCGCCCAGATTACCACAAGTGCTGGTGCTTCAACGACTTCAGGTCGCGATGGGGCGTTCTCCCTGCCCTGCGTGCCAGACATGACCGTCGACTTCAGGCTCCTGGGCTACGACCGGTACACCACCAAGGTCGCGGGCTGTGGTAGCCAGCTCCTAGTCGGCCTCACGCCTGGTACGCAGAACCTGAACGCCGTGAGCATCACCGCCACTCGGGACGCGCCCAGCGTTCGTCAACCGATCTCGGTCACGAGCCTGTCGCGCCCGGAGCTCACCCGCGGCATGGGCCTCTTTCTCGACGACGTCCTGAACACCGTGCCCGGCGTCCGCATGGAGCGGCGGACCATGTCTGGCGGCCAGCGCATCACGATTCGCGGCTACGGGAACCGCACGAACTTTGACGGCACGGGCTACAAGGCCTACCTCAACGGCATCCCGGTGACTGACGCCGAGGGCGTCACGATGCTGGACGACGTGGACTTTGCGACGCTCGGAAAGGTGGATGTGATTCGCGGGCCGGCGTCGAGCCTGTACGGCGCGGGGATCGCGGGCGTGGTGAACCTGTACACGCTGCGCCCGGAGCGTCCGGGCACGACCATCGAGCAGGAAACGATGGCCGGCGCCGATGGCCTGCTTCGGTCCGACACGCGACTCGGCAACGTGACCAGCACGTCGACGTACCTGATGAACTATGGCCATCAAACCTACGACAGCTACCGGATCCAGAGCCGGTCAAAGAAGGATCACCTGACGTTCCTCGGCGACTTCCGCCCTTCGGAGCGCCGCGACGTGTCGGTGTTTCTCACCTATGCGCACTCGTATGACCAGCGCGCGGGCCAGATGGACAGCGCGGCGTTCTTCAATCGACAGAACGTGGGTGAGGCGCCGTACCTCAACAACGACGGCCACGTGGACATGGAGTCGGTTCGCGCGGGCGTGACGCACGCCTACCGCGTGTCGGATCGGCTGGAGCCTGTCGTCACCGCGTACTTCTCCGGCGTCAATCGCGAGGACGTGTTTGCTGTTGGCCTTAATCCTCGCTCCAACCAGACCTTTGGAGCGCGCGCCGTACTCAACACGCGCTTCGTGAACGGGCTCCACCCCGTCGTTGGCGTGACGGGCGTCGAGTACCAGAAGACGGACCAGTTCGCGAAGGGCTATCCCTACAGCAACAAGGTGCTCGGCGGCATCACGACGGATCTCGAGACCCATTCGCAACAATACAGTCTCTTCAGCCAGTGGCAGGTGTCGCTGCCCGCCGCGTTTACCGTGACCGGCGGCGCGAGCCTCAACTTCGTCGAGTACGCGCTCAACGATCGCCTCACGAACAGCGCCAACCCCACCCATCGTGACGTGAGCGGGCGCCAGACCTACGACCCGGTCATGATGCCGCGTCTCGCTCTGCACCGCATGTTTGGCGAAAGGCAGTCCGTGTACGTGAGCTGGAGCAAAGGCTTCACACCGTCGACCGCCAGCGATGCCGTGATCGCGTTCACCGGCGAACCGAACACGGGGCTCAAGCCCGAGCGCGCGACGCAGCTCGAGCTTGGCACCAAGGGCAGCCTGCTGGGTGACCGGCTGTCGTACCAGCTCGCGCTCTTCAGGCTGGGCATCACCGACAAGCTCACCAGCCAGTCGGTCTTCAACGACCAGGGCACGCAGTTGTACGCGTACACGGTCAACGCCGGCGACCAGCGCAACACTGGCCTGGAGCTGGCGGCGTCCTACGCCGTGCTTTCGCGCACGACGGGGGTGTTGCGTCAGTTCCGTCCGTGGTTCTCGTGGGCCTCTTCGGACTTCGAGTACACGCACTTCCAGAGCAACAACAACAACAATGCCGGCACGGTCTCCTATGACGGCAAGCAGGTCGTGGGTGTGCCAAAGACGGTGTGGACCCTGGGCGCCGACGCGATGCTCGCCGGCGGCGGATATCTGACCACGACGGCCGAACACCGCGGAGACATGCCTCTCACCTACGACAACGTCCACTGGACGCCGGGATACACCGTGGTCAACGCCAGGGCCGGTCTCCGCCGAGACGTTACGCCTCGCGTCGGGATCGACGCCTACCTCGGCGTGCAGAACCTGACCGGCGAGTTGTACTACACGATGGTCTTCCTCAACGGGAACTACTCGCGCCCCGCGCCCCCGGCCATCTATCTGCCAGGTCCGTATTCGGCGAAGACGTTCATGGGACTCCGGCTGAGCGTGCGCCCATGACCCGCACCCGCCTTCTTTCGATGATTGTGGCCGCGCTCTCCCTGAGCGCGTGCGGACGGTTCGCCAGCGACGACACCAGGGGCGATCACGCGCAACGCATCGTCTCCGTGTCCAAGCAGTACACCGAGATCCTCTATGCACTCAGTGCGACCGACGACCTCGTGGCGGTCGACGTATCGAGCACGTACCCGCCCGAGGCGAAGAAGCTGCCGACGGTTGGGTATCACCGCGCGCTGAGCGTGGAGGGCATGCTGGCCGCCAAACCGACGCTGATTCTGTCCGGCGGGCCGTCGAACATCGGACCGGAACACGTGGTGGACCAGCTCAACGCCCTGAAGATCCCGATGAAGTACTGGGACGTGCCGGGTGATCTGGACGGTGCGAAGACACTCATTCGCGACATGGGCAAGGAGTTTCACAAGGAGGCCAGGGCCGATTCACTCGTTGCCGGTCTCGAGTCCGACATGGCGCGGGTGCTCGACCCGGCGAAGGCGCCGACCGATACGCCGAGCGTGGCGATCATCCACTACGGCCAGGCGATGAACCTCTACTTCCTGATCTCACAGGGCACCGCCGGCCAGATGGTGCGGTGGGCCGGCGGTCGCATGGCCATCGACACGGCGGGCTTCACGCGGATGTCGTCGCCGGAGGTACTGGCAAAGGCGAACCCCGACGTCATCCTGATGACCGACTTCGGCTACGATCGCCTCTCGGGCCGCAGAGACATCCTGGCGCTGCCAGGCGTTGCCGCAACGAAGGCCGCGCGTGACGGCCGGATCTTCAGGATCGAGGAGCACGACATCATCTACTACGGTCCACGCACCGGAAAGAACGTTGACCTGATCCGCACGCTGCTTCACCAGCCCGGCACACCCGAGTGAGCACACTCGGGCGCCAATATCGCGGCGTGCTTCCGGTGCTCGGCGTTCTCCTGCTGTTGGTCACGCTCGCCTCCATTCGCTGGGGCGCGGTCTCGATCTCGCTGCACGACATGGGCACCGCGCTCCGCAAGGCGCTGGGCGGCGCCGGCACACTGTCGCTGGACGAGCGGATCTTCCTGGAGATCCGCCTGCCGCGCGCGATCCTGACCGTGCTCGTGGGCGCGAGCCTCGCGGTGGGCGGGGCGCTCATGCAGGCGTTGTTCCGCAACCCGATCGTCGAGCCGGGGCTCGTGGGCACCTCGTCAGGCGCTGCGTTCGGTGCGGCGCTCTACTTTGTGCTCGGCGCCGCGCTCAAGGTTCATCTGGGCGCGTGGACGCTGCCGCTTGCGGCGTGCGCCGGCGGCATGCTGGCCACCTGGCTCGTCTTCCGGCTTTCCGGTGCGCACGTGGTGGGCCGTACTTCGGTGGTGTCGCTCCTGCTCACCGGCATCGCGATCAACGCCTTGTTCCTGAGCGGCGTCGGCTTCCTCTCCTACATCGCGCGCGATCCACAGGCGCGTTCAATCACCTTCTGGCAGCTCGGTACGTTGTCCGGCGCCAGCTGGAACGCGGTATTCGTCGTCGGCGCCTCGACGGTGTTGTGCATCGTGGCGTCGTTGCGCTACGCACAGCCGCTCAACGCGCTCATGCTGGGTGAGGAGGAAGCCGAATACCTGGGCGTGAACGTGCGACGCCTCAAGGCGATCGTGCTGCTGGTGAACGTGGTCATGGTGGCCGTGGCGACCGCGTTCACCGGCGTGATCGCGTTTGTCGGGCTGGTGGTGCCGCACCTGCTGCGTCTGCTGAGAGGCGCCGACAACCGGTTCCTGGTGCTCGGCGGCTCGCTCATGGGCGGGATCCTGCTCGGACTCGCCGATCTCGCCGCGCGTCTGCTGCTGTCGCCGGCTGAACTCCCGATCGGCATCGTGACCTCGGTGGTCGGAGTGCCCGTGTTCCTCGTGCTGCTGCGCCAGCGGTGCTACTACGTGTGATGCGTGCATCGTGCTGAAGGCCACCGACCTGTCGTTCACGATCGACGGCGCGCGCCTGCTTTCCGACGTTGGCGTCACATTCGAGCCGGGGAAGCTCAGCCTCGTACTCGGCCCCAACGGCGCGGGCAAGTCGACGCTGGTGAAGGTGCTGAGCGGGCAGCTCGCGCCGCAGCGTGGCGAGGTGCGCTACGCGGACCGCCCGCTGTCGCAGTGGGCCGAGCGTGACCTGGCGCGTGTGCGTGCGGTGCTGTCGCAGAACGTTGAGCTTGCCTTTCCCCTTCGCGTGTGGGAGGTGGTGCTCATGGGGCGGTACCCGCACTTCACCGGCGCGCCGGGCGCGGTGGATGAGCGCGCGTGCGAAGATGCGATGCGCTACTTCGATGTCCTGGACTGGGCGGACCGCAATTATCTGACCCTGAGCGGCGGAGAGCGGCAGCGCGTGCAGTTTGCACGCGTGATGGCGCAGATCTGGTACGCCAGAGACGGCGCGCACCGCTGGCTGCTGCTCGACGAACCGCTCACGTTTCTCGACATCCGGTACCAGTTCGACTTTCTGCGACGCGTGCGCACGCTGCTCGCGGGCGGTGACCTGGTCGTGGTGGGCGTGGTGCACGACCTGAACCTTGCGGCCAGGTTTGCCGATCACATCGTGCTGCTGTCGCACGGTCGCGTGCTCGCAGCCGGCACCCCACGGGACGTGCTGCGCGCCGAGTTGGTGGGCGAGGCGTTCGGGATCACGCCGACCGTCCGCACGGACGAAGACGGTGGGTTGCATCTGCTGTTTCATTGAGGGACGTGAACCGTTCGCCTGAACAAGGGCGGGATCAACGCGCGGTGACCATCTTGCCGATTCCGTACACCCCGTGGACGATGACGTGTGGATCGAGCGTGAGCTCGTGCGGATTGGCGAGTGGGTACACGGACCGTCGCGGGCTGCGGCTGCCGGCGTACTGGAGTCCGGGGTGTTAGCATTTTGGGGCCGCGCGCTGAATCCGCGGGAACACCCTCAGTTCCGGAGGTTGACATGAAACGCGTCACCGGCATTGGCGGCATCTTCTTCAAGTCCCCCGACCCCAAAGCGCTTGGCGCCTGGTACCGCGACCACCTCGGCCTCGACGTGACTGACTGGGGCGGCGTGATCTTCCAGTGGGGCGGTCCGGATAGCGCACCCGGCACCACCATCTGGAGCCCGTTCGCGCAGGACACGACCTACATGGCGCCGAGCTCGGCCAGCTTCATGCTCAACTTCCGCGTGACCGACCTGGATGCGCTGCTGAAGTTGCTGCGCGCTGAAGGCTGCAACGTCATCGACAAGACGGAGACCTCCGAGTTCGGCCGGTTTGGCTGGGTGATCGACCCCGATGGCAACAAGGTCGAACTCTGGCAGCCGCCCGAGGGACGATAGGGCTCGCCCCGGGAGCCGAGGTCGGCGTCGGGCAGTGCCCTACGACAGCAGGTCCTTCATGGGTGCCACGGCAACCACCTTGCGCGCGGCACGCGCCAGCGAAGCGTCCTTCGTCACCAGGGCGTCCGCCTGTAACCTGGTCAACGCGATGTACTCGGCGGCGAGCGTATCTGACCAACCCAGGCCGTCCGCGATATCCCAAGCCACGCGTTGCAGCACGCGGTCACCAAGCAGGCGGATGCGAAGAGCGCGCAGGTAGTCGAGCCGCCGGTCTGCTTCCTTTCGCGTCAGGCTCCCACGTCGTACCTCTCCATAGAGATGCGCGAGGACCTGTGATCTCAGGAGCGTAGGGGCCAGCAAACTGTGTCTGGCCGGTACCGCGGCGCCCTGGGCGGCAAGGGTCAACGCAACGTCCAGGCTGATCACGTACTTTGCCATGCGCACTCTCCCTCATGGTTCGCCGTTCAGAATCGGAAGCCCGGTGGACGCGTGTCATCGGTCGGCGGGCGAAGTGGTGCCTTACCCCGCAATGGTGGACAGCAATCGTCGATCGTCGCGCAACCCGCGACATCAAACCTGACTCAGGTGAATAATGCGGATCAATCCCGGCGTATTCGATCTCTGGGCATTTCGACGCACCATGAGCGGCAGCGTCGAGTTCCTCGTCCTGCATACCTCCCCGCTGAAGGCTGAGCGGTATTTCAATGGAGGGCGCTTCTGGCAGATCCCGAGCGGGGTGTTCAATGCGGACGAGCCCGTCCTCTCGGCCGTGGATCGGGAACTCGCGCCGTACTCGCTGCGGGCACGCGGTGTATGGGCTGCGGAGCATACGTACACGATCTACAACCGGCGGTTCGACGAGATTCAGGTGATCAGTGTGTTCGCCGTCGACGTCGGCCCGGCGTTGGATCCGATCACGCTCAACCCGGAGGAGCACGCGGCGTACGAGTGGCTGCCTTATGATGCGGCGCTGGCGCGGGTCCACTATCGCGGCCTCAAGGACGGGCTGCGGTCAACACAGAAGTACATCACCGGCACTGCGCATCCCGCGCCAGAGCTTCAGCTACGATGATCATGTGCCTCTGCTTGAACGGTGTGATCGATCGATGACCGACGATCAGAGCAGCGCACGCGGCTGCGCTCGACAGGCGGCAGCCACCGGGTACCTGCAGAATGTCGCGACCTGAGTACGTGCCTGAACGGAGGATGGCCCTCCCTCACGGTTGAGGGATGCTGATGTCTTCGGCAGGCGCCAAACGACGTTGTGTGCGAGCGGAGGCGCCCCACGTCTCCTCGCCCTCTCGACGCACAGCGCCCGATTCCGAGACTACCTGACGAGGTGACCGAACCGCGGCACGGTGATAGCCGTGTGCTGCCCTTCTGAACATGGAGGCCGACCTGAACACACGTACGCAATTGACCCTGTTCGTCCCGGAGCCGACAGCAAGCACCCTCGACAGGGTGCGCCGAGTGCTCGACCCGGTGCAACTCGGGCTCATTCGCGCGCACGTGACGCTGTGCCGCGAGGACGAAATCGCCCACCTGACGCGCGACGCCATCGCGGCGCGACTTGCGGGCAGCCCCGTCCGCGCGCTCACGCTGCGCTTCGGCCAGGCCGAGCCCGTCAGCGAACATGGAATCCTCCTGCCGTGCATCGATGGCGAGCCCGGGTTTCAGGCCCTCAGGGAGCATGTCCTTGGGTCACGGGCCATTCGACGATCCTCCGCGCACATCACGCTTGCGCACCCCCGCAATCCAAAGGCGATGGGGAATGACATGGCAACTGCGCGTGCTCTCCCGCCGCAACTCGCCATCACGTTTGCGCACGCTTCCCTGGTCGAGCAAACCGGAAACTCCGCGTGGCACGTGCTGGGCACGTTTGCCCTGGGCAGCGCTGAGCGTCCCTGATCGTCGTCCACGGACTCGCGTCGATCTCACATTCGGCGACAGCTTACGCTGATTCCTGGACGTCCCCGCCATGCCCCTCAATCACATGATCGTCAGAACAGACAGGCACTCGATCGCCCGAGCCACGGCTTCATGGCTGTTGTTGGTTGCCGGAAACGTCGGCGCACAGGCCACGCCGCAGCAGCGACCGCTCGCGTCCAACTCCACGGTCATGGTCGTCACGGAGAACCCGGCGCTTCGCCTGCTCGACAAGGCCAACGGCAAGGCTCTGACCGACATCAACTTCTGGCGCGTGTCATGGAGCCCGGTGGGGCCGGGCTCTGTCTGCTTCATTACAGTGCGCGACACGCCGGGCATGAACATGCGCGTGGCCATTACCGACAACGAGGCGCTGACCGCGTACATCGTGAACGACCTCATGGGTCCGATCGGTGGCTATCTGAGTAACCCGCCCTACGCGGTCCACCGAGGCACGATCGTGCAGCACGCCTCTGCCGCGGAGCGCACCGAGACCTGCACATCGGCCGAGCACGCGGTGATGATCCGTTGGAAGGATCTGGCCACGCCGACTTACGTGTCCGGCTTTCGCCCGCCCGGCACGACCGACATCGTCCAGACCTTCGTGATGGTGATCGCTCGGGGCGCCGAGGTCACGGTGAATGGAAAGGCCGCACCCGGAGCGTGGTTCCCAACGGGCGGCGGGTTCGGCCCGGGCGCCTTTCTGGCGCTGAACGAAACCTGGCACCGCGAGGTGGCACGGTAGTCAGGGGGAGATGCGTGCGGGTCGCCTTGATCAACCGGAGCCGAGGCGACCATGACGTTCCGCGAGACGGAGGGCATCGATGACACGCCGCCTGCAGACCTACGAAGCACAAGGCTTCGCGGTCACGTTCGACCCGAACATCTGCACGCACTCGGGACGCTGTGTGCGCGGCCTGCCGGCGGTGTTCGACGTGAAGCGGAAGCGCTGGATCGACGTGAGCGCAGCCTCGGCGGAGGCGATCGAGGCCCAGGTGCGCCGGTGCCCGTCGGGCGCCTTGCAGTTCGTGCGCGCGGAACCGGAGCATTCGGGGCACCCGGCGGACCGCTGATGCTCGGACGCGCGACGCTGGCTTTGGTACTCCAAGGTACGGCATCGTGGCGCGCCGTCAGATCCTGCCTGGCGGCACAGATGAAGATGACGATCTCGCGGAGGGAGCCACGTCGGCGCTGTGTGGCCGGTTGATCCGGAAGGCCTGGATCACGGGCGTCCCGCGCTGAGCGGAGAACGTGCGCGGTCGGCGAGGCGACCGCGTGGCCACGCTGGGCGCTGCGTGGCCGGTTGGTGCGGAAGGCCTGGGTCACGGGCGTCGCGCGCTGAACGAGGGCGCTTGCACGCGGCGAGAGCGGTCGCGTGGATACGCGCGCAGGGGGCGAGTCGACCTCGCGGTATATGGCCGGTGAGCAGGGCGAACCGTCCGCCCCTCGGCGCTTGACGATGCGGCCGGTCTGGTGCTTTGTTGGCCGGGCTATCCCCTACCGGTCCGCGACCCTCCCTTCCTCACCGGAGAACGTGATGTCGCCAACGCATCGTCTGCTTCTGAGCAGCTTCGCCGTCCTCGCGATGGCCGGAGCATCCCCACCACTCCAGGCCCAGGGTACCGCCACGGTCCGCGGCTCGGTCACGAGCAGCACGGCGAGCGCTCCCGTGGCCGCGGCCCAGGTCTTCATCGTCGGCACGCGGCTCGGCTCGGCGTCCGGCACCGACGGCCGCTACACGTTCTCGGGGGTTCCCGCGGGCACACACGTCGTGCGTGTCCGCGCACTGGGCTACCAGCCGACCGAGAAGAGTGTCACGGTCGCCGCGGGCGCCTCGGTCACGGTGGACTTCGTGCTCAACACGGCCCCCGTCTCGCTCGACGAGGTGGTGGTGACCGGCACCGCCGGCTCGGCACGCAAGCGCGAGGTAGGGAATTCCATCGGTCAGGTGAAGGTGACCGACGCTCCCGAGGTTCCGAGCAGCGTCTCACAGCTCCTCACGGGCCGACTGGCCGGAGTGAGCATCTCCGGCGGCACGGGTAACTCGGGCGCAGGCTCCTCGATCAGGCTTCGCGGAACGACGAGCGTCGCGCTGTCCAACCAGCCGCTGATCTACGTCGACGGCGTGCGGACCCGGAGCGACGAATATCCGCGCAACGGCATCTTCACCGGCACCACGCAGCGCGGCGCCAACGCCTACGGCAGCCCGATCAACGACATCAACCCGGACGATATCGAACGCATCGAGGTCGTGAAGGGGGCCGCGGCCGCCACGCTCTTCGGTACCGACGCCGCCGCCGGCGTGATCCAGATCTTCACCAAGCGCGGCACGCAGGGGGCAGCCAAGTGGCAGACGCAGTTCAACACCGGCTACAGCGAGCTGCAGAAGTTCGGCACGGACTCGGTGCCGCTGCTCTTCATGGATCCGTTCCTGCGCAAGGGCAAGCGTTTCGGCATGAACGCGCAGGTCTCGGGCGGCCCAGGCGACAACCTCCGGTATCTCGTCTCCGGCGGAGCCGACAACACCGAAGGCGTGCTGCCGCACGACCGCGACCGCAAGTACCAGATCCGCACCAACGTCGACCTCCTGCCGTTCCGCAAGGTGTCGATGAGCTGGAACAGCTCGTACACCAACAGCCTCGTGCAGCAGACGCCGGCCGGCAACAACGCGCAGGGCGTCACGCTCAACGCGTTCCGGCAGAACCGCAACTACTTCGGCAATGCCAACCCGGACACGATCCGTCGCGTGCTGGAGCAGGACCTCCGGAGCAACATCGATCGCCTGATTCTCGGGACGACGATGACGGCGACGCCGTTCACCAACTTCTCGAGTCGCTTCACGGTTGGATTCGACCGCGCCGCGCTCGATAACCGGAATCTGAGGCCGTTCGGTTTTCCGGGCGTTCCGCTGGGCGTGATCCAGGACCAGCGCTGGAACAACACCACGCTGAGCACCGATTGGGTGAACAGCTACGACTTCAACCTCACGTCGAAGGTCAAGGTCACGGCGTCGGCCGGCACGCAGTACGTCAACTCGATCGTCAGTGACGCGGTCCCCTTCTCCGAGAACTTTGCCACGCCATCGCCGCCCACCGTGGCGAGCGGCGGACTCAAGAACGCCGACGAAAACCGCCAGCGCGTCATCACCGGTGGCGCGTTCGGGCAGTCCCTCTTCGGCATCAGCGACCGCTACTTCGTGACGGTCGGCGCCCGCATCGATGGCAACAGCGCCTTCGGCAAGGACTTCGGGTTCCAGGTCTACCCCAAGGCCTCAGCGTCGTGGGTGGTGTCCGAAGAAGGGTTCTGGAAGCCCGCGTTAGGCACCCTCAAGCTCCGGGCGGCCTACGGCGCCGCGGGCCGGGCCCCGGGCGCCTTTGCCTCGGTTCGCACGTTCAACCAGGTCGGCTGGGGCGGCGCGGTCGCGGTGCGTCCCGCCAACTTCGGCAACCCCGACCTGGGCCCGGAGCGCACCACCGAACTCGAACTCGGGTTCGACGAGTCGGTGCTCGATGGCCGGCTCAACGTCGACTTCACGTACTACAAGGCCGTCACGACCGACGCGATCTTCAACGTCCGCTCGATCCCCTCGAACGGCTTCCTGCAGAACACGCTCAAGAACGTGGGCGAAATGGAGAAGTCGGGCATCGAGGCGTCGATCAACGCCACGCTGTGGGATCGCCCGATGCTTGGCATCAACGCGGGACTCAACATCAGCACCAACCGGTCCGAGGTCACCAGCCTCGGCGGCGCGCCGTCCTTCTCCGTCGGCAACTTTGGCTGGGTGATCGAGGGTCAGCCGGCACCGGTGGTGCGCGGAAAGGTCATCCGCAATCCAGACAAGGTGCTCGCCGCCGGTGCCGGTGTCGCCGCGACCGACACGGCGTCCAACTACGCCTTCGGGCCGAGCCAGCCGACGCGCATCATCGGCGGATCGATCAACGTGCGCACCTGGAAGAACATCAGCATCGCCGCCCGCGCGGAGTACCAGGGAGGACACTACATCAACGAAGATGCCTCCTTCCAGGCCATCTCACGCTCGGTGGAGTGGCCAACGTGCTTTGACACCTACGCCAAGCGCGCGGCGAATCAGCCGCTGACCAACAAGGAGACGCTGATGTGCATCCCGGCCAACGCCAGGTCGGACATGTTCATCTTCAAGGGTGACTTCTTCAAGGTGCGTGACATCACCGTCACCGTCCCACTCGGTCGACTGATCCCGCGCACCAGCAGTTCCTCCCTCGTCTTCTCGGCGCAGAATATCTTCAGGCAGAACAAGGGCATGCCGATCTTCGACCCCGAGATGTCGGGCAACGACGGCTTCAATGCGACGGTGCGCTACATCTCGGAGCACATCCCCGCGCCCGCCGTGTTCCTGTCGTCCCTCCGCATCTCCTTCTGAGGATACCGCCCATGACCACGATCATTCCCCGGTCGATCGCGCGCGTCCTCGCGTCGGGCGCTGCGCTCTCACTCGCCGTCCTCGCCGGCTGCGAGCTCGAAGTCACCAACCCCGGACCCATCCAGGCTTCGGAGCTGGGCACGCCCTCGGCCATCACGGCGCTCGTCAACGGTGCGGGACGTGACCTGGCCGAAGCGCTGAACTGGGTCTCGTACACAACCGCGGCTGTGGCGCGCGAGATCCATCCCGCCGGATCCACCGACGCGTTCGGTATTTCGGTGCGTAAGCAGGCAGGGAAGCTCGCCGCCGACGATGGAGATACCTGGTGGAACTTCTCACAACGCGCCCGCTGGACGGCTGAAAACGCCGTTTCGGAGGCTCGGCGCATCCTTGGCACGAGCGCGGCCAACAACGTCAACGTCGCGCAGGCCCTCATCTGGACCGGCTTCAGCAACCGACTTCTCGGTGAGAACTTCTGCGACGGCGTGATCAACGGCGGCCCCAAGGAGGCAAGCACCGTGTACCTCGCCCGCGCCGAGGCCGCGTTTACCGATGCGATCGCCGTGGCCGGCGCGGCCAACAACGCCAACCTGGTGACTGCGGCCACGGCCGGCCGCGCGTCGGTCCGACTGCTCCGCAACAACACGACGGGCGCCGCGGCCGACGCTGCGGTGGTCTCGAACAACGCCTTCGTGTACCGCATGCCCTACTACACCACGGACCTCGACCAGTACAACCGCATCTACTGGTCAACGGCGAACCAACCGTATCGGGCGCACACGGTGTGGAACACCTGGATGGAGACGTATCGCAAGACCACGCGCGATCCTCGCGTTCCGTTCGACTCGAGCGCCACGCAGCTCGTGGGCGACGCCGCCGTGGGCAACCTGGGCCGCGTGCGGTGGTACTTCCAGACCAAGTTCCCGGCACAGACGTCCCCGATCAACCTGGTCAGCGGCTGGGAAATGCGACTGATCGAAGCCGAGGTCAAGCTCATCGCCAATGACATCACCGGTGCGATGGCGCTCATCAATGCGCGACGCACCAACGTGGGTGTACCAACCATCACGGCAACCACAGCCGAAGACGCGTGGATCGCCCTCAAGCGCGAGCGCGGAATCGAACTGTGGATGGAGGCGCGTCGCCTTGGCGACTTCAGGCGGTGGTCGGCCCTCAATCGCCCGGGCACCCTGAGCGCGATCGAGTCCATGGCCGGGCGCGATCTGTGCTACGCCACGCCGCTCTCCGAGATCGAAACGAACCCGAACTTCTAGGCAGAACACGGCACGACCGAACGGCCGGGACTCACGTTCCGGCCGTTCGTGCTTTTCAGTGGGTGATCTCTGAGCCGCGCCCATGGCGCAGTAACGGCGACGCAAGAGTGCGGCGGCCACGGCCTTGCCGGCCGTGTCTGGAAATCAACCGGTATCACGCAACAGGAGGTGACACTTTCCACCCCGTCGTGACCGCTTCTCTCAGAGCCCCAGCATGATTGCTCCCCCCGACCCGCCAAGGGACCCTGGCGCGCGCCGGCGCGCCGCCCAGGGTCGCCAGCACCTAAGGGCGTTCCGTGTGCTCGTGCAGGAACTGGCCCGCCTGGTCGCGCAGCTCGAGGACGCGCGCGCCGAGTCATCCACGCAGCTCCTGACGCCGCAGGTGGCAGAGACACTGCGGCAGGTCGCCGCACGACGGCCCCTCCCGACCGACACCATCTGGCGCGGTGGAAGCGACCCGGCGGCGCTTCATCTCGCGGCGCTCGCCGACGCCGGGCTGATCGAACTGGTGTCCCGTGACGCAGAAGTTGATACGCCACAGGTTCGCCTGACGACCACGGGCGAGTTTCAGCTCATGCTGATGGACCAACCCGGGCTCGTGCGCATGGCGCGCGCAAGTTCGGACCTCACGACGGAGCAACTCCGGGTCACGCACGAGACGTTGCGGTCCCTTCGACAGGCCATCGACCGCGGCGGGCCAACACCGGCGGCACCGTGGGCATCGACGAACAGGCGCCCCCCGCAACACGTGCTGCCTGAGGCGGCAGGGGGGTAAGCCCAGCCGGGGACGCGAGTCCGCCGAGGTCCGCACACGTGATGCAATGCCCGGTGGTCGACATCAACGGCAGGCACCGCCGAATCCGGAGCGCCTGGGAGCCCCGTGGACAAGCGAGGTGTGCAGCCCTTCCCACCCCTGTCGCCCCCCGCGAGCTTTCCCGGGTTCATGCGCAAACTCCTCGTCGTGCTCGGGGCGCTGCTCGCCCTGCATGTTTCGCTGCAATTCGTCCAGCCCGCCGGTGCCACCCGCATGGCCGCGGGCACGGATGGCGTTGACGTCGGCATCGTCTTCGACGTAGGCGGCCGGGGCGACAAGTCCTTCAACGACGGCGCTTTCGCCGGCGCCGAGCGCGCGGTGCGTGATCTGGGCGCCCGAGTGCGCTTCATCGAGCCTGGTGAGGGCTCGGATCGCGAGGCAGGCCTCAGGCTCCTTGCCGCCGAGGGGATGGATCTGGTGGTCGGCGTCGGCTTCATCTTTACCGATGATCTCACGTTGCTCGCGCGCGAGTACCCGAACGTGAAGTTCGCGGGTGTCGACTACGCGGTCACCATGGATTCCACGGGCAAGCCGGTGGAGCCCCCGGAGAATCTTGCGGCGCTCAAGTTCCGCGAAGAAGAAGGGTCGTTCCTGGTTGGCGCGCTCGCGGCGCTGGTGGGCGGGAGCAAGAAGCTGGGATTCGTCGGCGGAATGGACTTCCCGCTGATCCACAAGTTCGAGATGGGCTACCGCGCCGGCGTGAAGGCCGTGTGTCCCGACTGCACGGTGATCGCGCAATACGCCGGCGTCACGCCCGATGCGTTCAAGAACCCGGGCCGCGGGCAGGAACTGGCGCTCAGTCAGTACCAGCAGGGCGTGAACGTCATCTTCCACGCCTCGGGCTCCACGGGGCTCGGCGTATTCGAGGCGGCGCGCAAGCAGGGCAAGCTCGCGATCGGTGTCGACGCCGACCAGTACGCGGAAGCGCCGGGCTACATCCTCACCTCGATGGTGAAGGGCGTGGACGAAGCGGTGTACGGCGCCATCAGACAGGTGAAGGAAGGGACGTTTCGTGGCGGCATTTTCGAGTTGGGCCTGAAGGAGAAGGGCGTGAACTACATCGACGATGCCAACAACCGGGCGCTGATCCCCGACTCGGCACGCGCGCGGGTCGAGGCGCTCCGGCAGGAGATCATTGCCGGTCGGATCACCGTGCCCGCCACGCGATGACCGTCGCGCTCCGCGCCACCGGCGTCCGCAAGACCTTCGGCAGTGTCGTGGCCAACCGCCAGGCGTCGCTCGAGGTCGCGACGGGTGAGATCCACGCCGTGGTGGGCGAAAACGGCGCCGGCAAATCGACGCTGATGCGCATGCTGGCCGGCATGTACGCCCCGGAGGCCGGGACGGTCGAGGTGAACGGCCGCAACGTCACGGGCTGGACGACGCGCGACGCGATCGCGGCGGGCGTGGGCATGGTGCACCAGCACTTCATGCTCGTCCCGACGCTCACGGTGGCCGAGAACCTGGTGCTTGGCGAGGAGCCGCGTCGGGGATTGCAGCTCGATCGTGAGGGCGCCGAGCGCGCTGTGCGGTCGCTGTGTGAGCGGACCGGCCTGGTGGTTGACCCGACACGGCGCGTGGCGGACCTCTCGGTGGGTGAGTTGCAGCGGGTCGAGATCCTCAAGGTGCTCTTTCGCGGCGCGAAGATCCTGATCCTCGACGAACCCACGGCCGTGCTCTCGCCGCCTGAGGTGACGGAGCTGTGGAAGGTGCTGCGCACGCTGGTCGCGGGAGGCGGCACGGTGGTGCTCATCACGCACAAGCTCGACGAGGTCGTCGAGGTTTCGCAGACGATCACCGTGATGCGAGCGGGCGAGACCGTCGGCCGATTGCCCACCTCGCGTGCGACGCCGGCTACCATCGCGCGGCTCATGGTGGGCCGTGACGTGCGGCTGGCGCTCGAGCGTCCCGCGCAGACCGCCGAGGCCACCGAGCGACGTGCCGCGACCAGCGCGTTCGCGTCGCTCGGCGTGTCACGACTCGTCGTGGCCTCGGCGCGCCGGCCCAACGAGGTCGACGACGTGACGTTCGACGTGCGACCCGGTGAGATCTTCGGCATTGCCGGTGTAGAGGGCAACGGGCAGACCGAACTGGTGGAGGCGATTGCCGGCCTGCGAGCGGTCTCGTCAGGCCGCGTGGCACTCGGGACGAACGATGTCACGCACTGGAGCGTGCGTGCGCGAGCCGATGCCGGACTCTCGCACATCCCGGAGGACCGACATCGTCGCGGCCTCGTGCTCGACTACCCGGTGGCCGACAACCTCATCCTCGGGCTTCAGCACCGGTTCAGCCCGGGCCTCGCCCTCGACGGCGAGGCGATCCGCGAGAACGCCACGCAACGCATCGCGCAGTTCGACGTGCGTCCGCCCGACCCGCTGCTGCCCGCACGGGCCCTGTCGGGCGGCAACCAGCAGAAGGTGGTGATCGCACGCGAGATGCGAGGCCGCGAGTTCTACATACTGCTCGCCGTGCAGCCGACGCGCGGCGTCGACGTTGGTGCGATCGAGTTCATTCACGAGCAACTGCTGGCCGCGCGCGATGCAGGGAAAGCGGTCCTGCTGGTCTCGGCGGATCTCGTGGAGGTGATGGCGCTCTCCGACCGCATCGGCGTGATGTACGGGGGTCGCCTCGTAGTGACGCTGCCGCGCGTGGCAGCGAGCGCCGAGGTGCTCGGCGCGTGGATGACAGGCGCGGCCGGGGGGACGCATGTCGCCTGAGCCACGTCCCCTGGCGTCGACCGCCGAGTCGCGCGTGCCCGATCCCGGCGCACCGCCCACGCGCGAGACCCGCGTGCCGAGCGCGCTGCTGCCGTTTCTTCCGCCGCTCACGGCACTGCTCATCGCCGCAGTCATTGGCGACCTGCTGATCCTCGCGTTCGGCCAATCCCCGCGCGAGGTGTTCGCGCTGCTGATCGACGGGACGTGGGGGAACGCGTACGGGCTCGGCCAGGTGCTCTACAAGGCCACCACCCTGGTGTGCACCGGGCTCGCCGTTGCCCTGGGTATTCGTTCCGGCCTGTTCAACATCGGGGCCGAAGGACAGCTCGCGTTTGGCGGGTTTGCCGCCGCGATCGTTGGACTCTGGCTGCCCGGCGGTACACCGGCGCTGGTTGCCGTGCCCCTCTGCGTGTTCGCTTCCCTCGCCGGCGGTGCGGCGGCGGCGGTGGTCCCCGGCGCACTCAAGGCGAAGTTCGGCGCAAGTGAAGTCATCGTCACGATCATGGTGAACTTCATCGTCGTGGCCTTCCTCAACTGGATCGTGGCCGCGCACCTCAGTGTGGCCGAGCAGTTGCACACGGGGGAGATCCGCGCTGGTGCGGTTCCGAGGCTGGCCGCGATGATTCCGTCGTTTCATGGGTCAGCCGCGAACTTCACGATCCTCATCGCGATCGCCGCGGCGATCGCCACGGGGTGGTACCTGTTCCGTTCGCGCGCCGGCTATGAGTTGCGCGCAGTCGGGTTGCAGCCCGAGGCGGCGGAGTACGGTGGTGTGAAGGTGGGGAGCGTGTGGTTCCGCACGCTGGTGCTGTCGGGCGCGCTGGCCGGCCTCGGGGGCGTGAACTACGTGCTGGGCTACAAGCAGTACTACGAAGAGGGTTTCGGTGCGGGATCGGGCTACCTCGGCATCGCCGTGGCGCTCGTCGGGCGGAACCATCCCGTGGGCGTCGTCCTCGCCGCGTTGCTCTTTGCCACGCTGTCGCAGGGTGGGTTGGCGGTGAACGCGCTGGTGCCCAAGCAACTGGTGGACGTGCTCACCGCGATCGTGATCATCGCCGTGGCGACGGCGGTGCCGGAAGTGCAGCGGATGCTGCACGCGGCGGCGGGGAGGAAGCCTGCATGAGCGTGCTGGCGTTCCTCGTGCAGACCCTGCGCATCGCCACGCCGTATCTGTTTGCGGCGTCCGGCGGCGTGTTGTCTGAGCGCGCGGGCATCATCGCACTGACGCTCGAGGGGTGGATGCTTACGGGGGCCTTCTCGGCGGCGTTAGGCAGCTATTACAGCGGCTCGCCGTGGATCGGCATCCTCGCCGGGGCGGCGGGCGGCGTGCTCGCCGCGGCGATCCACGCCCTGGCGAGTATCCGCTATCGGGCCGACCAGGTGGTCCTCGGCATTGCCATCAATCTGCTGGCGGTCGGGATCACCCGGTTCTTTCTGCGGCTTGCGTTCGACTCGAGTTCCAATTCGCCGCGCGTGCCCGGCTTCGACTGGTTCGCGGCGACCGGGGACGGCGCCGGTTCGCTGCTCGCATCGCTCGCGAGTCCGCTCGTCCTGCTTGGCCTCGCTTCCATCCCCACGGTGTGGTGGATCCTGTATCGCACGCCGTACGGTCTGCGGCTGCGCGCCGTTGGCGAGAAGCCGGAGGCCGCGGCATCGGTGGGCGTCTCGGTGGCGCGCGTCCGGTGGATCGCTGTGCTCGGGGCGGGCGCGTTGGCAGGACTCGGTGGTGCGTACCTGGCCATCGAGCAACACCAGTTCACCGACAGCATGACGGCGGGGCGCGGCTTCATTGCGCTGGCGGCGGTGATCTTCGGGGGTTGGGAGCCTGGTCGCGCGGCCGTGGCCTGCCTGGTGTTCGCGGCCGCCGAGACGCTGCAGATCCAGCTCCAGGGCCTGCAGGTCATTCCCTCGCAGTTCGTCGCCATGATCCCCTACATCCTCACGATCATTGCCGTCGCGGGCATGATGGGCCGATCCCGCCAACCGGCGGCGCTCGGTCGGATCGGCGACTGACCATGGCGCAGTTCGGCATCGCGGAGTCGCTGCAGTCTCCGGTCGTGCGCGTCCTGCTCGGTCTCATCGGCATAGCGCTGCTGTACGTGCTGGCGCAGGAAGTCCGGAAGATCCCGGCGACGCTGTTTGCGCTGATGGCCACCGCCTTCCTCGACATGGTGGGCGTGCTGATGATCATCCCGTTGCTTCCCTTCTACGTGAAGAAGCTTGGAGGCGAGGGGGTGCAACTGCTCGGGATGCATGCCGGCATTGGACTCATCTCCGGCGTGATCGTTGCGGCATTCACCACCGCGCAATTGCTGAGCGCACCGATGTGGGGGCGCTTCAGCGATCGCTACGGTCGTCGGCCGGCGCTGCTCATTGCACTCGCGGCGTCGGCGGTTTCGTACCTGATCTTCGGCTTTGCCAACTCCCTGGTCGTGCTGTTCCTGTCGCGGCTGGTGCAAGGCGCTGGCGGCGGCACGGTGGGCGTGATCCAGGCGTACGTCGCGGACTCGACGGCCCCCGAGGATCGGGCGCGGGCACTGGGTTGGCTCTCCGCTGCCACCAACCTCGGCGTCGCACTGGGACCGGTGATGGGGTCCTTTGCGGTGCTGCTTGGCACACGCGACCTGCTGCCCGGTGGTGGCGAACTCCGCATGGGTCAGGCGGCGCCGGGCCTCGTGGCCGCGATGCTCTGCCTGGTCACCATGGCGTTCGCGTGGAAGTACCTCAAGGAGTCGCGCGACCATGTGACGTCAAACGCCCCGCGTCGATCGCCGAGGCAGGCGGCGTGGCGCGTCATCAGCCACTCGGGCGAACCGTCGTCGCGCCTCATCTGGATCTACGCCATCGCCATCGGGTCGTTCCAGGGTGTGAACACCGTGCTCGCGCTCTTCCTGAACGTGCGATTTCAGGTGACCGAGCAGACGATCGGATTTTTCTTCATGTATATCGGCGCGATCTCGGTGTTCACCCGCGTCCTGCTGCTGGGCCGCGCGGTGGACCGGTTGGGCGAGGCGCGGCTCTCGCGGCTCGGCATCGTGTTGCTCGCGCTCGGACTGCTCGGCATGCCGCTCTCCGGACACATCAGCACCCTGGCGATAGCCGTCGCGCTTCTGCCGCTCGGCACGGCCTTCACGTTCCCGTGCGTGACCGCGCTGCTCTCGCGCGTGATCCCGAGCCACGAGCGCGGCCTGTACATGGGCCTGCAGCAGACATTTGGTGGCGCTTCCCGCATCGTGGCGCCGCTGTTCTTCGGATGGGCCTTCGACTCGCTCAGCGTTTCGGCGCCCTACTACTTCTCCGCAGCCTTTGTGGCGGCCACCCTGCTGCTTGGCTTCGGCATGGATCGATACGTGAAAGCCCGCTCCTGATCGTCGCGACGCCTCGCCCCTCCGATCATGCGCTCTCTCATTGTGACTGGCTTGTTGCTCCTCCCCTGCGCGACGGCAGCGTCACAGGAGCCGACCGGGTGGGGGCGCGACTCGCTGGTCTTTCATACATTCTCGATCGCCGCGATCGATCGGCGGACGGGTGAGGTGGGCGTGGCCGTCACCACGCGCGTCGCGTGCGTGGGCAACGGCGTGCCGTGGGTGCGCGCCGGTGTGGGTGCGGTGGCCACGCAGGCCAATACCAGAACCGAATACGGGACGGAGTTGCTCGACGCGATCGCGCAGGGCGAGGCGCCGGAGGCGGCGCTGTCGCGGCTGCTGCAGCGTGATTCACTCGCGACCTCGCGGCAGGTGGGTGTGATCTCCGCGAGCGGTGCCGCGGCGCAGCACACCGGATCCGCCACGCGCGCCTGGGCCGGCCACCGTACCGGGCCCTCATACGTCACGCAGGGCAACCTGCTGGTGGGCAAGGAGGTCATCGACGCGGTCGCTACCACGTTCGAGGCGAGCGAAGGGCAGCCGCGCCACCTGGCTGACCGACTCATCGAGGCACTGGCCGCGGGCCACGCGCGCGGCGGTGACGCGCGCAAAGGGCGCGCGCAGTCCGCAGCCGTCATCGTCGCCGATGCACGGCCAGGCCGCTCCCGTCGCCCCGACGGCGTCACGGCAAACATCTCGGTCTGCGAGCATCCCGAGCCGGTCGCCGAGCTCCGCCGCGTCTATGACGCGGTGTCGCAGACGATCGGGTTCCGCACGCTGCAGGCGTTCAGCGGCAACGACGTATGGCAGCTCAAGGTGATGCTGCACGCCCTCGGTCTGTATCGGAGCGATCGGACCGAGCTGCCACGCGACACCGAGGCCTTGACCTACACGGCCGATGCCGTGGCCGCTGTGGATGCCTTCCGTCAGGCGGAGGGCCTCGCCGGGCCCGCGGCCGGTTCGCCGTCGGGTCTGGTGGACGCCGAGCTGGTCGATCGGCTCTGGCGTGCCCTGGAGCGGTCCGGCAAGGCCCGCCAGGTGCGTGAGCGGTTGCTGGACGTGACCGCGGTACGGCGGTAGGATGGGCGGCCGGCGCGCCGCACCCTACGGTTCCGCTGCGCTACCAGCCGTTCGCGTCCATTGCCGCGCGACGCATCACTACGCCCACATCCCGCCGAGTCCGCACATGACGTCCCGCCTCTGCACTGCCGCCATCCTTGCCTGGCTCGTTGCGTGTTCACCCACGGCGGAGACCGATGGCGCACCGGCATCCGTGCCGCCAGTGGCGTTGTCGGCCATCGACACCGGTACCCTCATGGGCCACATCCGCGTGCTGGCGGATGACTCGCTGCTGGGGCGCGCGCCCGGGTCGGTGGGTGAAGACAGGACGGTGGCATATCTCGAGGCGCAGTTCCGCGCGATGGGTCTCGCGCCAGGCAATCCGGACGGCACGTATCTGCAGAACGTGCCACTGGTGGGTATCACGGTGCGGGGTGCGCCTGCGCTCACCTTTGCCAAAGGAACCACGAAACAGACGCTCACCTGGCGCGACGATTACGTCGCGTGGACGAAGCATGTCGCTGAACGTGCGCAGCTCAACAAATCCGAGCTCGTGTTCGTGGGCTACGGCACCGAGGCGCCGGAGTTCCAGTGGGACGACTTCAAGGGCGTCGACGTGACCGGCAAGACGCTGGTGATGCTGGTGAACGATCCGCCACTCGCCGACACTTCGCAGTTTGGCGGCAGGCGCATGACGTATTACGGGCGTTGGACGTACAAGTACGAGCAGGGCATGAAGCACAAGGCAGCAGGCGTGCTGTTGGTGCATGAGACCGAGGCCGCGGGGTACCCGTTTGCCGTCGTGCAGGGGAAGACCGCGGAACAGTTCGACCTCGTGACGCCCGACAGCAACCGCACCCGCAGCGCCGTCGAGGGTTGGATCACGCTCGACCAGGCGAAGGCGCTGTTTGCGATGGCGGGGCAGGACTTCGGCGCGCTGTCGAGCGCCGCGGCGACCCGGGACTTTCGCCCGGTACCGTTGGGCGTCACCGCCTCGGTGCGGCTCGACAACGCGCTCCGCACCGTGAACTCGCGCAACGTGGTGGCGAAGCTCGACGGCAGCGACCCCACGCGAAAGAACGAGGTGGTCGTGTACACTGCGCACTGGGACCATTTCGGCGTTGGCGAGCCGGTAAACGGCGATTCGATCTACAACGGCGCCGAGGACAATGCGACCGGGACGTCCGGCCTGCTGGCGATGGCACGCGCGTATCGTGCGATGCCCGCTCCCCCGAAGCGCACGATCCTTTTTCTCGCCGTGACCGCCGAAGAGCAGGGACTACTCGGTTCGCAGTACTACGCCGTCACACCGCTGTATCCCCTGGTGAACACCGTAGCGGCGATCAACATGGACGGGCTCAACACCTGGGGCCGGACGAAGGACATCAACGTGATCGGACTCGGCGCGTCCGAACTTGACGACTATGCACGCCAGGCCGCGCAGGAACAGGGCGGTCGCGTGCTGACGCCGGACGCTGAGCCCGAGAAGGGGTTCTACTACCGCTCCGACCACTTCAACTTCGCCAAGCAGGGCGTGCCGGCGTTCAACCCGGGTGCCGGCCTCGACTACATCGGGAAACCCAGCGACTTCGGGATGCGGAAGCGGGACGAATACACGGCCAACGACTACCACAAGCCTCAGGACGAGATCAAGCCCGGCTGGGACCTGAGCGGCGCCGTGGAGGACCTCCAGCTCCTGCTCACCGTCGGATTCCGCGTGGCGCAGGCGTCGACGTTCCCGGCCTGGCGGGAGGGCAACGAGTTCAAGGCCATCCGGGACGCGCAGCTCAAGCCTATCAGGCCGTAGCACGCGCAAACCCTGGACGACGGAGCCGGCGGGTCGTTTTCGAAGGAACACCGAATCACGCACCATGACCGGCTCCAACGCCGTCACCCGTATGCCGGCACGCCACGTGTCCCGGGCGCACGGGGCTACCCGACGGACGTGTTGCGCGTGACGTAACGTGCGCCAGCGCCGACCTCCCGCGTCACGAGGTCGCCAGGGCGTGCAGGAGGTCCACGTAGAACTTCTCCAGCTGCGCGAGTCCGGCAACCTTTGACCCCGGCGCGGGCTCCATCAGCATGAACTCGTCCGGTGCGTGCTGACCGGTGCCGTAGCCGAGCCCGCCCATGACCATCGGCAGTTTGAGCACGTCGGTGAACACGTAGTACGGCGCGCTGCCGGCAAGGCGCGGCGCCACGGTGACCTTGAAGCCATACTTGTTGTAGGTCGCGATCGTGGCCTTCACCAGCGCGGCCTCCACCGACGTCTGAGCCGGCGGATATCCGCTCAGTTTGCGCAGGACGACGTCGGTGAAGCCCTGGCGATCGAGATGCCGTCGAATGAGCGCGAGGGCGCTGTCGGGGTGCTGGTCGGGGACAAGGCGCGAGTCGAGCTTGGCTGTGGCCACGTGAGGCAGAATCGTCTTCATGCCCGGACCGGTGTAGCCGGACCAGATGCCGTCGACGTTGAGCTGCGTGTCGAACAGGTAGCGCGCGAGCGACTGCTGCCCACTGAGGCTGTCGATCCATCGCGCGACGCCAAGGGCCTGGCGCTGCCCCGCCTCTCCGGCGGTCCACGTGTCGAGCATGCCGTTCACGAGCCGCTGCTCCTCGTCGGATGGCGCGCGGATCGCATCGTAGTATCCGGGCACGACGATCGTGTTGCCATCGGGCGTCGTCAGGCTGGCGATCGCCTGGGTCAGTCGCAGCGTGGGCGAGTCGGTGATGACCTTGTACGACCCGTGGATCTCGGCGCGTGACGGACCGCCGTGTGGCCCGCCCCTCGCCTCGAGCTCGAACGACACGATGCCCTTCACCCCGAGGTACATGCCGATGTCGCCCTGCGGATCCTGGGCGTTGAAGGGAAAGAACACCCCGTTGGCCGTGCGCAGGCGATCCGCGTACTTCGCGATGACCTCCTCCATGTGCGGCGAACCGAGTTCTTCCTCGCCCTCGGCGACGACCATGAGGTTGACCGGGAGCTTGTGGCCTGAGCGGATGATCGCCTCGAGCGCATTGAGAAAGGCACGCTCGGGACCCTTTTGATTGGTGACGCCGCGCGCCATGAGCACCTTGCCCATCGGTCGATCGACGAGTTGGCCGGCAAAGGCGTCGACGGACCAGCCGGTGGGCTCCACCGGCTGCACGTCGTACATCATGTAGACGACGAGTGTTCGTGCGGCCCCGGCGTCGTAGTAGCCCCAGACGCCCGGGTGCCCGCTGGTCGGTACGATCTCGGCTTCGGCAAAGCCGAGCGCTTTGAGGTCGTCCCGGACCAACCGCGCCATGTCCTGGATGCCGTCGTTCTGTGCGGAGACCGAACGTTGTCGGACCCAGCGCTGGAGGTTGGCGAGGTGCCGCGGCAGGTTCGCGTCGATCCAGGCATAGGCTTCGGGGTGCGTGCCCTGATATGCGGGAATGGTTGTCGCGCTGAAGCGTTCCGTGGTGCTGAGCGTGATCGGTCGTCGGCCCGCGGTGACCGCGTCGCTCTCGGGCGCCGCGGTGCAGCCCGCGATCACACCTAACGAAGCAAGGGCAAGGACGCGGGTGAACCTGGTGGCCTGGCGCGGGCGAGGGGCGACCGACGTGGAGGGCATGGGCTGGCGGGCTGTGATTGCGGTGGCGCGGGAACACACGTCCGAGACGGCGGCTCGTTCATGAGCCTGGATCGGAACGCTGGAACGCGGGAACGCGGGAACGCGGGAACGCAGGAACGCAGGAACGCAACGTTACGACGTGGTGCAAGGGGCCGCGCCCCCTGGCGTGCCGGCCGTCGGCCGCGAACGCGAGCGCGTGTCGTGCGGCGGGCGGGCGCAGGGGGAGCGCGGTCGAATCGCGGCTTCGGCCAGCCGGGCGTATATTCGCCGCATCACCCAGCGGAGTGCGCGGTGTTCCTCAGCAGTCCCAAGTCGCAGACGTCGTACGACGCGATCGTGGTGGGGTCCGGCGCTGGCGGTGGCATGGCCGCGTATCAGCTCGCCGTGGCCGGGCTCAAGGTGCTCGTGCTCGAGGCGGGCCGGCGCTACGACCCGGTCACCGAAACGCCGATGTTCAACCTCCCGCGTCAGGCACCGTTGCGCGGCGCCGGGACGCGCGAGAAGCCGTTCGGCTTCTACGACGCCACGGTCGACGGCGGCTGGAACGTGCCGGGTGAGCCGTACACCACCGCGCCGGGCAGCGAGTTCATGTGGTGGCGTGCGCGCATGACCGGCGGGCGCACCAACCACTGGGGTCGTATCTCGCTCCGCATGGGGGCCTACGATTTCAAACCGAAGACCCGCGACGGGCTCGGCGCCGACTGGCCCATCGCGTACGAGGACCTCGCCCCGTACTACGATCGCACGGAGATGCTCATCGGCGTGTACGGCGGGGACGACGACCTCGAGAACACGCCACGATCCTCGCCAGGCGTGCTGATGCCCGCCCCCGCTCCGCGGGCGACCGAACTCCTGACAAAGAAGGCCTGCGGGCCGTTAGGCATCCCCGTGATTCCGGCGCATCTCGCGATCATGTCGCAGCGCCAGGATCACCGGACGCTCCCGCAGAAGATCCACCCCGGTAACCGGCTGGCCCAGCGCGTCCTGGCCGAGTCCATGCGGCAGCGCATGGCGTGCTTCTGGGCCACGCCGTGCGGCAACGGGTGTTCCATCCGCGCCAACTTCCAGAGCACGACGGTGCTTCTTCCGCCGGCCATCGCCACCGGTAACTGCGACGTCGTGTCCGACGCCATGGTACGCGAGGTCATGGTCGATGCGGCGGGGCGCGCGACCGGGGTTCGCTACATCGACAAGCGCACGCGCACCGACCGCGAAGTGCGAGCGCGCGTGGTGGTGCTGGCCGCGAGCGCATGCGAGACGGCGCGCATCCTGCTGAACTCGCGCAGCGCGCCCTTCCCCAACGGGCTCTCGAACGGCAGCGGCCTGGTGGGCAAGTATCTCATGGACACCGTCGGCGCGGGCATCGGCGGGCAGATCCCGGCGCTGGAGCGCTGCCCACCGCACAACCAGGACGGCGCCAGCGGCATGCACATGTATATGCCGTGGTGGCTCTACAAGGAGCAGATCGGCGGTCAGCTCGGATTTGCACGCGGCTACCACGTGGAGTTCGGCGGCGGGCGCGACATGCCGGGCCCCGGGATCTTCGGCGGACTGGAGAACTACACCAACGGCGCCTACGGCCGCCGCTTGAAGGAAGAGGCGCGGCGCTACTACGGCTCGTTCATGTACTTCGATGGCCGCGGTGAGATGATCCCCAACGAAGACTGCTACTGCGAACTCGACCCCGAGGTCACCGACCAGTGGGGCATCCCCGTCCTCCGCTTCCATTGGAAGTGGTCGGAGCACGAGACGCGTCAGGCCGCGCACATGGTGAAGACGTTCGCCGAAGTCGTCTCGGCGATGGGTGGCAAGGTGAATGGCGCCGTGGAGACGGATGGGTCCAGGGTGATTGCCCGCGGCGGCCAGATCATCCACGAAGTCGGTACCTGTCGCATGGGGACCGACCCGAAGACGTCGGTACTCAACGCGTGGTGCCAGTCGTGGGACGTGAAGAACCTCTTCGTCACCGACGGCGCACCGTTCGTGTCCAACGCTGACAAGAACCCGACACTCTCCATCCTCGCCCTGGCGTGGCGCACCTGCGACCACATCATCGACGAGCTTTCGAAGAGGAACATCGGATGAGTGACACCACGCCGACCCCGGGCACGTCGCCACTGCCTGACGAGTCGCTCGATGGGCGCGGGCGCTCGAGGCGCCGTGCGCTGCAAGTCCTCGCCGTTGCGGCGGTCACACCGGCGCTGCCGTCGCCCGGCTTCGGAGCGCCCGCCACACCCGATCCCGCGGTGGTCGAACCTGACGAGTCGCAGGCGACCGCGGCCGGACCGCGAGGCACACCCTCCGATCCCGACCTGCTGCGGCCGCGGATCACCTGGTCGAACAAACTCACCGCGCCGGAGATGGTGACGCTCACCGCGCTGTGCGACATGATCATTCCGGCCGACAGCCGCTCACCGAGCGCGTCGGCCGTGGGTGTGCCGGGCTACATCAATCACTGGGTGAGCGCGCCATACGACGGCAACCAGCGCGAGCTGGTGCGGCTGCGCGGTGGGCTTGCCTGGCTCAACACCGAGAGTCGTCGTCGGTTCGGCCGCACCTTCGCGCGCGCGAGTACGACGCAGCGGGCCGCGATCTGTGACGACATCTGCTTTCTTCCCAACGCGAGGCCAGAGCACCGAGCCGCAGCGCGCTTCTTTGATCGCGTGCGCGACCTGACGGCCGAGGGGTTCTACACCACCGACGAAGGGATGAAGGACATCGGGTATGTCGGCAACGTGGCCCTGCCCCGCTTTGATGGTCCGCCACCGGCGGTATTGAAGCACCTCGGCCTCGCCTGACCGTCTCGCCCTCGCGTCTGCTAGACGTCAGCTCTGGCAGCGTTGGCCACACCGACGCTTCGCGCCCCGCGCGCGATCGCGGCGATGCTCAACTCCACGTCGCGCTCGGTCGTGGCCCACGACGAAACGCTGATGCGCACCGCTGGACGCCCCTGCCACACCGTGCCGCCACACCAGCAGGTCCCGTCCTCCTGGATCGCCGCGACCACACGGTCCGTCGTTGCTGCATCGCCGAACGCCACGAGCACCTGATTGAGCACGACGTCGTTCAGGATCTCGAACCCCTCATCGCGGAGCCCCGTGGCGAAACGCTCGGCGTGGCGACAACAGCGCTCGACGAGGTCGGCGACGCCCGCGCGCCCCAGCGTTCGGAGCGCGGCCCACACGTCCACGCCGCGCGCGCGCCGCGATAGCTCCGGGGTGAAGTCCGACGGGTTCCGATGCGCCGTCTCCATCGGAAGGTATGCCGCACTGATCGACATGGCTCGCTGCAGGTCGGCGGGGTTGCGCACGAACGCGATGCCGCAGTCGTAGGGCACGTTGAGCCACTTGTGCGCATCCGTCGCCCACGAATCGGCCAGCGCCGCCCCCTGTGTCAGGTGCGCGCGCGCCGGCGCCGCGCTTGCCCACAGGCCAAAGGCACCGTCCACGTGCAGCCACGCGCCGGTCGCGCGCGTCTGCTCGGCGATGGCCGCAACCGGGTCGCAGCTCCCCGTGTTCACGTTGCCCACCTGAACGCACACGATCGTTGGGCCATCAACACGCGGCAGACCCGTCGCGATCATGCGCCCCTGCCCATCCACCGGCACGGTGACCACACGGGATCTGCCGAGCCCCAGGAGGCCGAGCGCTTTGAGCACGCTCGGATGCTGCTCGGCGCTCACCACCACCGTGATCGGTGGTGCGCCGAAGAGGCCATCGGCTTCGACGTCCCATCCGGCGCGCGCGAGCACCACCTGCCGGGCGGCGGCGAGCGCGGTGAAGTTCGCCACCGTCGCGCCGGTGACGAACGCACCGCCCGTGCCCGGAGGCAGTCCGAGGAGCTGCACGAGCCAGCGCAACGCGGTCTGCTCCAGCTGCGCGACGAACGGTGTCACCCGGTGAATGCCGGTATTCTGGTCCCACGCCGTCGCGAGCCAGTTCGCCGCGACCGTGATCGGGAGCGCACCACCGATGACAAACCCGAAGAAGCGGGGACCCGCCATCGCCATGGAGGCCGGTGACCCCACGTCGTCCAGCATGGCGAGCACGGCGCGCGGATCGTCCGACGCATCGGGCAGTTCGCCGTCGAACCGCCCGAGGTGTTCGAGTGCCTCGGGCACTGGAGCCACGCGGCGGTCGGGAAGCCCTTCGAGGTAGCGAATGGCGCGGCTTGCGCCGTCTGCGAGGAGGGGACGCATCCGTGGAAGATACGGGTGCAACGTGCCACGGGCCCGACTGCGACGCCGTGACACGTGCCCCCCGCCCTACTCGATGGTGAGTACCTGGAGCATTCCGTGGGCAAGGTGCGAACGACCGTCCGTGGCATCGGGCACGAAGCACACCAGCAGGTAGATCCCGCGCGTGAAGTCGCCCGTCAGGGTGACGGCCTTCCCCGGTGAGAGCGCACTCGTCCCACCCCAGACCTGGAATGGCGGAGGCCCCTGCCGGGTACGCGACCACGCCATGGCGTCGTCCGCCGTTTTGCCAGGCTCGAGCTTCATGATCTCCACGTGATGCGGCTGCGCGGCCTTGTTCTCCACGGCGATCGTGTGTCGCCCGGCGGTGAGCGACGGAGCGAACGTGAAGGAGTAGTCGTCGAGCGTGAGCCGAGTGTCGGCACGAGGCGCCGGCTCGCTTCGGCGCGACGACGGCACGACGGTGATCTCACGCGCCATGCCCTTGGCCACGTGTCGCACACCGTCGTGTGGTGAACTGATGACGCAGATGACGGCATACTTGCCGGGCTCGAGCTGCATCGTGACGTCACCGTTGCCACCGAGCGTTGCCTCGGGACCGCCAACGAAGGTCAGCCAGGACGGGAAGGCGCCCTTGGCGCTCATGACCTGCATGACATCGCGGAGCTCACGACCACTTGGGATCCGCACGAGTTGCACGTGATGGAACTCCTTGCCGTTGCTCGCCAGCTGGACGCGGGTGAGCCCGGCCGGCACGGTGTCGGGCGCCTGAAAGGCGTAGTCCGTTGCGGTGATGACGAGGTCGCGAGGATGCGTGCCGCGTGGTGCAGCGTCGACAAAGGCCGCGCCCGCCAGCGCGACGAGGAGCACGGGGACGAGGCGGAGAACCGTATGAGTGCGCATGGATGTCTTCACGGGTGATTGGTCGCCGGGAGACTACCGGCGCCGACCCGCGCGATGCACCCGCCGGTTGGCTTGACGCGCGCCCTGCCGAAGCGGGGGGCCTGCACTCCCCTCGCCACCATGCCAGCCGCAGCCGTCACCTCATCACTGCCGAGCCCTCACTCGTCAGGCGTTCCGCGGCGACGGGTAGCGTCGCTTCACTTCGGCAATGGATCCAGCGACGAGCTGCTCCAGCACCGACAGGTCGACGTCGGCCAGTTGTCTGATGTGGAGGCAGGATCTCCCCATGGTGTGCTTGCCGAGTGACGCCAGGGCGGCGCGCTGACTGGCTGAGTCGGCGATCACGTACACCACCAGGTCGCGCCCTCGAATGGCGAAGCTCGCGAGCGGCGCCTCGCCCGTGCGACCGGTCTCATAGGTGTATCGATACGAGCCATACCCAACGATACTCGGCCCCCACATCCGTGGCGTCTTGCGAGTGACCCTCCTGAGCATCGCCATCAGAGTGCGGCAGTCCTTGCGTTGGTGTTCACTGGCTCGAGCCGCGATGTAAGCGCCGACGCTGGCGTCCGTCGGCTTGGTCTTGATTTCGCGTCTCGCCATGGCGTTGCCCTCCTCCAGGTCGCACGGTTTCGGCCCTCGACGGAGGCCATCATCGTCGCCACGTTACACTCCAGCCATTGACGGCACCATGAGGAGGCAGCGCATGACCTCGCGGGTACTGGCTGGCGTCGGGGCTCTCGCCGCCATTGGGCTGGTGTTGATCGTCCTCCTCCCCAGATCCTATCACGACGTGACGCACGTGGATGGCGTCGTGATGGCGGGCGGATCGCCACTCGCCGGCGCTATCGTGGCCATCAGCTTTCCTCAACCCTCGCGCGGCGGTGGCGCTCGCGTCATCAGCGACTCGCGAGGATGTTTCCACCTTTTTGCGCGTCACAGCACGCACGATCGCACGGCGCGACTGAGCGTGCGCGCGGCGCACGGGGTCGCCTGGGAGTGGGTGGGGCAAGACGCGCGCGATCTGGTGGCCGAGGTGCGCCTATCAAACGTCGGCGGGAGGAACGGGGGCGGAGATGTCCGCCAGCCCGAGTTCCCGCGCGACTCCGCCCTGAGGCGCTGTCATGGGATGCCGGTCGACACGACACGCTAACCTGGGGCGTCACCGCCGCTTCAGGCACCCTGGGGGTACGCCTCCCGAGGGTGGCACGGAGCCGGGGATGAGATCTGATGGCCCATCCCCGCTACCCGTCGCACCGCGCCGGCCGGATCAGCAACCAGCAGGCGCAGCAGGTGGTTTGCCATGAATGCCGGGGCTGATCAAGCACGGGCTCGCGATCCCCGAGCTCGCAGCGGCGTAACACGCGCGCCGCGATTCAATGCATCAGCGAGGCACGCCAATGCCCGCGAGCGCCTGGAGCGCGACACCCATTCCGATCGCCAGAAGCCAGAGCGCCAGTCCCTCGAACCGCTTCTCCAGCCTCTTCGCGGATGATACGGGCTGGCTTGGCTGCTCCCCGTGACGCAGGATCTCGTGACTCTGGCGCACGCGATCGATGAGCGAGAACTGCACGAGGAACGCCAGGAGCGCCGACAGGAACAGCATTCCAGTCGCGATCATGATCTTGATGAAGAACTTCCGATCGCCGTCCACGAACTGGCCGAGCGCGATCAACCCGCCCGCGGTGGTCATCGCGATCGTTCCGAGCTGCTTGAGGTAGTCAAACGACAGGCCAACCGCCGTGTCCAGACTGACCTTGTCTTCGTGCGCGCGAGGCTGTTGCTCCATTGAGCTATGCTCCGGGGATCCCGATCCGACAGCCCACCGAGCTGTACCTGGCCGGCGTCAGGACGCAGCGGTCCGCCGCGCCGCGACACATTCAACAATGCTACCGCTGGCGACGCGTTCGCCACAGCGTCAGCGCAATGAGAGACGTCGGCGCCGCAAGCAGCAGCCAGCCGTTCACATCGTTCGGTCGCCGAAAGGCGACCACGATCACCACGGCAGCGACAAGGCAGTAGCCAGTCGTCACGCCCGCAACGAACCAGGACTTCCGGCGCGACCAGCCAAGGCTCAGGAGAAGCACCAGCGGCACGCCAAAAAGCGGTGGCGACAGGTTGCCTCGCACGATGCCCGCAATCGCGAGCGTCAGAGCGCACCAGAGCACAGCAAGCCCCGTGTTCGGCCAGGAGCGATGACGTCGATGATCGATCACGATCATCACGGCCGCGAGTGGAACCGCCAGGCCGATGAGTATCGCACCAGCCAGCCACCAGAAAGAGAGGAGGTTCTCAAGCATGTCGAAGACTCCCTGTGCCGTCGTTGAGTGCGATCGTCATGCGCCCACCCCTGTGGGACACGAGCTTGGAGAGGAAGTCTCACAGCGCGAGTCCGTCGCCACCCACCGGCAGCGTGCGGTACGGCTTGAACGCTGCAGCGAAGTCGGCCATGCCCGGAAGGTGCTGCGGCACTGTGCGGCCCACTTGCCGCCAAGGCCCTCGCGATAGACATGAAGCTGCGGCACTGCGATCTCTGATTATCGTCCGGATTGCGATCGGGCGCGCCACCCACATCGGGCCTGACGAGGACGACGCCTTGCCTGCCGCGCTCCGAGTGCGTGGTCAGCGCGACTTCTGCAGGCCATGCACCCACGCGCCGAGCGCGATCCCGCCGAGCGCCCAGAGCACGGGCCAGTTGCCCGCGCCGAGCGAGGCAATCGCCGGGCCGGGACACACACCGCTCAGTCCCCAGCCGGC